>NZ_CP016761.1:3379550-4055461 GCF_001642935.1 Fictibacillus arsenicus
ATAGGCTTTCGATAAAATAGCCTCCAGTTCATGTTTAACTTCCGTCACAGTTCCACATTCCAATAGTTTGATAAACGATTCGTCGATAAGCATTGCACTGACTTCGCTGATCATTTTAATATGCTCTTTTGGTGCATCTTTAGGAGCAGCCAGCAATAAAATCGTTTTAACATATTGCTCTTCTCCATTGTCGTTAAACCATAATACCGGTTCTTCAATACGGAAAATGCATACAAGCAAATCTTTAACTCCTTCAGAGCGGGTATGGATCATGGCAAGGCTCCCAATCACAAATCCTCCCTTCTGTTCTCTGTTTTCCAGATCATCGCATAACCTTTCAAGCTTGCTGATTGCAGTGTGACTTTTACTTTCGTATAGAATGTCAGGGATTCCGTTTACCTTAGACTTAACTATCTGATAAATAGTCAGGTTTTGAAGGATCTTCATCATTCCCTCCCCATACTTGGCAAGAGTAATGGCAGGAGATTGTTTTGCTGTATGTTTGCTGGACTCCCCATCTTCAGGTTGTTTTTGGACTTTTTCCAGTCCATACTGAATTTTTGATATATCCTCTTTTTGCAGAAAAGGACTTACAATCACTATATTTTTATTTTTTATAAATGGCAGATTTACAGTAGAGATTAAGATGTCAACTTCCTTATTTTCTTTAAGCCACTGGCTTAGATGGTTTGTTGAGACAATCCCTTCTACCGACAGATTTTCCATCTCGGAGCGGATTCTCGTTGCCAGATATGTTGATGTCCCAAGGCCACTTGCACAAATAACAACTGCGCGATACTGTTTTTTTAGGCGTTCTTTTTTTCTAATTAGGGAAGCTCCGATGTGCATTGTCAAATAGCCAATCTCATCCTCTGGAATGGTGTACCCAACTTTACTCTCCAGAAAACTGCAAGCTTTTTCACAAGCCTTAAAAATTTCAGGATATCTCTCTTTTATCTTTTCAAGCATAGGATTATGAATTTGAAGCCCGTATTTTAATCGGTTAAATGCAGGTGCAAAGTGTGCTACCAGCCCTTCTTGGAGAAGGTTATCTCCTTGGAATGACTCTTTCAAATTGTATTCCATTGCACCTATAAAACTATTAGCTAATTCAATCCATGTGAATTCTTCCTGGTCTTCTGAAATGTCCTCCTGCCACTTTGATACACGGGCTCCTGCGAGGTGCAGGGAAATGTATTCTATTTCTATATCAGGAATGCTAATCAAAAGCTCTTTTTCCAGCTCTGAAACTATATTCTGCGCTATTTCATACACATCAGAATCAAATTGATAGATACCAGAAACCTCTGACAAAATTCCGTCCTCTTTAATCCTTTCTACTGCAAGCATTAAATGGACGATCAAGTTGACGTAATTTCTGTCGGTCAATACAATATCTGGTTTACTATTTAAGACCCTTCGAACAATCTTTTCAATCTCTTGTATATTTTGTGAATGAACAAACTTTAGAAGGCGGTTTCTGATTAATGCGTTAAGTTTTCCTTGTGTTTGAATGGTTTCCCCTTCATTCTTTTCATGAAAAAGATCAAGCCACTCCTCAAAAGATACATCCTTATGGAGCAAACGGGACAGCATCATTCTACGCTGGTGCTCCGAGGCTTTTAAGTAGACACCTACTCCAGGGGTTCTAATGAGAGAAATTCCTCCAGAATCCAACCAGGGTGAAATTTTATCCAAATCATGGCTAACTGTCGTTTCTGTCACGCCGTAATTCCTGCTGAAGACAAACTGTTTGATTGGTTCTTTAGAGATCAGAAGCTCGTAACATATGCCTTCCTGGCGTTCTTCCGGAGAATAAGCCGATTTTGTTTTAGTTTGGTTCAAGTGATCCTTAAGTGCTTTGATCTTCTCTTGGGACCCTTTTAATTCCAATCCTGCACCAATCTTTTTACCTATTTTAAGGCCGTGGGATGCCAGAAAGGGCTTGAGTGAACTGATTTCTCTCTGAATGGTTCTCGTGCTTAATTTAAATATTTCTGAAAGCTGCTTGTATGATAACGGCCTTTCAGCCAGCAGCAATGTTTGAAGGAGTTCTTTTTGCCTCGAGTTCAATGCTGGATTTTGTATCATGTCTTTTCATTCCTTAAGAATATTCTAATTATTGAGATTATATCATCTTTTCTCTATTAGAAGTTTTGGAATACAATGGGACCAATCGGTTGTATAACTCGCTGTATATTTCATGTGTGTCTTTATAAATCTTGCTGTTTCTAGCATTGTATTCTGACCGTATCCCTTGATCAAAGCAGCTCGGAAATTCATCTGGGCTTTTCCAGACACCTGTTCCTAAACCGGCTAATAAAGCTGCACCAAAAGCTGGACCCTCTCTTTCTTCAAAAGCACGCAATGGCTTTTGTAAAACATCAGCCAAGATACTGCGCCATATCCCGCTCTTGCTTGCACCTCCCGTCACATACCAATCATCAATTCGAATATTCATCTTTTCAATTAATTCCAAACAATCTTTAAGGCTGAAAGAGACTCCTTCAAGCAACGCCCGTGTAAAATGAGCTCTTGTATGCTGATATCCCATCCCGAAAAATACCCCCTGGGCGGTTGAATTATTATGAGGTGTCCGTTCTCCATTTAAATAAGGAAGAAATACAAGTCCTTCGGAACCAGAAGGCACCATTTCAACACCCGATAATAGTTCATCATAAGAGTTAATCGAAAAGGTCTCTTTAAACCATTTCAGTGACATACCCGCAGAGAGAGTAACCCCCATCGCATGCCATGTACCAGGTAGGCAATGGCAAAATAAATGTAAGGTTTTTATTTTGCCCTCTCCAGTTCTTTCTGGCACTTGTTTGAGCGGGGCAAATACAGTTCCGGAAGTCCCTATGCTAATAATTCCTTTTCCCTCTTCATAAATACCATTTCCTAGGGCTGCAGCCGCATTATCACCTGCCCCTGCTGTAATTGGAATTCCAAAGGGTAAGCCAGTCTCAGCCGCCGCCTGTACAGACACTTGGCCAACGATTGTCTGGCTTTCATGTACCTGCGGGAGCCAATCATGGGGAATTTTTAGAGCTTCTATAATTTCATTTGACCAGCAACGGTTCTTTACATCAAATAAGGATGTGCCACTTGCATCCGAAACATCAGTCGATAGCTCACCGCTAAGTTTGAAGACAATATAATCTTTGGGCTGCATCATGTGCTTAATCCGGCTGTATCTCTCGGGTTCATGCTTTTTGATCCATAATAATTTTGGAGCTGTAAACCCCGGAAGAACGGCATTCTGTGTTATATTAAGCAGCTTTGTCTCACCTATTTGGTCAGTGATTTCCTTGCATTCGATGTGAGTTCTTACATCATTCCATAATATTGAAGAACCCAATTCTTTCTTGTTTTCATCTAACAGAACAAGGCTGTGCATTTGGCCCGAGATTCCAATTCCTTTAATATTTTCTAACTCAATCCCCCTCTGGGATATTTGCTTCAAAGCATTTTTCACCCCATCCCACCATTGATGAGGGTGCTGTTCTGCCCATCCGGTCTTTGGCACAGAGAAATCATAAGGATGACTACCAGAAGCTCGTATTTCACCGTTCTGGTTGATGACAATCGCCTTTGCCCCTTGAGTTCCTATGTCGATTCCAAGCAAAAATTCCTCACTCATTAAACATTCTCCATTCTGTTTTTTTGCTGCTTTATAACATAAAAAGCCACTGATGTGGCTTTTTGTAGATTTTATAATTTTATTTGTACCTTCAACAGATCGGGGTCTCTTGGTCCTTTTAAGTAATCAATCGCTTCTTCCAAAGAAAGCTCTTTTGAAATAAGATGGTCAAGCTTTACCCGTCCCTCTTTAACCCAGTGAAATGCAGGAATGAAGGTGTGGTTTATCGCCATGGAACCGATAAGAGTCCAATCTTTATTGTATAATTTGAACGGATTAACAGTCACCGTTGCATCTTCTGGTGTTACGCCGAACTGGAGATACTTTGCAGTTGGTCCCATATATTCGAATGCTTGCTCGATAACCTTTGGAATGCCAGTTGCATCAATGACTACATCGAACCCATGCGGATATTCCTTACTGCCCAGCTCTTTTTCAACGTTTTGGCTTAAGACAGTTTTTGTTGCACCCCATTTTAATGCCATATTCAATTTATCTTGGGATATATCGACGACCACCACTTCAGAAGCACCTGCCATTTTTACAGACTGAATCAACTGCTGGCCCATCGCACCCGCTCCAAACAATAGGACACGGTCTCCTACCTGAAGCTGAAGCCGATTCATTCCATGGACTACACAAGCCATCGGCTCAATAAATGCAGCTTCTGAAAAAGACATATTTTCAGGGATCTTAATTACATTTTTTGCAGGCACCTTTACATATTCAGCCATGCTTCCATCCACTGTATTGCCTAGTGCCCCCCAGTTTTCACATTGGTTGCCTCTGTTTGTTAAACAAAATTCACATTGACCGCAAAATAAGGATGGATCAGCAGTAACACGGTCTCCCTCTTTAAACTTTTTTACATTTTCTCCGACTTCATGAATTGTCCCCGAAAATTCATGACCCGGAATTAATGGGTACGGCGAGAGGAACTCTCCCTTAAAAATATGTACATCCGTCCCGCAGATTCCAACATTTTCGACTTTTATCGTAACTTCATTCGCATCGGGCTTAGGATAAGGAACTTCTTTAATTGTGGCTGTATAAGGCTTCTCAATTACCAAAGCTTTCATTGTAATATCTCCCTTCTATTCAAGATTTGTATGGAACTTTTCCATCTCTTTTTCACTAATCTTTATTTGTTCCTTCAATCGGACGATAATGAGCTCAAACAGGAAAAGTTGTGCCTGTTCAAAAACAGCTCCCAATGGCTGCAGGGATGTTCGCTCTTCAATATCCTCTTTCATCGTCTGAGCTTTTATGTGGATGGTCAGTTCTGCATATTGGGATAACTCCGATTCTGTATTGGCCGTTATATAAACTACCCTTGCCTCAGCCTTTTTTACTATTTTAAGGAGCGCCTCAACTGTCGCTAAATACCCTGTTCCAGAACTCGTAATGAACAAATCCTTTTCTTCAATCCTCGGAGAAGTAACATCTCCGACAACATGAACATCAAAACCCAGGTGAACCAACCGCATGGCAAATGCCTGAAGCATTAGTCTTTCCCTGCCCAACCCGTAAATAAATATCTTTCTTGCTCCTAGAATCTCCTTAATGAAAACATCTACATCAGTTTCATTAATGGTTCCAAGAGCAACCGCAGCTTCATTGATCAGTTTTGATTGCAGCTGTTTAAATTCCATAAAGGAAACCTCCTATATATGAATCCCTCTTTGACTGCAAGCCTTCCGCCAAAAACTTGTACTATGTCTGATTTCATCAAGCACTTTTTTATCATTTTCTTCAAAAGGGTGGCCGATCTCTAAAAACAAATCCACGTGGTCATTGCCAGTCCTTTGTATAGCGTCCAGAATACTTTCCGGTTTGATTTTTCCTATTTTATTTTTTTCCTCCGTAAATGGCCAATGTCTATCCAGGTAGCCATCTGTTTGCTGCAGATGAATAATGGAGATCTGTTCCTTTAAGTGCTCAATCCAGTTAATAGGATTCTGGTCAAAAGGGTTTAATGCAGGGTTGGTAGTATGGCCGACATCAAAACATAAGGCGAACTTAGCAGCATCTTTCCCTGCAAGCATATTGACATGTTCAATAAAGCTTTTTGTTTCTTCTATTGTAATGGTTCCTTCTCTTCTAACAGGCGTTTGCTCCCAGTAGAAGAATTTAATGCCATGTTCTTGTTTCGCCTTTTGCAATAGTAAAACCAGGGATTCGATGGCGGCTTTTTCAGCAGAATCACGTTTTTGTATATCTTCAAAGGATTTGATATCCATTCCGCCAAAAGGACCTCCAGTCGCAGTTACTCCTAATTCTTTTGTCATTTTAAAGGCTTTTTCAAACCAATCCATTCCATCCAGTCTTCCCTCAAGTAACGGGTGATACAGGAGGTTATGGGAATAAATAGACAGCCCGGTAAAAGTCGAATGGATTTTTATACTATATTTTTCACATTCATTACGAACAAGGAAACAGTATCTTTTTACGCTTTCTGATCGCCCCCGCGGATCGAATTGATCAAAAGAAAACTGAATCATGTTCAATTCCAATTCATTTTTCACGATGCTTACCCATTCTTTCGGATCAGGCCACCGCTTGATTGCAAACCCTGTAGAAATACCAAAGTTTATTTTCAAGCATTTTCCTCCTAATCTATTAGGTTTTATGGTTTCTCCTATTACTTTTAGAGCAAGCCATTCGGATATACAACAACCTTTAAGCTTTCTTTCTTGTTCGTCCGGGCCTGTTCCATTGCATCTTTAGTTTGGTCCAGCGAATACCGGTCCGTTATGAGAAACTTGACATCAGAGTTGCCGGAAGCAAGAAACTTAATTCCTTGCGGGTATGTGTTGGCGTAACGGAATATTCCATATATGTCAATTTCATTATCAGCAATGAGAGGTACATTCACTCCGATTTCATCCTGTGGAGGGAGACCTACAATGGCAAGCTTTCCTCCCCTTCGGACAGAACGAAGAGCGGATTGAAGCGCTATAGGATTTCCTGCCGTTTCAAAAGCAACATCAACTCCACGCCTCTTTGTTATTCTTTTGATCTCTTCATCAACATCTTGTTCCAGAATGTTAATTAAATGAGTTGCACCCAGTTTCTTTGCAGCCTCCAAACGCTTTGGCTCGAGGTCTGAAACAATAACTGTTTCAGCACCAAATGCTTTTACCGCTGCTACAGCAGTAAGTCCCACGGGTCCCATTCCCATAATGGCTACTGCGGATCCCGGTTGCAGATTGGTTCTTCTTGCTGCATGAATTCCGACAGAAAACGGCTCCACAAGGGCAGCCTCCTCAAAGGATAAATCATCCGGGATTTGAAAAAGGAAGTCTTCCCGATGTTTGATATACTGGGCAAACGCACCATCAACAGGAGGTGTAGCCAAGAACTGAACTTCCTGGCAGAGGTTATACCTTCCGCTTTTACACTGTTCACAGCGACCGCACGTTACTCCAGGTTCAATCGCCACCCGGTCACCTACTTTAAAACGAGTAACATCTTCACCAATTTTAGCAACGATACCCGAGCACTCATGTCCCAGTATGATAGGCTTTTCAACCACGTAACGGCCGATTTTTCCATGTTCATAGTAATGGATGTCTGAACCGCATACTCCTACTGCCATTACTTTTATAAGTACCTCATCTTTTCCAACTACAGGAACAGGCAACTCTTGTATTTCAATGTCAAAAGGTCGGTTCATGACTGCTGCCTTCATTGTTTTTGGAAGTTCTCCAACAATGTGTTCCATTTGCTTCAATTCGATAGACATTGTAAAACCTCCTTATTCATCATTTTTATTCGGATAATCGAACTCCTATTTAACAGCACCCATTGACAATCCCTGAACCAAATATTTTCTCACTGCCAAACCTGCAATAACCATCGGAGTTATAATGACTGTACCAGTAGCCATTGCCTGTCCCCATGCAATTCCCTGCTGAGTAATCAGCATTGAAGCAGCTACCGGTATGGTCTGGCTGCTATGACCAGAGAACACGGAAGCGAACAGGAAGTCATTCCATGAAAACATCAAACATAAAATACCTGTTGCTACAAGCCCTGGCGTAGCCGTAGGAACAGCAATCTTCACAAAAGCCTGGAAACGGCTGCACCCATCAATCATCGCGGCTTCCTCTAAGGCTGCAGGCACTTCTTTAAAGAACACCATCATCATCCAAAGCGCGAATGGCAGATTAAAAGTTGTATAAGCAAAGATCAATCCTGTCATCGAACCGACAAGGTTTAATTCTGAAAACATGAGATAAAGCGGAAGCATGACAGCTGGAATAGGTGCCATCCTTGTACTAATGATCCAAAAAGATATATCCTTCTTTCGTTTAAAATTCGCTCTTGCAAGCGCGTATCCGCCTAACGATCCCAGGATTAGAGAAATTCCAGTTGATGAGACAGCTGCTATTACACTATTAGTCAAGAACTTAAGAAAGTTTCCTTCAGCAGAAAACATATATTTAAAAGTGTCAAAATTCGGTTCAAAAAAGAATTTAGGCGGCATAGTAAACATTCCTGCCTGAGTTTTTAAAGAGGATAGGACCATCCAAACGATTGGGAGAAGAGCCCAAATCAAACTAAGGATCACCAGGGTGTATAACACCGTATTTACCAATGTCTTTTTGGTTCTTATAGTTGTTGCACCCATTCTAATCTTCTCCTTTCAGCATAATTCTCACAAATAATTGTCCAAGCAGGATTGTTACGAATAACATTGTCAAACCCAGCGCAGCACCAGTACCGAAGTCCTGGAATTTAAAAGCGACCTCCATCAAATAATAGCCAATTATTTTAGTAGAATCAGCAGGACCGCCTTCAGTTGTAATTTTGATAATATCCACGAAGCGTAATATATCCATGGAACGAATCAATAAGGCAACTAGTATTGCACGTGATACAAGCGGCAGAATGACATAAATAAGCTTTTGGAAGTAGTTGGCACCATCCACTTCTGCTGCTTCAAGAGACTCGGTTGATAAAGAAGTTAGACCTGCAAGTACTATTAATGTAATAAGAGGAGTCCATTCCCATACATCCATTAAAATAACAGCCGGCATTGATGTCGAAACATTCCCTAGTATCTGGATGTCTATTCCAACAAGCCCCAGAAGCCAGTCGTATAAGCCGTATGTTGAATTCAACATAAATCTTCCCAGAAGCCCTGCAACAACCGGAGCTACAAAAACAGGAATCATCCAGAGAGTAATGACAAAATTTCGTCCTTTTGGAAGACTGTAAATCAAAAGGGCTATTCCTACACCAAGAACTAGTTCTAATAGTAGGCCGACCACTGTATAAATACCGGTTCTTCCCCATGAAGCCCAAAATGTTTCACTAGTAAAGATACGAATCCAGTTATCCAATCCGCTAAATACGGGATTATCAAAAGAGAGCGTGAAATCCATAAAACTAGCATAGATCAAATATAAAAATGGAAAAATGCTTATAATGGCCAGCAAACCCATTGAAGGCAGAAGCATCCAAAATTCGGTTGAAAATTTACGTTTCTTCTTTTTCGCAATAGGAATAACTTTGACAGATCGGTTCGACATAGACTTTGTTTCCGACTCTATCATGCATACCACCCTTTCTATAAAAGAAAGGAAGGCCTTTTAAGCGCTTCCTCCCTTTTTTATGTTTAACGGTCTGTGATTTCATTTGTTTGTTTTGTTATTTTTTCTACGGTTTCTTTAGGCTCTTGCTGCCCCGCAAGCATTTTGGAAAGCTCCGTGAAAATATATGTGTTCACTTGCGGCCACTGAGGAATCTTCGGGCGCATATACACATTTTCTTCTTTCCATGCCTCTAGTGTTGGTTTCATTGCTAACAAGTTAGGCATTTCTTTTGATTCAGGTGATCCTGGTTCCATCCCGGCCTTTACATCTGCAAGCTCGTATACAGAATTACGAGTTGGAGTAGATCCGCCTTGTTCCGACTTGAGAATCATGTACTGTGCCTGAGGAGAAGTAGACCAAACTGTAAACAGCCATGCAGCTTTAATTTCTTCATCGCTTGCATATTTGTTAATTCCGATACCTGTTCCGCCAAACATGTGCGCTCTGCGTTCTTTTCCTTTAGGCAATACAGTCCAGGCAACTTTACCGGCAACATTTGAAGAATCCTCATTCTCAAACATGGCGCTGAATTCATGCCACTCAGGAATCATTGCAATATTGCCTGCCGCAAACCCTTCAGCTACACCTGACCAATCCCAGGATGTACTTCCAGGTGCCGCTACTTTTAACAACTTATTATAGAATTCTGCTGATTCCAACGCGACTTTTGAATCCATTGCAGATTCACCTGGCTCTGTTGACCCGAGGTTCCCTAGGTTGTCCTTTTTGAAGTAATCTCCGCCATTAGCAGCAAGAATATTACTAAAGTCATTCATAAGAGAATCGTGCTGCTTTGCCTGGTGGCCAGTTCCATACTGAACTTCAGTAATGACTCCCTCCTTGGCTTTTTCAGTAATCCATTTAGCAACTTCATAATACTGCTCCCAAGTCATATTTGATCCAGGAGTCCAATCGTACCCCTTTTCCTCCATAAACAAATCCTTGTACTTCTCAAAAACATCCTTTCGATAAGCTAATACCATCGTAGGATTATCATATGGCAAGGCAAAAATTTCGTCTTTGTCCCCCATATAACCTGTTGCTTCAAGCTGTGCCTGTGAGAAATCCTCAAGTCCGCCAGGTACATCCGGGAGTGTTGGTTCGTCGATCAACTGATTTAAATCAAGAAAATGCTCTGACTGTTTCGCGAGAATTTGATAAGGATCAGCATAGATCAGATGATATTTCGCAGATTTAGAATTAAAATCAAGACTTACTTTTTCTACAACTGTTGACAAATCTGTTTGTTCAATATTAACTTTAATTCCTGTTACATCCTCAAACTGATCAATATTAGCTGCAATTGCCGAAGAAGGTGGTGTATTTTCCGAAATTAAGTTGAGTTCAACGCCTTCGAATTCTTTCCAGTCAAAACCTTCAGGGGCTGTAATCTGCGGGAGCCCCTCCACCCAGCCTTCAAATGGCGCTTCTACAAGTTTGTCTGGGTTGATTTTGTCTGCATTTTTACTTTTGGTATCGATTGACTGTTCTCCATCTGAAGAACAAGCTGAGATGACCAATGACATAGCGAGGATAAATACTAGAAATGCAAATGGCTTATTCCTTTTCAAAACAAATCCCCCTTCTAGAATGTTGAAATTTTTACTACTATTGAATACGCTTTCATTATAAAGTGTAGTTAAATAAGCAGTAAAGACAATCATCCACCAGTTTTGTCACTATTCTGACATGACAGAATTTTATTAATATTCATTCTACTTTTATCGATTCAATAAAAATGGAGCTTCGGATAATAGATTTTCAAGATATTCTTCATAAAGTTTCCTTTTCAAAAGTAAAAGCTATACATAAATATGAAAAAGCAATGGAAACTTGAAGATCCATTGCTTTTATTATTTGATGGGTCGTATTGATTTAAGCTCATTCTGCAATCGCACCCGATTTGAATATCAAATTTCTATGAAATTTCTTCCTAATTAATAGAAGGTTAATTAAAATCGTATTATGTAACCATTTGACTTTCCTTGCTCATAACGTAATTGATAATTATCGGTAGGTAAATCTCAACTTCTTCTCCTTCCTCAACTTGATGATACATCTCGATAAAATACGATTTCTGTGTTGGGTAATATCCTTGTTCTTTAGACCATTTTTGTAACGAAGTGTAAAGATCGGATACAACTGTCATACTCCCTCTTGTTGAAACATATTCACCTGATATTTCTATATACTCCATGCCAGCTGGCACTTCATCTATCTTATCCTTCACTAGGACCCCAACAAAATAATGTCCTTCTTTATGATCCTCACCTTTTTTCGGTTCGAAAAGCGAAACCTCTACTCCTAAGTGGTTCTTTATTTCATCAATTCT
The DNA here is from genome assembly GCF_001642935.1 of Fictibacillus arsenicus. Classification (NCBI taxonomy): domain Bacteria; kingdom Bacillati; phylum Bacillota; class Bacilli; order Caryophanales; family Fictibacillaceae; genus Fictibacillus; species Fictibacillus arsenicus. Next base: position 3,391,126 of record NZ_CP016761.1, read on the forward strand.
ACTCATGAATCTTTGTGCATTTATTGGCACCTCACTTCCGAAGTTGCTGTAAAGACCTTTGTTCTTTATCCCCACTACTTGAAACACTTTGTTTATTCTTCTATTCATAATCTATTAACCGCCTCTTAAAAAATGTATATATAATTCTTCATTTCATCTTGCATTATTTAAGGTGTAATCATGTGTAACTTTTTATATTTCGGGCTTAACTCACTCCATACATCAAACAAATTTCCATTGGGATCTTGAAATACAAAGTTCCTTCCAGCATGACCTCTGTTTTCTATTTTTCCAACATTGATTTCTTGTTTAATAAATTCACGATGCATGTTCTCTAACGCTTTAATCCCATTTACTTCAAACGTTAACGAGAAACGTTCTTCTCCGTTAAAATCCTTAAAGTTAGAGGTTTGTCCCTGGTGTGACCTTACTAAAAAAATGCTTTGATCTGCAAGGTTAAGAATCGCCTTATCTTCATCTAGATAACTTAATTCTGCACCTAGTTTATTGACATACCAATCTTTGGAGTTATTAATGTCTGTAACTGGAATATAGGTTGTACCCACTCTTTGTAATTTTTCTTTCATTTTTATATACCTCTCTATATTATTAGCTTTATTTGATCGTATCTAGCAGCTCTACCTTAAGGTTATTCGAGTCTTCCCACGACTGAAAGATCTCGATGTGCCATGTATTTTTTAGCCTTTTATAACTGTTGTCCTCAGCCCATTGATGTAGTTCATCATATGCTTCAAATATTTGTTGATTTGATCCTTGGAAGTTTGCTGCAGCATACCTTTGACATGGAATTGTTATCGTTACCATATCTTTTGGAATATCTTCAAACTTCTCCACTTCCACACAGACCCAATACCCGTCTTCTTCTTCTTTTTTTGAGTCAACGAAAAAAGCTCCAAACTGAATTTCTTTGTTCAACAGGTGTTTAATCTCTATCAACCTATTGTCCAAGGATTTTGCGACTTTAGAAATCTCGTTTTTGTATTCGTCGTTTGCACACAACACTCTAAATCCAACAAGCTTGAGTTCTCTAACTTCTTTTACAGATAAGTTCTGTATCAACTGAACCTTCATATTATTATTCCTCCTTAGTTAATTGACCCATTTCTCTGCATAGTAGTTCTTCATAAAGTTATGAAGCGTCTCTAAACACTTCACACCTTCTGTCTCAGCATCTTTTGCTTTGCTTAAGAGGTGAACTGCAATACTTGCATTCTCTTCTTTTGATGGATCACCACCGTGTGGAAAAGGAAACAACTCACGAAGTTCAACAAGCGAATCGACTACTATAACGTAATGTTTTAGTGCATCGGACGCCAACTTTCTGACACCTCGCTCTACTATGTTCGTACCGTCCCATTTGATTGTAAGATCGTGCAAGAACTTCATCGCAAACTCCCTTGCATCAGATACAACAAGAGCATTAAACGCGTTACCGTGTGGGTCGGCATTTCGTTTTTCCAACACATTAATCCATGCATCATACGCTTTTAATCCTATAATGTACTTACCTTCTAAAACATGCTGCCACTCTCTGCCATGGGCATGATCAATAATTGTATCTAGACACATCCGAAGCATCTCGTATTTAGAGTGAGGAAGGCTCTCACCAATTGTGGTTGTATATAGAACACCGTTTACATCTGCAAAATTTTCATAAGTGACTTCTCCGTCTTTTGAACAATCTTTAGCATAAAATACTTTTTTATCGTCGTCATACCCATAGATTAACCCGAACTCTGGTATGAACATATCGAATACAATAGCCGGTATCCCTCTATCTACAGATTCTTGAATTAATTCGATGGTTTCTTCTAATTTTTTCGGCTGCACCGGTGCTAGTGAGTCTGCAAGGTTGCTCGTAAAGCCTAAGTTACATAAGTTCTTTCGTAAGATGTATCCTCCTGGTATTGCAGTCGGTCCAGCTACGTTGATTTCTTTTGGATCGATGTTAATGCGAAAAGCATGACCCGTGATCCCCATGATATCTACAAGACTCAGATGTTTCTTATCCGTGTATTTGATTGCTCCATGAAGCGCGGCTGCTGCTGAAGTCTTCGTTCTTAACCAACACTCTTCTTTGTTTTTATCCTTGCGTTCCAACGTTTATTCCTCCTAAATATCCGGCTTCAACAAGACCTTTCGTTTACAAACTCCTCGCTTTTTTTTTCTCTGAACGTACTGAAGAATCGTGATACGAAGTCTTTCTTTTTGTACTTTTACCCTAGAGCGTGAGATGGTATTATACACATTTGCTTTGGTCGTATCGAAAAGCTTAGCAATTTCAAGTGGTGGAAGATCTTCAAAGAAGTATGCTTCAAAGAAAGCTTTTTCACGTTTGGTCAAACACTTCAATAAGCTACAAATCCCCTCTACAACGCTTAACCGCATCAAATGTTCTTCGGGGTTATCCTCTTGTGATCTTTTAGTAGCGGAAGAAGAAATAAAATATAAGATCTGATCAATATCTCCCCAGTCTATCGAGGACGGTGAGAGCTTACTTTCTCTTCCTGCAGCTAGGGAACTTATTGAGCTTTCCATACGATAGCTGGCATTTCGTACTTTCATGTAAGCTTGATTGCGTACGATCTGTTTAAGCCAAGGAGTAAACCTATTCGTGTCTATAAGTGTTCCGATTTTAATAAAAGCTCGGTACAACGCTTCTTGGACGATGTCTTCTGCTAAAAAGGTATCCTTAGTGACAGAAAAAGCCCAACCATGAGCCTTTGCCCGATGCAACCTCACTAGTTCATTAAAAGCTTCTTGATTCCCCTTTCTGGCCTGGTGGACCAACTTTTCTTTTTTCATCTCTTGGATTCTAGACTCAGATTCCTCATTTTGCATATTATTTAAGGCTTGCTCACTTCCATCAGTGAGAATAACATTCATAAAAAATAGACTCCTTTCAACACCTCCACTACTAGAGATGCATTTGGAAACAAAAATCTATCAAAAATTTTTAAATTTTTTTCTTTCTTTCACTCTTTAGTAAAAGCTGAGATTTCTTATTGGATACATTTGCTTAATATAAGTGATTTTTCATGTTACAAACTTCGACAAAAAAATGGAAATACATTTTTTAAAATAGATAAGATACTTTTTTTTGTTAAAAAAAATGCATTTCTTATTAAAGAAATGCTCCCTTTCGTAATATAAGGTTAGCCAGAATTTCTGGTTGCCTTTTTTGCGGTAGTGATTTTCTGAAATTCCTTTGGTGACGATCCCGCGTTTACAGAAATAATACTTTCCTTAATATGCTCTTCTAACCAATATAGTAGGTAATTTTCCAAAATATAATGTCCCTTTTCTATTAAACTAGGTGACAGATTTTAAAGAGAAGAATTTCAAATATAAATTCCGACATACAAAGTGCCCCCAATTGCATAGTAAGTTATTATAAGAGGCTGCTGGCATATCTCTTCATTGTGATATTAGTATTATTTTTAACAGGTTAATTTTTTACTCAACTCAGAATTATAGTATAAAAAACATGGGACAAATCATTTGTAAAATTATAAAATTTTACCGTAATAGTATTTTTTTATAATTTTTCAAAGGGGAAAAGAAGGATGAAAATAAAAAGTTTGTTTGGCAGTCTACTCGCAGCATCTATTATCGTTTCACCAGTAAACCAGATTACAGCGCATGCAGAGGAAGGAGAATACGCTGATCCTTGGTTTAAGTATTCTTCTGTAGACTTAAATGGTCACTGGGCAGAGAATGATATGAACGACATGATTCAAGCGAATATTATGAAGGGAGTAAGAGGTTCTGACACTCTTTTATATGCCATGCCAAATAAAAGCATAACAAGAGCTGAATTTACTGCCCTTATCGTTCGTGCTCTTGAATTAAAGACGGATCAGCAAGGGAAATCATTTACAGACACAACTAAACACTGGGCAAAGAATGACATTAACACAGCGAGTGCTTTAGGAATTGTCTCAGGAAAATCAGATACAGAATTTAAACCTGATTTAAAAATTACACGTGCAGAAATAGCTGCTATTCTTGCTCGTGCATTTGATCCAACTGTTACTTTTGAAAACGGTACTCCAAAAGAATTTGAAGATTTAAAACCTGGTTACTGGGCTTATAATGATGTTCGCAAAGTGAGCGGCGTTAATATCATTAAAGGAATCACAGCTACAACGGTTGCTCCTGATAAGTTAGCTTCTCGCGCTGAAGCTACTGCAATGTTAAAACGTGCATTGTGGTTAGAAGACGTTGATTTATATTTAGAGGGCTCGGTTATTAAGAATGAAACTGACATTATTAATGCAATGAATAGTAAGGATACAAATGCATTATTTACTATGAATGATAAAGCAAGGTATAGTTTGGCTCACGAATATTCAAAGATGGAAGCAGAGATATTAGAAGAAATTTTTGCAAGCGGAGACCTTGTATCTGCAGAAATCGTATCTCAACCACAAGAAATTAGCTCAACGATGTCCACACGTTTCGCTAAAATGGATGTTCAAAACCTTCTTGTTGAGTACAACTCTACTTTCACTGATCCTGACACAGGTGAAACGTATGAAGACACAACTACAGAAGATAAATCCGGTACTTACTATTTTATAAAGCGTAATGGAGAATGGAAAGTGTATTCTTCTGATTGGTTAAAGGAATATATTGAATTTGAGGAATACGAAGAAGAATAATGTTTCTAGGAAGCTCCTAGAATTTTAAAACTTCAACTGCAAACGCATTGCTAAATATGAATATAATTTATGAGACTTATTCCGCAATCGCACCCCGTTCGTAATATAAGGTTAGCCAGAATTCTGGTTGACCTTTTTTGGTCTTTTTATTACGATAGCTGGGTTAGAACATAGCACCCGTGGGACTGATTCCGTCAACAACAGATCACTCCCTACTAGTAAAACGTTTCAGGCTGGTCTGTTCACTGAAATAAGAAACCTACTTATTTATGAGGATGTTATTATTTTAAAAAAACCTGACTAATGTTCTAGTACATTGTCAGGTTTTTATATATTAGAAGGAATAATTAATATTCATTCCTACTATAATCCAGCACTTCAATTGTATTAACCACTTTGTCTAACTGCTCTTCTAGTTTTAGAACTTCTTCTAATACTTTTTTGAGTTCATCAGCAACCGGATTTTCATGTTTTTCTTCTGATAGGTTAACGGATACCAGATTCGTTTCACTTTCAAGGGTATACTCTAGAGATTGCATAACCGAAAACAGTTTCGTATGTATTCCACGCTTTATTTCTTGTACTAGTAATCTATTAGACAACTCTACTTCTTCTTCTCGATAAAGAGCATTCAATGTCTTGAAAGCCTCATTACTGTTTTCATAATGAAACGGGTTATCTTCTTCAAGCTCCTCATAATTCTTTCTATACCAATACACATAAAGATGTTTATTATAAGCAGCAAAGATTTCATGGAATAGATTGGTTGCTACTAAATCAGGTATCTCTTCCTCACCGGTCCATCCATAAGTTTGAATTTGTTCTTTACACTTGCTATCAATAATACTTTTTAAGACCTTACGTAGATTTTTTGGTGACGATTCAGCGTTTAATGAACTAATACTCTCCTTAATATGTTCTTCTAACCAATCAATTAAATCATCAAAGGTCTCTATATCAGCTAAATATAGCCCATAACCCATTTTCACTTTCACTCATTTCGTTTTACATATATTTTACCATGAAAGAACATACTTTTTAGTTACATAAAAAGAAGCCTTGTTGATGAAAAACAAAAGAGAGGATCTTAAACGAATAAGAACCTCTCAAAATGGGAGGAATGCATGGCATCCCATGTGATTATTTTCTAAAAAAAACTAAGTTATAAAAAAACTCTGTAGAGAGTTCTCTCCACAGAGTTTTATATCCTACTTAAAATAATTATTGAGCAGAGATAGTAATTCCGCTTAAGTTTAATTGTAGGTTTGTAGTTCCAATTACTTCACCATCAGCATTTTTAGAAACTACAGTGTAATTGATAACATTATTAGGATTTTTAGCCCAAACTGAACCTGTTTTTGTTCCAAATGAAGTTGCAATCTTTAGGTATCCGTTAGTAGCGTCAATCCAAGTTGTATCTGTTCCTTCAACAGCAGTCCAAGCATACTCACCATTTTTATATAGGTCAACACTTGCAGCAGATGTAGGAATTACTACATATTGAACCATATCAGCTTGAGCAGTTTCTGCTTGAGCTTGAGTCATAGTTCCTGCAATATTTAACCCAGCTGTAGTAGCTGTAGCTGTTAACATATCTAATGGAGCATTTCCAACTTCAGCAGTTGAATCTGCAACTAATAATCCAGATGGAGTATCAGAAGCTTTTGAGAAAACAGTTAAGTCATAAGCGCTGTCAACATCAACTTCCAAGTCAGTTGCTTTATTACGAAGTAAGTCTTCAACTTCACCTGAAATTGTTACTGTTGGAGTAGCAATTGTATCTGCTCTTTCTAATTCTTTAACTTCTAATGTTACAACTGAACCAGTTACATCAGAAACTGATTTCACTTCATATCCTTCTACTGCGAAATCTGAATCTTGAATAGATGCGAAGTAAAGAGCTTCAGAGAATGTTACTTTAACGTGATCAACTTCAGCATCACCATCAGCATCTATTACTGCAGCAGAAACAGCATCTGGAGCAAACTTGTCACCAACAGGTTCAGTAGTTAGAACTACTGGCACGTTGTATGCATTTTTAGCGTCAACAGTACCTGTTGTAGATACAGTTACACTAGTAACAGCAGTATTAATATCTCCAGCAGTTGTTAATGTAATAACTGATTTTCCATCTACAACTTCGTTAGAAATTGCATTTACTGCAGAAGCAGTACCATTAATACTTACTGTGAAGTCGTCAGCTTTTGCATTTGTAACTAACTCATCAAAGTAAAGTTTCACTGTATTCTTGCCAGTTGCTACAGCTTCATCAAATAATGGAGCAGTTGCACCAGCTGGAACTAATACGTTAGTAGAAGCAGCTAAGATTGGATTACCAGCAGCATCTTTCACACGTAAAACTTGAATTGTTGCACCAGCAGGAGTCATTTGTGCTCCAGATTCAACATCTGTGAAGTCAAGAATAGCTGCTTTATTTCCATCAACAGCAGTTACTTTTACCTTGCTGTTAAGAGCACCATTAGCAAATAGGTAATTAACTTTGTTTTCAATAGAGTCTTTATCCATTACTTCGCTAAATACGATTTTAACTTTCTTCGTTGATAGAAGTTGAGCTTGAGTTCCAAGAGTAGTGTCATCTACGTCTGAAATCTCAGGAGCTACAATGTCATCAACAGCAACAGCAGTTGAGTATTCAACTAGTTTGTTTTGAGCGATTGATTTGTCTTTTACATTTTTAACAGTTAGTGTATAAGATCCGCCGTTCAAAGCAGGAGTAGGAATCGAGTAAGTATTTTCAGACTTAGTAATCGTTCCAGAAAGTGTAACTGCTTTACCAGCTGCATCTTTAAGTGAATAGTTTGAAAGTACATCGGCACCTGTAACATCTTCGCTGTAAGTTACTTCAATAGCAGTGTTTCCATCAGCTTCAACTTTAGTAACAACTGGTGCTGTTGTATCAACAGTTACAGAACCACTAAATGTTGTTTCAGCTAATTTGTTACCCCAAAGGTCAGCAATTTGCGTTCCTTTTTCATCAGTGTAATCAAGATATAATTTGAATGCACCCTCTGGAAGTGGGTTAGCAAATTCAAGAGTAAGTTCCTTACCATTCAAAGATTTAGTTGCTTTATAAGCATCTACACCTTTGTAAGTGTGGAAGAAGTTTACATTAGCATTTGAGATACCAGTGATATCTTCGTCAAATGATAGAACAATTTTGTTAGGTGATGCAGATTTAACAGTTGCTACTGGAGCTGTAGAATCTTTACCAAAAGTAAATTCTTTTGTAACTTCTTCTACTTTAAATCCTGCATAATCAGAACCATTCTTTATTGTTAACTTATGAGCTCCATCAGCAGGTTGAGCTCCAAGTGTTAATGTAACTGTATCAGTACCAGCAACAAAGCTAGAAGATACAATTGCAAGTGTTCCATCGTTTAGAGAGAAAGAAGGAGCAACTTCTAAAATCTCAGAAAACTTAACTTTTAGAGTTTTAGGTCCCGCCACTTCAATTTCTTCTACTGTAGGAGCAACAGTATCAAGGAATTTTACAGCTTTAGTTGTTTTAGCAATTACTACTCCGTTATCAGCTTTAACACCGTTGATAGTAAGATCAGCAGATTGCTGTTGTGCAGCGTGCTCATCATTATCGTTGATAGTCAGCCATACAGATTTACCATCAGCAACTGCGTCAGTAACAGTAAGTCCGCTACCTGAAGCAAAGCTGTAGTTTCCTAATGTTTCAGCAGAATCAGCATCCACTGCAGTGTTGAATTCTACTTTAACAGTTTTAAGGTTAATCGCACTTACAGATGTAACTTCTGGAGTTGCTGGAGCTTCGTATTCAAACTCAGTTCCTTCTACAACTTCACCGTTTACTGCTAGGCTTAATTCAACACCTGCAGGAAGTTCAGGAGAGATCTCGCTAAGAACTAGAGTAGTAGTATCAGCACTTGCAGCAGCTTCTGCAGCTTTAACTGTTACTTTACCTACTTCGTGAACATCGTCGCCAGCTACTACAGTAAGTTCATATCCAGCTGCGATTAGAGCGTCAACTTCTTCTTGAGTGTAAGTACCTTCAAGAGTTACTTCAACAGAAGTAGCATCAACAGCTTTTACAGATTCAACTGTTGGAAGTGGCATTGGTTGCCCTTCTTCAAGTGCTTTGTCTGCTTTTTGGATGAATGCAGCCATTTCAGCACGAGATACAGTATCACCAGGAGCGAAAAGCTCATCAGTTTTTCCGTTTGTAATTCCCCATGCAACTAGAGTTGCGATGTCGTTTTCGAACATGTTTCCTTCGATATCAGTGAAAGTGTGTTCAACTACACCTTCAACTTCAAATCCGTATGCACGAACGATTAGAGCAGCCATTTCACCACGAGTGATTTTGCGATCTGGAGAGAACATGTCATTTCCAGTGCTACCCATGATGTCGTTTGCATCTACAGCTGCTACTGCATTGTGGTACCAAGCTCCTGATTTAACATCAGAGAAGTCTGCTTCAAGACTAGTATCATAAAGATCAAATCTGTTTGCGAAGATTCCTGCTGCTTCAGCACGAGTAAGAGGCTTCATTGGTTCGAAACCTTTATTAGTACCGTTCATGTAACCATTTTCAGTTACGTAGTTTACTGCACCTTCATACCAAGATCCAGGTTTTACATCATCAAAACTTGCTGCACCAGCAACTGGAGCTACTACTGAAGCAACTACTGCTGCAGATAGGCCTGTTGCCATAAATTTACGATAAGACTTAGACGCCATTTCGTTATTTCCTCCCTTAATATGTAACTAGTAATATATGATTTAACTAAACTATGGGTCCCAGGGCCCATAGTTTAGTAAATACCAAATTATTCAAAACATAACAATAAATAGTATATTTGTGAGTATTAAGTCTGTCAACAAAAATATCCAACACTACTAATATATTATTGTTTTCCCAACTTTACTCACAAGTGGCAAGTTTTACCTTGTTACAACCATTTTACAATATATTTCATTTTTTGCAATCATTTTTATACAAAAAATTCTAATTAATAGTATTTATTGTAAGTTATGGGCGAACGTTGGAAGCTATTACCCTAGCCATAAGTAATATCGACAGCTTTTTAGTAATGTTTAGCAAAAAAGTAAAAATAAATATATTACAATATTTTCTTGTTATTTTACAAAAGCTAATAATCTATTTGTCATATCTGTTACATAACTGTAACCTACCAAAGTCCCAAATTGTGATAGACTAACTTTTGTAGAAAAAAATAGAAAATTCACTAAATACTAGTTTAAATAGTCACAATATGGGGAAAGGTAGTGTTTTTAGTGGTTAAAAAGTTGGGGGCTTGGATCTTATCTCTTTTAACAGTACTCACACTTCTTCCAGGACAAGTTAATGCGGGAGAACGCGAGAACTTAGTAACAACAGCAAAAAAGTACATAGGTATTAAGTACACTTATGGCGGTACTTCGCCATCCACAGGTTTTGATTGTTCAGGATTTACTTCATATGTATATAAACAGCACGGTTTATCTCTTCCAAGAACAACAAGTGATCAATATAATGGAGGAACAAGCGTAAAGAAAGCTGATTTAGAAACTGGTGACTTGGTTTTTTTTACTACATATAAAGCAGGTGCATCACACACTGGTATATATGTAGGAAGCGGAAAGTTCATCCACGCTTCTTCATCTAAAGGGATTACAATTTCTTCTATAGATGATCCTTACTACTGGGGCTCCCGTTACCTAGGAGCTCGCCGTTATCTAGCTGAAGAAGAAAAAGTTGCTACACTCGCAGTTTTACCTAAAGGACAATATCATGATGTTCCTGCTGGACATTGGGCATATTCACCGATTACAAACCTTAGCAAACAAGGTGTTATGAACGGTTACGAATACAGCCAGTTCAAACCGACACAATCTGTAACACGAGCAGAAGCAGCTGCAATGGTTGCTAACGCATTAGATATCGACGCTCCATCTAACTATAGTAACTTTAAAGATGTTTCTACTTCCTACTGGGCAGTTGGATCGATCAACGCAGTAAAAGAAGCTGGCATCATCGCCGGTTACCCGGATGGCACATTTAAGCCAAACAAAGAAATGACACGTGAAGAAATCGCAGCATTGATTGAAAAGACGTTTGTTTTAACGAATAAAGGTACTGAAAAATCCTTTGCTGATGTTAAAGAAGGCTACTGGGCGTACGATTCTATACAACGATTAAGCGAAAACAACATTGCATCTGGTTTCACGGACAATACTTACCGACCATTGAACGAAACATCACGTGCTGAGTTCTCCGCTTTCCTTTATAGAGCCATTACAACGTTAGCCGTAAAATAAGACGATATCAGTTTGGAAAAAGTTTCGATTTAATTGTAAATAATTTGTAAATAAAAAAGTTGCTCTCCTAATTCAAGGAGAACAGCTTTTTTAGTTTGATTCTTCGATGGTTCTGGACAGGAATACTGCCATTTCTGCCCGGGTTACTGGGGCGTTAGGTTTGAATGTTCCATCTGTGTATCCATTTGCGATGGATACTGAGGCAAATCTTTGAATTGCGTCGAATGCGTAGAACGCGTTTGTAACATCTGTGAAAGCTTTAGTTGTTGATTGTTGGTTTTTCAATGTAAAGGCTCGATCTAGTAATGCAATGACTTCACCGCGTGAAATGGTTTGGGTTGGTTTGAAAGTACCATCAGGGAATCCAGTGGCGAGTTTTTGTTCTGTCATGGTTGCTATGTACCCTGAGGCAAAATAGCTTTTTGTTACATCTGGGAACGAAGTGTTTCTTGGTGTACCATCCAGTTTTAATGCACGGCCGATCATGGAGATCGCTTCACCCCGCGTAATCTGTTTTTCCGGATGGAACTTACCATCTGGAAGACCACCAACTGCGTTTCGTGCATTCAGATCATAAACATATTTGCTATACCATATTGAAGCTGGCACATCAGGAAAGAGTAGATACACTTTTGTTTCTATTAAACTCTTGCTTGATTCATTCCCCGCTTCATCTACAGCTGAGACTTCATATCTATAGAATCCAGGTTTTAATGTTTCAGTTAACTGAAAACCGTATATTAAATTTTTCACTTTTTCACCGTTACGATAGACGTTATATCCTGTAATAGGTGAACGATCCTGAGAGGGTGTCCAACTTAAGTTTATCTTTCCGCCAGTCGCAATTTTATAGGACAGGTTTTCCGGTGCTGTTGGAGGTGTTGTATCCGGCATTTCTGGTGCTTGAATCAGACCGAAGCCAAAATTCACATCACGCCCAGCAGCTCCTAGATCTTTTGCTTGATTTTGTATCATTGTTCTTAGTTCAGCTGTTGTTTTGTTTGGATATGCTTCTTTATACAGTGCATAAATGGCCGTTACATAAGGTGTTGCCATCGATGTTCCTGTGTGTGTTTCATAGGTATTGTTCATAAAACTGCTGTAAATGTCTACTCCTGGCGCCACTATTTCAAGTTCGGGACCTGATCCTGAAAACTTTGGATGTTTATTATATTTGTCTACTGCTCCGACAGCAATAACGCTCTCATATTTAGCGGGATAATAGACAGATTGATCTTCACTAAATGTATTGTTTGTATGGTTTCCAGATGCTGCAATAATATATAATCCCTTTTTGTATGCTTCATCAACAGCAAGTTTAAGTGCATATGAGCTTTCTTTTCCTGCAAGACTAAGGTTAACAATATGTAGACCTTGCTGCGTCGCCCATTCGATACCATCAATAATTTGCGAATATTGGCCAAGACCATCATCGTCGAGCACTTTGATGCTGTATAATTGAACGTTTGGAGCTAATCCTTTGATGCCCACTTGGTTATCTTGAGCTGCAATAATTCCTGCTACATGTGTCCCATGCCCATTATCATCATTATAAGAAGGTGTATTGGGAACAAATGAAATGCCTCCTGATACTCTGAGATCTTCATGACCTGTATCAATCCCTGTATCTAAGATTCCCACTTTAATGCCGTTTCCTGTATAGTAGCTTTCTTGTCCAAGTTCCTCAGGTTTTGGATAGTTTAATTTATAGATGTTCGAATCTATTAATTGCTCTTCCATTCCAATTTGTTTGTCTTGTTCAATGAACTTAATAGATGGATATATAGCAAGTTGTTGTGCAGAAGCCTCTGTCATTGAAACAGATAAAGCATGTATACTCTGTAGTCTGGAGTTTATTGTTCCACCAAGCTGTTGGATAAGATTTTCATCAGGCTGTGAATGAAACCCAACTATATAAGATTGTAAAGCAGGTTTTGTTTCGTGGTTATCTGGTGAATCAGCGTATGTATGTTGATGAGGTAATGAAGCTGTTAATAAAGAAACAGAAAGTAAAAAGACCCCTAACTTTGATGAGAAATTGAGCATATGTATCCCCCTAGAGAAGTAAATGAAAGAAATATGATAATTGTTTGGGGACTGACCCCTATTTCTTACTATCGGGCTTGGATGAGAACAAATCAATAGCTTTATTTGTGAAGTTTTGTCGAAGGTGAATATAAAGAGAAAGTCCATCTGGACAGGACGTACATCATCCTGTCCAGATGGACTTAACACTACTATTTTATTTATTCTGCAAGTACTGGAAGTAATCTTTAATACCCAGGTGAATCTGGTACGCTGCTTTTTTGCGCCATGTATCAGATGCTAGTTTTGCAGAATCATCCTTGTGGTCAATAAATCCTAGTTCTACTAATGTACTTGCCATATTTCTCTGATTCTTAATGACATAGAAATTCGCTTCTTTTACACCGCGATCTTTCATATCTAACTCAGGAATCAGCATACGGTTCTGAATGTATGTGGCTAATTTTTTATTGTAAGCACTCATGTTGTTATCTTCATTATAGTACGTTTCAGTTCCATGAGCTGTTCCGTTGAACGAGTTTGTGTGGATGGAAACAAAGGCTTGTCCACCTGCAAGGTTTGCAATGGATACTCGTTTTTCTAACTCGTGGAAGATATCTGTTTCACGCGTCATGACTACTTTTGCACCCGCTTTTTCTAAATAATCACGAAGGTGCTTGGCTGTAATTAGCGTAATATCTTTTTCCTTCAACCCAAATCCGCTTGCCCCTGGATCATGATCCCCGTGTCCAGCATCGACAACAACAATTTTACCTTTTAATGGATTCGATGGGTCAGAAGGAACTGTTATTGATGGGTATTTTAAATATGCTCCATGTACATACCCTTTTAAGTTATTCGCACTGACATATGCCCAGCCGTTTGATAGTTTGCTATAAACATCAACGTTCGTACCATATGCATATGCACCAATACGAGTTGCACTTGCATCAGGCGCTGTTCTTACATTTAAGAAATCTGCAACAACCTGTGCTTGTGCGATCGGCTCCGGTTCTGCCGGTTTCCCGCGAAAATCTGGATTTAAAGCACGAGCAAGCATTAATGCGAAGTCTGCACGCATGATATAATCTTTAGGTCCAAACTTACCGCCAGGATAACCGCCTACAACACCTGCGGTTGCCAGTTTATTAATCGGTACAAAAGATGGTGACGTTACAGGAACGTCTGTAAATGTAATTCCGCTTGTTTCCGGAAAAGACCAGGCTCTCGTAAGAATCGAAGCCATTTGTTCGCGTGTAAGCTTATCGTTTACACCATAATACCCATTACCATAACCCGCCAGGATTTTTTCGTTGCTCATATCCTGTATGTAACCTGAAGCAAAGTGCCCTTTTGGAACATCTAAATATTCCGTATCCCGGTAGCCCCCCTGTAATTCAAGAGCACGTCCGATCATCGAAGCCGCTTCTGACCTTGTCACACGATTATCAGGCTTGAACGTTCCATCGGTATATCCGCCTAAAATTTTCTTATTGGCCAAATACATGATCTCATCGTAAGCTCGATGAGTAGTTGGCACATCAGGAAATGATGAGGCAGAAACCGAACCTGGCGATGAGAAGCAAAGAGCAGTCACAAGCAATAAAAGACAAGTGACGACAGCTTTCCTGCTAATCATCCAAATTCCCCCTAATTTGTAATATATTTATAGTTTACCAGTACCTGCCAAAGGGGTATATAAATAGTTTGTACTAATTTTGAATTATTTTACAGAAATATAGTGGTTTATGATGTTTTATGTATATTTTTGGCGGACTTAACTATATTCAAAAAGTATATCGGTCAGATTTTGTCTATTTTTAGTGAGATATGAAAATAAACTAAAATTTATTTAATTAATTCTGCTTGCATGACGGGAACTATGATACTTTCCCCATTTTTATTTACGTAAGTAGTATTGTTATGGATCGTCCCGTATACTTGAACAACATCCCCTTTATACTGGCTAACAGGTCCCGGAAACTCTACCACAAGAATATTTTCTGCATTCACATCATTGGAGCCGCTCATCACGTTCAACTCCAAATACGTGTAAGATTCCGTTGGTGAAATCGTTTGGATCGCACCAGAAAATGTTGCATTTACACCTAAATAGTTTTCAAGGTTTTCTTGAACAGTAGTATAGTTTAATGCTTGGGCATTGCTTTGCAACGGTTCAGGTGTCGCAAATGAATATTCCATTGCCACGTCATTTTCTTCAATCAGTTTCTGTCTATCATCTTCTAGCGCTTGGTAGTTTTTTTCGATGTTTTTGGCGATCTCCTGATTTTCTTTCTCATCGTACACATTTCCATATCGTTGATCCCAATAACTTTTACCTGTAAATTCCGATAAAGCCCGTTAGTGGCCTTCCTTTTGAAAATCGATAAGCAAACATAAAAACACTTAATGGAGCTAATATCATGCCAGCTACCATGATGAGGATACCTGAAATATGCAAAAAGCTAATCATAACCATTTCTCCTTCTCTTTTCTTCTATTGGATATATCGGACGAGCAGAGAAATTGTCCACAAAAAAAGCCCTGGACTTATCGTCCAAAGCTTTTGGGATTACTTTTCAGTTTTATGCCATTGTTCTACTAGATTGCCAAAAATCACATCATCAGAAATACTAAGTTCTTCTACACTTGTATCATACAGGGGTTTACACGTATCCACCGAAACCGTCTGACGAGTATTAATATCGTAGCAAGTCCCGTTCTGGAGTTTTAAATCATAGGAACTCTTATAATAGTAGCTATCCGTTTTTACAGATCCGTAACGGAAAACAACGGAACCTTCTTTTCCATCGAGTAAGTTGTTCCCGATATGATGGTAGTTCTTTTTTTCTAGTCCGAACAAGTGTAGCAGCGTCGGCATGATATCGATCTGGCCTCCGGCTTTATCGATCTCTTTGCCTTCAACACCAGGGACATGCATGAACAGCGGAATACCGTCTTTCACTTCTAATTCACCGAGCTGATCTCCCTCTTCATTCGCAAAAATCGTGGAAGGTGTTTTGGACTGCATATAACCCGTGTCATGGTCACCATAGAACACGACAACCGAATTTTCCCACAGTCCATCTTTCTTCAACTTTTCTATAAATGTTCCAATCGCCTGATCAACATAATGAACGGATTGCAAATAATTACGCAGGTTTACATCCCCCACATCATCGATATCCAATGTTTGATATTTTGCTGGCATCGTATATGGATAGTGAGACGTTAACGCAATCAAGAAAGAATAGAATGGGTCCTTCATGTCCTTCATTTTGTCAGCAGATTGAGTGAGGAACGACTCATCTCCAATTGCCCATCCAACCTGTTCGCCTTCATCAAAATCTTCAATACTATGAAACTCGTTAAATCCAAGATTCGGGTATACAATATAACGATTCCAGAATCCTGGTTTGTAAGCATGGAAAGCAGCTGTATCGTAGCCGTTTTCTTTCAAAATGTACGGCAGTGAATCATATTCGTTACGCGGGAATCTGACATAAGCCGATCCAGTTGCTAACGGATACAGAGATGTATTCGCAGAAAACTCTGCGTCTGACGTTCTTCCACTCGCCGTTTGGTGGTGAATATCGTTAAAGTAAAGGGATTCTTTTTTTAGCTTGTTTAAGTTCGGCGTGATTTCCTGGCCGTTCACCTTTTTATCGATGACGAAGCTCTGGTACGCTTCAAGCTGAACCATGATAAGGTTCTTACCAGCGGCTTTTCCTTCGTATAGGGTTTGGACTACTTTCTCTTTAGTTTTATCGTCGAACCATTGCTTCGCATCTTTTCGGTCTTTCGCGCTGACTTCTTTTTTATTTAATACATACTCATCTAAATATTTGTATGTATCGAAACCGTGAAATCCAAAAAGACCAGTAACTTCATATACACGCATGCTTGATAACGTTTTATCAAACAGGTATGCCCCGCCCTTTTGCACAAAATCATGAAGCGGATAGAAGAACAACCATGCCCCGGCAGCACCTGCTAGTAAACCTGTAGCTAGGCGTAATGCTGGATTTGCGTTCTTTTTCAGTTGTACCTTTTTGAAGAATACGATTAATAAAGCAGTAAATAGAAGAACATCCGCAAAAAGCAAAAAATCTTTCCAGCTAAACAAATCTCCAACCGAGCTTCCAAGAGAACTCATTTGTTTGATTTGTAATAAAACTGCACTTGAAATCAAGTCTTCGAAATATCTGAAATAAATCGCATCTGCTAAGATAATAAAAGAAAGAACAAAATCTAAAACGAGTAAAGCGATTAATTGCTGCCTAAACTTCAAGAAAATTGTCCAAAATGAAACTAATATGATCGCACCGAACGAAACGAGGAGAATGCCTTCTCGAAGCGGTGAAAATGAAGCATCATTTATAAAAAAGTTAAACAACCGTTTAAACATTTCAATGATTCCGTATTGAGAAAACAGGGTATCTGACTGATTAGAAAACCAGGTAAGCTTCCATCCGATCAGGATGACAAATGCAATATATATAAGAAGAGAGATACTTATTGGCTTGAGTTGTTGTTTCATCTTAGCCTCCATTCCACGTATTACTTTTATTACATAACTATTAACTTTATGTAAATGCTACTATTTTTGTACACATATTTCAACGATATCCTACCTATTCCCTAATTTTCCAAATCTCTATCCATAAAATGTTCTTTCGTTTGTACCTTTTTATGGGGATACTGCTGTAATATTAAGGTGTTTATAGTACGCTTTATCAAGATATTTAGACAAGGAGATAAACCATTGGATGAAAAGAATCCTTCTACTACTAGTTGTCGTTTTTTTGATGGGTATGGGTTACGCTGCATATGAACAAAGAAATGTTGAAAAGCAATATACAGAGAGTCAAGATGATGCAGCTGCTGCAATGAAAGTCGCTAAAGCAAAAAACGAAGTAAAGATAACAGGAGTGCCAAAGATTATGCAGAAACCTGAGCTTGATCGAGGCTGTGAAGTAACATCCCTTGCGATGCTCTTACAGCATGCGGGTGTTGAGGTCGATAAAATGGAGCTTGCTGAGAAAGTGAAGAAAGATACAACTCCATATAAAAATGAGAGTGGTACATATCATTATGGTAATCCGAATGATGGATTTGTTGGTGATATCTATACCTTTGATAACATGGGGTATGGTGTGTATCACGAGCCTGTCGCGGATTTGGCTGAAGACTATTTACCCGGTAAGATCCGCGATTTAAGCGGTGGGTCTTTTGAAGAAGCTGTCTTGAAGCCATTGTCTGGTGGGAGACCAGTTTGGATCATCATAAACGCAAAATATCAGAAGCTGCCTGAATCAGAATTTCGTACGTGGAACACGCCTAGTGGACAAGTACAGATCACATGGAGTGAGCACTCTGTTGTTGTAACGGGGTATGATGAAGATTATGTGTATTTCAACGATCCGCTTGGAGTGGCAGAGAAAGCTGAGCGTGGAGGATTCGAGGAAGCGTGGATGCAGATGGGGTCTCAGGCGATAACATATAAGTAAATGGGGACAGACCCCATACAAATACAAATCACTGATTTGTATTTGTGGAGTGGACATCAATATTACTATTTTAATGCTGATTTGTTTTTCAAATCAGCTTTTTTCTATCTTTTATCTTTACCCCATTACCTTTTTACCAATTATATTTTTCTCCCAATATATTGAAACTGTTTAAATCTCTGCTTCGTCATACATTTGAATACAAAAAAGGGGGAGAAAAATGTTTAAGAAATATTTTACGCTATTTTTTGCGGTTGCTTTAATCGCCAGTTTGATTTCAGTATCTAATGCCAAAGCTGCAGCTGCTAAACCTATTGAAGTATATATGGAAGGCGGACAAATTAACTTTGAGACCGTACCAATTATTAAAAACAACCGTACTTTTGTTGAGATGAGGCCAATCTTTGCTGAAGCTGGTATTAAATTGTACTGGGATCAGAGCACTCAAACGGTAACGGGTAAAAAGGATAATACGACGATTAAATTAACGCTTGGGAGCAAAACTGCTTATATTAACGGAAAAGCTGTTCAGTTGGATGCAGCACCTTTTGCTAAAAACAATTACACGTTTGTACCGCTTCGATTTGTTGGAGAAGCGACAGGTTATAAAGTCGATTGGCGCAGCTCGTTTAATCTTATCCACATCCATGAAGGAAAAGAGTTTATTGAAGACCGTGCATTTACAAAAGAACATTTAACGCCTGAGTTGCTTGAGACGTTAAGAGAAGGAAAATTCCCAGACTTCCCGGTGACATGGGAAGACGGTGTGGGAGTTCTTTTAGACACTGCAGGTACTCCAAAGATTTTCAGGCCGGGAATCCCTGAAACAGAAGCATTCGAACAATGGATGTATGGGGATTATTGGTTCAAACTAAAATCTAATCCTAGAAGTATTAGATCCATTATCGTCGAACCAACTCGTGCAACATTTACAGTTGATGAAGTATTAAATGCACTCGGTCCTGCAGAAAACATTTATGTGGATGATTACTCTGGTGATACAATTCATGCCTATTATGAAGGTTCCTATATGTATGAGTTTAGATCAAATGATGAAGGTAAAGTTGTTTCTATTAGCTTACAACCATGGAGTATTTATTAAAGGGATATTAAAAACCAGCTGCCGGATGCCTTACACATTCCGAAAGCTGGTTTTCTTTTTAACTGGTCGGTTGCGGTATATGAAACTGGCAAGTGCGATTGCCGTTATGCCGCCTGCAATATCAATCACGACATCTTCAACATGCGGTGTGCGGTTCTCGGTAAAGTTTTGATGCGTCTCATCGAATGCAGCGTATCCCGCTACCAACAGAAATGCCAAAACAGCTGATTTAATGGTAGTACTTCCGTATATACGCAAGGCACGGAACGCGAAGAATCCTAGAGCAAAGAACACGGTAAAGTGAGCACCTTTACGAATAAAGAACTCAATAAAATTCGCTGCACCCTTCTTTTCAACGCTAACTTCAGATC
Source organism: Fictibacillus arsenicus (assembly GCF_001642935.1). Classification (NCBI taxonomy): domain Bacteria; kingdom Bacillati; phylum Bacillota; class Bacilli; order Caryophanales; family Fictibacillaceae; genus Fictibacillus; species Fictibacillus arsenicus. The sequence goes on from NZ_CP016761.1 coordinate 3,411,128, forward strand.
CGGCATAATTTATTTTTACATCTTGATAGTTTTTTTCTACTTTTTCAAGATTCACATATTTACTGATTTCTGGCCGTATGTCTTGCTTTTGATAGGGCTGTGAGGATGAATAAAACACCCCTATTATAATTAAAAGTACTGGAATCCAGTGATAAACTTTATATAACCTCATAAAAAACTCCCTTTTCTTCATTCGTTCTTCATTATACACGTCTAAGCCATTTTTTCTACGTTTTTAACAGCTTATCCAAAAGCAATTTCTTCAATAACCATTAAAAAAGTATCTGCCTGAATGACAGATACCTTTATTTCTTAATTTTTAATTCACATTATGCAGATCAACTAGTTCATATGTAATCTGAGTTTTGTTTTCTCTCCATGTAATTTCGGTTACTTTTGCCTTACCAGCCGGCTGTGATTTTTCAGTTTTTTGTACGGTTTGAAGGTTGTTGAGCACATAGAGATGGTAGCCTTCTATCTCTAATTTAAAAGTGTTCCCTTCTATTCTTTTTTCAGAACCGTTCGTTAAAATACATGTATGCATCGTAAAAGGCATGTTCATTATTAAACACTCCCCACTTTATTTTCTTACTTCTATATTAAAAGATGCTGAATGGTTCGTCTAATTTTTACAAAAAATAAAAAAGCCTGCAGCGGGGGAGGTTCCTTCCTCTGCAAGCTTTACTGTTATTATCGTGCTGTTTTTCTAAATTTAAATACAAATCCAACGATAAAAGATAAAATTGTCATGATAAATAACGATGTTGTGATCGTTGTAACGCCAGCATTCATGTTTAATGCATGATACACTTGTGCACTGATGCCAAACGGAATTGCAAAGAACAAGAACAGCATTCCAAAGATCGCGTTTTTCGTATTATACAATTTAGTCTTATGTGCGATGTCTAAAACTTTTAAGCTTAAGATCCAAAACGCGCTCGTAATCGACCAGAATAGGAGTATGGAAGAAATAAATGAAGTTGAAGTCAGTCCTAGAATTCGGTCGATGACCAAATTAATATTCCCCCATACCATCACTGTTTGATACAGTCCTAATGCAAATAGTGCCGCTAAGAAGATAAACGCAAATCCAAACCCTGATGTAATATGTTTCATCCCCAAATATACTCTCCTTCCCTAATTCCGATAAAACGAAACCTAATATTCAAATTATTTTACAATATTTTTTAGAAAATTGGAACCCTTTTTAGCTCTTAAAATGTAATTTCATTGTATTTCCGAATAAACAATATATGGTAACATAATTATAATAACTAAATTGGAGGTGCAATAGTGAATACTAGAATTCCAGCCATGGAGATTGTGGATGGAACCATTATTGGTGTTTTACCTCAAGAGGCTTATGAAGATTTTCTCCCCCAGTGGATTGATTCCGAGGTAAATGAAAAAGTAGAACATAGGATGAAACAACTTTGTCCAAACTATATTGAGCTAATAAAAATTACTGAGTTACATAAAATTGACCTAATAGATTTTGCAATTAAGATTGGGAATTATACAAAAGTTAAAACACTAGTACCTATTGATATGAGCACGAACGGAGAAGTTTATGTTAGCAATGATCACTTGAGCTACAACTTTGAGGATAGAAGTAAAAATAAAAAGGGGGCAACGGGATTGGGGAATATATATGATTCTAAACCAATGGATGGTACGATAATTGGAAAAGCGACTGAGAAAGAAAGAGAAGTATTAAAAGAAATTGATATAAAAATGGGTACATTAGAACGGCTATCTAACCACATTCAAGCACAAGTTTCATTTGCAGATTTTAAAGAAATGTATAAAATGATTGAAGAAATTGAAAGAAAACGTGTTGAGTTCTGGCTTCCAATCTACAAACGATTAAATGCACATTGGGAGTGGAGTCTGTTTATTGACTACGCTAATGGAAACATATATGTTCAAAATTTTGAATTACCTTATTCAAAAGATGAAAATGAAGTTGATGATGATTAATAATTAAAAGGGGAACTGCTCAATGCAGCTCCCCTTTTAATTAAGAATTACCCTACTCTTCTTAATAATTCCTCCAATGTTTTGCTTTAGCAGTTCCGATTTTCTTGAGATTCCCTTTTCAAACTGTTCAATCGTTGTCTGGTCCCCGTTACTTTTTGTTCGCTGAACATTGATGATATCTTCCAGGTGACTTTTCACCGGCTCTTCTTCATGATCAGGCAGCTTACCGTTTTCTAACTTCATGATAAAAACAAAAGCATCCATGTCCCTATAGTTAAGTTCAATTTCGATTCCAATTTGATCGTTCACGTATAAGAAGGTTGTCTTCCAGCTCCCATCAGTTGCGACCGGTTCTAAAAATCCATAATCGTTTACAAGATAGGAGAAACTCTCTTCTGTTATTGATGAGAATAAATTCATTTGGTAACACCTCCATTTATTATAGTTATCCATTACTTAATTATTATCGTAAATTAATCCCTTACAGTTTACATGGTTTCTTTACATAAAGATATTACTTATACTTCGCTCTGTTTGCGTCGACTCCTCTTTTAAGAGAAAAAAGGAAATAAAAAACCACCAGGGGAGGAACACGGCTTGATCCGTGTCCTTTCCTGGTGGACAAAATTGGTGTTTTTGTATTTGTATGGGGTCTGTCCCCAAGTACTATTCTTTTGTGATGCGGCCTTCGATTTTAGGTTCTACTGTCTCTGCAGCTTTTACGTACTTAATTAATGCATCTAAGTCAGTAATGTTTACTGTTGGGTTAGCCCCGCTCTTAAGAACAGTGTAGCCGTCTCCACCAGTAGCCATAAAGTTGTTAACTGTCGCTGTGTACGTCGCATCTACATCGATTGGTGTACCGTCTTTAAGCTTAACTTCTTTCACTTCACCAGTAACTTTTCCATCTTCACCCGTTGTAGAAGTATACGTGAACGTTAATCCAGAAACTTGAAGGATTTTAGCCGTTCCTGTTGCCCATTGTTGGTTTAATAAGTCGATAACTTGTTGACCTGTTAATTCCATCGTTACGAGGTCATTACCAAATGGCTGAACTGTGAATAGCTCTTCCCAAGTAATTTCGCCTGCATCAACACTTGCACGAACTCCGCCTGGGTTCATGAATGCAAAATCAGTTTCTGTTTGTGCAATCATAGAATCTGCGATCAGATTACCCATCAAGCTTTCGCCGTTTTCATTTAGATCTTTTGTGATTTCAATAGCAGCTGTTCCGATCACTTCGTTTAGTTTATCTTTTACTTGATCGTAAGTAGCATCTACCATTGCTTTAATTTCTGCATCTGGTGTCATGCCCTCATGGAACGTAGTAATGATCTCTGCTGATTTTTTCACAATATCTCCTGTTTTCTTGTTGATTAACAAGTCGATATCAGAGAATGCAGTTCCAGAAGAGAAAGACTGCACGATCAATTTATTATCTACTAATGTATTTGTGTACTTATGGTTGTGTCCTGCGTAAATCACGTCAACTTCATCATCAACGGTATTCGCCATTTCAATGACTTCGCCTCTAGCGTTTGTTCCATCAACATTAGACTCGGCAGGGTTGTGAGAAAGAACAACAATGGATTCAACACCTTGATCTTTCAGCTCAGCTGCATATTTATTGATTGCTTCCACTTCATCCGTAAAGCTTACTCCTTCAACACCGCTCGGAATAACGATGCTTGGTGTTTCAGTTGTAACAACACCGATAAATCCAACTTCTACTCCGCCTACTTCGTAAACTACGTAAGGATCAAGAAGCGGTTCACCCGTTTCGTCTTCAATAACGTTAGCTGCCACATATGGGAAGTCTGCTCCAGCAAAGTCACCAGTTGTTTCATGCTCTCCACCGAAGATAAGGCGAAGCATCTCGTCTACACCTTCATCAAACTCGTGGTTCCCTAAAGTACTAACGTTAAAGCCTAGTGTATTCATAATATCAATAGTAGGCTCGTCCTGAAGAAGAGCTGATGCTGGCGCACTCGCCCCTACAGAATCACCTGCAGAAACTTTTAATGTATTCTCCGGGTTTTCTGCTTCATGCTGTCTTAAATAAGCCGCTAGGTATTCAGCTCCACCCGCCATCTTATCTCCAACTTTTTTATATGTGTTGATCTGACCGTGGAAATCATTGATTCCTAATAGCTGAACTGAAACTAATGAACTCTTAAGCAAGTTATGAATAACAGATGCACCTTCTGCACGTACTGTAATATCTTTAGGAGCTAGAGTCGTTTCCGTTTTTCCGTTGATCAAGCCATGTTCAACAGCAACACTTACTACTTCTTTCGCCCAAGAACTTACTTGATTCATATCTTTATACTCAGGTGTTTCCGTAGATTCTACTTTTGCACCTAAGTGATGCTCATATGCTCTAACAAGCATTGTGATCATTTCTTCACGCGTTAATGTTTTATTAGGATCAAGCTTCGTCTCAGTTGTTCCTTTAACAAGACCTGCAGCATAAGCGTTTGCAATGTCATTTGCAGCCCAAGCCGGAACATCTGTAAATGGTGTCTTTTCTTCCGTTGCTGGCAGATCCAATGCACGCGTAATGATTACGATAAATTGAGCACGCGTCAATTCAAGCTCTGGACCAAATTTGTTACCGCCTATACCTGCAACTAATCCTTCATTTGCTAATTCATGGATGACTTTGTTTGCCCAATGGGATTGTTTCACATCTGTAAATTTAATTGGTTCTTCTGCATTCACTACATCTTTCCAAGTGATCGGTGCAGCTAATACAGAAAGAGCCATCGTAGTGGCTAACATTGTACGGCTAACTTTTGAAAATGGTTTTTTCGACATCTTCATCCCCCAAATTACAAATATTTTGAATTACCAAATTTAATTATATATTTATAGATTCATAATGGAAGAGTTTTCTTGTAAATTTTTTATTAATTTAGTAGATTTATGTATTTTCGTGTAACTTCACTTCATTAAAAGTTCTTGGAAACCCCTTTTAAATTTGTCTCCTTATGGTAAAATCATAAACGGCAGTAAAAATATGTCGAAAATTATCTTTATATACCAACTTTTATAAAAAAGAGGGAAATTTAATGGTTTTTAGTAATTTAGTTTTTTTATTCATGTTTCTACCTATTGTTCTAGCAGCCTACTTTTTGCTGCCAAGAATGTTTAAGAACTTTATATTATTGCTCGCAAGTTTAATTTTTTACGCATGGGGTGAGCCGAAATATGTCATCCTGATGCTCGTTTCAATCGTCATGAACTATATATTTGGTCTGATGGTACATAAGTTCCGAAACCAGATCGGTTATAAAAAAATGACCGTTGCATTGGCTGTTATCGCCAATATCGGTTTATTGGGTTATTACAAATACAGCAACTTCCTGATTGAAAATATGAACAGCCTCTTCGATTTAAATATCGCGAACGAACCTCTACCGTTGCCGATCGGGATCTCTTTTTTCACATTCCAAGCGATGAGTTATGTAATCGATGTTTATCGCCGTGATGCAGCGGTTCAGTCCAATATTTTTGATCTTGCACTTTATATCGCGCTGTTCCCGCAGCTCGTTGCCGGTCCTATTGTTCGTTACAACACGGTTGCTGATGAGATCAAGAAACGTGTTCACAGCTTAGAGCTTTTTTCAGAAGGTGTTCGCCGATTTATCATCGGACTTTCCAAAAAGGTATTGATCGCTAACCCAATGGGTGAACTGGCAGATACTCTTTTTGCAATGAATCCGGGTGATATGAGTTCAGGTACGGCATGGCTTGGAATTCTGGCGTATACCCTACAGATTTACTTTGATTTTTCCGGTTACAGTGATATGGCGATCGGACTTGGTAAAATGTTTGGATTTAACTTCTTAGAGAACTTTAACTTCCCTTACATTTCACGCAGTATCGCAGAATTCTGGAGAAGATGGCACATCTCACTTGGAAGCTGGTTCCGTGACTATGTGTACATCCCGCTTGGCGGAAACCGTAAAGGACCTTGGACGACATACAGAAACCTGCTTATCGTTTGGACAATCACCGGTTTTTGGCATGGCGCAAGCTGGACGTTTATGGCGTGGGGCTTTTATTACGGAGTGATAATTAGTTTAGAACGCCTTGGCTTGAGTAAGATATTAGAAAAATTATGGCGACCGCTGCAGCACGTATACGTATTGCTGATCGTTATGATTGGATGGGTCTTTTTCCGTTCAGACAGCTTTGATTATTCGTTTAACTACATTCAGACGCTGTTTGGGTTCAACGGAACACAAGCGCTTGATAATGCAACATTCCTTTACATGAATGATTACGGCTATGTGTTTGTGTTAGGTGTTATCTTCAGCATGCCAGTTATGGATTGGCTTAAGAAGTTGTTATACCGAGAAAATAGTTTCATGGGCAGATATGCCGTTCCAATCGCCAGTCCTGTTGTTTATATGGGATTGCTTTTACTCGTAACGATGTTCCTAGTGAACTCAACATATAATCCATTTATCTATTTTAGATTCTAGAGCGAGGAGGGGAAAAATGAAAACTGTTAGTAATATCGTTCTGTCTGTGTGTTTCTTAGCCTTCGTGTTCGGCATGGGCATCTTTATGGAATACACACCTGACCGTGAACAATCGTATTATGAAAACCGGGTTCTGGCGACGGAACCAGAGATGAAACTTGATAAATTAGCCGACGGTTCATTCGTAAAAGAATATGAAAGCTATTTTACCGATCAGTTCATTGAACGTGATGAATGGATCAAGATGTATCTAAACTGGCAGAAGATGACCGACCAGACTTACATCTATAAATATTTCATTACGGATGACCGCTGGGTATTCCCTCAGCCTGTATCTGAATTCTCGAAAGGAAGCTTTGATAAATCCATCGCATCGATGAAGGAATTCAACGAGTACACAGCAAAAAAAGGCGTTGAGCTGTTCTACTTCTCGCTGCCTGACCGGAAAAACGTATTTGACGTTCCGTATCCATCGTATGCGGCGATGAACTTGACTGAAACGAACAAAGATTATGTTTTGTCACGTTTTCCGCAAGAACCGATGCATGTCGTGGATCTGTCTAAGCCTTTCCGTGAAAAGTTCGATCAAGAACAATTGAAAGATCTTTATTTTGTATCGGATCACCATTGGAACATGTCAGGTGCTTATGAAGGGTACAAGCTTATCCGCGAATCGCTGGCTAAACAATCGGAACACTATACAGATGGTGTGATCGATGAAGAGCTGTACAAGAAAACCTGCTATGACCACAAAAAGTTCATGGGCGGCTACAATAAGCAGCTGTATGGCATGATTGATCTGGATCGTGAAAAGATCTGCCATATTGAGTCTAATGAATATGACCTTTCAACATTTGAACTTTATCTTGGTCCAGTTGCAAAGGAAACAAAAACAACGTGGGATAAGATCTACGGTAAGGGACTTTCTGCAGAAGGTGAACTCGTGGATTATGGTACTGTTTTTACTGGAGATATGCGTGAATTTAACGTTATCAATCCAGCTAAAAAGGACGAAGGCAAGAAGCTGCTGATACTGAAGGATTCTTATGCGAACCCGTTAACTCAGCTTATGAGCCAGCATTATTATCAAACCACTTTCTACGATATTCGTTATAACCAGGACCGGTCCGTTGTAGATTATATGGAGAAGCACGATTTTGACACAGTTGTTATCCTCTACAATAACGGAACTCTTTTCTCTACCATGTATGACTTTGATCTCTCTGATAAAAAAGAACGAGAAGAGCAAGAGAAGAAAAATAAGAAGAATGATGATGAAGTCGTTTATTGATATGAGAAAGCCCTGCCTATTTGGCGGGGCTTTTTATTATTTTGTTTGCAGCTCTTTTTGTGAGGAGAGAAATTCCTGGATGATAGGAATTTCTACTGGATTAATGTTAGATGGAAGTTCGTTAAGCGGAAAGAATTGAAGAGATTGAACCTCGTGCTCATCCACTTTCAGGTCCCCTTCGTATTCCCTGCATATATAAGATGTAATGACATTGTACACTTCGTCTCCATGAGGATATTTATAATAAAACTCTTCTCCGGAAAAGATGTTGAAAAAAGTGAGCTGCTTTGCGATTAGACCCGTTTCTTCATGAAGCTCTCTTTTGGCAGCTTCCTCTAAGCGTTCACCTGGCTCTATAGCGCCACCAGCTAATCCCCACGTATGATTGTCTGTTCTTAGTTGCATAAGAACTTCATTTTTTTCGTTAAGCAAAATTACATTTGCTCCGACCATGATGATCGGCTTTGTACCTACTAGTTTTCGTAAATCATGGATATATCCCATAAAAGACTCCTTTTAGAATTTATTTTCTAAGTGGTTTTATATAAAATAAACTTATAGTAAAAATTATACAGGAGGGTACGGCCTTGAAAAAGATTATTTATTTCTCATGCTGGTTAAGTATTTCCGTGACCTCTTCTTTTTCAATCTATCTCTTAAACCCTTCCCTTCAGAAGTTTCTATCCTCACATTATCCTTTTTCACATCATGTTTCAGAATTCGTTTTACTTTTTCTGTTAACGGTTGCACCTGTAGCGGCTTCAATTTATTTTGTTATTACACTTAAGGTCCACGTTCTATACATAACATTAATTTTCACTCTGTCTTACATCCCAGTTACATTACTCTCTGAAAATCAACTGCAGCATTACTATATTTACTCGATTTTGTTAGTTTTCGTTATCGTTTTCACACACCTCAAAAAATGGGTTATATTCAAAAGATTATAAGGACTTTTCGTACTGGTGAACATTTAAAGGTTTCGGTACGATTAAATAAAAAGATAATAGAGGGTGAAATAATGAAAAAAAGATTGATGTTGAGTGGAGCAGCTTTAGTATTATTGCTGAGCATTTTTGCTAAACCAGCTTCTGCTGGGGAATTTCCACGGCAAAAACTCATATCCAGCAAGTTTTTTAACGAATCTCAGATGATGATTGTGGAAGCAAACGGCTGGGAAACAAAATACGCAAAACTATCAACATACGAAAAAGTGAACGGAGTCTGGATGAAGGTGTTTGGCGATATGCCAGCGATGATTGGGTATAACGGATTTGCCCAAGTCATGAAAGAAGGCGGCGGTGCTTCTCCGACTGGAATCTATAACATGGGGCTTGGATTTGGCTGGGCAGCGAAACCAGCTGACAGCAAATATCCCTACCGTCAAACCACCTCCTATGATTATTGGGTGGATGATGTAACTTCACCTGAATACAACAAGTGGATTTATTTTAGCGGGAATCCTTACTCTCGCTGGAAGTCATTTGAGAGAATGAATCATCCATTGTACAAGTATGGTGCTGTTATTAAATACAATGAAAACCCGATTGTGGCTGGGAAAGGAAGCGCGATATTTCTGCATATGTGGAAAAGCTCTACTTCAGCTACAGCTGGATGTGTGGCCGTTTCAGAGGCAAACATGAAAACGTTGCTTACATGGATGGATTCAAAGAAAAAACCTTTGATCGTAATGGGACCTACATCTGAGATTGATAGTTATTTATATGCTAGAAATGAAAAGCTGCATGAGATTGATGTGATGGTGAATGGAGTTATGCAAAATTATGATCAGCCAGCTGTTGCCATCGACGGTAGAACACTGTCTCCGTTAAGAGGAATCGGTGAAACATTAGGTGCAAAAGTAGAATGGGATGCTGCGACTGAAACAGTTAAAGCAGAGCTGGATGGAACAACGGTAGAGTTTAAATATCTATCAAATGTCGTCAAAATAAATGGAGTAAACAAGGCGATTGATACAGCACCAATCAGCATCAATAACCGCATCGTCGTTCCGCTTCGATTCCTGTCAGAAGCTTTCGGTGCCGATGTGAAGTGGGATTCAAGTAAGAATGCAGTGGTGATAAATAAATAGAAGTTTAAAAGCGTTGTAAGATTAAAATAGACCTTATAGAATAAAGAGCAATGAAAAAACCTCCACGTCAGCGGATGTGTCCGCCTGACGTGGAGGTTTTGTTGTTTTGTATTTGTGTGGGGTCAGACCCCTACTTTTGTACTATAGAACGCGGAAAGTATCTGGACGCTCTGTTGATTTACCGAAGTAATGCAGGATTGCTTCTACAATTCTACGGCTTGCTTCTCCATCACCGTATGGGTTAGATGCTTTAGACATCGATTCATATGCTGCGTCGTCCGTAAGCAGTTCCTTCGCTAGTCCGTAAATCGTTTCTTCATCTGTTCCAGCAAGCTTTAATGTACCGGCTTCGATTCCTTCTGGACGCTCCGTTGTGTCACGAAGCACAAGAACCGGAACACCTAGTGATGGTGCTTCTTCTTGAACACCGCCGCTGTCCGTTAGAATGATGTGAGCACGAGATGCGAAGTTATGGAAATCTACAACTCCGAGAGGCTCGATTAAATGAATGCGGCTGTCACCTTTTAGGATTTCGTCTGCTACTTCACGCACTGCAGGATTTAAGTGTACAGGATATACCACTTGTACATCTTCATGTTCGTTAACTAACCGCTTGATTGCACGGAACATGTTACGCATCGGATCACCCAAGTTTTCACGACGGTGAGCGGTTAACAGAATTAATCTGTCGTCACCTAACTTCTCAAGAACTTCATGAGAGTAATTATCTTTTACAGTCGTTTTTAATGCATCAATTGCGGTATTCCCTGTTACATAAATGCTGTCACTTGGCTTATTTTCGTTCATCAAGTTTTTAGCCGCTGTATCAGTCGGTGCAAAGTTCAAGTCTGAAATAACACCAGTCAGCTGACGGTTCATTTCTTCCGGATACGGAGAATATTTATTCCACGTACGAAGTCCTGCTTCAACGTGTCCAACTGCAATTTTGTTATAAAGTGCAGCAAGGCTCGCAACAAATGTAGTTGTCGTGTCGCCATGAACTAGGACAACGTCAGGCTTCTCATCCTGCATGATTTTATCTAACCCTTGAAGTGCACGAGTCGTCACTTCAATCAAAGATTGACGATCCTTCATGATATTTAAATCATGGTCTGGTGTCACACCAAAAATCTCTAAAACTTGATCCAGCATTTCACGGTGCTGAGCCGTTACAGTTACAACGGATTCAATCTGTTCATTATATTTTTCTAACTCCAATACAAGTGGTGCCATCTTAATCGCTTCCGGTCTTGTACCGAAGATTGTCATTACTTTTACTTTTTCAGCCATTCGCAAATTCTCTCCTTTAATCAGGACATATGTATACCATTATGGGCGAAATACCCTTATTTCATGCTATCGTTTCATGGTTAATACGTCAATTTTTTGTTAAATTGAATTGTTTATATAGGAATTTGATGGTAAAATTAATATGATTTTCTAAAATAATAAAATCGGAGGATTTAATGAAAAAAACCTTACTATATTCAATTTTGGCCTTGGGTCTTATAGCTGCAAGTGTCGGCGGATATGTTTATTACATAATAAATGTGAAAACATACGACACAGCAGATAAAAAAGTTACCGAGATTACGGAGGAAGAATACAAGATTGATCTTCCTAGCGACAGTGTTACAACAGATGAACCAGTTCCACCTTCTGAAAATACGTCGACAGACAGTGATGATTCAAGTACTGATTCTAATTCAAATCAAGAACCATCTGCCTCTTCTACAGAAAATGAACCAGAAAACGCAACGGCATCAACACAGCCAACTTCTTCTACTAACCATAATAATCATTCGCAGCCAAAACCTAAAAAGGTAACCGTACAACAAATAAAAAATAATTATCGTCCTGTATTTCAATCCTTGCAATCACAAGCAAATGGTAGACTTTCTGCTCTTGTTGGACATGCAGAATCAGAATACCGTACGAAAAAAGCGAATGGTGAAAAAATCAGAATCGGCTATTTTGTATCGAAGTATAAATCTGCAGGTGAAAACCTTGAGGCTAAAACCGATCAAACATTTAACACCATCTATTCCGCACTTAAGAACGACCTAAAGAGAAACGGCTTTGATACAAAACATGCTGCAGAGTTCAAAACACAGTATGAGAACGAAAAAGAAGTAAGAAGAAATTCCTTATATTCACAAGTAAAAGACAGATTATAAGATTGGAGGTATTGCACATGTAAGAGTGTAATACCTCTTTTTAGTTTTAGAATTATACTCTCGACTCATCGACCTATTTTCTGTTTTAACTCCAGCTCAAACCCGATCTCAAACGTGCGGTTCCAAGGCAAAAACACTTTCCCAATTAACCCATTATAGTCCTTTTCATAAGAAGTTTTCTTTATGAACGAAGCAACTTCTCCCAAAAATTTCTCTTCCACTCTTTTCGCTAAATCGGGTGCATCATCTTTCACTTCTGCTCGCACTTTTTGTCTCACAACCGTCTGATAAACATAGTCTTCCAGCAATCGGTACAGGATTTGTTCATCAATGAAATACTGATTAACATCCACGTCTTTCATTTTTGCCAAGTGAACCATAGCTGCCTGGGCGACGACTGTTCCTAGTGTGTTGCCTGCTGTATTCCATGCGGCAAACCCACACAATTCACGAACTTCCACTGCCGCCAACAGTTGCGGAATCATCGCGGGGTCAGCACCATTCGCATAAGCTACATCGGCCACTGCAACCAATTGCCCTTTACTGATGTAATGTTTGATCCGCTGCACCCACTCGCCGATGTTCCGGTCTGCTGTATCGACTTCCCCTAAAAAAATCTGAATCGCTGGATCTCCCTGCCTTTTTCCTGGCACATTAACCGCGAGCAATACATCCGCTTCCCCAGGAGTCGCCTCTATAATACTGCCAAAAGCATATATTTGCCCCTTCACACTTTCCGCGATTGGTCGGTCTTCATAAAGTGCATTGATTAGTGCGCCTTTTTCACCACTATAAAAAGAAAAGAAGGTAGGCTTTTGTATGTTCTCCAGCTCATAAATCATACGTGCAACCAAGGAATTCGCCACTTCATCAGCACCCGGATAGATCGCTACTTTCGTAAAAAGCTCTTTCTCCAAAACTTCCCTTAAAAGCTTCTCCTGCTCCAAGATGTTCAGTCCATACTCAGAAGTGTCATCCTGCGGGAAAACGAGGCGATCGAGCCAGCCTTCTTCGATCCCTTTTAAGAGAGCCTGATTCAACTGATAATTTTTCTCCCGCGTTTCCTTATAATCTTGTAAAATAGCTGACGGTATTTTTCCCTCCATCTCTTTTACAAGAAGCTGTGCTTCCTCTAAACCGGTCTTCAAAAATCGATGATACTGATACGAATACGCATAGATCTCTTTTCCATACTCAGACCAATACGGCTTCTCCTCCTCATTCACATAGTTATTGGAGATGCGCATTGTGGCACTGAACGCCATAACCGGTTTTTCAGGATACTTTTCCTTCAATTTTTTTATGAAAGTTAAACGACTGTTTAAAACGTCGTACGAATCTGTAGAGATTCTGGATGGAACAAGACCGCCATAGCAAAGCATGTCTGTTGAAATGACAAACCCATCAACTTCAGGTGCAACTCCCTTCACCCACTCGCGAACGGCATCAACATCCCCTGGTGTTTTTAAAAAACCAAGTATTTCTTTCGGGGGAATCACAACATCCCAGCCGCCAATTCTGGCAATCTGACCGGGCAAATCACGCGTAACCGGCCTCGCGTCAACAGGAACAAGTGCAATCTTTTTATTCATCTCTCTTTACTCCTTTTTTCTGTAATCAAAAGAAAAAACGGCATTCCCATGAAATGTCCGTCTAATTTAATGAGCTTCTTTCCGTTGCAATGCTAAATATTTTTGCTCTATATTTCTGAATACTTTTTGTCCAAGTATGGTTAAAAACATGGCTATGGTGCTGCCGCCTACTAAGATCAGCAGTCCCGAGAACACCACATACAGCAGCATCAGCAATCCTGTTCCAACCACTGCAATCAATCCGTAATGCAAATGGGACAAACACACAAACACGCTCTTTTTGATTCCTTCCCAAACCGGGACATTATAATGTGCGTAGACGGGGAAAAGGAAACACGCAATCATTCCTGCAAAAAAGCTAATTGCTAGAATAAGTATAGCCACTACACTCATGGTTTCATGTTCGATAAAAAAACGGTAATCTACATATAAAATACCGGTTACGAGAAGCAGGATTGCTCCCACACCTGTTCCTTTCAAAAATTGATTAAAAAAGCTTTCTTTAAAGGTCCGAAAAAGAGGGACATCTCCATTTTTCAAAAAGAGTTGCCTCGTGACAGAAAACATCGCCATGGTGGATGGAACTAGCCCGAATACAACGAGGCCAAGTAACGAGAACAGCACCCAATAGAACTGGATCAGGACGAGGCGCACCAGCCATTCACAAAGTACGTTCATTTTTCCCATAACACCATTCATGAAGATTCCCCCTTTCTCTTAACCTTTTACCGCGCTGGAGTAAGCACTTTTGATGAAGTAGCTTTGGAAAGCTATAAACACGATTAAAATTGGAATCAAGGCAATGAGCGCCCCTGCTGCAATTAAACGAGTGTTTGAAACGAACGTTCCTTTTAGCTCATACAATCCGACGGTTAACGGATACATGCTAGAGTCCTCAAGGATCAGGAGCGGCCATAGGAAGTTGTTCCATGCCCCGATAAACTTTAAGATTGCTAGTGTCGCGAGCATTGGTTTTACCATTGGAAGCAAGATGTGCCACCAGATCTGCCAAGCGTTAGCGCCATCGATAATAGCTGACTCATCAAGTTCTTTAGGTATTGCGATAAACGCTTGCCGCATGAGGAAAATGGCGAACGCGCTGACGACACCAGGCAGGATTACACCAGAATACGTTCCGATCAAGCCGAGCTTTGAGATCGTCAAGTAAACAGGAATCATCGTTACTTCGCCAGGGATCATCATCGTGGCTAGGATGGTCATGAACACGAGATTTTTTCCTTTAAAATTCATACGTGCCAGCGGAAAAGCCGCCAGTGAACAAAAGAATAATGGCAAAAGCACACCCCAAAAGGACAGAACCACTGAGTTCCATAAATATAAAGGCAGATTCAATGTGTTCCATACGGTGACAAAATTTTCGAATGTAAGGTTCTCCGGAATAAAATTAGGCGGATAGGAAAAGATTGTCTCGTTCTGCCCTTTAAGTGATGTTGATACCGTCCATAAGAAGGGCATGATCGTGACCACCGCGAGAAGGGTTAAAAGCGTATAAGAGATTCCCCAGCGCAATAAATTTCTTCGGTGTTTTAAAGATAGCTTTCTCGATTTTTTCACTTGAATCTTCGGCTGCAGTTCCACAGTTTTTAGTTCCATTTTGTCACCTCCCTATTGTTGTGTCGTGTCCAGCGCACGTTTGTTTATCAGCGTTAAGATGAGGATTATGACAAATAAGATCGTTGAGACTGCACTTGCATAACCCATTTCGAGATCTGTGAATGCTTTTTCGAAAATCATGTAGACGAGAGTTGTGGTAGATCCGATCGGTCCGCCTGCTGTCATCGTTAACATGAGCGTGAACTCTTTAAACGCTGACATGGTGGAGATAACGGTAACGAAGAAGATAATCGGCTTCAGGCTTGGAAACGTAATGTAGATATGTTTTGCCCAAAAGCCCGCACCGTCCAGTTCAGCCGCTTCGTAAAGATCTTTTGAAACGGACTGCAAACCGGCGAGGTAAAAGAGCATGTAATAACCTAGCCCCTGCCAAACCGTTACGATTGCCAAACTTGGCATGGCGGTGAATTTATCAGTCAGCCAGTCGACCGGGTTGATTCCTACTGAATGAAGAGCTGCATTAAAAAGTCCGTCACTCTTAAACATCCACGTCCAAAGAATTGCTGTTACAACAACGGAAACGAGTGCCGGAAAGTAAAAAATCAACCGGTATACTTTAATTCCCATTAGCTGCTGGTTCACGAGTATCGCTAGAAAAACCGGGATCACGATTAAAGCTGGTGTAACGAGAATCCAATAATAGAACGTGTTCCAGAGCGCGTTCCAGAAATCTTCGTCCGAGAAGGCTCTCGAAAAGTTCTCTATGCCGACCCATTCGATCGGCTGGAAGACATTATAGTTTGTGAAACTAAGGCCAAGTGCCGCAATCGCCGGAATGATACTGAACGTGAGCAGCAGGACACCTGTAGGGATCAAAAACAACCAAGCTGTTCTAGCTTTATACATGAAATGCCCCCCTTTCTTTCTACTAAAAAGAGCTACTAATGAAACTTGGCTGACGCCAAGCCGTATGCGTCAGCCTTTTTGTTCATTATGGAATTGCGTTGACTGCATCTATGCACCGTAATGTGAGGTCTATGAACCAAAGTTCGTCTTCTATGCACCAAAGTGATTAGTCTATGCACTCAATCTACAGCTCTATGCGCTAAAAGCCGTTCTATGCACCTAAACTCGACTTCTATGCACCAAACGAGAGGTTCTATGCGCACATGCTGCCTCGCACGCACACTCAACTTCTACTTCAACAGCTTATTAATCTCCGTCTCAGCATCTTTCAATGCCTGCTCCGGATCTTTATCTTCCAGCAATACTTTCTGGAATTCTTCTTGAACCGCTTTGTTGATTTGAGAGATGTTCTCTACCGGCGGGAATAGGTTCGCGCCTTTTTCCAGCTGTTTTGCAGCTAGGTAGCGTCCCTTATCTGCCGGGTCTTTTGCTTCTTTAACATCCGTGTAGAACTCATCCTCTGTTGCTTCAATAACCGATGGAAGAATCGGTACGATTTTACCGAATGCAAGCTGGTTCTCAGCGTTCGTTACGAACTTCGCGAACTTGATCGCTGCTTCTGGATGTTTTGTTTTCTCAGCAACTGCAACGTTCATGATTCCTACGTGGATCTTTTCTTCAGAACCTAGGATCGCCGGTGATGCATCAGACTTCGCATACACTTCAGGCGACAAGTCTTTTACCTGTCTGAACAGCTGTGGTCCAATGTTCCACCATGCCAGTTTCTCTTGCGCGAATGCTTCATTATGCTTGTATGTGCCTAAAACCGCTTCTTTCGGAATCAAACCGTCATCATAGCGCTGTTTAAACTCTTTAAAAATTTCAAGTGCTTTCGGGTTGTTGATCGCAGCACTCTTTAAGTCTTCAGAGACAATATCTGCTCCGTTCGCTGGCAGATAAACGTGGATGTCTTTAACTAGATGCCCGATTGCACCTGTTTTTTCCTTAATCACTTTCGACATTTCCCACGCTTCTTCCTCTGTTGTTGGAGGATTATCGTAGCCGGCTTTCTTTAAAAGTTCTTTATTGTACAGAACAACACCTGTTGAAAGGTACCATGGCAATGCATACGTCCCATCTTCAAGTTTTCCTGCATCCCAGATGCCTGGGAAGAAGTCGTCCTTAACGTCTTTTGTATCTTTTTCTAGGTTTTTAACTGCGCCAAGGGCAGCTAGTTTTTTCAGGTAATCGGTGTTCAGGTTCATAACATCACCAAGCTGACCAGAAGCTGCCGCAGTAAGCGTTTTCTTTTCTACTTGATCAAAAGGAATGTCCTGCCACTTCACTTTAATGTTTGGATTTTCTTTCTCAAAATCTGCGATCATGCCGTTGATGTAATCATCGAAAGTAGGGCTTAATGAAATGGTCCAAAATGTAATTTCTGCTTTTTCATCCTTCGCTCCGCCACTGGACGAGTCATTACAAGCGGTTAGAGCTAAGAGTGAGAAAATCATGACGAATGCCAACACTTTTTTTACGTGCTTCACTTTACATCCCCCTCATTTTTTCAAAATGACTAGCATGTTTCCAACCCGTAAAAAAGGAATTTTGTTTCCTAAAATTTGATAAAGAAGAAAAATTCCTCCACTTTCTTAATTTTAAGATAATACTGACAATTTTGTCAACGGCTGTTTTCACTGTTTTATAGAGGGCTTTTTAACTAAATCCCACCATTGAAAGCTATTAAAGTGGCTTGTATCAAACAGCATCACACCGGCTGACCTTTCTTTGCACATCTTAATCGCTTTTAAAAACTGTTCTGGATTTTTTTCATAGTCTTTAAGATAGAGAGAGGCAACAACAGGTGTCTTTCCGTTCAACGTCTTTAGACTCACATCAATTCCACCCTCAACACTGTACCAGTCGGCTGGCTTTTGATTGGCAATCGCCTCGTCCTTCGTCACATCCGGATAATAGCAGCCGGTCATGATGAAATCGAGCTCATCACCATAGCCAGTTACATGGTAGGTTTCAGAAGTCCAATCGTAATCCGGCTGGAACGTGTTGCTGCCCCAGTTCACACCTTCGTGATAATAAAGCGGATGCCACGACCCCACATAGATGCTGAATAATAGATTCGAATTTCTCTTCTTAACGATTTTCTTTGCTTTTTTTACATATTCTGTGATGTTTCCCGCGCGCCATTCAGCCCATTTATTAAAATAGGTCCCCCTGGCTAGCTCTCCTTCTGTTGTAAAAGAGAGGATATCTTCCGGCCAATTTTTCAGCTTCTCTCCTGTAAAATCTTCAAATCTATTTCTGCTGAAATCGCTAAAATCGCCATAAACGTTCGGGTATCTGCAGCGGTCGAGCACAACGCCATCTACATCATAGTTTTCCACGACTTCTTGTAGTATAGAAAGCTCGTAATCTTCCACTTCAGGAAGGATTGGGTTCACCCAGACCGCGTATTCACTGCTGTCTTCCGCTGCAACAAATTCTCCTTTTTTACGAGAAGGTTCGTATTGATAAAAGATCGTCTGCCACTCTTTTTTCTCATACGCTACACCTTCTTCCGCTGCTTTCTCGCCTTCTGCAAAAACATCGAGGTTCGCAAGTACAATAAACCCTTCTTGATGCCCGAGCTCCAGCATCTCTTTTAAGAAGTCCCTCCCCCTCCACACATCATAGCGGCCGTCTTGTACAGAACTTACGTGCGACGCGATAGAACTTGGATATGTCACCTGGCCAAAAGGAATCTTCGCATCAATGACAAGCCTTGTTACACCAGCATTTTTCGCATTTTTTATGAACGTCTTTTGATTTTCTTTTGAAGCTAGATAGTCAGCATTCGCGATGAAATCAACCCACAAAATGGTTGTTTCTTTCAACTCTCTGTCACCCTTTCTGTTACGTATTCAGAAAGCATTGTTATAAGATGATCTGTATGGCTTATACTTCCTGGAAGGTCGTGGCCAGAGAATGGATAATAAATGATGTCCTTTTCAGTCGTTATCAGGTTATAAACACCATAGATGGTCTGTGGAGGACAGATCGAATCTTTGCCTCCTGCTGAAAATCGCACTGGACAATTGATATTCTCCACCAAGTTCTTATTATCAAAATAAGATAACGTTTTAAACACTTGTTTAAGCTGATTCGGATATTGACGAAGAAATTGCTCTACTGAGACAAGCGAGCCTTCCATTTTCAACTGGATTGCGAGCGGAAGGTCACACATATTTGGTACATCGGCGATCACAAATGACGCTCGATTATCCAATCCGGCAACGGCAAGCGCAATACCTCCTCCCATACTTGCACCATAAATTACAATCCTTTCATGATCCAGTTCAGGCAGCGTTTCGATTACATCCATCGCACGGATCACATCCATATAAACGTGACGGTAATAATAAGTGCGCGGATCCAGAATACCTTGCGTTACCCAAGAACCCGTTCCGCCAGCGGGATAACTGCCGTTCGCTGATTCCCCGTGACCTCTCGTGTCGAGTGCAACTACCGCATAACCCATCATGAGGTATTTTGCGTAATTAGCGATTGACCCTTTGTTTCCGCCATACCCATGTAAAACGAGCAAGCATGGTAAGTTTTCTTTTACAGAATCAGGTTTCAAGTAAAAACCTGCAATATCTGTTCCATTAAACCCATTAAACGTTAGTTTTTGAGCATGAATACTTGAAATCGGGTAAGGAATGTCAGTAAGTCGGACCTCAAGTGGTTGTTTCTTAGACTCGAGTTTAGTCTCTTCCCAAAACGCATCAAAATCTGATTCACGGGTACTTTCAGGTACATAATCTTTCCACAGTTCATCTATCACGAAAAAGTCACCTCCTTACACGGCATGAATAACTGGCCATTGAAGTTCGATCCCTTGCTGTGTGAGCATTTTTTGAAATTCTTTTAACAATGGATCATGGTTTCGAACATATCTTGGAATCGTACCCTTTTGAAGCGAGTAGCCAGCAAGATAACCAGCCACTTCCCCAATGTTCCATTCAACCGGATGAAGCCTGTAGCAGCCGTTTGTAATATGAGTCGTTCCGATATTCTTACAAGCAGGAATCAGATTCTGAAATTGAACCGGTATAAAACTGCCAAGCGGAATTTGAAACGGCAAGGATGAAATATCGATATAGTTGTCTCCACCTGTACTAGGATGAAGATCAATGCGATAGCACCCGATTCCAACAGAGTCTTCATACTGGACAGCACCGTTTTCTCCGCGAATCTCTGCACTTAAATGCTGCTCCAGCACAGTAAATTCAGCTTGGATTCTGCGGGATTCGCGGATATACGGATACATCGCAAGTCCGTCTTCCGTCCCGACAACGTCAGGTCTCACCTTCAATCCTGGATAACCTTCCCCGCCATCTGGCCGCGGAGCTTCAGTTTGCATCCAATATAAAAGCGACAAACTCAGGTCTTTTGCTTGTTTTAGATGAAGTCTGCGTTCGCTTTCTTCAATTTCAAAAACAGGTCCTAACAGATAATCATTTTGCGGCCAATTTATTAAACTAATATCATGAGGAAATTCGTTGTTGTCAAATTGAGAGGAATCGATTAATCGTCGATAGTGAAAAAGTGAGAATTGATTGGCGTTCGGCATGAGTGAATATGTGATGGGTTTTAAGCTGATCGGCTGAGGTGCTGTCCAGCTTAATAGCCGATCCGGCCAAACGTTAGGCTGGTAATCCCGCCAGAAGGAATAGGATTCTGGTTTTTCAATCGTATGGTCTTCTCCTTCGCGATAATCAACAGCAAAACAGTGAGTAATTGCCTGCATATTAAGAGGCTCAGGATCACCTGTAACAGCATTTGGTTCATCCGTTTGTGCCTGGGATTCTGCCCCTGTCACGTATGGAACATTGGCGAGTGGCAGCACATCACCGCAATCAGTTCCATCGAGAAAATAAGTTCCTACTAATACAAGTTCAGATTGAGTGGTTTCATGAATGACTGTTGCGGCTTTTATGTAGTCTCCGTCACAATGAACAGAAGTGATTCTATGCTCGGTTAAAATAGTAATAAGTCCGTTATGTACGTATGGAGCAAGCATTTCTTGGAGAACTTGCAGTGCCGCTTTAGGTTCATGTGAAATCCGGCTGACGATTGCATTACCAGGGTTGAACATGAGATGGCGGTGTTCTGTCTTTACCGAATACCGGCTCAAATAATGTTCCCGTACTTTTTGGCGGAACATACGATAACTTTGTGTGCAGCCGAACTGTTCGATCCATGGGTGTTCATCCGGTGGTACGGCTTGGCTCGTCAGTTGTCCGCCGATCCATTTCGTTTCTTCTGTCAGGATGACTTTGTAGCCCATTCTGCACGCAGATAGTGCGGCTGCACATCCTCCAGTACTTCCACCAATAATCACAATATCTGCTGATTTTTCAACCTTCATAAGATGCACCTTCCTTCTGAACATTTTTGCTGTACAAAAAGCATTGATATGCAGCGCCGATCACGCCTGCTTCGTCTCCAAACGCTGCTTTTGCAAAAGAAACAGATTGAACAAGTGATGAAATACCAAGGTTTCGTACACGATTCTGTAAATCCTGATTAATCCAGTTATGTTGATCAATGATCCCGCCTCCCAAAACAAGAAGAGAAGGATTGAATGCGTGAATGATGTTAACGGTTCCGTAGGCAAGGGCGTCCATCGAATCATCTAAAACTGATTTGGCATGTTGTTTTCCTTCGTATGCCCATTGAAACACATCACGTGCAGTTATGTTTTCAATCGATCCGTCGTAGAGCTCAGGTTTTTTTATGAGGTACTGTTTCATTTGATTGGCGATTCCGGTTCCAGAAGCATACGCCTCGAGGCAACCATTATAGCCGCAGTTACACTCAGGACCGTTTCGATCAACCGACATATGGCCAAGTTCTGCCGCCCCTCCCCATTCTCCGTGCAAAAGCTTTCCTTCTTGAATAACCGCTCCGCCAATTCCTGTTCCAAGTGTTAAAAAAACGACGTTATCATATCCTTTCGCCGCACCAAGATACGATTCAGCGAGAGCCACTACATTCACATCATTATCAATCCAGGCCGGGAACCCAAATAAGCGCTGCATTTCTTGTTTAAGCGGTATATCGTTCCAGTATTTAATATTCGATGTTCCGCTTCTGACGATTCCTTTTTTAAAGTCGATCTGACCCGCGGTACCGATCCCGATGCCTTTTAACGTCGGCAACCTTAACTTATTTGCTTCTTTTAAAAGATTATTTATTAACTGCTGCAGCTGAAAGATGATATGTTCTTTTCCTTCTGTTGCCGTTGGGACGATCTGTTTATATAGGACCTCGCCCTGATTCGTCACAAGTCCCGCAACGATTTTTGTTCCTCCGATATCAATGCCGATACTGACATCTCGATTCATACGTCCACACCCCTTAAGACGTTTTACAACAAATACTTTGCGATCCATTCCAGACGGCGTTCTTCTTTAAAGTGATTTGGCTCATGGCCGTAGTCCGGATAAATGTCGATCTCTTTTGTTTTCGAAGACAAGTGATTAAATGCAGCAAACACCGTTTCAGCAGGTGTCACAGTGTCTTTTAATCCGATACTCATAAGAACCGGACATGAGATATCCGGACAAAAGTTCATCGCATCCACATAGGAAAGGTTTTTCATGATTTTCTCATAGGTATCTCGTGTCGGGTTGTTGTATTTAAAATACTGCACTACCTCGACATACGGCCCGCCTAGAGCAATCTCTACTCCTTTCTCAATATGAGAAAGAAATGGAAAATCAGAGATTGCGAGTTTGATGTCGGAATCTAATCCTGCCGCTGCAAGCGCCAGACCTCCGCCTTGTGACTCACCCATCACAGCTAGCCGTGCAGAATCTATGAAATTTAATGATTTTACCCAAGATAGATAGGCAACCATGTCGTCATACACATGCACGTAATAATAGTTTTGGAGATTCTGAATATCGTTCGTCATCCAACCCGGAAGATAGTTTCCTCTATTATAATGAGCATGGTCTGGTGAAACTCCCTGACCTCTGAGCTCAAAACAAAAGACTGCGACTCCCATCAGTGCATATTTTAAAAACTCATGAACCGCTCCCCGTCCTGCTGTATATCCGTGAAAATGTACGACGGCCGGATACGATTTTTGATTGCTGTTCGGTGTGATCATCCAGCTTCTGATCGGTGTTCCGTCTCGGCAAGTAAATGTAACATCTGCCACTTTTACTTGTATCACCGGATAGTCATCGAGCCAATTTACCGTGACATCAGGCTGAAAAGATACCTTTCGTTTTTCCCAAAAAGTATGAAAGTCGGACTGTCTCGTTAAAACAGGCTTATAGTTTTTAAGATTCATAAGGCTCTTCACCCCATCGATTTAATACATCTTATCCAGAACAGCCTTTGCCGTTTTTTCAATTGCTTGAATGGATTGTTCTTTTTGTTGTAAGAGAACAACCGTTGTTAGAATATCGAGAAGATGAAGCTGGGCCATCTTCGCTGCGAAAGAGCCTCCTTGAAGCGGTGTTTCTCTGGAAGCCGCGAGCAAGATTTCATCAGCGTATTTCGTGATCGGTGAACGGTTATGGTTCGTAAGGCAGATCACAAAAGCTCCATTTTCTTTTGCGATACGTACGGCGTCCACGAGATCCTTCGTGCTGCCAGATGTTGAGATGCCGATCACGACATCCTCTTTTGTTGCAAGTGCCGCATTCATGGCAATGATATGTGAATCCACCGAACAATCAACATTGAAGCCTATTCGCATAAAACGGTACTTCGCATCAGTTGCAGTTATTCCTGATGAGCCTACTCCAAAAAAGGAAATCTTGCGTGCACTTAATAATTTCTGCGCGACTTTTTCCAGATTGTTCTGGTTCATTAAACCAAGGGTATCCTGAATAAAACCTGTATTTTGTGATGTGATTTTTTTCGCGATTACATCAATGCTGTCTGTATCTTCAATTTTTCCGTAAACCGATTCATTCGGATTTACAAGGTTTTGTGCGACTGCGAGCTTGAATTCCTGATAGCCTTTGTAACCAAGCTTCCGGCAAAAACGGATAACCGTCGTTTCCCCGACATCTGCTTTTTCAGAGAGATCCGTAACCGAGTAATAAACGGCTTCGTGTGTATCGGCTGTAATCACATCAGCTACCTTTTGCTCTGCTTTTGTGAGCGATTTATAGATGCTTGGAATTAAAACGAGTGGACTCGCGGTTTGTAAGGTTGCAATTTTCATTGAATAAGTGCTCCTTTCACTGGCACGACTATTTTTTTAAAAACGTTCCGCCATTTCACCAGCTCAAAGGTTTTATAGCTTGTTGGAAAATGACGAATCACGTAATATTTCGATTTAAAAGAGTAACTTCCTCTACAAATCGTTTTGTAATTAACTGCGGCCGGGTGATGGCTGAGCCTACTACGACCGAGAAGGCACCTAGCTCGAGTGCTTTTTTGGCTTGTGCAGGTGTTGAGATTCTTCCTTCTGCAATGACAGGGACTTTCCCAAGTTTAGATAGCTGCTTGATCAGTTCAAAATCGGGTTCTTTCATTTGAGGACTGTAAGGCGTGTAGCCGGAAAGGGTGGTTGAAATAAAATCAGCACCCAGCTCGATTGCCATGATTCCTTCTTCAAACGTGGATATGTCCGCCATGATATACGCTTTAGATTGTTGACGGATATAGTCCACCATTTCTTCCAAACTGAGGTTTCCTGGTCTTTGGCGGGAAGTCGCATCAATGGTAACAACCTCCGTCTTCGCATCTAACAACTCTTGCACTTCTTTCAATGTAGGCGTGATAAAAACGTCGCTGTCTGGATAATCTCGTTTTACGATGCCGATCATCGGCAGCTGGATTACGTTTTTTATGGCGATTATGTCTTCTTTACTGTTCGCCCGAATAGCCGCTGCCCCGCCTTGTTCTGCTGCGATCGCCATTTTTGCCATAATATCTGATCCGTGCAGTGGTTCATCTGAAAGCGCCTGGCAAGACACGATGATTCTCCCTTTGATTTGCTGCATCAGTTCTTGCTTACTTATCATGTACACACCTCTTTTAGACACAATTTATGTTTTAATAATCAAGCCATCATAAGCAACTTCAATATCATGCGGCTGAAAAATCTGGATTAAATCCTCATGCAGAAGACCGATGTTATGAGAAAAGTGAGTCACATACACTTTGGATTGATCAGATAAAACATTACTTTGCTGAAGCCTGTTTTTGGTCTCGATTACCGCATTTACGTTCATGTGGTTTCGATACTCCTGCAGGTTGCCGTTCGTACAATCGAGCAGTGCGATGTCAACTTTGGTGTTTTCAAGCCAGATCCACGTTTCATCTGGAAACCAACCCGTATCATGACCATACAGCAGCGAGGTGTTTCCTTTTTTTATGTGGAATAGCAAGCACGTTTCAATCTGGTTGTGATCAGCCAGCAATGGAGTTACTAATGCATCTCCAATTTGATGGGTTTGAAATGGTTTCAATAGATGTAGCTTAACATGTTCGTTTTGTTTTTTTAGCGTTTGTGAGCATTTTGCCAATGCTGCATCATTCCCATGTATATGGAGCGGATATTTTACGCCATGTGCGTAACCCGGGAGTCTCATGTTCAAGTCCTCTGGATAAAAGTGATCATGATGTGTATGCGTGAAAAGGAGGTGCTCGATCTTGGAAAGGTCTAGGGCATCACACAAAACATGGTGTAGCGTATCTGGTGGAAAATCAATTTTGATCGTGTCGTCTATAATGGCAGAGGTCCGTGTACGGATGTTCTTGCCGCCAAGCTGTCTAGCTTTTAGGCAGTGTTCACACCTGCAAAAGAGTGCTGGAAACCCTTCTGATGCAGCTGTACCTAAAATATGGAGTTTCAAATGTGATCCTCCTTTTATTATTTTTACGTTTGGCGCATAGAGAAGTAGTTTTAGTGCATAGAAACTTGTTTTCGGTGCATAGATTCTTAATTTTAGTTCTTAGAAGGCTGTTTGGTGCATAGCAATGCTGGTTTGACGCATAGGAAAGTAGTTTTAGTGCATAGAACGTCTATTTAGGTGTATAGACAAAAGTTTGCGGCCAAAAAATACTCAATTTGCTAAAAAGAAAAATCTCCTCCAAAATATTTATTATTTATGGATATTTCTTTCATTTAGGTTTAGTTTAAACTATTTCGAACATTCTAACAACTATATGTGTGAAAAAACTCCCCGGCATTTTTGCAGCGGGGAGTCTTCATTTTTATTTATCTTCTCGCACAAGGTCCATGTACTTTTTAATGTGGTGCGGCGATTCGGATTCCTCTGCAAACTCCTCTTCAACGATGTACCACCAGTCGAACATTTCCAGGTAGATCAGGTCAAAAATCATGATTCCGTGCGTTTTTTCAACTGCCATCTGGAGAGCGCGTCTAAACGTTTCCGGATCGTTGATGTATTGATTTAAATAAAGGCTGCCGTAATTGAATGTAGAATAATTGATCGCATCCATCGCAACCTCTGCTGATCCTTCGACGCTGTGCCAATCTGGTCTGCCAGACGCAACCGCCTCTTCCTTCGTTACATCAACAAAATAGTTACCCGTCATAATAAAATCAAGTGTTTCAGCGTACCCCTTTGAATGGTAGTCCGGACTTGCCCAGTCATATTCCGGATAGTGCGTTCGGCTAGCCCAGTTCACACCCTCGTTGTAATATTCCGGATACCAGCTGCCTACATACGTACTGAAAAATGTTTCAGGTTCTTTTTTATGAATGAGGTTTTCAGCTTTTCGGAAAAACGATTGAATGTTACCTGCACGCCATTCAATCCATTTTTGGTAAAGCGGTCCTGGAACATTCTTTCTTTCGTAGTTTTCTACTGTAATCTCAAAAATGTCAGTCGGCCAATTTTCCACTTTCTTGCCGATATAAGCTTCGAACTTTTCACGGCTTAAGTCACTGAAGTCAGCGTAAACATTGGAATAACGCGCACGGTCCAGAACGATTCCGTCAACATCATAGTTATCGATTAATTCCTCAATGATGCTTAGTTCGTATCTTTGAACATCGTCTCTGATCGGATTAACAAAAGTAGAGTGAGACGGCGTATAATCCTGTCCTTTTACAAATTTCGTTTCCATTTCTGAAACCGAAACGGTATCGCCAACTTTCAGATGTTCCAGCATCCATGTGCGAGCTTTTCCATTTCCGGAAATTACATAGCCGTTATCAGGAACTTCGACCGGAGGAGCACCTGTCGTGTTACGGTCGCTTACTTGAGTGATCACATCATCAACGACCTGAACTTCAACACCCCAACGGTTTGTTGGTGTTACCTCATATTCTGACGGTGTGTAAAGGATCATATTATCTGAATTACGAGTTGCATTAATACCCGTTAGTTCAAATGAAGAGCCATCTGCAGCTTTTACTTTTTGCACGGCAGTATAGTATGTAGTCTGCCACTCAGGATGCAGCATAGCAGGTCCGTCTTGATATGTTGTACTTGCTTCTGAGAATGTATTGATTGCAGCATGAACTTTGATATCATGTTTTTTTGCTTCTGTAATTACAGCTTGTAAGAGATCATAGTTTTCTGGATAGCCTTGATATTTAGGAATGTTAGATGTGCTGATGTGCGGAGCAATTTCACTGTTGTAGGCAACAAATCCTGTTGAGTTTTTGATGTCGAGAATAATGGTATCAATGTTTGCATTTGCGGTTTTCTCTACAATGTTTTTTACCTTTTCTGGTGTATCGAGGTTGAACAAGTTCGCTGATAGATCGTACCATAAGATTCTTGATTTCTTGTCGTCCTTTTCGACGAGCTTTGTTAACTCTCTGATCCGTTTTTTGTCATTGTCTTTCTTGGCTAGGGTGGTTTGAGGGATCATCGTTGTGAAAACTAAAGCAAAAGCGACCAACATGAAAAATATTCTTTTCATTCCTTATCCTCCCTTTTCTGTAATTGTCTAAATATTAGCATAATTTGTAATCAGAAAGTGGAGTTTTTCTCCAAAATAGTTCTTGTAAACGGAAAAAACCTTCTTTTTGACTAGGAAAAGGAAGATGTAGTTTAAAAGCAGGACCGATGGACTAAGTGGGGCTTTTAGAAGTGAGATTGGTTTATAGAATAGAATGTTTGGTGCATAGAGCATATCTGTTAGTGCATAGAAACGGCTATTCGGTGTATAGAATTGTGATTCGTGCATAGGAGACTTTTTTGGTGCATAGGCAATCTTCTTTAGTGCATAGAGCTCAAGATTCTGTGCATAGACTTTCATACACAACCATTTATGGAAAGATTAATGTAACAGCAGGAGTTTATACTTTATCTGTAGAAATAAAAATAAACAAAAGGAGTGTGATACAATGAAATGATTATGAAAGAGCGTAAAACACCAGTTGTTATCTTGATATTAGAGAGGCTTCTAAATCGGCTTCACCCCTTAGACCCGAGAAGACCTGAGATAGAAGAAGAACTAGCAAAATTCTTATCGGGTCATAAAGGAGAACAAGCTCTGGATTTTTATTTAAATGATCTTCCTCAAAAAGAATTCTTCATTTTTCACAACCTTCGCCTCCTCCAGAACACTAGCTACTTTCAGCTCGACATACTTATTCTCACTCAGTATTACTTTTTGATAATCGAAGTGAAGAACTTTTCAGGTATCCTCTATTTTGATCAAAACTTCTATCAACTAATTAGGACTATCAATGGTAAAGAAGAAACCTTTCCTGATCCCATTTCACAGGTAAAAAGGCAACAATTCTGCTTAAAAGAATGGTTGAAAGATCATCATTTTACGAACATCCCCGTTGAATCCCTTGTTGTCGTCAGCAATTCTCAAACCCAAATTAGAGTTCCCACTGGCCGAACTGATATTTACAAGATGGTTACCCACAAAATTCATCTTACTGAAAGGATTCGTTTCTATGATCGTAAACATAAGGATGAGCAAATTCCGAAAAAAGACCTTCGAAAACTCTCCAAAATACTTTTAAAGAATCACACCACCCCAACTCCGAATGTGCTCCAAAAATATAACATTTCAAATGAAGATATTATTAAAGGAGTAGCTTGTCCCAGTTGTGGCGTTATCCCTATGATACGATGCCATAAAAAATGGGTGTGCACCACATGTAAATTTGATTCAAAAACAGCATATGTACAGGCTTTGCGAGATTACTTCCTTCTAATTAGTCCAACCATCACTAATAGTCAGTGTCGCGATTTTTTGAAATTAAAGTCTCGCAATACAGCTAGAAATCTCCTTATGGACCTGAACCTTTCTACTTCAGGACAACTAAGGCATACAAAATACCATTTGAAGTTTGATGATATCTTTGATTAATGAATGTAAGTTTCGGTGCATAGAACTGTTAGTTCTGCGCATAGAAAAGTGTTTTCAACGCATAGAATTTTGTTTGGTGCATTGACCTAGTTTTTCCGTGCATAAACTATCCACTTTGGTGCATAGAACTAAAGTTTCTGTGCATAGAGACAGGATAAAAGTGCATAGACCAAAAAATAAGCCCCTTGCAAATCAAGGGGCTTTATCCTCAATATTATATTTTCACGATTCTCCCAAGTTTTGAGGACTTATATGCAGCAATTCCTACTTCCATCGCCTTTAATCCATCATATCCTGTAATCGATGGCGGCTGCTTTTCCCTAATAGATTTTATAAAATCCTCAACCAGCCCAAGATCCATGTCGTTTCCGAAAAAAGCATTCTCAACCGGCCTCTCCCCGTCCTTGTTATAGATCCGAACGTATTCTTTAAATGCGTCAACCGAAACCGTGCCCTCCGTTCCGATCACTTCGATCGTTACATCTCCCCAAATGGGGTAGTTCGGAGTTCGAGACCAGCTGGCATCATGAGAAGCGATGATGCCGCCCTGAAAGGTTAACGTGAGCAAGCCCGCATCATCAATGTCACCCTCGTGAAAAAAGGTATCCACTTCAGCAGTCACTTCTTTTACTTCCTGACCGGACAGCCATCTCATGATATCAACCATATGAACAGTATGGTCAAATACCGCTCCACCGCCGGAAAGAGCCGAATCTATAAACCATCCGCCAGGGTTTTGACCCCGGTTCGTAGTTCGGAAAGACAGAATCTCTCCAATCGCCCCTGAGTCCACATAACTTTTCAATTGTTGAATCGGTTCTGAAAAACGTACCGGAAAAGCGGTCTGTAACATGACGTCATGTTGTTTACAGACAGCTATCATTTCTTCAGCTTCTTCAACCGAAACGGCGATTGGTTTTTCACAAAGAATATGCTTTCCAGCTTTAGCCGCGGCAACCACCATTTCGCAGTGCTTTGCGTTTTCACTGCAGATGATGACCGCCTCCATATCTTGTGCAAGGAACTTTTCCATGTCATTAAAAAAAGAACAATTGTACCGAGTTGCTGCCTCTCTGCCTCGTTCATCCAGAGTATCGTAAATGGCGGTCAGCTCTACATCAGGCAGCTGCTCCAAACTGCTTGCATAACTATATGCATGCATGTGAGCAAAACTCATGATTCCCACTTTCATGTAGTTCACCCCCGGACTTCATGTTTGATGTCAAGCTCAAGACAAGTCATGAGTTTTCGAAGTTCCTCATTTAGTGATGAAGTAATTTCAACAGCTCCTTCCAGCCGAAAATCTTTTTCAATCTGCGGTATATTACTCGCCCTAAAAGCCTTAGCATGCTTTGACTCGTACTCTAAAATCCCTTCTCTCCCGCTCCATTCGAGATCTAACTCTTCAGAAATATGAGGAGAAGAAAGGTATTCGTAATGCCCCATTGATTTGTTCGAGAAACGAATAGTAACAATACGATGAGTAGTCTTTGAAGGTTCATGCGCTATGCTAACTCCAGAAATTCTGGAAATTGGAGAAATAGTTTGTGTAATCATATAAAGATCGCTGACCAGATCGCCTGTTTTAGTTTTTGATGATGTATTTTTGCTACGTTTCATACGAAGCACACCATTTTCCGTCCAGTTTCGTTCTTTTAATAGTTTTATAAAAGCAATAAACGAAGAATCTTGGGTTAAAGGAAACACAAGTGACGCACCCCGATTCTTAAGCTTAGACAATAATTCACTCTTATTTTTCAGCAATTCTACATAAAAAGGAGCATGAACATAAAGCGGACAATCTGCAGCAATCGCTTCCTGTATAGAGTCATACACTGTATGTCCATCACTGCTTATAATTTCGTTATCTGCTACAACGATTAAGTTCAACCGTCACACCTCCTGACCAGCCAGCAACTTTCTTATTCGGTTAACAGAATCTCGGACTGCCACCTTTGCGTCATCGTATCCTTCATACTCCAAAGATAGCCAAGTGTCCACGCGGTCTCTCTTTAAGTTTGAGATAATCTCCGAAAGTACAACTTCTCCGTCACCCGGGATCACACCAATCCAATACTTTTCACCGAGTCCTTTAAACCCGGAATGTGTGTCCCCTGAATTTCGCAGCCTGAAATCCTTAAAATGAACATGCGCAATTTCATTTTTTAACTTTTGATAGGCTGCTAGCGGATTATCTTCAACTAACAAGAAGTTACCTGTATCAAAAGTAGATTTCACATTAGGACTTCCCACTTCGGCTAAAATCTCTTTAACCTGCTCACTTTTCCCAGCCAGCATTCCATGGTTTTCAATCGCCAGCATAACACCTTGCGTTTCAGCATACTTAGCACACTCTATTAATGAAGAAATGATCCATTCCTTGCCGATCGCATAGTCCATATTCGGTGTTAAATCTCCGCAAAAGACTCTGACACAACGAGTGTTTAAACGCTTAGCTGTATCCACAGCATCTTTCACCTTCTGGATCTCGCTTTTTCGTTCTTCTGCGGTTTCCTTAACAAAATCGTTCGATACATCATAACAAGACACTTCCAGAGGAGAATGCTCCAAATACTCAATAACTTC
This sequence comes from Fictibacillus arsenicus, assembly GCF_001642935.1. Classification (NCBI taxonomy): domain Bacteria; kingdom Bacillati; phylum Bacillota; class Bacilli; order Caryophanales; family Fictibacillaceae; genus Fictibacillus; species Fictibacillus arsenicus. Next base: position 3,443,158 of record NZ_CP016761.1, read on the forward strand.
CTTCAGTTCCTCCTCTTTGTTCTTCCAATAAAAATCGAGCAGTTCCACTCCGTCCAAGTTTAGAGTTTCGGCAAATCGGCAAAAGTCGATCGCATTCCAGTTTTCCTTTTTTACGACAGAATGCAAACTGTACATACTCACACTAACCTTCATGAAAATCTCTCCTTTTATAGAAGTACTTCTTTTCCAAGGCTGGCTGATTCATAAGCACCACACAGCATCTTCATCACTTCAAGCCCGTCTTCTACAGGACTTAATGTGGTTGTTTTTCCTAAACAGCTAGAAACAAAATGGTCGATCTCACTTTGAAACGCCTCTTCAAACTGGAAATTTAAGTGGTCGATCTGCGGGGTGATATTGATGATCGTGTCATGTTTTTCAGTGGTCATCGCAAGCTGCGGTTCCAGCTCTAATCCCCCTTTATCACCGTACAACCTCACGGCGACTTCATCTTTTACGGCATGCAACGTAAAACTGACATCGACGTATAGGGAAGCTCCGTTTTCAAACCGAATGAGTGCGGTTGCCAAATCTTCAACAGAATTAAGAGAAGCATCAAAATCAGAAGCTTTATAGAAAGATAGGTTTTGAATGTTAGCACGGTTGCCTAACTTGGAGTACGTATGACCACTTACAGATACAGGCTTCGGCCGCCCCATCAAGTACCAGCAAATATCAATCATGTGTACGCCAAGATCCATTAGGGGACCTCCTCCTGAACGGTCTTTATCTGAAAACCAGCCGCCAGGGTTTCCGAGTCGTCTGATGCATGAAGCTTTCGCGTAGTACAGCTCGCCAAAATCTCCGTTATCCAAAAAGGATTTTACGAGTTTCGTATTTTTAGCGTACCTTCTCACGAATCCGACCTGTAAAACTTTCCCGCTCTTCTTTGCTGCCTCTTCAACTCTCTTCGCTTCGTCCACGGTCGTACATAGTGGCTTTTCTACAAGTACATGTTTCCCTGCTTCTAAAGCTGCAATCGCGATTTCAGCATGTGTTGCGTTCCACGTACAAATGCTTACCGCATCTACATCTTTATCTGCCAGAAGTTCTGGATAAGATGTGTAAAGGTTTGAAACATTATAGACTTTCCCCGTATTTTCCAATCGGCTTTGATTCATATCGCAAAACGCAATGAGCTTTGCTTCTTGGTTGTTTGCATACGGTTTAATATGAAAATCAGAGATCGAACCAAGTCCAATCACACCCACTTTAAGCATGAGTGACTCCTCCCTTTTCGTTTAAACGTTTTCGGAACATCATCCTGTTTCGTTTCGCTCAATAAGACGATCACTTTCTATACCAAATTCGATTACTTTTGTTAAAACGGAAGACTTCTTATCCTTTAGCTGAAGATAGGCAGAAGACACATCCTCCAAAGGAACAACATCGTTCAAGTAAGGTGCAACTTTAAGCCGATTTTCGCTAAGAAGACGAATATATTCCTCGACGTTTCTCCCCTCTGTCCATCGAATAAAACCATAAGGATAATCGGTAGCACTTCTCTCATAAAGCGGATCGTATCTCCCGGGACCTCCAGCCCGTGCAATTAATATTTGCGCTTCTTTTCCAAACATCAAGTCACGTGGGAAATTCGGTTCAATATCCCCAACAATCACGGCTTTTCCTTTATCACGAATCCAATTCAAACATTCCTTCGTTAGTGTAGATTCCTTGCCACCCGCGCATAAAAGAACGGCATCAGCCCCGAATCCTTTTGTTTTAGCTGAGATTGCGTTCTTTAAATCCTCAATCGTTGTATAGGATTCAACTCCTGTTATATCCTGAAATAGATTAGATCGTTCAGCAGAAATATCATAAGGCAACACTTGATATCCGGCAGCCAGCGCAATTTGACCGATCAACTGGCCTAAAATCCCCAAGCCAGCTACAACGACTGATTCCCCAAATTGCAGGTTACCCACTCGAAGTGAATGAATCGCGATTGCTCCTAATCCAGCGAGTGCTGCCTCTTTTGGATCAACGGATCGAGGAATGGAGCTGCAAAGCGTTTTAGGTACGAGCAAATATTCAGCGTGCTTCACATAAGGGGCACCATAACAAGCAACCATCTCGTTTTCCAAAAAAGATTCAGTATGCTTGCCGCATTTCACAACTGTTCCTACCGCACTATATCCGAGCGACCTTTTTGCATCCATACTCAGAGCTAGCAAGCCTAGTTCCGTTCCAGGACTGATTGCTGAATAAGAAGTCTTGATCAGCAGATAGCCATCTTTCATTTCCGGGATGGTTTCATCCATGATTTCTACTTTTCCATCAACAGCTACAACACTTTTCATATAAACCCTCCCTTAACGAACATTCTGGATTTTATCTGAAGGTTGATTAAGCTTTGTTTCAACTCTTTTACATAACAGCTCGCCACTGATGAAACCAGACCAATAAAGGCGAAGTTCATTTGTAATCTCCAACAGTTCCTCAAAGTTCAGTCCAAGCTGATCATAAAGACGGAATGTAGGAATGGTCTCGCGGAAAAGCTTGAAACGAGGCGGCTGGTACACCTGTTCACCGCCTGTTTTTTCAGCCATATGCTTAACAGCTGGTATACTAAGCGTTTCCGTACGAATAATCTCCTGGCATTCATCAGAAGTCATGAACTTCACCCATGTTTTAGCGGCTTCAAGTCTTGTAGATTGCTTATTAATGGCCATTCCAATCATGAGCAGCAGTGTACGTGCATCCTCTAAGTATGGAAGAGGAGCAATATCATATCGAATCTCATCTTCTTTCATTTGGTTCAAACTAAAGTATGAAGACATAATCATCGATACTTTCCCTTCTAGAAAAAGTTTTTCAGCATCTTTATCACTGTCAGATAGAAGGTTTTGAACCATTTCTTGCTTTCTAAACAGCTCTCGGCATAGATTTATGCAATTCATGAATTTTTCTTTATCAAAAATCACTGATCCATCTAAGTTCCTTGAAAAACTTACTCCATTCTGAAAAAGGAAGATCGGCCATCGGTTCACGGATAGTGAATGAAAATAAAACCCGCAATGTTTTTCAGCGTTTTTTGCCTCAGTAAGCTGGTTCGCAGCTTGTATGACATCATCCCATTGCCAGCCGCTATCTGGAACGGCTAGATTTGCCTCCTCAAAATGCTGTTGGTTATAGCAAAGAACAATCGGTGAATAAATAAAAGGTTTAACATATTGCTCTTTTCGCTGGAACGGTTTTTCTAAAAAAGGATACACGGTCTTTTCCGCTGCAACCGGTTCAAACAGCTCTTCGCTAACACTTCCAAACGCGCAAAAGTCATTATAGTTGATCGTAACGACGTCAATGATGTCATTAACAAAGAAATCGTATACCGTCTGCTGATAGTGATCATAGGAAATAGCAATCGTTTGCACTTTTATTAACGGATACCTTTCCTCAAACGCCTGAATGACTTTCGAAAGTGCAGCTTCTTGTTTAATAGATGGATAGTAACCTAAACGAAGAATGACTTGATCATAAGGCTTATTAGAAACAACAAGGTTTCCGATCCTGGATTTCTTAACAATCAAGCCTTGCTTCACTAATTCTTCTAATCCTTTGCGAACTGAGTTTTTACTTAAATCAAACCGTTCTGCTAATGCCAGTTCAGAAGGCAGAAAGTCCCCTACTTCGAACTCGCTATTCATGATTTGTTCCTTCGTTGTTTCAATAAAAGTATCTAATTTTTGATTAAATTCTTCTCGGCTCTTTTTTTCACTCATGCTAAAACCTTCCTTATCATGCAAATCTATTTCAGCCCGCTAAGAGCTATGCCTTTTACAAAATATCGTTGAAAAAACAAAAAGATTAAGAATGTCGGGATGAACGACAGAAGCGATCCAGCCATTTCCACTCCGAAGTTTCCTTCTTTCGTCAGCAAGGACGCTAACCCTACCGTAACAGGATACATATCTTGACTTGTCGTAAAAATCAGAGGTGTTAAGAGATCGTTCCAGTTGGAGATAAAAGCAAACGTACCGACTGTCGCAATAACAGGCTTCGAAAGCGGCAGCATGATCTTAAAAAAGATCGTAAAGTCCCCTGCTCCATCAATTCTAGCCGCTTCTTCCAAATCCTTTGGAAGAGTCTGCATATATTGCCTAACAAAAAACACACCGAGTATTCCCCATATTTCAGGAACGATTAACGGTAAATATGTGTTGATCCAGCCGAATTCACTAAACATGATATAACGTGGAATGATCAACAGCTGACTCGGCAGCATAATAACAGCCATCATCGTCCAAAAGATTATATTTTTAAAAGGAAACTCTTTTTTAGCAAAGATATAGCCTAATACAGCAGCAAAAAACATCTGGGCAAATACCGGAATAACTGTAATTATCGTTGAATTAATGATCCATCTAATAAACTCCGCATTTTTCAAAATATAAGTGAAGTTTTCTATCGTAATTTCTTCAGAAAACCACAAGAACGGATTGCTGGTTGGTATCCTCATTTTTAAGATTGAACCAAATGCCATGATGAGGAACGGAATGACAAAGCATAGCGCAATTCCTACTAAGGGAACATATGTCCAACGAGCACTTTTTTGCATACTCTCCCTCCTTTACTTGTAATCTACTTCTTTTCCAAAATAGCGTTTTTGAATTAACGAAAGACCAAAGATAATGAAGAACAGTACATACGCCAGCACACTCGCATAACCAAGACGAAGCGAGGTGAAGCCTTGATGGTACAAATAATAAACGATCGTAGTCGTTGAATAATTCGGTCCACCGCTCGTTAGCAAAAATGCTGAATCAAAGATCTGAAACGAACCGATCGATGTGATGATCGCGACATAAAAATGAATAGGAAGAAGCAGCGGAAACGTAATCTTCCAAAATAGTTTCCAGCGATTTGCCCCATCAATCCTGGCAGCTTCATAGTATTCTTCGGGTATTGACTGCAACCCCGCATAATAATAGATCATTGTACTCCCGCAAACTTTGAAAATACTAAGTCCCGCTAAAACGATTAGAGCCTGCGCTGAACTCGATAAAAATAGCTGAGTATCGATTCCGAAGTTATGCAAAAGTACGTTTACGAGACCGGATTCAGTTCCTTTAAACAGCCATGACCAAATTCCTGAAATCACTACAAATGACGTTACAACTGGTAAAAAGAAGATCCCTTTAAAGATGGCACTCCCTTTTTTCCCTTGATTGATGAGTAGTGCCAGCCCCAGGCCAAGCGCCATGGTAGGAACAATATAATAGAGAGAAAATAAAATCGTATTCCATATCGCTTTCCACGCAAGTTCATCCGATAAAAAAGCAATCCAGTTATCAAGACCTATGAACTCGGCCTCCCCAATAATCGGCCACTTCATAAAGGTGATATATAGACTGAAAAGAATCGGATACAAATGAAAAATAGCAAAGTGGATAAGGATCGGTACCAAAAAGATATAAACGATGGCATGTTTTTTGAAATTCAGAATCACTTTTTTAGAAAAACTAGTTTTTGAGTGATTCTGAAGAGGCATTCCGACATCTGTATCGTAGGCTAACTTTGACTCCTTCACTCAAACAACTCCTTGCTTCAGATTTACCTGAATAAAAGAAAAGGAGGATTGACTCCTCCCCTCACTTTATTTTCCCATTTCTTCTTCTATCGCTTTAGCGACAGCATCAGCAGCTTCTTTAGGGCTCTTTGTCCCTTCCATCATTGCTTGAAGTTCAGCTTGAATCTTTGGCATGACGACACGGGCTACCGGATGAATAACGCCAGGGTTGGCGTATTGAACATACTCCGTCATCTTCGCCATATCTTTATCACCGTCATAGATAGAAGTAGCTGATTTTCTAGCAGGGATAAATTTAGCCAATTCGTTAAACGCTTCAGAACTTTCTTTATTTGTCATCTCTTTAACAAGCTGTGCCGCAAGTTCTTTGTTTTTAGAAGTTGTTGGAACAACAAACATTCCCGTTGTACCGAAAGTTGCCATCTTTTCTTGTTTTAAAGGAGGTCCAATCACATAATCGTTAAATCCTTTTTCTCTTAAAGCTGCAATCGTTCCGCCAGAACCCCAAACCGCTAAAATTTTCCCTTCAACAAAAGGAGTGAAGTGTTCTAGTGTATTGATCGAATCCTTTGGAATGAAGCCCTCTTTATACCACTTGTTAATTCTCTCAAATGCCTCAACACCGTCTTTGTTGTTAATTTTTACTTTTCCGTCCTTCGAGATCACTTCTCCGCCGGATTGCCACACTAACGGATATAACGTAGCGTTCGCTGTATTTGCACCTTCAAATGAGCGGGCAAAGTATCCTTTATCTTTTGCTTTTTGAGCTAATTGATCAAATTCTTCCCACGTTTCAGGAAGGTCGTTCGGATCCGCACCGATCTCTTCAAGAATTTTGGTGTTATACATATAGGTTTGCACTTCACGTAAGAGTGGCAATCCATATATTTCGTCCTTGTATGTTACTGCATCGATTGAACTCTGTTCAAAATCTTCTTTATCCCAGTCATCACCTAAAAGATCCGTGATTGGCGTTAGTACTCCTTGATCGGCAAACTGTGCCATAATATCTGGAATTAGATAGAAAACATCAGGACCTTGATTAGCCGCTAAAGCTGTAAGTATTTTTTGTTCACGGTTTGCCCATGGAATCTCTTCAAATTTTACTTTTACATTCGGGTATTTTTTTTTGAATGATGCCGCCATGTTGTCAAAAACCTCATTTTGTTTATCCTTCAGTTCTTGATTCACATAAGGATGAATCCATACCGTTAAGGTCGCGGAAGTGTTTTTATCCACCTTCTTTCCGCTCGCCGACTCGCTTTCATCCGAACAAGCAGCCATCGTGAAAATCAGGATCAGCGCCAAAAACATCATCCCAAACTTCTTCCATCCCATTTGCCAATTCCCCCTTTTAGGTTGTTTGACTTCTCTATCCACTCCTGGTTCATATCTGGTATATGAGTTAATCATAATCAAACATGCTAATAATTGTCAATATTATTTTTATTTTCTGAAAACTTTATTTAGTCTTCTTTATTTCAGCAGTTTGCTAGCATCTTTAATGGTCATATACCAGATATAATCTAATTCAAAACTACTCTTCTATAAGTTTAGAAAGATCAGTAAGCAGCGTTTCTTTCACCGTGGTTTGATCGGTTTCCCACTTATCAACATGTTGCTTCATTACTTCAAGATGATGAAAATACTCCTCAAGGTTTCCATTCTCTTGAGGATGCTTTACTTGTCGAATATGGTTCGTTAATTTTTTATAAAGATTGTGCGGGATGATTTGTTCTGTATGCAACTGAGTAATATAACCTTCTAGTGAGTCCGTGGTTACAGCAACATGAATTTCAACTTCATTAGAGGTAAAGGTTTTTCCATTCCATGACACTTGGGCAGTAATTGTTGCAGTCCCAGGATTTTGAGCAACCAGCTTTCCGTCTTCAGCCTTTACAACCTCTTTATTAGAAGATGTAATTACCGCATCTTCAAACTGAATCTTATCTTCATTGCCAAGTGTTCCAGAAACATGGTAGGAAGTGGTATCTCCTCTTGTTAATGTGTTGGTATCAACTGTTAAATTAATTTCCCTTAGAATTTCTGATGTCTTTACTCTTTCATAAAAACCAAAATCATCAAAGTAAGCATCTGTTAAGGCATATGAAGTGCTTAACGCAAACACTCTTGCAAAAACCACGCCTTCTGGAGCTGTAATCCGTTGTTCAACTTTTTGCCAGCTTCCAAAACCGCTTTTAACTTGAATTGCTTCTTCTTTTACTTGTTTTCCACTAGAATCATACATGCGAACGAGTAAACTTGGCGTTCCGCTTTCTATGAACATCATCACTTCACCTTTATATTCCTTTCCGGGCTGAACCGGGATCGGATCACTATATACAGCAACAGATTGGTTACGGAGCTGATCCATTATTTTTAAACTCTTGCTGCCAGAAAAAGCTTTTTCAGATGAAATCTCGTATTTATAAGCGTCACCTGTTCCAAACATGTTCGTCCAGCCGGACAGGTCTTCTTCAAAACTGCTGTTTTCTACCGGAATTTCTTCCCAATCGTACTCTCCCGGATCAACGACTTCTATTTTGGATAAAATCGTCCGGTTATCCAATCTGGAGTAATAAATATCTCCATCTTCACCAATTGCAAAAGATACCGTATTCACGACAAACTTAGATGCTAACGTCTCAGGATCAATAACAAACAATTTGCCTGCAATATTAGCATAAAGCAATCCATTCTCAGACCATTGAAGATGCGATGCTGACCAGCCTTCTTGGGATGGTATGATATTTCTGCTTTTAACCACATCTAACGTTTCAGGATCGAGTGCAAAGATATACCCTTGTGACGTTCCCCAGATGTAGCCGTCATTTTTCCCTTCGATCAATTCACCGATAAGCTCCGGTTTTTCAAGACCGGCAATCACCAAATTAGATTCTTTAATTTTTTGTTTCGTTTCAGGATCCCAAATAAACAGCTTGCCTTGTTCTTCGGTAGGTGAGCTTCCTAGACCGCCGCGAATGGTCGTCGAACCAAACACTTTGCCGTCTTTATAGACAAGACCACTTATGCTTTGATTTTGAACAACATTACGAAACACTTCGTAATGCCTGCCATCAGAAACCGTTAAGGCTCCGCCAAGTTTTCCATAAGTCGCCATACTGCCGGTGTATAATTTTCCATCACCGCTATCCATAACATGAAGTCTGTCTTGTTCATTTTCGATAACAAACAGTTTTTCAGGTTTTCCATAAGGGTCTGTTTCAGGAGCAATCATCTGAACACTGCCTTCGGGATACACACCAAAATACACTTTGTTGTTCAGTGAATGAATGACATCTGCTTGTCCTAAACTGATGATTTTGTTCTCACCCGTTTTTGGATTAAAAACTGCTCCTGTAGCCCCAGTCATTCCGCTAATATACATCTTATCTTCTGAGTAGCTGAAAATCTTATTAATAACATTCGCAGTTGCCGGTACAACGTCTTTGTATTGAACAACTTTTTGAGTTTCAATATTAAAAAACGTCACAGTACCATTAAAAGTTATCGTTGCAAGACTCTTCCCTGGAAGCTGACTGTCTCCTTCTATCTCAACCCAATCTGCTCCTCGAAGGCCGCTAGAGTATGCCATTGGAGTCGTTCCTATTTCTTTTGTTGATAGGTCTATATATTTTAAGGTTCCATCCGCAACAAAATAGACTTTATGATCAAGTGAATCTGTGACATGGAGACCTGACACATTCGACATCACAACGTCCAGCCATCGCTGTTCGGCAATGTCGTAAACATACATATTTTTAGTCTCTGAATACCTTGCAAAAATATAACGATCATCCACCACATTTATATCGTAAACAAATCCTGATTCAGTTTCAGGAATACCCGCTGAGATATCTTCCTTTTCACCAGTCTCAACATTTAGCTTCATGATTTTTCTATGCGCTGTACCGGCATAAACGAAGCCGTTGTGATAGTCCATCGATCTTACATACTCTTGGCTGATCTCGCCTATCATTTTTCCGTAATCTCTTAATTCCTGCGTTTCATAGTTGTATTGAAAAACCTTTCCGCCAGGGAATGTTCCAACGTAAGCATTGCTATCTTCATCTACAGCTAATGCCCATTGAGAAGATTCAGGAATTCTGACAAGAGGCGTTACGGCTTTTGTTTCGGGTGAATACCCCCACAGATGAGAGCCTGCTGCAATATAAACCGTTCCATTTGGAGCAACTTCATGATGCCAAGAATCAGCAGCTCCTTCTAACGGCAGGCTTCGTACCAACTTATTTTCATCGAGGTCGATGACATTAAACATGGCAGGTACGCTTTTTGAAGTTGTATACAAAACATCATGTCCATCTTCTTTCCCTGCAGCACCGTCATAGATTGTAGGTTGGCCGCTCAATGGTGCAGTCAGATCTTTTGAAGGTGAAAACTCTGGAAGTACGGTTTCTTCTGCATCAACCGGAGAGTTGTAGTTGAATGAAAAAGCAGAAATGAAAAGAAAGAGACACATTAGCAAACTAGCAATTTTAGTTATTTTCATTTTTTCCTCCCATGTTTTTAGTTTTAACGCACATACCGATACAAATCTGTGCCGCGGCTAAAATAGAGATTGCCATTTCTGTCTTTTGCAAACAAGGCAGCATCGTTGTTAAGAATCTCAACTTCCCAGGTTGTCGGGTTGAATTTAAACAGTTTTCCAAGTGTACTTCCGTAAAAATTCCCATCTGTATCTAATTGAAGAAAAGCACCTCTCCAGTAATGGCCTACACCGCTCCAGCTGAACGGGAACAGCTCTTTTGTCTGGACAACTTCTCTTGTTAGTGGATCAAACTTAAAGATCTTACCCGGACTCATTCCCCACAGGTTTCCTGCATCATCAAACGCAAGTGCTCCTATTCCTTTTTCGCCTGGCAACGGAATCGTTTCATAGATTTTTTCTTTTTTGGCAGGATCAAAGATAAATAATTTCGCTTCTGTTTCTGTCGGTGTGATGCCCAAGCCTCCTGATACACTTGTACCGCCATACACCAATCCATTTTTATAATGCAACGAGATCACACTTTGGTTTTCCACGACATTTCGGTAGACTTCATATGAACTTGTTGCTTCATCCATAACAGTTAGTGCACCACCTAGTTTTCCATAGGTAGGGACTGTTCCAAAAAACACCTTCCCATCACCTTCTGCCATACCAAACGGACGATCTTGATCATATTCTTTCAATGAGAATAACTTTTTAGGATTCGTGGCTTCATCCACTTTTGAAGCGTCATGATCATAGGGCAAGTCAGGATCATAGCGATATATTACGCCGCCAGTATAAACACCAAGGTAAAGGTATTTATCCGTAGATATCATATTTTCTGCTTGTCCAAAACCTGAAAAACTCGTGATCTTATTATCGGTAACTGAATATTTCGCAAATCCTCCTGAAAGATATCCGCTTGTATAGATATTTCCGTCAGGACCAGCACCGATGGATTGAATGCTGATCGGCTGACCTTCCATTTGGGCTTGCATCATTTTTGACTGACCGGATTTAGGGTTGTAGACCCAATACGTCCCGTTAAAAAGCATGCTTGTCAGGCTGGGCCCCCGGAACCCAGGTTCATCTAGGTGAATCCACCCAAAACCTTTATTGGACCAAGTATCCTTAAAACCAGTTGGGGTCAATTCTTGAGTCTTCAAATCATAGGAATACACTTCGTTCTGTTTGTTAAAGTAAACAAGGTTTTTCGGACCCGCTGGAGATACTTTTACTCCTTTAACGCCAGGGATTTCATCAATCCATTCTTTCTTTCTCAAGTCATAAACAAGGAGAGTGCTAGAATCGGTTAGCCTGGCAAACATGTAATGTTTTATAATGTCTAAATCGTATACGAACTTTTCATTTTGGTAAGATTCTGGGAGTGGAATTTCTTCTTTTTCATTCGTGGCAGGATCGAATTTAATGAGATGGGCATGTGCACCCATACCGACATACACTTTTCCTTTATAAAGATCTAGACTTCTGGAATACTGCTCACCTTCTACCATTGGTCCATAATCAGTAAATTCTTTTGTTGCGGGGTCATACATAAAAATTTTACCGTTCGGGAAAGTCCCACCGTATATTCGGCCTTCTTCATCAGATTTGATGTGCCATAACGTGGATTCAGTCGAGAGTGCTTTCCCTAAGTTTTCAACTTGGTCTACATCTGGGTGATATAGATATAGATTTGCTCCTCCTGCAATGTAAACGCTACCAAAAGGGTCCGTAACTGCCCCCCAAGCTTGAGAAGCTCCTTCTAGCGGGTGAACAGAAATCTTTGTCCCCGTTTTTGCATCAATAACGTTCAGCATCGCAGGGTTTCCGTTAGAAACTGCAAAAATAGCTTCCTCACCATTTGGTCCTGTTCCATATGTAGTGCTTAAAATTCCTATTGAGTAATGGGGTGTCCCAAGCTTTTCAACTACCCCAGCTGCATGAGTTGTGATCGGACTTATTAATGGAACAAGCATGGTAAGGACGAGCAAAAAAACAAAACGCTTCATTTTTCAAACCTCCTAAAATGGAATATTTGAACACGGAAGCAGGTTTAATTCACTCTGGGTTATATCTGGTTCACAACAATCATACAAGAGGATTTGACACCTATCAACATACTTTTCTGAAAATTTAGAAATATGGTAATAAAGAATGGTAATCGTGATTAACTGTAGGTATAAAGATGGGGTGATGTGATCATTTAGGTGGAGAGAGGTTGTTTTAGGTGCCTCGATTGCCGTTTAGTTCGTCGCCAAATGTTTGGTTCTTATGGAACTGTCCGATAATATGTGAATGGTGCATAGACTAGCTATTTTGGTGCATAGAGCGTCACTATCAGCGCATAGAAATTGGAAATACGCATAGCAGCTTTTTTATGGAGCATAGAAAGGCAAATCCAGTGCTTAGACCCCTTTTTTCAGTGCATAGGATGATAGATTTGATGCATAGACTTCCATAAAATAAAAAAAGGCTGACACCAAAAGGTCACATTACACTCCCTTTTAGGTCAGCCCCTTTTTTTATTGACTAAAGTTCTCTTCAAACACTTTTTTCACTTTTGGTACAAGGTAATGACTGCCGCCTCTTCCTTTTACATCTTCAATCATCATGGTAACAAGAAGTGACGGATCCTCTGTGTTGTATGCAACAAACCAGCCAAGTTCCATTCCGTTTTTATCTTCTTTACTTTTCTTGAGTTCAGCTGTCCCGGTCTTTCCGGCAAGAGGCAGTTTTGGCATATATGCCTCATGTGCCGTTCCGTTTGAGCTCGTAACAACTTTCGTCAGGTCTTCACGAATGATTTTTACGGTTTCAGGCGAGATCACATTTTCTTTCCAGATGGCTGGATCAGTTTTGGATTGATCCAGTTTTGGCGCTAACAAGTTTCCGTTATTTAAAAACGGCGTATAGGAAAGTCCCACGTGAAGTGCACTCATTTGAATTTTCCCCTGGCCGTACCCGCTGTCAGCTAGCTGGACCTCAGTCATTCCTTCCTCTCCCATTGTAGATTTTTCAAATGGGAACGAGACTGGAACCTCTTCTCCAAATCCAAATTTCTTTAATCCACTCACAAATTGTTCCTGCCCTAAATCTAGAGCCTCTTGCGCAAAGTAAATATTATCAGAGTATATTAACGCTTTTTCAAGGTTAACACTAGGCACTGCACTTACTCGGGTTACGTGGTAGTTCCCCCACGACTCACCCTTCTTCCACGTTTTCCCATTCACTTTCATAACATCATTCGGATCCAGAGTTCCGTTCTCCAGACCGATTGCCGCCGTTACCGGTTTAAGTGTGGAACCTGGTGCGTATGTGTATTTAAAGCGGTTCATTTTAGGGTTCTTGGGATCATTCGCCCACTTTTTCCTTGTTTCTCCTGAAATCCCAAGCGTATACTCGTTCGGATTGTAAGACGGACTGTTCACGAGTGCGAGCACTTCACCGGTTTTTGGATGGATAGCGGATGATGTACCCACATCTCCTTTGAGCTGTGAATAGATGGACTGCTGAACTTGGGCTTTGATTGTCGTTTTAACGTCCTCTCCATTTACGACTTCTTTTTCCGCCAAGACTGCTTTTTCTTCCTTATCACTTGTTAAAATTTTGATAATGCCGCCTGATTTTCCACGCAGCTGTTCCTCGTACACCTGTTCAAGACCTGCTTTTCCGACCCAGTCTTGCGTGGTGTATCCCTTTCCTTTTAACCTTTTCAGATCATCCGCGCTAACTGGACCGATATAGCCGGTAAGATGCGCAGCCGCTTCCTTCAGCGGATAAATACGCGTTTCACTTTTCGGAGATTTCACACCCTCTAATTTGACCGCATCATGTATCTTCGGATTATCCGTCTCCATTTTCTTTATTGGCACGCCGTAGTCTGGCTTCACCCAAGGCTGATCTATTTTTTCCTGTATTTCTTCCGGTGTCATTCCTAAAATTTTTGCTAAAGGTTCAATCGTTTTGCTCTCGTCTTTCGGCAATTCTTGCGGAACAATCGTAACTTCATACGCTGTTCCGTTAAATGCTAAAGGATTTCCTTCTCGATCTAAAATCTCACCTCTTTTAGGAGAAATGCTTGACGCTGAAATCCGGTCACCTTCCTCCATTTCAGGAAAGATGTGCGACGTGTTCCATTGCATTTTCCAAGCTTCAGAATCCTTCGTTTCCTCTAGATTCATCTTCATTTGATGCGTATATTCAATCGGTCCAGCGAGTGTATCCATCTTAACCGAATAAGAAAGACTCGCTTTCTCGCTTTCTCCCTCTTTTTTGTCTTTGGAAGGCTTCAATTCCACCTCTAGATTTTCAGCTTCTATGCCGCCATATATATCACTGTAGCGTTTTACGAAGTCTTCTTTTGAGATTTTTTTCTTAGACTCTGAATCTAGCATTTCATACATATTCTCAAAATCGTTTTTTTGCCATAAAGCTGTGTATTTCTTTAATGTATCCTCAGGTTTTGGAGGCTCTGAGCACCCCGTTAAAAGGATGAAACAAAAGCTTGCTAATAACATGATTTTGTAAAGATTTTTCAAAACAGATCTCCTTTCTTTAAACATTTGTTCAAGTATAACAAAAGGCATGGTAATAAATGTATGATAGTTCCATGATAAAAAAATCACCTTATGAGCAAAAACTGACTCATAAAGTGATTATAAGGATAACATAGATTAATAATTTACGCGCTTCGAACCGAGATAACGATCCTGCCAATACGCATAATTCAAATTGCTTATCGTTACACCTGTGCTGGATCCTGCATGCACAAACTGGTTGTTTCCGATATAGACACCTGCATGCGATGGACCTGTTGTGTATGTTTCAAAGAATACGAGATCACCAACTGCAGGTTCCTTAACTGATGTTGTAGCATTCCACATTTGAGCAACCGTTCGTGGAAGCGACACACCTTCTTTCCCAAAAATATATTGAAGGAAGCCGCTGCAATCAAAGCCTTGCGGAGTCGTGCCTGCCCATACATATGGTGTGCCCATAAGCTCAGCCGCATTCGCAATAATATTGATCGTAATCTGATCAGAAGTTTTAGGCGTTTCACCTTTTTGTTTTTCTACTTCTGTCATTTTATCTAAAACTGTTTTCGTTACGATCCCCGTTACAGGTAACCCATAAGCTTTCTGGAACTTCTCTACACTTTCCTCTGTTACCGCTCCAAAATAGTCCGTGATCATCGGGTATGTAAAGAATCCCAAATTTTTCAGGCGTGTTTGCAGCTGCTTTACTTCCGGAGCTGTCATGCCGAATTTTAATTCTTTCACCTTGTTTTGTGGAGGATGTGGAGCTGGTTTAGTTGGTGCTGGTGGTGTTGCCGGTTTAGGCGCAGCAGGTTTTGGTTGTGCTGCAGGTTGCTGCACTGGATTTTTCTTTGCGGCAACTGCCTTCGAAATCCGGTCTAATGTCGTTGCATCTGCAACCCCTGTCGCTTTTAGCTTTTGGCTGTTCTGGAATTTCCGAACCGCTTCCGTTGTTATCGTTCCATAATAATCAGTTGTTTTATAATATGTAAAAAAGCCGAGAAACTTCAGATCTTGCTGAAGCTTCATTACAGCTTGTCCTGTAGAATGAAGCTTTAATTCTTTTGAAGAAGGTGGTACAACAGTTTGAACCGGCTGCTTTTTGGGCGGTCCCTCTTGAAAAGAATTCTCTAAAAGCTTTTTGTAAGTTTGTTTTCCAACGATCCCATCAACCACAAGACCATTCGCTTTCTGAAAATCCATGACTGCCTTTTTGGTTACCGGTCCAAAATAGGTAGTCGTTTGCTGCTCTTTAAAAAATCCTTTCTCTTTTAAAAGGGATTGGAGTTGTTTCACGTCATTATGATTGATTCCTTGCTTTAAGGTCACATCGCCTAAAGCAGCTTCACCAACGAGAGGAACAGCAAAAAAAGCACCAGCAAACGCAGAAGTCATCACTAACCGTTTCACCACTGTGTTATCCATGTTTTCCTCCTTCAAAGTCCCGTTTATTACATATATCGGCAATTATGGATATTTATTTAAACTATAATCTAAAAGTTCCGCATTACACTAATTGAGAATATTAACAGAAAATTTTCACGAATCAGTTATATGGTATACCAAATCATATATATAACTTAAAATTAATCGAAAATATAGACATTTGCACCTATTTGGTATACAATATGATTAAGTTGATAGTGATTATCAATTAAAAAGCTACTATTAACAGGTACAGGGGGAAACGATATGTTCAAATATTTATTCGGCTCAAAAAAAGTGCAAAAACTTGTTGACCGTAAAATGAACATTTTAAAAAACATTATTAAATACTAAGAAATAAATAAACATTAAAGAAACCCGTCTCCTTTAAGAGGCGGGTTTCCTATGAATCTTTTTAATTTCATAACCAATGGATTGATGAGAATAATAAACATTTAATCGTGCATCTTTTTGGCAAAAGCAGCATGGCGCTTTTTGCGACACTTCTTTAATATGAGGAAGTACTAAAATCTGTAAGGCTTTTCTGACATGATTCTGGCATACCAGCATTAGCAGGATCCTCCCTTACATTTAAGTTGTAGTTATAGGCGTTTTAGGGTGTACGACTTTTCTTCGCTGAACCATTTTTGTAATTTCTTTATCCCAGCTAAGTTCAACATCACCATTCACAAACGTCTGGCACCCCAGTCGATACCCTTGGCCAAGAAGCTCTTCACCTACTTTTTTTTTCTCAACAGGTTTAATCTTATCTGTATGTTCCAGTCCTTTTTCAATTTTACAAACACATGTCCCACAGTTTCCTCCTCCGCACCGGTTCGGAAGTTCACCATCATACCTTAAAGACATTCTTAAAATATTGGAGTTTTCAGGTACCTCAATCTTTTTATCACTCGTTAAGTAATGAATAGTGGGCATTGATTTGACCTCCTGTTTTCTTTTCTATTCTTGGTATACAATATACCATATCAACAATAGTATGACAATATTAAATTTTCAGATAATTACACCTAGAGTCATTGACTTGCATACTCCTTGCTCTATAATTTAGGTATACAATATACAATTACTCTTTTGGAGGTGCTTCATGCTTAAAGTTGGATTGATCGGATACGGGGCGATAGGAAAGGATTTAGCAACTTATTTTGATAGAGAACATGGACTGAATGCAAAAATTACGGGGATTCTCGTTCGATCACCTGAAAAAATATCTATTCCTCCAAACGAACGGTGTGTAATCACTAATGAAGAGGATACATTTTTCTCTTTGGGTTTAGATGTAGTTGTAGAAGCAGCTGGACATCAGTCAGTCCAACAGTATGGAGTAATGGCGTTAGCCAAGGGTGCTCATCTTGTCATCGTATCGGTTGGTGCATTAACAGATGACGAACTGTTCTCTTCATTAAAAGAGGCAGCTGTCGCTTCAAAAAAACAGCTTATTATACCTTCAGCTGCGATTGCCGGACTTGATCGGATAAATGCGGCTTCAAACCACACACTTGAAGAAGTGAAGCTAGTAAGCCGAAAGCCCCCTCGTGCGTGGTATGGCACCTTTGTTGAAGAAAAAGTAGATTTAAAGACGATAAAAGAGCCGTTTTGTGTTTTTGATGGTTATGCCCGGGAATCAGCAAAACTCTTTCCAGAAAGCGTGAATGTTTCAGCAGCATTAAGTCTGGCAGGAATGGGATTCGACCAAACCAAAGTTCAGGTTTTTGTTGATCCTACCATTGAAAAGAACTCACATGAGGTTACCGCTAAGGGACACTTTGGTGAGGTTTCCGTAAAAGTACAAAACACACCGCTGCTGGATAACCCAAAATCAAGTTATATTGTGTCAATGAGTATTGTTAAAGCCTTAAAAAATTTGAGTGCACCTGTTGTGATCGGGGTATAAGAGAGTAAAAGCAGGTATACGCCAGCTCTATGCACCAAAATGAAAACTCTATGTACCGATTTTACAGATCTATGCGCGGAACGAATTAGTCTATGCACCGAAGTAATCTCTCTATGCACCAAACTGCTTTCTATGCGCTGAACTAGATGTTCTATGCACTAAAAATGCCTATCTATGCACCAGTGTCACACCAAGCCTCCTGCATAACTACCCTAAACGTAAAAAAGAGCTGAGAAAACAGAATCGTTCTGTTATCTCTGCTCTTTTTCTTTTAATCGATTTAAGAAACCGATGTAAGCTTTTTTGGAGTTTTCAATATGAATTTTCGTTAAGTATTCACCCATCTCAACTTCCTTGTTGCGGACAGCTTTCATGATCTCCAGATGCTCTTTCATCGATTCTTCTTTTCGGCCCGGTGTTTCGTAGCTTGAATTAGCGAAGATTCGAATATAATCCGTTAAACCGGAAAGGATCTCATGCAGCTTTGGACTTTTGGCAGCTGTATGAATGATCTTGTTCGTCTCCAAGTGCAGCTGTGAGATTTCTTCTTCTGTTTTGCCTTCCAAGTTTTGAAGTTTTTCTATCATACCGTCAAATTCAGCTTGTGTACGCTCATCCATTTTCTGTGCAGCTAGCTTTGACGCTAATACCTCAAGCGAAGATAGAATAGTGAAAACCTCAATAACCTCTTCTTCAGATATACGTTCAACGACGACACCTTTGCGCGGCACCGTTTTAACAAAACCTTGTGATTCTAATCTAAAAAGAGCTTCACGAATAGGAGTACGACTGATGCTGAGTTTTTCGGCAAGCTCTCGTTCTACTAGCCGGTCACCTGCTTTGTACTCTCCGTCAAGGATCATATCTTTTAAATATCTGTATGCGCGTTCTCGGATGGACAATAAATCTTCTTGTGCCCACTTATTTTGCATAATAAAACACTCCACCTGTCGTTTGCTGTTTGGTATACAAATTATAGCTTTAATTTTTTATAAGAGCAATTGATGTCACTTGTTAATGTAAAAATATACCTCCATAAAATAATGAAGCGACAATAACGAGTGCTGGGTGAACCTTTATTTTTTCAAGGAGCAGCAGGCTTCCTAAACCTAGTACCAATAAGTGGAGAACCCCAATTTCATCAAATGCTGTTAAAAAGAACTGAAAAGCCAGTACGCCTAAAAGAATCGCAATGACCGGCTGAACCGATTTTGTCATCCACTTCACCTGTGGTGCTTTTTTAAATCGGTTAACGAATGCGAACAAGATAATAACAGCGATTGCGGATGGAGCAATGGTTGCGATCAGTGCAATAAATAGACCGGGTACTCCGCCGATCTCATAGCCGATATACCCTCCCATTTTGGTAGCGATCGGACCTGGGAGTACGTTTGCCATCGCCAATAAATCTCCGAACTCTTTTAGTGTGAGCCACTTATACTGATTAACCACTTCATTTTGAATAAGAGGAATGGTTGATGGTCCTCCTCCATACCCGAGCAGGTTCGAAATAAAAAATGCCCAGAAGATGTCCCAGTATATCATAGCTCTTCCTCCCTGCTTCTCATGACTTGCTTTCGTGTGAATAAAGTCTTGCCGCTCTCTTTATACGTACTCCAAACAAAGGCACTCGTTAAAAAGAGAATGATCACAAATCCCGGATGCAGATTTAGAAATTCAATCACACAAAGGGAGAATAGCGACATGCCGATCATCCATTTGCTGCCGAGCCCCTGACGGCCTTTTTGAAAGAATTGATAAGCCATGACCGCAAGCATCACTCCGACAACTGGTGCTACACCGTTAATCATTCCTTTTACAACTGCAGATGATTTAAAGGTATACAAAACACCTAACAACCCAAGCATTCCAATAAGCGACGGGACGATATGAGCCATGATGGCAACAAAAGCACCAAGCGGTCCTTTTATTTTATAGCCTACATAGGCCGCCATCTTTGTAGCAATCGGTCCGGGAAGTGTGTTTGCAAGTGCCAGCGATTCCCCGAATTCTTCTTCTGTCATCCACTTATATTTTTTTACTGCTTCATATTCAATGAGCGGAATCGTGGAAGGTCCTCCACCATATCCTGTTACACCTGTTCTGGCAAAACCTACACATAAATCCCAATATGTGCGCAAAAAAACACCTTCTTTCTTGATGTTAAATAGGAGACAGAATAAACGGAGGGATATTCTCTATGTTACTAGAAAATATCCCGCGTCCTTTTATACCTTTATATCCGCTTCAACCAATACAGGATGTCCTGTTTCCAATAAAAGATCATGTAATGCTTGCAATGCCGCAGTTCCAACAGCTGTATCCTGCTCGCCGTTCCCGCCGGAGATGCCGACTCCTCCAACCACTTCTCCATTGACTACGATCGGAAACCCTCCTACGAATACAGCAAACTTCCCCCCGAGCATATGCTGTATACCAAACGCTTCATTTCCTGGTAGTGCGGGTCCATTAGGATAATGATTAAACAGGTGCGTGGATCTTTTATGCCCTGCAGCAGTAAACGCCTTGGCGATCGCGATTTCTGGTCCCGTGATGCGCGCTCCGTTCATTCTTTCTAACGCAATCACATATCCTCCATCATCAACGATCGCAATCGTTTCCAGTACGTTGATCTCTTCCGCTTTTTGCTTGGCAGCTTCAATCATGATTTTTGCTTCTTCTAATTCTAATTTAATGGCCGTTCTCACTGCTATCTCCCCCTTAACCTCATTGCTAGATTAATAGCCTACATAAACCGTTTTTGTTTGTGTGAAAAATTCCAGCCCCACTCTGCCTGACTCTCGGAACGTGGATGTACTGGATTTTTTCAATCCCCCAAACGGAGCATTCATCAAGTTGCCGGTTGTTGTCCGGTTCACTTTAACCGTTCCAGCCTGAATATCTTTTATGAAGCCTTCCGCACGTGCGATATTTTGAGTCACGATGGAAGCAGAAAGACCATATTCTACAGAATTGGCAATCGAAATGGATTCCTCATACGAATCAGCCTCGATGACCGCAACAACCGGTCCAAAAATCTCTTCTTGAGCGATTCTCATGTCTGATGTCACGTTGGAAAAAACGGCTGGACTTACGTAGTAGCCTTTTTCAAAATCAGAAGAAGTGAGATGCTCCCCTCCGTATTCAAGAGTCGCTCCCTCCTCGACTCCGATCTGGATATAGTTCAGTACATTTTTTAACTGTTTTTCGTTAGCCAGCGGTCCTAAAAAGGCATCCTTATTAAACCCATTACCAATAGTAAGCTCTTTTGTTTTTTGAACGAGTTTTTCTACAAACGCTTCTTTCACCGATTTCATGACGATCACCCGGCTCGTACCTGTACAAGCCTGCCCAGTGAGCGAAAATCCTCCATTAATCGTGAGCTTTACGGCTTCGTCGAGATCCGCATCTTCCATGACGATAAGCGGATTCTTTCCGCCAAGCTCCATCTGCGTTCTCGTTGTCAGAGAGACTGTCCGGTGAATGTCTTCACCAGCATGCGTTGATCCGGTAAACGTGACAGCCCTGATCGCCGGGTGGTTAACCAGCACCTTTCCGATTTTAGTAGAAGAACCCGTAACAAAGTTCAGTACGCCTGGCGGTAGACCCGCTTCATGCAGAGCTTCTACCAGACGATACGCCACGAGTGGTGTATCTGATGACGGCTTGAAAACGACCGTGTTGCCTGTAATTAATGCCGGTGCAATTTTTCTAGCCGGAATGGATAACGGAAAGTTCCACGGCGTAATAACGGATATTACACCAAGCGGCTCTCGTTCGGTATACACTCTCATTTTAGGATCATCGCTCGGAAACGTCTCACCCGTAAACGTTTGACCTTCCACCGCATAAAAACGCAGTGTATCAGCCGAACGCTTCACTTCTCCTAAACTAGCTTTATATGGTTTTCCTTCCTCGCGTGTTAATTCTTCTGCTATTTGATCCAGCCGGCTTTCAAGAATATCAGCAGCTTTATTTAATAGAGAAGCTCTTTTTGCTGGAGATAACGCCGCCCAGTTCGGAAATGCTTTCGCAGCAGCTTCGATAGCCTGTGTGGCTTCTGCTTCGGTTGATGCTTGAAAGTAACCGACCGCTTGCTCTTTATCAGCTGGATTAAGACTTGCGAATGTTTCACCAGTCCCGGTGTTAACCCACTGGCCATTGATGTAGTTTTCATATGTCCGTACTTGTGTGGATAACATGCAAAATCTTCCTTTCTATATCGTAATAAAAATGATGGCAGCTTCCCTCATGATCGAGAAACTGCCTTTAATAAGGTACGCTATTTTAGTAGATTAAGATTTTACGATTTTACCGGATCCAAGTCCTTCGCAACATAAGTGTTGTAAAGTCCGTCCATATACATACGGCGCATCTTAGCACCCGTTCTTACCACTTCCAGGCAGCGCTGCTGAAGTTCTACTGTGTCAGCACAATCGAGTACGATCTTGTATCCGCGCTCACCGTGGATTTCATCGGATACGATGTGCAGATCGAAAAATTCAATCTCTTCGTCGTTAAATCCGTATTTTTCTCTTAAAATCGGTGTCTGTTTGCGATAGATATCAGGTACTTGAGACTCTAAGCCGACTACAAGAGCAGCTGTTGCAACAACAAAGTTCTCTCTCATCGCAACGGCGTAACACCAGCTTTGCAGCCCTAATGTTGTTGGTGCAATATTATGCGGATCTTCTACTCTTTCACGTGTTGTACCGCACGTTTCTGCAAAACGAATCAATAGATCTGTATGGCGATCCGCTGCTATTTCTTCTTCATACATGTTTTGAAGTGTAAAATCTTTTGCATCTGTATATTTTTCAGGAGTGCTAGCATAAATGTACGCCAGATAATCCGCAAATGGCCCTACATAGTGGTAATGGTTTTCAGCCCACCGTGCAAAATGTTCACGAGATAACTTACCAGTAGCCCATGCTTCTGTAAAAGGTGCTTTCTGACTGTGATTACCTTTGATCGCTTCTTCTAATTGTTTACGGAACTCATCTTTTGATAACAACTCTGCCATTGTGAATCTCCTCCTTAGAATAGTAACCTTTGGTATGTATGCTATCTTCACACCAAATTGGTATTTTGTATTTGGTATACCAATTTTAACCCTATACTACCTTGTGTCTTTTATCAATGTCAACCCTTTTGTATGAATTTTCTAACTATTTTTGAGTTACCAGATTAATATGGCCAAAAATGTAGCCAGGAAGAGCCCCGTTAGTACAGGGAAAAAGTTTTTACGAGCCAGCTCCAATATCGGAACCCCGCAAAATCCAGCAACTGCAACTAGTGATGACCATGCAATAATGGTTCCCCCGCCTGTCCAGATCGCACCCATCTGGCCGATCGCTGCCAATGTAGTCGGATCAATGCCTGTCCCAGTATGAAGAGCTCCAGATAATGCTCCTGTTAACGGCAACCCAGAAAAACCTGATCCATCTAAACCTGTGATAATACCAATTATTAAGATGCCGAATGCCGTTAGGAACCCATTTTGCGGAATGGTGCTTTGTGCTACTTGTACAAGATCAAACAAGAACGCTGGCTTTGCAGCATCTTCTGCTAAGGAAAGGATCCCTGCCGCAAAATCACCTGATCCTAGGAAAAAGAATCCTGCTATCGGGATTACTGGCCCCATCGCACGAAACGCAAAAACAAAACCTTCTGTAATATAGTCACTGATCTTGTCCAATGCATGCATCCGTGCAAAAGCCGTGCTTGCTAGAACTAACAACACGATCGCTACTCCGCCAACGAAAGCCGCTCCATC
This sequence comes from Fictibacillus arsenicus, assembly GCF_001642935.1. NCBI lineage: Bacteria > Bacillati > Bacillota > Bacilli > Caryophanales > Fictibacillaceae > Fictibacillus > Fictibacillus arsenicus. The sequence goes on from NZ_CP016761.1 coordinate 3,466,831, forward strand.
GCCGCCTTCAAGTGCAACGGATGTACCGCCTAGTTTGGTAGAGAACATATAAAGCATGACGCCAAGCATAGACAAAGGAACTAATACGGCAAACACTTTCCCCCACATGTTCAGTTCTTTATCAGAAATGTATTTTTCCGTTGCCGCTGATACTTGCGATGCTGTCTCAAGATCAAGTTGCATATTGTATGCGCTTACAGAATCCGATAGATTGCGATTTTCTGCTTCATTCGGTTTCTTGATCTCTTTTCTAATTAAAAGATAGGTGATACTTAATGCTGTAGTACCAGTAAACAAAGACAAAACGAAAGCTTTTGTTGCGACTATATCTGTCGAGACACCTGCTGCTTTAGCAGACAGCATAGGTGCAACCTGCATGATATAGTCTGATGACAGTGCCATCCCTTGCCCTGCCATCGCAACCGCCATTGCTGCTCCCATCGCAGGAAGTCCTGCACGAATAGCAGCAGGTACTAACAGTGCGCAGATTAACGGAATTGCAGGAGTCGGCCAGAAAAATAGAGAGATAACAAACGTGATTCCGATGAGCACCAGATAGGCAACATGGTCCTTTAATGATTTCAAAAGGGCAACCATGAATGTAATAATGAGAAAAATACTGAATAATTCTTTCGCCGCAACTAAATTGGCATTGAAGACAGCTTTTAATCCGCCCACCATAGATCCTGTATAAACCCACGCAACAAGCATCGTTCCAAGCAATGTCGGCAGCACGACGCCTTTACGAAACAGCATCGTCGTAATAACGGCCAATGTGACAAATGCATACAACCAATGAGCAAATGTTAACTCCATACGAGCACCTTCTTCCCATTCATTTTAATAAAAAGGAAAATCAGATTCTTATCGTTGTTAACTCCAGTATTTCTTTGATTGTTGTTTCTACATTGTTCAGTGCTTCTTCTACAATTTCTTTGCCTATTTCTTCACTAGCTTGAGTAGCGTCCCCAATACATCCATTCGCTGTCATTTCTTCATATTGGTACGGACCTTGAACCGCTTTGTTCGGTCTTAGCTCCTTCCAGATTCCTGGCTGGATATCCCCCTTTTCAAGACGGTTGATTTTTACTAGATGAGGGGCAAGATACAACGCTTCTGATACTTCACGTTCGCAGCTGTGTCCGTACAATGGTGACTTTACATATTGTGATATGGCTGTTTTAGCCGATGCAGTTGTCTTGGAGTAATAAACCTTTACATCTAGTTCTCTGGAGAGTTCCAGACTTGCTACACTTAACGTAGATTGATTTCCGCCATGTGCATTTAATAATAAAAATTGTGATATTCCATGGTGTTTAAGAGATTCGATCATGTCTTTCAAAATTGAAATGAGTGTTGATGGCCGAAGAGAAATCGTTCCGGCAAAATTGAGATGATGATGGGATACTCCCATGTTGACTGTTGGAGCAACGATTACATTAGGAAAAAGCCTTTCAGCAAGCTTGTTGGCCATTTTTTCAGCGAGAACAGCATCACAGCTCTCAAGCATGTGCGGACCATGCTGTTCATGGGCACCAACTGGAATGATTGCCAGCTTAACCGTTTTTAAAGCTTCTTCTACTTCTGGATAGGTCATTTCCGTCAAGAGATAGGAATTCACTTTAGTTCACTCCTTTCTTGTTAGCTAGATTAAGAGGTTATTTAGCGGTCACTTTGGAATATTGTATACCTTTCATGTTAAAATTTTTATCCTGAATCAGTTCCAGGTCATCCTTTACCGTCAGCTGGCAAGTTAAACGGAATCCTTCATCGAGCTTATCACCGAGCATTTTTTCTTCTTTCCAGTTTGGTGGATCTAACTGCTCCGCTCCTTTAGATATCTGCGATACACACTTTGTGCACTTTCCAATTCCGCATCCATAACGCAGTTTCGGAAATTGTTTGATTCCGGCTAATACGACTAGATTACTATTTTCCTTTACCTCTTGTTCAATAATTTCCCCATCTTGAACTAAGCGAACTGTTGGCATTTTGTACACCTCTTTCCTTGTTATTATAGTTTAAAATGTTTTCAATTTTCAGAAACTTAGTTTTGATTATATCATTCGTATTTGGTTTGTAAAACGGAATTTTAGAAAAAATGAGTTGATATGACTGGAATAAGGTCTTTTTTACTAAAAATTCAATATATTCAAAATTCGTTTGATTTACTCTTCTGGATTGAGTAGAATGGGAGTGTATGGTATACAAAATACAATAGTGAGGTGTAGATATGGGAAAGTATATTATTTTGACGAATAAAGATACGTATCAAACGACGATCGAAAGCAAAGGACTTGAGCCGGTAGAAACTTATGACTTTATCTTTTTTGAAGAAATAAAAGCAAGCTACACCATTGCCAAAGTAACAGATGATTCTATTAAAATTCGATTATATGAAAAGTATGAAGGAAAAGAGTTTGTAAATGAAATTAGAGTTAAGTTCTTTGAATCCTTTGAAACGGTAGAGGATGCGAGGGCAGAACTCGATGAGATGGTAGCCGCTTCTGGTTCTGGTCCAGACTCAAAATATACGAAGCTAGTACTCAGAGAATCTACAGCAGTATAAGAAGCAAAAAGCAGTCCCCTAGTATGCGGGGACTGCTTTTCTTATGCGATGAGTTGTAATAAAAAGATAAAGCTCATTAATAACAAGAGATAAGAAATCGTAAAAGGCGCGTTCCAATTCGATATCTTGTACGGGCTTTCTTCCACAATGGTCGCCATCAAGCCGATGGTTGCATTAAATGGTCCCATTAAGAACGCTCCCACTGCTCCTCCAAGCATCGATAAAGTCAGCAGCTGGCTGGAAATTTGAAGAGCATTTGGATCCAGCGCTTCAGCCATCAACGCAATCGCTACAGCTGGATGCAATCCCATGAATGCTAGAATGAGAGGAACCAGCGGAAGCAGCACCAAGAACGACTCAACTCCTATTGAATCTTTTACCTGCAGCAATCCGGTGTTGAATACATGATCGGTGTTCGAAAATTTCATCGCTGATATGAAGAATCCCGCAGATAAAAAAATCACAAACTGTCCGCTCATTTTTACAACATGCGTCTGAAAATGTTCTTTTGTCCCTTTTAAAAACAACCTCCCTTTACGAAGAAGGATGCTCCACGATAAAGCTACTGGAATGACGAGCAGCGTCACGATAAAAAGAAAGCTAAACGATGATTTGACTTCGATGATTGAAACGATAACATTAAAGATGATAAGTGCAATCAAAATATGAAACAGCCGGCTTGTACGATTCGTTTGCTGCGGTACAAATTCTGCAGCAGCGGCAGTTTCTTTATCCGTAACGTATCCTGCTTTTACATTTTTATTATATTGGCGAGTTGCGAGCAGCCAATCCAACCCTATCCCCATCAAGCTAAGCGGGACCAAATACGGCAGCATGGAAACCCAGCTTACTCCGTTCATCTCAATTACGATCCCTACGATAGGCGTAACTGGCGTCCATAATAGAGGCATTGAAAAACCATGCGTGATGGCCCTGCTCATGAACCGATATTCATTAGCCACAGAGTAATTCGAAAGAGAAGGTTTTATCGCATGATACGTCATGGGCAAACTTGCTAAATTAATAAAGCTGCTGAAGAAATAAGATAAGCCAGAGGTCATCATGTAAAGCTGCTTCGGGTTTTTTACCTTTTTACTGATAATCTCTTGAATAGAAGAAGCATAGTTCCCCAGACGGATCGGATAAGCTAGAAGCGGAACAACCATAAATAGACACAGAAGATTGAGCATCGGTCCGAATGACAGGATGTAATCTTTCCACTGTGCTCCGCTTGTCCAAAGCATAGCTAGTCCAACCATTAAAAAGATAGAGCTGATCACCTGGACCGTCTTCCCCACCCGGTTAAAAGAGAGCGCTACGATCAATAAACAAAGAATAGAAACCACCAGATTTAATGCACTGCTTGGGATAGCAACGGACAGTAAATATAAGATCATACAGCTGATAAATAATAAATGATGCATAGAATCACCACTTGCTGCTTATTTTTCTGAATTATATTACAAAAGGATTGTGATGGGAAGTCTTTGGAACAGAATATGTAAAACCTGCCAGAGAGTAGCAGGTTCAATATTTAATATCAGCCATCCATTTTTCCACTGCTTCTTGCAGCTTTCGTTTAGCGGATGACAGTCTGTTCTTTTCTTCTGTTAACTGAGTTTCAAGTTGAGATAAAAAATTCCTTCTTTCCTTTGCCATTCTGTTTACTTCATCAGGGTTCGGACCGCCTTGAATGTTTCGTTTTTTTATAAATTCGATTGGACAAATGATCTTGTTCCACTCTTCCTGTCTCAAAGAGACATTGCACCGTTTTTTTATTTCTTCGTTTACCGTCCGAAAAGGGATTTCGTTTAGTTGAAGCTTTTCTTGTGAACATTTTTTTGCGATGCTACTTGCGATTTGATGAGCACTTCGAAAAGCAACGTTTTTATCTCGCGCTAGTACGTCCGCTAGTTCGGTTATTGTGATACATGAGGTTTTCGCCTGGTTGAGTGCTCGTTGTTTGTCGACCTCCATTGTCCGGATAACAGCATGCATGAGTTGAATGACCCGGTTCGCTTTTTCGTAGCTTCTGTAAAGGTGCGGCTGAAGATCATCTTCCGTATCCACGATGTCACCGAATGGCGTGTTGTGAATCATTTGAATGGCTGCGAGTGCTTCGCCTGCTGAAGAACTGGCCAGTGAACGTGAGTGCTCGATGGAAACTGGATTTCTTTTTTGAGGCATGATACTGCTGATTTGAACGTAAGGATCGGCTACTTTGATGATGTTGTGTTCTCGGGTAACAAGCTGGAGGAAGTCTTGTATCCATCTGCCGCAGTTGACCATCATGGACAGAACAGCCGTTGCGGACTCTACGAGATAATCCGCACCAGCTATGGCATCATAAGAATTTTCGACGAGTTCACTGAAACCTAGAAGTTCGCAGACTCTTTTTCTGTTTATGGGGAAGCCGGTTGTAGATAAAGCGGCCGCACCCATTGGCGAACGATTTACAGTTTCATAAGCGTACCAAAGTCTATTTATGTCACGGAGAAATACATCTAAAATGGCTGTTAAGTAATGTCCTAATGTTGTAGGCTGCGCTGGTTGGGTGTGGGTATAGGCTGTTATAATGGTTTCGGCATGTTCTCCTATCTGTTCTAGGAGAGCATCCGTCAGAAGCTGAGAACTTTCCAACAGCACCAAGATATGTTCTCGTAAAACGAGCCTGTACATGGCAACACCCATGTCGTTTCGGCTTCGGGCGATGTGCATTTTCCCTGCAAGGTCCGGACCAATTTCTTCACTGATCTTATGTTCCATCATAAAAAAGAGGTCTTCAAACTGAGGATCGTATTCGAGTTTTTGGTAGTCGGTTTTAGCGACTGCTTCAACTCCTTGCAGAATTACACCCGCTTCTTTTTTATCTAAAATACCTTGTTCAGCAAGCATCACAACATGTGCACGGTGTATTTGAAACATTTGTTTAAATAAGTAGTCCCGCTGATCGTTAAAAACAGGACGAAGCAGATGATCGACGTATGTTTTTCCTGGAAAAGATGTGCCTTCAGCTTTTATAAAATCATCTTTAGATGGCATGTTTTCACTCCTTATAAAAAGGAATATTTATTGTAATTAGTGTATGGATTGGGTGAATGATTGGGAACTCGTATAACTTGGAATCGAAAGGTGCTGTGTTAAGGGATTTACGGTACGTGTTCTTGTATTTATTACACGTTCGCTCAAAATAGTTGACCTACGCTCAAACACTCTGACTTTCGCTCAAAAATCTTGAGTACCGCTCAAAATACCTTACTACCGCTCAAAAACTCATTTTTACGCTCAAAATATAGTTTAGCAGCAAAATTTATTCATTCCTGTTAGGTAAAACAGGTTATAAAAACCCAAAAGATGAATACCTTCACCTCTTGGGCATCTTTTTACTTATTTCGCTTCTAAAACCGCAATAAACTCTCTCATATAATCCGGCAAATCAGGCGGACGGCGGCTTGAAACGAGGTGACCGTCAACTACTACCGGCTCATCGATCCACTCGGAACCTGCATTCTCCATATCATCCTTGATTCCAGGTGTGCTCGTTACTTTTTTACCGTTTAACACTTTTGCAGAGATTAGCACCCAGCCGGCATGGCAGATCTGCCCGATAGGCTTCTTTTCTTGTTCCATGTGTTGAACCATTTCAAGAACTTCAGGAAAACGGCGCAGCTTGTCCGGTGCCCAGCCGCCTGGGACGAGGATTGCATCATAATCGGCAGCATTCACATCACCGAACGCGAAATCCGCTTCAGCAGGTACACCATATTTTCCGATGTACGTTTCCCCTGCCTTTTCACCAGCAAGTTCCACAATAGCACCTTCTTCACGCAACCGAAGAATAGGATACCATAACTCCAGATCCTCGAAATCATGATGAACAAGGCTGATTACTTTTTTACCTTTTAAACGCATGTTTAACATCACCTCCACTACCTATATTTCCTATTCAGCGTAACATTAATCTTTATTTGGTTGATAGTGTGATGGTAGCATATGTATAAACTAATTTATAAAAAGTGGAGGTTAAAAAGTGAACGGGAGAAAAATAGCAGGTATCGTTTCATTCTTCGTGGCTTTCATAGCATCATTTTTAATTGTACAGTGGATATTGTCATAGTAAAACCCGGAGATTTTCTTCCGGGTTTTATTGTTTCGTATGTGATTGTAAGACCCGGTTTAAGGGGACATTTATGAAGTTTGAAGGATTTCACGTGGGGTTAGTTTTGTTGTTTCAACTCGAAGATTTCGCGATCGTGTTCTGCAATCTTAAAATCATAATACTTTAAATCGCTTTTTCGAACCATATTTTCTTCGATGTTTGTTACTCTTTCTTCGATGTTTGTTACTCTTTCTTCGATGTTTGTTACTCTTTCTTCTATGTTGGTTAATCTTTCTTCAATGTTTGCTACTCTTACTTTTAAATCTGCAACATCAGCTGTTAGCTCCAAAACGCTTTGTTGTGTTTGCTGAGTTATTTCTAAAATCTTTTGTATCATTTCTTTTTCGCTCATTATATACACCTCCTTTGTATCATTATATCAAAACGGCTTCCTAATTACGTTAATATTATTAAACAAATGTTTCAATTAGCTGCGCAGAATCGCTATTATCTCCCTGACATCTTTCTTAATAATTTCCAAATTCTCTAAAATATTTTCTGCTATTTTAATCATTTAATCTATTTTTTCCATTAATATATTTCCTCCAATCTAAATGTTTTAGCAACTCACTCTTGTTATTCTTTCACTCCGTTAAAAACCACACCATCCTTGAAGTGGTGTCAATGAGAAATGAAAGAATAAGTCTGCTTTCTTCCATTTGAAGCGCTAGTTTGTTACTATTTCTAATATATTTCTTTTTTCAAAAATTAATAAAGTTTACTATTATTAAGGTTTCCTAGAGTACAGCATAAGGAAGTGTACACATTATGGCAGTTTGGAAGCGAAATTTATGGGTGCTATGGGTCGGCGTCTTCTTTACTTCAGCCAGCTACTCCATGGTCGTTCCTTTTTTACCTCTTTTTCTCCTTCAGATTGGTGTTCATGACCACACCGAGATCTGGTCAGGACTTATTTTCAGCTCAGCCTTTTTTGCAGGTGCCATAGCTTCTCCTTATTGGGGGATGATGGCCGATCGATACGGAAGAAAGCCGATGATAATCCGCGCAGGTGCCTTCCTGTTCATTATCTACACATTAACTGCATTTGTTACGAACGCTTATCAGCTACTCGCACTGCGTATAGCGCAAGGATTACTGACGGGCTACATTCCTGGTGCGATTGCACTGATTGGAACAAACACACCGAAAAAGAATGTCGGCTACGCGCTTGCGATGATTTCCTCTGCGGGTGCATCAGGCGGAATTATGGGTCCGCTGCTTGGTGGCGGGCTAGCTGAATTGTTCGGGAACCGCTGGGCTTTTGCGAGTGGAGGTTTCTTATCTCTCATCTCGACTCTTTTAGTTATCTTCTGGGTAACCGAAGAAAAATTTACACCGAGCAAAGAAAAAGGATCTGTTTTAAAAGACATTCGTGTCGCAGCAGCCAACAAACCCTTTATGAACGTGCTGTTTTTATCGATCATCACCGCTCTCTCTATCTTAACGATCGAACCCGTTCTTCCCCTTCATATATTAACAATCAGTGGTTCATCTGATAATACGGCACTTTTAGCGGGCATCGTCTTTTCATTACCGGGTATTGCAAGCATTATTTTTGCCGCTTATTGGGGACGCATGTCTGATAAAATCGGGTTTCAAACTGTATTGATGATCGGCTTATTGGGTGGCGGAATCGGAACCATTGCACAGGCTTGGTTTGATGGTGTTTGGGGCTTTTCTTCAATACGTTTTCTATACGGAATTTTCTTTTGCGGCGTTTTCCCAGCCTTAAATGGGTTGGTTGTTCAAACCACACCGGACGAATTCAGAGGACGAGCTTTCGGACTTCAGCAAACTGCCACTCAAATTGGAGCCATGCTCGGACCGCTAGTTGGGGGAGTGATCGGCGGATTCTTCCCCGTCGAGATCGTTTTCGTCGTAACAGGTGTAATGCTGCTAATCGCGATGTGGTACGCGTATTCATTTAAAGACGAAACCAAGGAGTTAAAAAAAGCCGTCGGCAGTTAACTTGTGTTATAAATAATACAAACCTTTTGTTAGGAGTGAGATTCCATGGGGAAATGCACGATTGATCATACGTTGGAAGATGTAAAACAAAAGCTTGTTGACCAAGCTGCATTCATGCCAAAAAATCTGGTGCGTGAAGTGGAAGGTTCATTAACAGAAAAAGCAGATCAGGAGTTTTTGAACGAAGTCTTTCATCTATTAAAAAAGTATGATTTGGCTGATGAAACAGAAAGAGAAGAACGGAACGAGAAACTAAATGATTTAGTAAAATAGAAAAACCCGGGCTAATTAGACTGACCTAGTCATTTGAGACAATAATAAAACACCCTTTAGGCTGCCATACTACCAAATTCAATTGGGGTGTGGTAGCCTAATTTTTCTTGGATACGTTCTTCATTATAATACTTCATGTATTGATCTACTTGTTCCCTGATTTTATCCATCGACATAGAATTAAACTTCACATACTGAAATCCTTCAGATTTTAGATTTGAATGGAAGGACTCGATAACCGCATTATCCCAACAATTTCCCCTTCTGGACATACTGCTAATCAATTTTCTTTCGTTTACTAAATGTTGATACGTATAGGATGTATACACACTTCCTTGATCAGAGTGAATAATGACCCCTTTGGGGTTCCCTCGTGATTCCAAAGCTGCTTTTAACGTATCTGCCACAAGAGGGGTTTGTTGATGGGTATAGAGCTTGTAAGCCACAATTTGATTATTAAATAAATCCATTATGGTTGATAAGTACAATGTGGTTGAACCATACTGAATATACGTTATATCTGTTACCCATTTTTGATTAGGCAAAGTTGCTGAAAAATCTCGCTGTAAAATGTTTGGTGCGACAATGATTGATTCCCCTTGAGATTTCCACTTGCGCTTTGGTTTTACACGGCACTGTAGATGATGCTTTTGCATAATACGTTGAACAGAATTTCGATTCAAACTAATTTGATGTCGACGCTTTAGTAAATTCTTAATTTTACGATGACCATAACGATAGTTAGTCTGTTCACAAAGGGAGATAATGGCCTGCTCTGATTTAGACAGTTCATCAGATGGAGCAGACAACCAACGATAGTATGTGGATCTTGGAACGTTTAAAGCGCATAGAACAGCCGTAACTGTGTACTTTTTTCGTAATCTTTTTACTAAACGGAGAACTACTTCTTTTTCAGCTCCTTTTCGATCTCCAAATACTTTTTTAAAATCTCATTCTCCTGTTTATAGTGATTGAATTGACGTTCTTTCTTTTCCTCTTCACTAGCTGAATCAGGCCCTTGACCATAAGAGTATTGCTTGCCTATTGGCTGATTAAACCGATGTACTTGATTTTCCCGATACCATTTCATCCATGTTTTTATTTGAGAAACATTTTTAATGTCATACTTATTCATGATTTCTTCATTCGTAAATTGGCCACTCATTTTATCCTTAACTACAGCCCACTTTGTTTCTTTTGAATAAACGTTTTTGCCCACGCAAAAACACCTCCGATTATCACTTTTAATAAGTGTATCATTTCGAAGGTGTTTTATTGTGTCCCATTTATCTAGGTTAGTCTAAATGTCCGGGTTTTTACTTATTATTCTTTATTAGGCTCTACCGTCTCAAGCATCGCCCACAAACTAGGCTCCACGCCTTCCATTTCTGCTTTCGATGGAATATGGAGCGATAAGTAAAGCAGCTCCCCTTCCACTTCCTTCACTAAATACATAACCACATCGTACTCTTCACTTACTCCCTTCACGAAGAACTTTGCATCATGAAAATAAGAGAAGTAAATGTCGGTAGCGGGTAAATCATTGGCTTTACCGGTTTGTTCCTCTGCACTTTTCAGCGACGACTCTTTTAAGCTTTCAAGATCTGTTGATGGATCCAATTTTTCAATCGTGGCATACAAGGTTGGATCGTTCGCGAATGCGATCCTACCTGTCGTCTCGTTCTCTTTTTCAAAATTGTAAAGGTCCAGCATGTAAAAATGATACCCGTTAGCGCTTTGCTGGAGTTCAGCTGGCCGCTGCTCTTTCATCCCCTCAATTTCTACTTCGATATTTTTAGTCGGTGGAAGGTTTGACTCTGGCTGATTTTCCTTTTCTTTATCGTTTTCTTTTTCTTTTACTTCTGTAGGGGGTTTTTGAGGTTTTACTGTTTCTTTTTCACCGCTAGAACATGCAGTTAAAGTGAAAGCAAGTGTAAACAAGATTCCAACACTAAGGACTCTCTTCATCAAATCATCCCCTTTTCACCTGTTTCCTTCTTTTTCAATGCAATTGCAATAAAATCCTCTAAAAAACATGACTTTATACGTTATGAAACACCCTGAATGTTATGCCTGAAAAGTTTTATTAGTCTATTTTTTTGGTACTCAAATCATTAAAAGACAAAGATTTGCATTAACTTGGTGAATCGTTTCGATTTATCGTTGACTCTAAAAATGAAAGCGCTTATAATTTTTATTAACAGAATTATCGAAACGTTTCGATTGTTCATCACGTACATACATAATAAAAAACAAACTCTCAAAAATCTGGAGGTACTTATTCATGCTTAAGCAAAAAGTACAAAATCTGATTGACGAAATGACATTGGATGAAAAGATCGGCCAACTGCTCCAGCTAGCTACTCCTTTTTTCAAAGGTTCATCCGATCAAGGATTCATTACAGGCCCTATGCAGGAAATGGGGATTACTGATGACGTTGTGCGGAACACAGGCTCTGTACTTGGAGGCTCCGGGGCTAAAGAAACAAGAAATATTCAAGAAACTCATTTAAAAGAGAACCGCCTTGGCATCCCCCTTTTAATGATGGCTGATATTGTTCATGGTTTCAAAACCATTTTTCCTGTTCCGCTTGCGATCGGATGCTCATGGGATATGGAACTTGCCGAAAAGAGTGCTGAGATTGCAGCAAAAGAAGCTTCTGTTTCTGGTGTCCATGTTACGTTTGCACCGATGGTCGATCTAGTCCGTGATCCGCGCTGGGGCAGAGTGATGGAATCCACAGGTGAAGATCCTTACTTGAACAGCGAATTTGCTCGTGCGTTTGTTCGAGGGTTCCAGGGGTCAGATTTGACGAACGATAAAGACCGGGTTGCAGCGTGCGTGAAACACTTTGCGGCATACGGGGCACCTGAAGGCGGACGCGACTACAACACGGTTAACATGTCCGAGCGACAACTGCGTGAATCGTATCTTCCAGCTTATAAAGCAGCTCTGGATGAGGGGTGCGAGATGGTGATGACTGCTTTCAACACGGTTGATGGCATTCCTGCTACTGCGAACAAAAAGTTGATGCGCGACTTGCTTCGGGATGAGTGGGGATTTGAAGGTGTGATCATCTCCGACTGGGGTGCTGTAAAAGAACAGCTGCCACACGGTGTGGCTGAAGACGAAGCGGAAGCGGCATACAAAGCGCTTCAAGCCGGTGTTGATATTGAAATGATGACCACATGTTATATCGATCATATAAAAGAACTTGTGGAAAGCGGAGCATTGGCGGAATCGCTTGTCGATGAGTCGGTTGAACGAATTTTATCGCTCAAACAGAAACTGGGACTCTTTGAAAATCCTTATCGCGGAGCGGATGAAAAACGTGCAGCCGAAGTCATTTTATGTGAGGAACACCGTCAAACGGCTCGTGAACTGGCAGCCAAATCGTGTGTTCTTTTGAAAAATGAAAATGTACTGCCATTAAAACCTGAACAAAAGATCGCGTTGATCGGTTCGTTCGCGCAAAGCGGCGATTTGATGGGACCGTGGTCATGGCAAGGTGCCCATGAAGATGTGGTAAAAGTGGATACAGGATTACGTACAAAACTAGCAGATCCATCCCTTCTTTCGGTCGCTGTCGGCAGTGATGTTGAAACTGTCACAACTGAACAGTTAAAAGAAGCAGTGGATACAGCGAAAGATGCTGATGTGGTTGTGCTGGCACTTGGGGAAGCTTCCTTCATGAGCGGTGAAGCTGGCTGCCGTGCAGATATCCGCTTGCCTGAACCTCAGCTTCAATTGATTCAAGAAATCAAGAAACTTGGTAAGCCAACTGTTGCGGTACTGTTTAACGGCCGTCCGCTCGATTTGCATGGTGTGGTGGAACATGTGGATGCGGTGCTGGAAGCTTGGTATCCAGGTACAGAAGGTGGAGCTGCGATTGCCGATCTATTGTTCGGTGACGTGAATCCGACTGGACGATTATCCATGTCGATGCCGTTCTCGGTTGGACAAGTGCCTGTCTATTACAATCACTTCAACACGGGACGTCCACAGCCGACTCCTGATAACAAAGAACGTTATCTGTCGCATTATCTCGACATTCCGAACGAGCCATTATTCCCGTTTGGATTTGGGTTGAGTTATACGGAGTTTAAGTATGAAGATGTAAAGTTATCTGGTGACACGTTAACGGAGGACGGAAAGCTGATTGCTTCTGTAACCGTAACGAACACTGGCGATCGAGCTGGCGAAGAACTCGTTCAATTGTACATTCGCGATATCGCCGGTGAAGTCGTGCGTCCCGTAAAAGAATTGAAAGGTTACAAAAAGATTGAACTTGAGCCTGGAGTTTCTGAAACTGTGACGTTTGAGATTAAAGAAGAAATGCTTCGCTATCATCACGAAAACCTGGAGTTTAAGAGTGATGCTGGTCGTTTCAACGCTTTTATCGGTAAAAACAGCCAAGACGTCGTGAGTGTCCCATTTAAATTAGTAAAATAAAATAACGAAAATGACTGTTCAGTTGAGCAGTCTTTTTTTATTGAAGTTTTTACGGTACGTGTTCTTTTATTTATTACACGTTCACCCCAATTCACTGCGTCTTCACCCCGAAAAGGCATCGTTTCACCCCAACACATTGAGTCTGCGCCCCAAAAGAAGCACGTTTCACCCACAAACCGCCCTTTCGCAAATACAAGCCTTCTTCTCACAAAAAAACTGACCTCAAAATGCACTCGGAGTGCTTTCGAGATCAGTCTTTTATACTTTATCCTAACAACACACGTAAATAATCATCCACTTTAGCATGTTTTTTACTTCTAACTAGCATCATTTCATCCGTTTTCTCAACAAAATAGTCATCACTCGGTAATATTTTCGTATTTTTATCGAACCTAATAACATCCTCCGATTGTGTTAAGCGGAAATCGATACTACCTTCATTTACCGCTGCAATCTCAGCAGTAGAATACGCAATATTAACAGAACCGATCGATAGATTCATAGGCAGCATCACGCCATCCTTGCTTTGAAGAAGGATCTTCCTTCCATCAAACAGCTTCTCTTCACCATCTGTAATCGTAAATTCTTTATCAAAACCGTCCAGATTCAACAAATGCACAAAACGCTCGTATTCCCTATTAGATGTGGAGGTCATAAAGATCCCGTGGTGCTTGAAGTCATGCGATAACTTAACCGTTGCACCTAATCTCTCAAGCGCCTTTTTAAAGAATGGCAGATCACAGCGATAAGCGCCAGCCACAACGATTGCGCGTCCGCTTCCAACCTCTGATTCAAATCCACAAACATCGTCTGATCCGTACACTCGTAAAATCGGAGTCACACTCTCCCCAATTTCAAACCCTTGTGCAAAGTAAGTGCGAATTTCAGGCTGCTCTGCCGCCCAGTTGTCTCCATAGATTGAGAGATAGTGACGGTGATGACCTTGGCTATAACTCTTGTATTTCACATTAAGGGCATCCGCTAGAATTGTACAGTCCTTCCCTTCCATATCATAAAGAGGAACCTCGCCGTACAAAAGAACTTTACCGCCATCCTGAAGATAGTTTACTAGCTTTTCCTGAATCCCGCCGTCCATATAACGGGCGGATGGCAATGCCAGCACCGGGGTATTATCCTTCATAAGCGGCTTGTTCTGTACATCAACTGCTGTAAAACGATACCCGTTCAAAAGCATCGCACGGCCCATGATCTCCCATGCGCCAGAACCGCGGTTCGCCTCAATGTTGGAAAGGATCTCTCGCATCACTTTACTGTCTGGGTATCGGTATTCCGTCATGTAATAATCCGGAATAAAGGCGAACGACACATCATCGCGGTCCTCGTCCATTGCTGCTAACTTATCACCTACCGCCATCACACTCTGATTCACGCGGGACATACGCGGAAACGTATAGTTATAGTCTCCTTCAGGGCCGATCGGTGCCGCAAAACCATGGCGTTCACCAGTTGATGCGATCCGGTCGTTCCCGTCTCCAACAAGCGCATCCAACCGAGCATTCCGGCCGCCAGCAAACAGATAATAGTTAATTAAACGGTTACCTTGAGCAAGACACATCCTGAGCTTAAAATCTGCAGATGATGGATCGTAACGCTCACCAAGCGTTTCACCAAAGTTTCCGTCACCACAATTAAATTCAACCGATGTTAACGGCTGATCTTCATTATGAACAGCATCCATAAAACCGTTGATAATATAGAGATCCTGAAACGTCTTCATGTCGAGATCACCAAAATAAATATCAGAACCAGATATGTAGCCAGGCCCTTGCGTATACGATTCATAAAGCTGACTGATCCCAATTGGGTACGTCAGTCCGCGTCCGCCTCCCGTTCCATGGATGTTCACCACAAATGGAATATCCTTTACGCCAAACTCTTCTGCATATTCTCTTAAAATAGCAATGTATTTGGCGAAACGGTAACGCATATAATACCCGAGATCTTTTAAAAGCTGTGCTGCGTATTCTTCCTTCGGTGAGCGCAATGCCACGTTTCGTTCAGCACTTTCCTCTAAAGAAAACGGATAGCGCGACTCAACATCCTCACCATAACGCTCACCTAACCAACTTGAAAAATCATTCAACAGATTATCAGTCAGATCAGGCGTATTGCTTACCCACGATAGCATTCCTACCTCGTTATCGAGCTGGAACGCAATAATCTTACCGCCATTTGGATACAGCCTCGGCGTTATTACTTCCATAACTTTTTCATAATACTTACGGACTTCCTTTAAAAAGCCCGGTGCTAGATAATCAACAGTAGGTGTTGTCGCTTCCTTTTCGTCCCATCCTATAGGAATGATCTCTGGATGTTTCTCATACACCCAATAAGGCAGGCCCTCGTTTTTCATTTCGGCCATAATAAAAGGACCTGGACGAACAAAAAAATAAAAGCCGTTCTCTGCACAAAGGTCGATAAAGCCAGCAAGGTCAGTCTCAGGACGCGTTTTTCCCGTAAAATCAAACTGCCCTTCTATTGGTTCATGCCAAAGCCATGGCACATAAGTGGCCACGGCGTTGCAACCTGTTTCTTTTAGCTTGTCCAACCGGTCTTGCCATTCACTTTTATCCACACGGTAATAGTGGATCTCTCCACACGTGATCAATACCGGTTTTCCGTCAATGATGATCTGCTTATTCTTAATCTCAATCATTTTACTGTGCTCTCTTCTTTCTTTTTCCAGCCTAAAAGATCAGCGCCGCGTTTTACATATTTGTTTTTCATAAAAAGATCCCACACTAAACCAGTTTGATAGTTTTCGATCATGAGCAGTGTTATGCCTTTGTCGATCCCGATCACATGATCTGAGTACCATGGAGGACTTACATCTAAATTGTAAGAATCCTGGAAACCATACTCTCCCCAAAGCTGAGGATGTTCTTCATAAAAATACTTCATCGCTGCAATCGACTCTTCCGGAGTAAATACAATTGAACCCGCTGCCCCAGTCGGTGCGATCGTACCCTCAAGCTCTGGTTCACATCCTTCATAATAAGGAGGCGCACCTGGTACACGATAACCCGTAGGACTCGCGCTAGCCGTTAAGCCCCATGAGTTTTCATGATACGTCTTAAACTCACTTGATTTTTCTTTACAGAATGCACGGTTTGCGAGTGATGCTTTTACCGAGTTTTCAAACCAGTCGATACCGTCTCCGTCTACAATTCCTCTAAAATCAACGAACGCATGTGAATATTGATGAACAAACATGGCGTTTCCAGGTGCGTGAATGTATTCATACTCTTTGTACTTGCCTTTACTGCGCTTAAAACCATCGTAAATCTTAGCAGGAACCGGATGTGTAGGTGATGCCACGCCAAGTACGTACATCATCATCTGTTCTGCGTACATGTCCCAATGGTGGAAGCCCCCTCTTTCAGGGGTGTAGCCCATATAAAACTGGTTCACCAGCTCATCGTAATAAACGTTCCAGTCCACGCGTGCATAAATTTTTTCAAAAAGCTCGCTGATCTCTCCGCCAAAATATTCAGCTGAAGTAACCGCCCCGCATAAGAAGATCGCAGTATCAATAATGGACGCGCAATCATACCATTCTTCATTCTTTTTCCCTGTTTGCATATTTAAGAAGTGGTAGAAGAATCCGCTTGCATGCTCTACATTGTTTAAGTAAGTCTCAAGCGTTCCTTTTGTGCGTTCATAGCCTTCCTCACGTGTAATCCAGCCGCGCTCGATCCCAATGATGATCGCCGTCAAACCGAATCCATTGGACGCAATGCTTGCTACTTTCTTATTCGCCGACTGATCTAAAATCAAACCGTACCCAGGACTATTTTTATCAGCATTCGATTCTTTCCAGAAAAAATCGAAACAGCCTTTAGCTTCTAAATCCAAAAGTTTTTGCGTATCCATCATAATTCCCCTCTCTATTTTTCGAGTGAGTTTTTGTAAATTTACTTCGTAGACAAGTTGGTTAAGTACAAGTTGCGAGATTCCGCCTAGGATCTGCGAGAAATTCGAAAAGCGGAAGCGTCGTTTTAGCCCTATCTCCTGTCCTTTATTGATGCAGTTTTACGGTACGTGTTTCTTATATTTATTACACGTTCACTCAGACTCATTAAGGTTTCGCTCAAAAACGCCGAGTTACGCTCAAAATCCTCCCGCTACGCTCAAACTACCCTTCGTTTCGCTCAGAATTACCCTTTTTTCGCTCAAAGTACCTCTTCTTTACAAAAAAGCAAGCACGTGTGAGTTGAAATCAACTACCCAAAATTTTTAAATCCTTCATTTTATCTAAATGCACCCTGATCTCGTAGCAAGATCGTTAACATTACTTCATTGACAAGTTGATTGGAGCGTAAGGTGCGAGACTCCTGCGGGATCAGTGGGACAGGTGAGACCCCGCCAGCGCAAAGCGATAGGGAGGCTCACCGCACACCCCGCGGAAAGCGAGCAACCTGGAGCGGAAATCAACCACCTACTATTCTTTTTGTTTCGCTCACTTCTAAAAGATAGTTGCTTAAAAGCTTTTTTGAAGAGTATGCTTCTTCGACTAGTTGATTGGAGCGCAAGGGGCGAGACTCCTGCGGGACGAGTGGGACAGGTGAGACTCCTAATGGCGCAAAGCGGCAGGAGGCTCACCGCCCGCCCCGCGGAAAGCGAGCAGCCTGGAGCGGAGATCAACCACCCACAAATCTTTTTGATTTAATATCAACAAAGCATACGAAAACAGCACTTATCTTTACTCTCCAGTAATCCCCGAACGATCCACACCCTCAACAAACCAGCGTTGCGTTATAAAATAAACGATCAAGAGCGGTAGGATCGAAAGCACAGTACCTGCCATCTTTATCCCTTCATTCAATTGGTTGCCCCCGCTCACTCCCATCTCAGCCGGGAACATCTTCTGATACGTAGCGACGAATTTTTGCAGTTGAAGCGGCAGTGTCGTCAGGGCGTCACCGAAATAGATAGCCGCTAAATACGTTTCGTTCCAATACCACACGAAGGAAAACAAAAACGAGATGATAATCGCCGGCAACGCCATCGGAAGCGCGATCGTAAAGAAAATCCGAAAATGCCCTGCTCCATCCAGTTGCGCTGCTTCTTCCAGAGCTTTAGGAACAGCACGGAAAAACTGATAAAAAATCAGGATGAAAATCGCACTGTTCAATCCTTGCCCAAAGGTTGCGGGCAGCAAAAACGCCGATAAACTACCCAAAATATTCAGCTCATTAAAGAAGATATACCTCGGGATGAGCGTCACTTGAGGCGGGATGATGAATGTGGCAAGAACGAGAACAAAGATGATCTTTTTCCCTTTAAAATCAAAACGTGCAAGCCCGTAGCCAACAACCGCTGCAACCGCTGTTTGAGCCAAAGCAGGCAATACCGTAACGTAAAGCGTTTCCATTAAAGTAGAGAAGAAATCCATCACTTTATTAGCTTGTTCATAGTTCCCTGTATAAAACTGAGTTGGAATCCAGTTCACAAGGGGATTTAACAAGTCATCTAAACTCTTGAAACTGTATACACCCATGTAGAGAAGTGGATATAAGTACACGAATCCGATCCCGATCAAGAGTCCGTAGATCAAGAGTTTGAAAAGAAGACCATCCGTCCCTTGCATGCCCAAAAACATTCGTTTCGTTTTAAAATAATATTTGTTTACATGTTGTGTTTTTGTTTGCACCTTGATCACATCCTCTTAGGTGTAATTTTTCTTTCTCTTTAACGTCATCGCACCAACGGCAATGGCCAGAGCTGCTGCGATAATGAGAAAGTAAATCCAGGACAGCGCTGATGCATACCCATAGCCTGTATCTACTTTAAACATGTTCTTTTGTATATGTTCGATAATTGGATTCAAAGAAAAAACAGAATATGTGACGATCGTATAGATCAAATTCACGACGATCATCGGTACAAGGCTAGGCAGGGTAATCTTCCAAAAGAACTCCCAGTTGCTTGCTCCATCAATCTTCGCTGCATCAAAGATCTGCTTGTCCATCTTCTGAAGAGCGGCAAGAAAGATCAAAATCTGAACACCTGAGTACCAGAGAATAACGATTAAGTTTTTGATCAAATACAGCAGAATTCCGTTAAAAAAACCTTCTGGGTTTTCGTTTAACGTCTGGTAGATCGCATATTGCTCGATAGAAGGAATCGTCGTGATCCCCTGATCGATCAGTTCTTTGATTACCGGTCCGCTCGCTATGATGACGGGCAGAAAGAAAATCGTCCGGAACACACCGCGAAATTTTACCTTTTGATTTAAGAGAAGCGCGATAATCAATGAAAAAACGATGATAATCGGAACAGAGATCACCATTTCTTCCAGATACGTCATAACCCGGTCCAAAAACGTACCATCCACTGTAAACGCATATTCATAGTTTCCAAATTTCACAAATTTCGTCTTAATGCCATCAGTCGTGATCTTGACTTGCTGAAAACTCAGAAACAGCGAGTATAAAAGAGGAAAAGCCGTGAAGATAAGAAAGCCGATAATCCAAGGTGAAACAAAGAGCAGCCCAGTGATATTTCTGTTATTCCTCAGCCTTTTCATTCGCTTCTCCTCCTTCCGTTACAGCAAATCCTTTAGCTTTGACGATGATCCCATTCTTTTTGTATGGAACATTTGTGTAATTCACAATGATGACCTTTCCGTTCGAATAAGCCACTTCAACAACACCGGTCTGTGGAACGGTCCTGCTTACGATCTCTTCACCTTCTACCTGTCCAAGACTTTTTTCTACTTGTTTGTATTGATCAATGATCTTGTCTTTCCAGATCGAATACTCAGAGGTATAGATATGCTTGGATGCTGTTTTAGCCAGAAGATGAGATGGCTCTTCTGTTAACAGGAACGATGGGTACGCACCATACTCAATCGTGCGCAGCATCTGATCTTCCGTGTCTGAGTTAAAGTTCGAGTAAGGCGCATAATACGGCATGTACCCTTTTAGAACAATCTGCATGAACGGTACTGTGTCGGTTTCAAACACGTAGTTGGATGAATTCATCGGAACATCCAGATAACGGTCTGTCTCGCTCCATAAATACGTGTTCGGCTCATACAGAGCTACGTTTCCAACTTGGCTTTTCAACGTTCCAAACAGCTTTTGATACGTCTTGATCGTCTGGCTGCGTTCTGACGATTTTTTCGTGCTAAAATCGGAAAACAGCGTGTATCCGCTCGTATCCACAGCAACATTAGAAATTCCAAGCTCCTTGTATTCTTCACTTTCATCCTTAGCTGCTTTTAAAGCTTTTTCTGGCGATAAGTAAAAGATGGTTTTCTTATCCTCACTGTGTGAGATCGTCTCGGAACTGATCTTCTTCGCTACATCTTTACTGCCCGAATAGCCGGAAGCACCATCATAGGCTTTTGTATAATCGGTGTAAAAGTAAGTCGGAATGTTATCTTTTTGAAGAGCTTTAATCGTGTCTTTTACTTCACCCTCATCACCTAGGTTGTTTTCAAATGGAAACTTGTTAGGCAGTGTTCCGGTCAGTCCGCCCTTTGACCATCCTTTATAAACGACAAACATGTTTTTTACTTCTTGTTTAAGTTCATCCGTCATTTTTGGAATGCTCGTTATCTTTGTCATCGGAAGAACAGAGTCCCATAGAAGACCTTCTTTTACTTCTCCTCCAAGAAACTCAAGCCTTACACCTGTCTTGTCTTCCTTTTTTTCCAGCTGTTCCGTGTCTGTCAGATGGTTCTGGTAAGCCTTCGCCATCCCGACATAGTCCGCTTCTTCCTCTTGAAGGAACTTGTATCTCAGCTTTACACCGAACGGGTTCTTTGATTTTTGATAGAGAGTTAAGCCTTTCATGTTTTTACTTGTCGGCTGATAGTATTCTTTTCTAAAATGAAACTCGGAAGCGATCCAGTTAAAGTCAGTTGAAACACCAGATGGATAAGCTAGGATGTCGCCGTGCGTGTATCCCTCTTCAATGACCGCTAAAAAGGCATTCTGTTTTACTCCATGAACAGCGCCAAAAACGGGCATCTTAATCTGTTTAGCCGGTGTTACTTTTGAGTCCTTCTTCGTTTCTGTTTTTTTGAACGCTTCGTCTGTACCATAAATAGCGCCTGTAAACGGAGCATCTGCTTTGTTGCTGCTCTTTTCATAGCGGATCAGAGCACCGCTTCCATCCGGAATGAACATATACCCGTTGATGTCGTTTTCGTTCACCGCACCTAAGAACGGATAGACGCGCATCGAGATGATCTTCGTATATTTGCTTTCTTTGATCTCCTCTTCGGGTATGGAAACCACCAAGTCGCTTCCTTCAAGCTCCGCCTTCACTTCAAACTCAAGCTTGGATTGGTTCAAATAAAGAGAAGCTGTAAAGCCATTGTCCGTCATCTTCACTCTTGGACTGGAATCATTCGTCGTGATGCTCTCTGTTCTTACCTTTCCGCGCCGGTCCATGTAGTCGACGGTGATCGCAGACTGCCCCATCTGTTCCCACGTTTTGTTCAAACGGTATTGATCTGGCTGATCGAGTCCTGAGTTCCAGACGTATTTGGTCTTTTTGTTTTGGACCTTAATGGCCAAGTTTTCTTCATTCACATATAAAGCAAGGCTTTCGTTTTCAGCTGCTTTCTCAAAACCTTTAAACGTGTTTTGCTGCTGAACGGGCTTTACATCTTTCTTTTCAGGCTTCGTGAACGAAGAAGAAGTGTATTTCATCAGATTTTGGCTGGTATTCGGTTTTGCAGGAGGCTGATCCGTACTTTTTTTATCATCTTGTGCCGCTAACACCGTGATCGGTACAAGCAATAGAGCTAGAGCAAGCATGATTTTTTTATACACGTAAAACAGCCTCCTTTATGATGGAATAAACAAAATCGTACACTTGGTCGATCAGTACGAATACGATGAACACGACGAGAAGCATGATCACCATGCCAAACAGCGTAACGAAAATGTTTCTGAGCGTATCAGAGAACGTGTAGTTGTGAATTTCTTTAATCATGATGAATAAGATGACCAGGCACCACGCGTAGATGATGCGAATCGAGAACACATAAACAAACGCTTCGTTATACGTCAGCACATTTGATAGAAGCGTGAACGGCAGACTGAACACAAGAAACGGTGCCAGCGAATAGATCGTTCCGATATAAATATCCTTAAATCTTCCTTCTCCGTCATTGATCGTACTGACTAAATAGTTCACGATAATAAAAAGAGCAAGAGGAACAACGAGAAGCAGCAGTTCTCCGAGCAGCGTCGCTTCCGTGCCAACCGTGTTGTAGATGAAACCTGTGTAGAACCGGCTGTAGATATACTCAGCGATCAGAACGATATACAGGATGGTCGCTGACATAACCGATGCATAGTTCTTGCGCTTTAAATAATAGAAGCTGTCGATCGGATGTCGGAAGAACTGGAACAAAAAGAGCAGTTCCCCGATCAGTTTCTGTTTTTTCACAGCTCTCAAGCTGCTGCGCGGCTTATCCAGTATGCCTTTTCTCTTATCCACGACCTTCACGATATAGAATAGGACGATCAGGATCATAACGATAAACAAAACGGTCTCCAGATTTTCCTGCATCCATGCATGGCGGACTTCCCAGAATGAATCCGAATAGCCGTACACATCGTTAGCAAACTTGTATTCTTCTAAAGCTCTTTCATAGTCTTGCTGTTTATAGTAGGCAGAACCCATGGCTGAATGCGCCAGTCCAAACGAGGAGTTCATCTCCAGCACGGATTCCCAGTACTTTTGACTTTGTACATAACGCCCCTCTTTAAAGAGCGCGATTCCTTTATGTACTTGATTCGAAAAGGTAGTTGATTCAAATACCTGAATCAGTCCGCGCTCTTTATCGGTTACATACAGTCTGCCGTCAGGATCGATGGTGATGCCGGTCGGCTGTTTAAATAATCCGAGCCGGTTCGTACCATCGTCTTTCCCGCCAAAAATAAATAATAGATTTCCAAAGCTGTCATATTCATAGATTTCGCCTGTGCTCGATACGACAAACATGTTTCCGTCAGCATCAACTGCGATATCCTGAAGTGATTTTTCTTCTGAAATGTCTTCAAACAGCATGTTCTTTCCTGCAACATTCAGCTTTTTTATAACCTCGTTCGTTGTTCCTTCTGTCACGGAATACACGAGCCCCTGATCATCCAGTGCGATATTATCCGGAGCAGGAGGTGTTTTCATGAACATTCTTGCTTTTTTGCTCTCAGAGGTCAGAAGCTTTTGCACGAACGAGCTGAAAGAAGCCTCTGTGCTGTTAACCCCGTAATACCCAAGGAACGAACCTTCGTTGCTTAGCTGAATCATACCGTTCGTAGATCCTTCACTGATCACATAGATGTTGCCGCGTCTGTCCACGGCCACTTTTTGCGGTTTAAAAGAAGATTTTTTACCGAACAGCGGAGAGTCAGGCTTCCCAAATTCCGCTTCTACTTTGCCATCACTAGCAAAGCGAAATACCTTCTCTTCTTCATAATCCGCAACATAAATCTGTTCTTTATCGTCCACATAGACGCCAGTCGGTGATTTTAAAATGCCTTTCCCGATCTCCCGGATCCTGTTTCCATTCTTGTCAGCTACAATAATGGTCTTCGTACCTGAATCAGCCACATAGAGGTTTCCTTTTGTGTCAGAAAAAATATCTTCAGGATTCGTAATCCCCGCATCCGGCATAAGTGTGCCCACCGGCATATAGGCGGTCTGTGTTTCGATCGTCTGTCCATCCGCCGATAACGTCTCTGTCTTATAAGGGACAGAAGCAGAAGCGATCGACTGGAGCGGAACGAGCAAAAATACTAATAATGCTGCAAATTGTAATGTACGCTTCATTTCTCCCCCCTCCTACTTTCTTACTTGATTCCTGAATGGGCCATCGTGTTCATCACCTGGCTCTGCAGAATAATAAAGATTACTAGATTCGGTATGAACATGATCAAGGAGGCGGCAGCTGCAAGTCCTTGTCCTGCTACATTATTACCGTCAACCGTTGACGTTAAAGTCGACATGTAAAACGAGAATGTCTTCAGTCCTTCATCGTTCACATAGAGTGACGAGCTCTCAATACTGTTCCATACGAGCTGGAAGGAGAGTATCGCAATCGTTGCGATAGCAGGCTTCACGAGCGGAACGATGATTCGGACGAAGATCTGAAAATCAGATGCTCCATCAAGCCTTGCTGCTTCCAGCAACTCATCTGGTATCTGGTCGATAAACTGCTTGACCAGGAACAAACCAATCGGCATGGCAAGGAGTGGCAGGATATGAACCAAGAACGTGTTAATCAGTCCCAATTCGTCGATTAACAGGTAGCGCGGAATGGCTACAGCTGCCGGGACGAACATGAGCGCGAGTGTGTTGATCTCAAAGATCGCTTTCTTCATCTTAAAATTTTTCTTAGATAACGCGTAGCCTGCCATCGTGCTGATAATAACAGTCAGAACCACGACAATGAGCGTAACGACAACACTGTTAAACAAGAAACGCGACATCGGTACTCCCGTATCGTTCGTTTTTGTAAACAGGTCCACAAAGTTTTGAAACGTTGGCTTATCTACAAAAAAGCGCGGCGGATATGCGAACAATTCATCAATTGGTTTAAATGCATGAAAAAATATATAGACGATCGGCAAAGCCATAAATATAGCCAATGGAATCAGAAAAGCAAGGAACTTCAATTGGCTTTTATGAAACTTTGACGGGTTCATCTTTGTCCCTTGAAAGGCCGACATGTTTATCACTCCCTAACGTCTAGTCCTTTTCTCCAAACAGCCTCCAGGCTACTTTTGAGAACGCATATACAACAATGAGAAGAACAACGGAGATCGCAGCAGCATATCCCATTTCGTAGCGGATAAAACCATAGTCCTCTAAGTGGTTGACCATCAGCTGACCGGCATATTGCGGTGTCGGGTTCGCTCCCGACAAGGCAACACCGATCGCCCCAGCCTGAAACGTTCCAACAACTGCCATTACGGCACCGAACAGCATCTGCGGCTTCATGGAAGGAATCGTAATGTAGATGATCTCCTGAAAACGGTTGTTGATCCCATCAATGTATCCTGCTTCATAGATCTCGGTGTTAATGTTGAGAACGCCAGACAGCATTGCGAGAAATCCAACTCCCATACTGCCCCAGAGCGTTACAAAGATCATGATCTTCATGAGGTATTCAGGTGACTGCAGCCACTGGATCGGCTCCAGCAAAACACCTATTGTAAGAAGCAAACTGTTCAAATAACCTGTCTCATCTCCACTGAAGATGATCGTCCAAACAACCGCCATCGCAACACCTGCTGTCATCGACGGTGAGTAGATGATCAACGCAAGAACCGTCCGCATCCGTTTTGGTACTTGAGCGAGTGCCCACGCGAGAATAAACGATAAGATATACCCTCCTGGTCCAACGATCAAGGCAAACGTTAACGTGTTTGGCAAGACTTTCTGCATGAACACTTCATCTTGCGTGATCAGACCGACGTAGTTGCTCAACCCGATAAATGTTGGGGTTTCAATCGCGTTAAAATACGTGAATGACAATAGGATAGCCGCCCCAACAGGTATGATGATGAATGTTGTAAACAGGACAATGTATGGTGCAAGGAACATCCAATGTGAGTGGTCTCGTTTAGTTGTTTTTGTTTTCATTCTCATCCCCTGCCCAACTTTTCACTTGTTCTATCGTAGGGATCGGATACGGCTTGACCATCTTGCCGTCCTTCACATACCCGAACTCTTCCATTTTTCTTTTAATCTCCCTGTCGATCGCAACGACTGAATCATCGACTGCTGACCTTGGGTTAACCCCATCGAATACAATGCGGTTCCAGATGTTGCTCAGTTCACGCTCGATCATGTAGGAACCTGGATTCTTCGGCACTTCGTATAAATACTCCCATTGTTTAAGAATCGTTTTCTTATGCTCTTCCGGCCAAGGAAGGTTCTTAAACGCCTCAAGGTTCGACGTGTTCCACATGTATTCTGGTCCGTACAGCATCTGTAGGTTTGTCGCGAACTCTGTCTGTGTATCCGTAGACAGCCACCATTTTAAGAGTTCCCAAGAATCTTCCTTGCTCTTTGTTCCTTTAAAGATCATCGCCGACTGTCCAGAACCGGTTGCCCAACGTTCGACTGTACCATCTTCCTTTTTCACACCAGGATGAGGAGAGATATCCCACCAACCCGCGATCTCAGGAGCAGCAGCTGTCAGCTGGGTGTACGTTGTAAAGTTTGCCGTCCCGATCGGAAGCGTTGAGTAACGGAAATGGTTATAAAAGTTTGGAACTTGCAGCGGCAAGCTGTAGATCGTGTTCAATTCCGCCATGAATTGGATTCCTTTTAACGATTCTTCAGATCCGATCGCGGTTTTCATGCCATTATTTCCGTACAGATTACCATCAAACTGATAAACGAAAGGAGCTGTTGCCTGGAACGGTTTGAAACCAGTAGCACCTGCGATGTGGGTATAATAGTTCATCCCGTAACGCTGGAGTTCTGGCAGGATGCCCTTGACGTCATCCCATGTATCCGGAACCGGCAGTTCTAACGCCTGCATAATATCTTTTCTATAAAATTGAACGAAGAAATCTTGCGTTTCTGGCATCGCATAGACAGAATCACCAATCATGAGCGGTAAAAACGCGCCTGGCGAGAACTGTTTGCTGAACGCCTCGAAATCGTCAAACTGATGCAGATCAACCGCCGCCCCGCGAATTGAAAGCTCATATGGCAGCCAAGAGCTGATGCCAAGCGCGATATCCGGCTGTTTGTTTGAAGCGTTGGCTAAAATTAGCTTTTGTTCTTCAGGCATGATCGAGAATTTGACTTTGATTCCGGTCTCCGGTGTAAAGTTCTGATCCGATAAGTTTTGCAATAGCTCTACGTATTGACGAGGCCGGTTCACCCATACTTCTAACGTATCCTCTTCTGCTTCACTTGCAGAATAGTTTTCCGAGAAGAACGATAAGAAGAATCGGTGGATGGAATCGAATAGTTTTTCCCAAAAACCTGCTTCCGCATCAGGCACTTCTTTTTGATCACCGTGTACGTAAAACCGGTCGACCGTTAACGGCTGTTTCGGTAAGGTCACAAGCATGTTCCCCAACAGCTGTGCGGCTGATGATGAACCTTCTGAAAGTTCTGTCAGTCTGCTCGGGATCTCGTCTGGTTCATTGCTTAAACTTCTAAGCTTTTGAACGGCCATTTTTAATGAAACCATGTCTTTTGAATCTTCATTAGAATTGTCCAATGTGCGTAAGTATTTCAGTTCTCCTTCAAGTTCATCCGCCCAGTCGGAAAGCTTTTTATCGATACCCGGAATATATTCACTGATCTTCCAGCCGCGGGCCGTATCCGTTTGGTTCCCTGTGAGTTTTCTGATCTCAAGCGTAAGCTCTTCCATCTCCCGCATGATGTTGTTCGTCGTATGAAGGACTGGTTCAACGGGTGAAGCATCGGCTTCTAATCCGATCTCATGCTCACCTTTGGATAAATAAAATAAAAAAGCCTTTCCATTCTTGT
Source organism: Fictibacillus arsenicus (assembly GCF_001642935.1). Lineage (NCBI taxonomy): Bacteria > Bacillati > Bacillota > Bacilli > Caryophanales > Fictibacillaceae > Fictibacillus > Fictibacillus arsenicus. Next base: position 3,494,758 of record NZ_CP016761.1, read on the forward strand.
CTTCTAGCGTGACGTTGGACCAGTTTTTATTAAAATCAAATGTGATCGGTGCTGCCTCAGCGAAAGGAACTTCTCCATCGATCAAAAGTTTTCGGAAAACAGGACCGGTCGTTTCTTTGTTCTGCAGAACTTTAAAGGTCAGCTTGTAAAAGCCATCTTTCTTCACGTTTACTTTCCAGTTAACGGTTTGCCCGGACTTTGTCCAAGATTCACCGCCAAGCGTGTTCAGCAGAAGTTTCTTCGGACTGCTTGGAACAGCAGATGTATCATTTGCGGCAAACGGCCGTATGTACGAGCTGTTTTTTTCGTAGTTTTTTTCCGCTTCCCGTGTGATCAGCGCTTCTTTAACGAGCTTCTGATCCTTATGTTTCTTTAAATAGTCTCTATAGCTGAGCAGTTTGCCAGGTGATGTCACGTACGCATTCCCGAGAAGCATTTCACCCGATAAGTTCGTAAGCGTAATCGTATTCTTTCCTTTTTGCAGCTCGTATTTTAACGGTTCGGCATGCAGCTGGCTCGCATCCTCTGCGGTTATCCGGCTCCACTCCTCGATTCGTTTTTGCTTCGGAATCATGTCATTTCCAAACCGGTCTTTCTCGAAAGTTTGTTTTGCATTCTTCCAGTTAGCCGGAAATACAATTCTTCTGCTCTCGTAAAATGAATATTTACCGTTCACTTGAATAGCGCCCTCTATTGGAACAACCTCGTTGCTCAGCGGGTAATAATCAAAAGATAGTTCATATAGCCCCGCTTCTTTTACATCAACCTCATATGAAACGGATGCTTGGTTATGCCAATAGAAAACACGATCGTTGTATCCTTTGCTTTTCTCAACCGGCAGCAAATTCTTTTGATCTGCTGTTTGAAAGTTTGAAGGAGATACGAACGCTTCAAACGTTGAAGCGTCCTTCTTCCCTTCTTTCTTCCAGTTTTCAAGGACGGTATGATAGTTTTCCTCCACGACTTGTTCGGCAGGTTTATCATTACTGTTCGTTTCAGCAGTTACAAAATGTTGTGGAAAGATGAAGCACAGCATTAAACCTAACCAAAGAAATCTTTTAAACTTCATACTATCAACCTCCCCTTAAAATCCCGGCTTCTTATTTATCTTTTAAAGCCTCTTGTGCTTCCTTGCTTTTTTGGTCTGCTAATTGATCAAGCTGTTTCGCATAGTCTTCAATCTTTAAGTTGCCTTTGATCACGTTATCCATAATTAAGGCTACTTTTGCATTTGCTTCATCTCCCACTTTCACGCCTGTTGGTGCTTCCCAGCGTGCATCCACATAACCAGGTTCCGTTTTAACAGGCTCTACAACCGCATTGTCTAAGTTGTCATAAGCTATCTTAATTCCAGGCACTTCGTTAATCGCAAAGTATTCATCTAAAATTTCAGGATCTGAGTTAACAGGAAGAGTATTTAGCGCTTTTCCTTCTTTTTGTGCAATCTCCATGCGCTTCATGAATCCTTCTTTTCCAAATGACATCCACTTAGAGAAAAGGTAAGCTTCTTCAGCATGTTTACTTGTTTTAGAGATTCCAACAAAGTCGTTCGTTACGCCCGTTCTTCCACCAGGAAGTCCGATATAGTCAAATTCAAACTGTCCTTTTTCAAGGAGTGCCGGAATACCCCATGTACCGTCCCATTTCACGGCAACCTGGCCGTTCATCCAAACTTCCTCTGGATTTTCACCTTTAAAGTTTGCTTTTTGATCATCAGGCAGAGTCTCGTATGCATAGTTGTTTGTTATGATTTCTTTTGCAAGATTTGCACCTGCAATAAACTCTTTGCTGTCTAATGAGTATTGTCCGTCAGCCAATGTGTACCAGCCCATGTCAGGGTTAACCGCAGCCGGATACCAGTCCGCTACTGAGAAGGCATGGTTAGTTCCAGCAACACCTTTGCTGATATTCGTAACTTCTTTAATCGCTTTTGTATATTCTTCAACGGAAAAACCGAACTCTGGATAATCCAGGTTTGCTTCATTAAACAAGTCTTTATTTACTAAGTAGCCTAAGAAATGCTGAGCGAATGGAATCGCATACACTTTTTCGTTGTATGTTGCCGATTCACGTACTGCCTCTGGGATGTTTGCAAAGTCTTTGTCTTTTTCCGTCATTTTCGTAACATCCATCAGCCAGTCATTTGATAATGACGCTGGAATTTGCGGTAAAGCAAAAACATCAGGCATCTTGCCAGCACTAGCCGCTGCAGCTAATGTACCGTTCCAGTCTGTCGGACTGATCGATTCATCGATTTTTACCTTGATGTTTGGATATTTCTTTTCGAATGCCTTAATCATAAGACGCTCAAGGTTTTGTTCTTTTTCTGTACCAAGTGACCAGCTTGCATAAGAAATGGTCACATCTTCTTTTTTCTCACCGGTGCTAGCCTTTTCATCAGAGCTGCAGGCAGCCATTGAGAACATAAGCGCCAAGATAGCGATAAGCGAAAAAACTTTTTTCATAAAAAACCCCTCCAATTTAATAGATTTATAGTTTTGAAGCTTGTACTGCCACAGGGTTAAAAAGAATGCTTTCTGTTTCGTTGTGGGAACGAATCAAAACTTTGAATTGATTCTCTGCCAGTTTTTGAACGATAACGTTTTCATTTTCAGAAGGAATCCATTTCATCGAAGTTAAAACGAATTCTTCTTCAGGCTGTGTGATTTTGATGGAAAGCTCTAGCTTGTCTTGCTCGTGCTTCATGTTGTAGATCTCACCTGTTCCATAAGTAATGGTCAAATCATCTCTAAGCGGAACATCGATCGGCAGCATAAGGCCGGTCCTTAGCGGAACGACTAACTCTTTACCGCCAAAAAGCGGCTTTTCTTTGTAGTGAAGAGTCGTTTTCTTCTTGTATTCATCAAAGTTTTGGATGAAAAGATAGCTTCCATGGTCTGGGCTCGTTCGAATAGCTAGATCAAGTTCAGCATCTAGTTTGAAACGGCTTTGAATACCGGCTCGGCCTGCCAATTGGACTATAGAATCGTTCTGGTAGTTGAAGTTGTGATCCATCCCAATCCCGAACATGATAAGAGTCCCTTTTCCTAGCTGCTTTTCGAAAGCTGCCACTTCTTTGTCATCTTCTGTCCAGGCGAATGCTCCGCTTTCTGTTTCATAGATTTCCATCTGATTCGTGATTACATTTTCCGTGTCATCGATCTGGACGAAGCTATGTTGCTTATGCCCTTTTACAGAAACGCCGATGTAATCTTTTAAAATCGTACACGGTACGTTTTTCATCGTTTTTACCGGTATGGTCGGGAACAAGATGAGCTTTCCGCCGTTTTCCAAGTAATGAACGAGCTTACGCTGGATATCCTCATCCATCCACTCGGTCGCGAACATCCAGAGCGTCGGAAGTTTTTTAGGATAAAGCTCTTCATCATCTAATAGATTTACAGCGTCATAGATGATGTTGTTCACCCTTAGCGCTTTCGCGATGCCGTTATACAGATAGGCATCTCTATCTCGCTGAATTCGATCGGTCATGCCCTTCGTATGTTCATCGTGAAATTCCGTCATGTAATAATCCGGATAAAATCCAAAATGAATATCCACTTCTGGTTTTGTTTCGATCAATGAGCGTTCAAAGACTTGAAGCATCTTCCCGATATGCTGGATGGTATAGTAATGCGGACTCTTTTTACCATCTGCGGTAAGAGGTGCTTGCCAATCATGACGTTTACCGAACAAACCGATGTTTTCATAGTTTTCACCCGCGGCGAACATGTAATAGTTCACGCCATTCATGCCATCAGCTATACAAAGCCGGGTTGTGAGATCGAACGTTGCCGGCTGCAGCCTTGGTTTGTCATGGATACTTCCACCCTGGAATTCAGCCGAGAACAGCGGCTGTTCTTTCCATTGGATCGCCTTTGTAAACGCATTTGCGAGAACAATATCTGTGTAGTTGTCGTACTCAATATTGCCGATGTAGTAATCTCCAGCCATAAGGACGTTGTCGATCTTCGCTGTTTCTAACAGCTGTGAAATGCCAATCGGGTACATCGTGCCTCGTTTTGTGAGGTCGATCGTATGGAAACCATGGATGTTCACAACAAAAGGTACATCCATCCCTTTTTTCTCAGCCGATTTCTTTAAGTACTCGATGAACCGTCGATAATGTTCACGGAGGAATAATCCAAACTCATTTCGAAGAGCATGTGCAAAGATTGGGTCTGGTTTTTTAATTTTGGATTGTGCGAAAGTGCTGATCTCTCCGTAAGGAACCCGGAATGTATGTTCAAAATCTTGCTGCGTGTATTTGTTTTTAAGATGATCTGTGAATTCTTTTAGAGTAGATTCGTTATAGTCAGGCTGATTGGTCACCCAATGAAACATCCCTACTTCATTATCAAGCTGAAACAGAATGACCGATCCGCCGTTAGTAACAAGAAACGGTTTGATGACGGCGCAAACTTTTTCATACCAGATCTCAACTTTTTCAAGAAAGACCGGATGGCTGTAACTGACAACTCGTGTAGGATGTGGATTTCCTTCGTTTGTTTTCGCGACCGCTTCTGGATATTTATCGATGAACCATGTCGGGACGCCGTGGTCCACGATTTCCGCCATTACGTATGGGCCTGGACGAACAAGGCAGTTCATCCCTTCTTCTTTTACCAGTTGGAGAAACGTTTCTAGATCTCTTTCCGGACGCGTTTCACCTGTTAAATCAATCGAACCCTCTTCATATTCATGAAAAATCCAAGGAACATAGGTGCTGACCATGTTTGCTCCGGCTTCTTTCACTTGGCGGATGCGCGTTCTCCATTCGCTTGAAGGTACACGGAAGTAGTGAAGCTCTCCACCGAACAGGATTACTTCTTTTCCGTTTACGATTACTTTCTCATTTTTTATCTGAATCATATTTTCACCTCACCCCGAAGTCCGGCTCATTAATTCGATCGATACGGCCTCGTCTGTTTCACTTTCATACTCTGAATCCATCATTTTAAACAATGAATGTGCTGCAATGATCCCCCACTGTTTTCTAGGCACTTTTATCGTCGTGATCGAAGGGCTAAAATGCTGGGATACATAAATATCATCAAATCCGATAATGGCTATGTCATCTGGCACTTTTAGATTCTTTTCTTTTATAGCTCTGATTGCCCCCATGGCCATTTCATCATTTGCACAAATAAAAGCCGTGGGAACGTTCTGTGTATGTTTCTCTATGTATTGGAACATGGCTAGATAGCCGCTGGATTCAGTGAAATCGGCTCGCAGAAGATCTTTTTCAGAGAATGAATGGTTGTGTTTTTGCATCTCCTTTTTAAAACCTTTCAAACGCATCTCGCCATCGTAGGATTCAGCGGAACCTGCCATGTAGCCGATTCTTTTATGCCCTTTTTCTAAAAGGTAATGAACCGCCATAGCCGATCCTCGTTCATTAGGAAGAAGGACTTGATTAATAAATGGGGATTCCATTTCTCTGTCCAGCACAATACAAGGCAGCTTTTCGTCGGCAATGGATTCTAAAAATGCATCTTTCATATGAAAGTTAAGGATGATTGCCCCATCCACATAACGTTCCACAAGCAGACGATGCTTGTCATCCGAAGCATAGACCATTAACTCATATCCGTTTTGAATAACCACATCTTGAATGCCTTCCATCATGTCCGTGAAAAACGGACCCGTGAATCCACTGAGAAATAAGCCGATAATATTCGTTTTTTTCTCTTTGAGGTTTTTGGCAGGACCGTTCGTGCGATAGCCGATCTCTTTAGCGGCAAGAAGAACCTTTTGTTTTGTTTCATTTGTGATTAAGGAGCTTCCATTGATGGAGTAGGATGCTGTTGAAACGCTGACACCTGCCCGTTTCGCAACATCTTTTAATGTGACCAACTACCACCCTCCTCACTGGTTGAAACGTTTCAATTTTTCTGTAAAAAAAGATCGGGAACGAGTATCGAAACGTTTCACCGAAGTGCAAAAAAATATAAGGCTTTACATTAAATTGAAACGTTTCAATGAAATTATTATAATGGAACTTGAAACCGTTTTCAATAGTACTTTTTGAATATTTTGAAATATTATAAGATAATTTGTCTACTCTTTTATCATCTTTATGAGAGGATCAGTAACCAATCCAGAAATTTTTTCAAGATATTGTTTTGAGATGACTAGTCCTTGTTTTGTCTTGGACAAATCCCCACCCCAAACAGGATCTTCATGTTCTACACTAATTACTCCATTGTAACCAGCCTCAGTCAGTTCAGAGACAAATTTCGTCCAGTTAAGGTCTCCCAAGCCTGGTAAACGGTATCTCCACCAGCTGAAATCCGACAAAATCCCCGCTCTCTTTAGTTGTTCATGATTGATTTCAGTATCTTTTGCATGAACATGAAAGACTTTGTGGCCGAATTCTTTAATAGGAAGATAAGGGTCGATAAACTGCCAGATGAGATGAGAGGGATCATAAGCCAGACCAACATTTGGTGAATCCAGTCTTTCAAATAACAATCCCCATAGATCTGGTGATATGGCGATATTCCCCATGAGCGGGCAGTTCTCAAAGGCAATCTTAACGTTCATTTCTTCAGCTAGTGTGATAACTTCATGAAACAATGAAACGACCTTTTCCAAACTGTATTCAGGTTTTGAACGGATGGCATCATAGCCATCATAATGATCACCTTTTGCGCTGGCTGATATTCCAGTGGAAGTTACCACGACTGGAATACCAAGTTCCCCAGCCATCCTTACCCGGTTAAAGAGCTCCTTTTTATGAAGAGTCGCGAGTTCTTCGTCTTCACTTAAAAAATTTCTGCAATACGTTAACGCAGCTACTTCTATCTTTTTTTCTGATACCACTTTTTCTAAGGAATGAAAGGGTACATTCGGTCCTACTTCCAAAGCCTGAAACTTATGCTCTACGGACCAATTCACTAGATCTTCCATGTTGTTCATTCCGTGATGAACCAACGAATTCGTTAAAAAACCAAGCTTCATATTCTCACCTTTTTCCGGTTAGATTCGCATTGAATACGGCATAAAGCAATGCTAGACTCGCAGCACCAATCACGCCGACCTGCTCTCCCATAGAAGAAGCTTCGATCTCAACGCGTCTTTTTTTATCAAGAAAAGATAAATGGCGGACCTCTTTTCTAATCTCAGTGATCAAGGGCAGTTCTGGATCAGCAAGTTTTCCTCCGACCATGATCTTATTTACATGAAGCATATTGATGATAGAAGTAAGAACAGTTGCGATTTGTTTTCCTGCATCAGTTGCACCCTTTAGCATGTTTTCGTCACCATGCTTGCACCCCGTTATAAAATCATCGATAGAGCTTACCTTAAATTCTTTTAAAATTGCAGCTTCAGAGGCATATCGCTCCAAACATCCACGGCTTCCGCACCAGCAAGGAATACCGCCAGGTTGGTAGATCATATGACCCAGCTCACCCGCTCCTGTCAGATCACTTCGAAACAATTGATCTCTCAAATACATGCCTGAACCGATTCCTTGTCCAAGATAAACACAAAGGAAATCTGTTTCATTCTTGCATGATCCGAATAGCTTTTCAGCAAGCGCCATCCCTCGAACATGATGATCCAGATAAACAGGAATATGGAAGCGGGAAGAAATAGCCGATACAAGTTCGACTTTTTCCCAACCCATATGTTCTGCTTCTAGGATTCGTCCATTCTCAAAATCAACAAGTCCAACTGATCCTATTCCGATACAGGATACGGGAACTTTTGATGTCGCCAGAAAGCTTTCGAGTTCTTTTATTAATATAGCTAAAAAATCGTTTTGATCGATTTTATCTGGAAGAGGAAAATGATGAAACTGCAGCACTTTCCCCTTTAATGTCATGATTCCTAATTCAACACGGTCACTGCGGATATGAACACCCGCAATACGCTTAGACTCTTCATTCAAATCAAGGACGATGGTTTTGCGCCCTGCCCTCTTTTCCCCGCCTTCCATACTGCCTGTCTCTACAACGAGTTTCTCAGCCATCAATTCACCGATAATATTTGTGATGGTCGCTGGTGTCAGCTTCGTAAAAGAAGCGATCTCCTGGCGAGTTGGCTTTGTTAGCCTAAGAATCGATTGCAGTACGAGTGAGCGGTTTAACTGTTTTGTTCGTAACGTATTTTGACCGATGAATGACATTCTTCCTGACTCCTTATTTCATGCTAGATTTTCACTTTGCATAGACGCAGTTCATGCGCACCGTCTTCCCTTGTATATTCATAATAGTACCATATGGAACCTTCATGAATGATCGCATCCACGTAACGAACGGCTTTGCCTGATGCGGTTTCGAGTACTGGACCATCCACGTTTAGTTTGGCAAATGTTCGCAGATCGAAGGAAACTGCCAGTGCCATTTTTTCTTCATAATTCTGTTCTACGCCGACACTGCCATCCCAAAGAACCGTGTATCCGTTTTGTGTTGGAATGATCGTAGTCAGACGTGATTGATACTGATCCCATCCTGCATCACTTACCGGAATCACCGTATCTACCCAATCAAAATGGATTCCGTCTTCGCTGATTGCAAGCCCTGTCGGTGCGACTGCAAGACCTGTATTATGGACATCTCCCGTTTGATGCATCTCTTCTGAACCAGCCGAATCCAGTCCTTTCGCATATACAAAATACATGTAATACTTGTTTTCATGTTTCACGATATACGGATCTTTTACCCCTTCAACATTGGGATGATCGCTTGCGGTTAAAATCTTTTTACGGTTTTCAACCTGGAATGAAGAAGGTGATTCTGCTTCAACTACATCAATGCGCCAGCGATTATCAGCAGGATCGACATAGCTGATGTAAAGACGGTACAGTTGATCGCTTACTTTCACAAGTGCAGAGCGTTCAATGGAGCTGGAGTTTAGTTCGCGTTTATGGACACTCCAAACGTCCGTAAAGTTTTCACCATCTTTGCTGCTCGCGATTCGGACTTCAAAGCCCCGCTCATCTTCACCATGTCCGCGAGGGTTGCGGAGACGGTAATACAAATAAAACGTCTCATCTTTGTCATCAAATAAAACAGTCGGTGCGCCTGCCCAATACCCTGTTTCGTTTCCAAGCGGTGAGATGACCGTTCTTCCTTCTTCCGGGTTGAATAACGGTGCAAGATTCACGATTGTTTCCTGTGTTTTTGTTTGTTCCATAATAGAATCCTCCTTTATTATTGGCTTTTTTCTAGATCTTTTTTAACTATCTTTGTTGATGCCGTTTTACGGTACGTGTTCTTATATTTATTACACGTTCGCTCAGACTCATTGAGGTTTCGCTCAAAAACGCCGGGTTACGCTCAAAATCTTCCCGCTACGCTCAAACTACCTTTAGTTTCGCTCAAAATATCCCTTTTTCGCTCAAACTACCTACAGAACAACAAAGCTTACGAAAACAGCCTTTTTATTCGATCTCTGAAATAGAAACTCTTCTTCCTTCTTGGCTTGATAATACAGCCGCATCGATCACTCTTGCTGCTTGAGCTGCATACGCGAACGATAATTCATGTGGTTGGTTGTTTTTTACCGCCTCATAAAACTCTTTATATTGTTTCCCGCGAGCAAGTCCAAGGAACTTATGTCTCTCTTCGATCTCGAGCTCTTCCCGTTCGCCTGACCATGAACCGTCAGCATTCTTTTTTCTTAAAAAGAGCCGGCCGTGCTGATCCATTGAAATGGCTGCTTTCGTCCCCACGATCTCAATACCATCGCCATCTTGCGGCAGAAGCCTGGAGTTGTTCAGTGTAATCATCGCTCCGTTTTCTAAGCGAGCGATCACAACCGCGATATCATCGTTTGTAACAGGGGCCGCTGACGCACCTTCTGACTGACGCGCTTGGATGAATGTCGCAAGTTCGGCTTGTACGCTTGTAATTTCTCCGCACGTTTCATGCAGGAAAAAATGAATGAGATCCACCTGATGAATCCCAAAATCGGCGACTGCTCCAGCTCCTGACGTTTCTTTTTTCATCCGCCATTCCATTCCAACATTCGGGTTTCCGATTCTCCCGCCCCCTAGCTTATGACGGTATGAAAAGATGTCTCCAAGTTCGCCGGATGAGATGATCTCTTTGATCAGCTGAGCGTATGGATGATACCGGTATTGCATGCCCATGTAATTGACGACACCCACCGCCGCTGCTTCTTCAGCCAGTTTTTTCGATTCGTGATAGTCGACTGAAAGAGGTTTTTCACATAGAACAGGCAGCTTTCTTTTGAATGCTTCTCTTGCGATCGTTCCGTGGGATAAGTTATCTGTACAGATTACGACAGCATCTACCTTGTCTAATAGTTCTTCCAGGCTGGAACAAATCAGTGCAGAAGCAAGATTGTGCTGCTGGATCCATTGTTTCGCGTTGTCCGGGACGATGTCGTAAACAGCTGAGAGAATCCATCCGGGATTCGCTTGAATGCCGTGCAGATGATCACTCGCCACGCCGATCGTTCTTCCTGTTCCAACAATTCCGATTCGTAAGCTCATTTTTGTGCACCTCCTAAGAAAGATAAACAAATGATAATTAATTAATTAATTCATTAAATTTATTAATTTAATATTGATAATACCACCTGCTTATGAACCTATCAACCTCTGAATATAGTTGTAACTTATTTGTAAACTATCGAACGGATCTCCCGGACATTCGTCTTGTTCCACCACATACCATTCGATCCCCGATTTTTCTCCCCATTCGATGATCGGCTTAACGTCGATACTCCCTGTACCTAGCGCAGCGTATGTCTCTTCTTCATCATTCGTCATGTCTTTTAAGTGGATGATGGGCATGCGATTTTGATAAGTTTGGATAAATTGCAGCGGGTCCTTACCAGCTTTTTTGATCCAATACACATCGATCTCTGCCAGCACTTTATTTGGTTCTGTTGGATCTAATATAAACTCAAGTGCTGACTGCCCACTGATCTTAGTATTGAACTCAAAATCATGATTATGATAGCTCACACGAAGATCCGGATGCGTTTCGGCTATCGAGTTAAGCAACTGTTTAACATGCAGATACCCTTCAGCGGTTCTGAGATCTTCCGTTAAGTAAGGACAAACGATATCTTTTGTCTCGTAAAAGTTTGTTTCGTTTAAAACATTCTCCATATCATTTTCCATCCGGTGGATCGGTACGTGCATGCCAGCTGCTTTTAGATTTAATTCTTTTAACGTGTGTGCGACTTCAGAAGGGTCATATTTAGGAGGCAACGCGGATATTTGAACACCACTCCACCCCATTTTCTTAAGGTCTTTAAGGACGCTAAACAGATCTTGTTCCACTTCATGGCGAAGGGTATACAGCTGTACGGCAAACTTTTCTATCATTCTTATACTCTCCTTTTTATTGGGCTGTTTTCACCGTTTTTAATGGCAATGTGACTTCTTTTCCAGTCCTAGCAGATTCATAGATCGCCAATATGATTTCGAGCGGCTTCAATCCTTCTTCACCGTTAACTAAAGGCTCTCTGTCTTCCAGGATTGCATTCATCACGTCTTCGATCTGCAAGCCATGGGCATAGCCAAAAACCGTTGTAGGGTCTGGTGCATCTAGATTTTTTGATGCTAAGTTGGAAGAAGGTTCTTCAGATTTCAAGTATAAATGCGTGAGTTTATCATGTTCGATAACCGCTGAACCAGACGTCCCAAAGACCTCAAGCCTTGAGGAGAGACCAGGATACGCACTCGTTGTTCCGACGATCGTTCCGAGTGCACCACTTTTAAATTTGACGGTCGCCACCGCAACATCTTCCACTTCGATCCTCTCATGGGCGAGTGTTGCCGTATGGGCAAAAACACTTTCGACCGGCCCAACCAAATATTGAAGCAGATCAATCGTATGGATGGACTGGTTCATCAATGCACCGCCTCCATCCATGGCCCACGTCCCGCGCCAAGCTCCACTGTCATAATAGCTTTGTGTCCGGTACCAATTTACCGCACACTCTCCAAGAACGACATGGCCCATCTTTCCTTCTTCAATCACTTTCTTTACTTCTACCGTTGACGTATCAAACCGGTGCTGTGAGATCACGGCCAGCTTAACCCCTGCTTCCCTGCATGCTTGAATCATGTCGGTGGCTTTTTCAAACGTTACATCAATCGGTTTTTCAGCGATTACATGTTTTCCATGCCGGGCAGCTTCAATCGCAATTTCTGCCCTCAAACCACTCGGCGTCAGGATGTTAACAATATCGATGTCATCCCGCTTCAGCAGTTCAAGATAATTCGAATACCAATCTACTCCGTAAACTTCGGCCATATTCTTTGCACAATCTTCGGCCACATCGGCCACAGCTACTAAAGTTGCACCTTTGATTTTATGGATCTCATCTGCGTGCGTACGGCTGATCACACCGCAGCCAATGATTCCGAATCGAAACTCTGTATTCATCTTGCTTCATCCTCCTTTTGCTTGAATGTTTGATAAGACGCTGTTCAATGCTTGTGCAGCTTCTTGAAAAAGCTTTGAATTGCTGCATCCTTCAAATTCGCCATCTGGACCTAGATGATGTTCGATGGATAAAAATCCGTTATAGCCATCTTTCATTAGCTGGGTCAGCAGCTCTTCCACCTCGCCATCTCCCAAGCCCGGCGGTACCACTTTTGAATCGGAAAAACGTGCATCTTTAATATGCACATATTCGAGGTATGGTTTTAAAAGTGGATAAGCTTTTGTAAAGGGCCTCACTCCACTTTGCACAAAGTTGGCAATGTCAAAGATAGCCCGGTAGTTTGGAGAATCAACCTCCGTGAGCAGATCTAAGCATCGTTCTGGAATATCACCGTATATGCCCTTTTCATTCTCGTGAAGCAGAATCACGTTCTTTGTTTCTGCTTTTTTTACCAAGGCTTTTGTTTTGTTGATGATTACCTCTCTGTATGTGTAAGGATTTTCACCTTGTGGAATGAAATATGAAAAAACTCTAATGTAAGCGGTGTCAAAAGTCTTCGCAAGCGTGATCACTTTATCCAAGTCGTTTAGCTGAGATGAAAAATCTTCAAGAATGTCGGTCTTACCAATAGGTGACGCAATAGATGAAACCCGAAATCTACGTTTATCGAGCTCTTCTTTTATGATTGCAATCTCGTGTTCGTTTAGCTCGACCACGCTTTTCCCCCATACACTTCGAAAGTCTAAATATTTGATTCCTTCAGACTCCAAAACGTCCAGTTGTTCCGTCAGATCGAGAGAAATTTCATCTCCAAAACCTGTTATATTCATATGTGAACCGTTCCTTTCTATAGCTGGATGATTTCTGCAGGTCTCTCCGGCTGTGATCGGTAATTATGATTCTTTCATCATTGATGAATTAACATGTTGAATATTCCTCTATTTTCTTTTGTGGAAGATTGGTGAAACGTTTCGAAAATTAACATGAATACGTCCTGAATTTTTAGAGTGTTTGATTAATTTAATTAATTATTTATCATTATAGTTTTATTGAAAAAGGATAACAACCAAAGATTTATAGGTAAAAGGAGGTGTTTTCGCGTGCTTGATCAAACAAAAAGCTGATCCTTATTGGAATCAGCTCAATTTCGATATCATATTTTTTGCCAATGCCAACGCACCGCACAATCCCGCATTATCACCCAATTCAGGCGGAACGATATAGTTATCGATATTTACTAGTAAATTCTCATGCTGAATATAACCGTTTAACAAGGTCACTACGTTTTCGATGATGATCGGAAACAACTGTTTTTGCTGCATCACTCCACCGCCAAGGATGAGCTTTTTCGGCGAGAGTACCAGAATATAGTTCACAAGTGCTTGTGCTAGGTAATAGGCTTCGAGCTCCCAAACTTGAGGATTTGCTGAGAGCACCACACCTTTTTGGCCCCAGCGGTTTTCGATAGCTGGTCCTGAAGCCATTCCCTCCAGGCAATCTCCATGAAAAGGACAGTTTCCTTTGTACGTGTCGTTTTCATGACGTTTGACGAGAATGTGCCCCATTTCTGGGTGAAGCATTCCGTGAATGAGCTTACCTTCTGCAACTGCCCCGACTCCGATTCCCGTTCCAACTGTCATGTAGATGCAGCTGTCGAGACCTTTTGCCGCTCCCCATTCCAGTTCACCGAGCGCCGCTGCATTCACATCTGTATCGAATGCCATTGGCACATCGATATGTTTTTTAAGTTCACCGAGCAAGTTCACGTTTTTCCAATGCTTTTTCGGTGTGCTCGTGATGAATCCGTACGTGGAGTTTTCCGTGTTCAGATCGATCGGTCCAAATGAGCCTACGCCAAGCGCCTCAATCTGCTTGTCCTTGAAATAATCAGTTACGAGTTTTAACGTTTCTTCCGGTGTTGTCGTTGGAAAGCTGATTTTCTCTATGATATCTCCGTTTTCGTTGCCGATTCCGCATACAAATTTTGTACCGCCTGCTTCAATTGCACCTAAAATCATGTTGACCGCTCCTTTCGTTAGATTGATTTTAACATGAAACGGGTGTAGCGAGCTTATGTGAACCGTGCTTAGGTGTTTTACGGTACGTGTTCTTTTATTTTGTTACACGTTCGCTCAAAATGTCCAACCTACGCTCAGAATAGACCCTGTTTCGCTCAAAAACTCTCACCTACGCTCAACTTATACCTATCTACGCCCAAACTGCCCCTGTTTTCGCTCAACTAAACCTGTTATCCATTATTTCCATATTAAAAAGAAGCCAAAACGCAATGTTTTGGCATTCATCTTCCTTATTAATACGTCAACGAGTCCAAAATCTCCTGTAAACTGAGCTCTGCACATGCCATCGACGTGTCTGCCACACCGTAATACATCTTCACAACATCGCCTTCAACGAGAACTCCGCATGAAAACACGACATTGCCGAAGAATCCGTCCACTTCATAATCCGCTTCAGGCTCTAAGATCGGTGTTTCTGAACGAGCGATTACTTTTGCCGGATTCTCTAAATCTAGTAAAACAGCCCCCATACAATAACGGTCATCTTTTGATGCTCCGTGATAGAGTTCGAGCCAGCCTTTTTCCGTCTTGATCGGAACGGCACCGCCTCCGATTCGGCCGTTATCCCACATACCATCACGCAATCCAATCAAATGTTTGTGATTGCCCCAATGCAAGAGGTTCGTAGATTCTGCGACCCAGATTTCCGGTGCACCCGTGCTTTTCGGTACCGGCCGGTGCAATGCATAATATAGTCCGTTAATTTTTTCAGGAAAAATTAACACGTCTTTGTTTTCTGGGCAAAAGATCATCCCGTGATGCTCCACTTCCACAAAATCTTTCGTCGAAACGAGCGATTCACCCACACCTGCTGGAGAAACCGCACTGTAGTAGATGTAATACGTGTCCCCAATCTGAGTCACGCGCGGGTCTTCGATTCCGAACGTCTCGAGTTCATTCGATGGGTAGATGAATGGCTCATCATCGATCGTAAAGTTGCGTCCATCTTTACTGCGCGCTAATCGAATATAAGAAAGGGATGTTAAATAAGAAAAGCTCTTACCGTTTTTCTTTTCACAGATCACACGCGGATCAGAGAAATCATACCGTTCATCGTCCAAATCTAAAGAATGAATCTCCAGTTCTCCAGTCTCAACATTGTAAACCGGGGCTTTCACCACTTTCGGTTCATCACTAATTGGTCGCTCAGCCACACGCAAAAGCATGATAACTTCGTCTTTGTACTGCGCAATTCCAGCGTTAAACGCCCCGATCACTTCAAAATCGTCACGATGCGGCTTCACGTCACGAGGCGTAACGAGCGGGTTTTCTTCATATCGATACACATTCATGCTGCATGTCCCCTTATTTTTCAAATTGGTTGAACGGATCTTTTATCGTAATTTTGTGTGCCTCTGCATCACTAATCCCAGCGTAAAAATCTGCAGTTCCATCTTCCTTCCGAACAAGTCCGCCGCTAAACACCACATCTACTAAATCTGGTCGCTTAGAAGCGCCAGCTAAAAAGTCATCACGGATTGCAATGAGCTGAATTTCCGTATGATCACCTGTTTCAGGATTTAATGAAAATACTATCGGATAGTAATGACGGTTTCCTTCTTCATCAAAACTTGCGATATGTCCGAGTACGCCGATCAATCCATTATCGAGAATGTGAAGCTCGTTCGCACCGCCCCATTCTCCTTCAGCAAACTGCCCTTCTAAAAGTGGCGAGTCTTCAATCACATCAAGTGTTAACTCTTTTAATGAAGGGATGCGCGCAAAACCAATCTTTCCACGTCCCCCTTTTTCTCCTTGAGGACGGGTTAAGACAGCAACGCTTCCGTCTTTTAATTCAGCCAGTCTTAGATCTTTCATCCCGTCTGGACCTTTGAAAAACTGCTTTAACGTTTCTATGGATGAACCTTTGTAAAAAACAGTCCGCCAGCCAAGTGCGCCGTCATTCGTCGGATGAGGAAAAATCTCAACTCCGCCAAGCACTAGCTCTCCGGCAATCCTTGTCACGAACGGATCTTGAAGTTCAAAAACCGGTGCACCTTCTCTTGGTGTCCAAACGCTATCACGGTTCACAAAAAAGTAAACCTCTGAATGCTCGGTGTCACGGGCTTCAACACGGCCTGCAATCACTAACTCTCCTTCATCTTCAAACGGAGCTGTAATGTTGTAAACATCCCTTTCACCAACACCCGCAAACGTTAGTTTTTCAGGGTTCGCCGGCTGATCTTTTTCTATATAGATCTCCACTAATTCTCCACATGTTTTTGTCATAGAAATTCTCCTTCAACCTATTTAAGCGTAAACTGCATGCCTTCTTTGAACTGTTTTGAAAAGAATAGGAACAAGATAATGATCGGAACCGTTAATAGGACGGATGCTGCATACATTGGACCTGGGTAGCCGCCATATGGTCCGAACATTTGGGAAAGTAATACGTTAAGCGTCAGCATGCTGTCACTTCTGACCACAATCATATCCCACAATAATTCCGTCCATCTTTCCATGAACAAGAATAAGAATACGACTGTTGTAATCGATTTTGACATCGGCATTACGATTTTATATAAAATTTGAAAGTTAGAAGCTCCGTCTAGTTTAGCCGCTTCAATAAATGTGTCTGGGATCGCCCTGAAAAAGTTCGTGTACATGAAGACGGCCCATAAACTCATCGCTTTCGGCAGAATCATCGCCGTATATGTGTCATAAAGCCCTGCGTTTTGGATAATTAAAAACGTAGGAATTAATAAGATGATCGCCGGGAAGAACATTTGGAACAAGACCGCATTATTGATGAAATCCCGTCCTCTAAAGTTCATTTTCGCGAGTGCGAAAGCGACCATAGCACCCGTCACCATCATGAGTGCGGTCGATGCTGTTGATACAATCACACTATTAAGAAAAGCCTTAAGCCATGGTCTTGCGATACCCGCCTCCCCGCCAGAGAAAAGCCATTCATACGAACGGATCGTAAACTCAGTCGGCACCACTTTTTTATCAACCTGCGTCCAGTCGGCAAACGAGTTCATCACCATATAGAGATACGGAAAGACCATAACGATAAGCAATGCAAAGGCGATCACATAGCGAAAAGTTAATCCTTTTTTAGACCCAACCATTACGTTTCCCCCACATCTCTAGTAATTTTCTGATGACTAAAATGGATGCGAACGTCACAACTGAAGCGATGATCGCAACTGCTGACGCATAACCTGCGCTCAAGTTCGTAAACGCTTGTTTAAAAATCTCCATCTGCCACGTGTTTGTTGCGTAGTTTGGTCCACCGCCTGTCAGCTGGTAAACCTCAGTAAAGATTCCGAATGATACGCCGATCGAGAGGATCAACACGGTAAATATAGCTGGATACAACAGCGGCAACGTTATTTTCCAAAAACGTTGTGATGGTGTTACCCCATCAATCGCAGCTGCTTCATAAACGTCTTTATTGATACTTTCAAAACCAGCTGTCAAAATAAGTGCGTAATAGCCGGTGAACTTCCAAGCGATGATAGCCGCAACCACCAGCAATGCGGATAACGGTGTGCTCAGCCAGTCGATTTCGATTCCAAATTTCCGCAAAAATACGTTGAACGCACTGTTATGGGACAGCAATCCTTTTACGATCAAGGATGAAACAACCCCTGATGCTAAATAAGGTAAAAAGAACCCGATTAGGAATAAGCCTTTGAAACGAGGCAGTCCGTGAATGACAAGTGCTACAGCGAGCGATGAAACGATAACCATCGGTACGAACGCTGCCATGAACTTGAACGTTACAAAGAATGCTGCCTGTACTCCTGGATGCTTCACTGCTTCGATAAAGTTATCAAAGCCTTTAAAATAGTAGACTGGCGAGATCAAGTTCCAGTCCGTAAATGATAGATACATCGACCAGATTAGCGGTATGGCGAAAAAAATAACCGCATATAAAAGGTAAGGACTGGCAAATAGCCAGCCCGTCCCGTTTCTTTTCATCATTTTTTAAGTTCCTCCTTTATGGCCTTCTTCATCTCTTTCCAGCCTTTTTCAGGATCAACTTCTCCCTTCACGACAGGGTTAACTGCATAACGGCCGATATGTGTTTGAAGTTCGTTGTATTTAGCGTTATCAATAGAAGGTATTGCGTTTGGTACAGCATCTGCATAAGGCTTCAGCTCAGGATTTTTATCAAAGAACGCTTTGAACGATTCATTTGCTGAAAGGTCGTCACGAGCCGGTGGAAGCTTAGTCGTTTCGAGCCACTTCAGATCGTTTTCCGGATTCGAATATACGAAATTCATAAACTCCATCGCCGCTTTTCGCTCTTCTTCTGTTGCGGACGCATAGATAACGATTCCTTTTGTATCAGCGAATGTGTTTACGTTTTCTGTATCCGCACCATCCGGAACTGGTGGAAGCGATAACCCAAAGTTCTCGTTGTATTTCATTTCAGGGAACTTTTCTTCCCAATAGCTGAACGTCCATGGTCCAAGGTCTGTGAAAATTCCAAGACCATTTTCAAAAGGATCTGTGGACTGTTTTGTTAAAATGGCATCTTCTTTTCTGAGGTCATCCATAAATTTCAATGCATTTAAGCCTGCTTCATCCTCGGCTACAAACTTATCACCTTCAATAAAATTGTTACCGCCGGATGCCGCATCATAAAGCATGAAGAAGTCAAACCATCTATGATGTGCTGTTGGATCTGCAAGGGCAGGTTTAGCCCAAACGTACTTTTCAGGGTATTTCGCTTTTAGCTTTTTAGCAGCATCTAGAACTTCACTATAAGTAGCAGGCATTTTATCTACGCCTACTTCTTTTAAAATGTCGAGCCTCCAACCGAATAGCATTGGGTTAGAGTAAATCGGCATTACATATTGATTGTCATCAGAGAATTCCCATGTTTTGATCGTGTCTGTCATGCTGCGATTTTTCAGAAGCTTATCCCAGCCTTCGATTTCGTTAAGCGGAACAAGTGCTTTACTATCAGCGAGCTGAGCCGCAAATCCACGGTTGATGTTCTCAGACATCGTTGGCGCACTCTTACCTGCAATTGCAGATTGAATGCTTGCTTCTGAAGTAGGACTTTCTTTCATCGGACTTACTTTAACGTTAACTTTCGGATTTTCTTTTTCAAATTCTTTCGCCATCTCTTTCCAATACACTTGCTGTGTCGGGTTTGGAGCCGCCCAGAATTCGATCGTCGTCTTTCCGTCAGCTGATTTCCCCCCGCCGTTTCCAGTTGAACAACCTGCCAGTGCGGATGCTGCGATCGTTGCGGTAAGGAAAAGAGATGCTACCTTTTTCATTTTCATCAGAATATCCCCCTTGTTAATAGTGATGCCCAGTATTTGTTTTACGAACCTAAAATGGCAGCGCTATCATTTTAGGTTTTAAAAAAGTGTGACTTTGATTACAATGTGTAAATATGTCATTTTCGTAATTGTTTTTGTAACTTTATGTAATGTGATTATTACACGTATTTGTAATGTTGTCAATCGGTTTATCAGACAATTTTATAAGCATAACTTCCTTAGTTATTTCTTGGCTCAAAGGCTATTTTAAAATTTATCTTTTGTTTTTATTTACTTAATCTACCTTTTCGTTTATATTTAATTTGTAACGTGACAAAATTCTTTTTTTTTGGAAGGTTTGTTTAAATAATGGCGAAAAAAGTATCCATGCAAGACATTGCGGATCATTTGAATATCTCAAAAAACTCGGTGTCACAGGCCCTATCTGGAAAGCCAGGTGTCAGCCCAGCCACTCGTAAAAAAATTGAAGAGACAGCTAAGGAATTAGGATATCAATACAAGACGATCACATCGAAAACAGCGGACAAAGGTACGGGCAACATCGGACTGATCGCTTCAGATTTAGCTTTTTCTCTGCAAAGCTTTTTTGGAAAGATTTATTTGAGTGTGGAAAAAGAGGCGACAAACAAAGGGCTGAATGTACTGATACAATCGGTAACTAACGAGGCGAAGGAGAATCTCACTCTCCCTTCTTTTATAGAAAATAAACACGTTGATGGTGTGCTTATCTTATCTCATATTAGTACTGAATATATCAACAAAGTCATCGGAACCGGCATTCCAACGGTAACGATTGACCATCATCACCCGCTCATTCAGGCTGATGCGATTCTGACGAACAACCGATTTGCGGCTTACACTGCCGTTAAACATATGGTCGATCTTGGTCATAAGAAAATTGCGTTCGTTGGGGATACCCGTTTTTCTCCAAGTTATCAGGAAAGGCTTGAAGGGTTTTTGCTCGCATTTCAAGAGCACGAACTGCAAGTTGACCAGCGATTAATTTTTTCTTCTGTGGAGGAAAGTGAAATCATAGTACGAGATTTGGTGGAATCAGTAGAGACACAACCGACAGCTTGGTTTTGCGTTAACGACGGACTAGGATTTTTTGTACAGTCATCGCTTCAGCAAAAAGGGTTACGCGTGCCTGATGATGTTTCGGTCTGCAGCTTTGATAACGGACAGCTTTCAAGGTTAGCGAACCCGAAGATTACGACGATGGATATTGATTTAGAGCTTTATGGAAGAAAAGCAATCGAACAGCTCGTCTGGCGGATGGACAACACAGAAGAACCGATCACAGAGCTTCTCCTGCCAGCAACCCTATTAAAACGCGAGTCTACTTCTAAAGTGAATAAATAAAATGAAGCCCCTTGGTTGCAAGGGGCTTTCGTTATGGAAATTTGCAGTTTTACGGTACGTGTTCTTTTATTTGTTACACCTACGCTCAAAAATAGCTCGCTACGCTAAGAATCATCGATCTTCGCTCAGACTTCCCTGCTTTTCGCTCAAACCACCTTTAGTTTCGCTCAAAATCATCGAGTTACGCTCAAGATTATCCTTAAAACAGTGAAACTAAAATCCGGTGAAGGACTCTGATGCCATATAAGGGAATTTTTATCATGAGGAGTGATGTTATGATAGTAAAAGAAGCAGCAGAATCTATTAAAATTAAGAAACTAAGACTTTTACATAAGCGTTTTTCCCCTGACCATCCTGCAGAGAAGGAAATTGAAGGTGAACTTATGAGGAGCATTGCAGGGTATAAAGGTGAAAAATCCCTCGATTTTCATCTGGATTTGCTCCCAAAAGAGGAAACTCACATTTTCCACGATCTCCGTCTCCCGTTTGGCTCCAGTCATTTCCAAATCGATATCCTTATCTTAACACCATCGTTTTTTCTCATTATCGAGGTGAAACACATTTCAGGTACTCTAATATTTGACCAAGAATTTCACCAACTTATCCGTACTTATAAAGATACCGAAGAAACATTTTCGGACCCAATCTCGCAGCTATACCGGCAAACCCACCTGTTCAAAGAATGGTTAAATCTCCATAAGTTTCCCATACTTCCAATCGAATCTCTTGTGATCATCAGCAACCCCAACTCCAAAATTATGTCGATTCCTAAAAATATGAATATCTCCAAATTTGTAACACATAGCGCTAACCTTCTAGCAAGATTTCACGCCTATCAAAAAAATTATCCAATAGAAATAATCACTAAAAAAGACATCAAAAAATTATCTCGTCTTCTGCTCAAACACCATAATCAAACCGACCAAGATCTTTTTAAAAAATTTAATATATCTGCGGATGACTTGATTAAAGGTGTATCCTGTCCAGAATGTTTTAAAATTCCTATGATTAGAGCAAGGAGGAAGTGGTTTTGTCCTAATTGTGGTCATTATTGCAGCAATGCACATATTGAAACATTAAAGGAATATGCATTATTAATCAGTCCTACTCTACCAATTCATGATTGCTGCGACTTTCTTCAGATTTCCTCCCGCCATCTCGCAAAACACCTTTTGAATGATTTAAATATTTCAGCCACGAAAATAGGAAAGTACAAGGTTTTCCACTTGAATGAGTTAAATTAGCTTTTTTCACGGTACGTGTTCTTTATTCTGTTACACGTTCGCTCAAAAAAAGCTCGCTACGCTCAGAATTACCGATCTTCGCTCAGAATCCCTGTTTTACGCTCAAACCACCTCTAGTTTCGCTCAAATTCATCGAGTTACGCTCAAGTCTTTCGGTTACACAAAAAAACAACCGGAATCCCTCCATTCCGGTTGCTCCTTCTCTATTAAATCGTCGGATGCGACACGATAAACTTCGCATCACCGCTCATTCCGAATTTTTTCACTGTCGATGGCACGATAAAGTGGTCGCCTTTTTTAAATGCGGAAGAAGATTGATCATCAATCTTCAACTCTCCTTCTCCCTCCAACACACTTACTAAAAAATACGAAGGATTTTCGACCGCCGCCACTGAACCTTCTAAGTTCCAGTGATACACGGTAAAATAGTTCTCTTTGATCAGCTTCTCGATCTTTAAATCCTCATTCGCTGATAAAACAGGTTCAAAGTCAGCGTCCTGATGCGGAATCATCGCGACTTCAATCGATTTTTCGATATGAAGCTCACGCGTATTACCTGCATCGTCAAGACGATCATAATCGTAAACACGATACGTAATATCAGAGCTTTGCTGCGTCTCCAAAATCATTGTGCCCGCACCGATCGCATGGATCGTTCCGTTCGGTACATACACAAAATCACCTGGCTTAATCGCCACTTTACGAAGAAGCTTATTCCAGCGGTTATCTGCTACCATCTCTTCAAACTGAAGCTTAGATCCAGCATGATGACCATACACCAATTCTGCATCTGGCTCGCAATCGATCACGTACCAGCATTCTGTTTTTCCGAACGCCTCGCCTTCCACTTCACGCGCGTAGGAATCATCCGGGTGCACCTGTACGGAAAGATCCGTCTTTGCATCTAAAATTTTTACAAGCAATGGGAAGTCTTCTCCAACTTGATCAGCAAAGAGTTCACGATGCTCGTCCCACACTTGGTCAAGCGTCTTTCCTTTTAACGGGCCGTTTACGACTTCACTCGGTCCGTTTGAATGAGCGGAAATTCCCCAGCACTCTCCGGTTGTTTTAGATGGAATATCGTAGCCGAACTCTTCACGTAGCTTTGTTCCGCCCCAGATTCGGTCTTTGAATACAGGTTTTAAGAAAATCGGTTCATTATACACTTTCACAACACTCCCTATGTGGGTTTTCTACTCCCCATTTTAAACGTTTGTTTAAAGATAAACCACCTGTATAGAAAATTCGAGACTAGAAATAATTACTATCGGGAAACAATTGATAAGAAGGTTTGATTTTAAAGCGTTTTCCTTTATACTAGACCTTTATAAATATACAAATATTCTGATTAATTTTACATAAATAGACAGGGGAGAAAATGATGGAGTTTAAATTGCAGCCTTTAGGTGACAACAGTGTAATTATTGAGCTCGGCGAAGACATCAGCCGGAACATTCAGCAAAAAGTGAATAAAGTCTCCTCTTTTTTAGATGAACAGTCCTTTGACTGGGTAATTGAATACGTTCCAGGGTTCACGACGGTCGCCGTTTTTTATGATCCTATGAAAATCAAAACGGACACACTTCCTTATGAGCAGGTTTGTGAAGAATTAAGTTCATATTTGGAAAAACTAGACGTGGAAGAAGGGGCTGAACCACGTGTGGTTGAAATCCCTGTTTGCTATGGCGGAGAATTCGGACCTGACTTGGAAGAAGTAGCCGAACGAAACGAACTTACATCAGAAGAAGTGATCGACATTCACTCAAACGGAGAATACATCGTTTACATGATCGGGTTTGCCCCAGGATTCCCTTATATCGGCGGGATGGATGAACGGATTTCTGCACCTAGACGGAAGAACCCGCGATTGAAGATTCCAGCTGGATCTGTTGGAATTGCAGGCAAACAAACAGGTGTATATCCAATTGAAACACCTGGCGGATGGCAGCTGATCGGTAAAACACCTCGTAAACTTTTTCTCCCGGAAGGCGAAACACCAAGTCTTCTACAAGCGGGAGATCAAATAAAATTTGTACCGATTACAGAAGAAGAGTTTCAGAAATGGGAGGAGAACGAGAATGATTAAGATTACGAAGCCGGGTCTCCTTACAAGTGTTCAAGATTTAGGCCGCTATGGTTATCAAAAATACGGTGTGATCGCGAGTGGCGTGATGGATGCGACAGCCCATCGGATAGCAAACCTTTTAGTTGGCAATGATGAGAATGAAGCGACGTTGGAGCTCACTTTATTAGGTCCTGACATGGAATTTACGGAAGACACGCTGATTTCAATCTGCGGCGGAAACCTCTCCCCTTCAGTTGATGGGAAGCCAGTTAAACTATGGCGTTCTGTTTTAGTGAAAGCCGGAAGCAAACTTAAGTTCGGAGGCTGCAAAACAGGCTGCCGTGCTTATTTAGCGGTCGCGGGTGGTTTCGATCTGCCTGAGGTCATGGACAGCAAATCAACTTACATAAGGGCAGGAATTGGCGGATTTAACGGAAAACCGCTTCAAGCGGATGATGAACTAACACTCGGAGAACCTAGTGATTTTGCGACCCAAATTACGAAAGTGTTATCAGCTGAATTAGACGGGCAAAAGTTTGCGGAGATGCAGTGGACGATTGCATCAGAATTCACAGCAACACCAGCTTCAAAACCGAAAGTACGCGTGATGAAAGGCAGACAGTATGATTGGTTTACGCAAGACAGCCAGATGAAGCTTTTTACCGAATCGTTTGAAGTGACATCGCAGTCTGATCGAATGGGCTACCGCATGAAAGGGCCTGAACTTTTACTCGAAAAAGAACAAGAAATGCTATCAGAAGCTGTGAACTCCGGTACGATTCAAGTGCCATCAGAAGGCAATCCGATTGTGCTGCTGGCGGACCGGCAAACGACTGGCGGCTATCCGAAAATCGGGCAGATCGCAACGGTCGATCTTCCAATCATGGCGCAGCTGAAGCCTGGCGACAAAGTACAATTCACCGAGGTCTCACATGAAGTCGCTCAACAGTTATATTTAGACCGAGAAAAACAAATACACCAGTTGAAACAAGGAATCTCACTAAAAATAAAACAAGAATCGAAGTAATCTAGGAGGAAGAGTATGAAGAAAGAATCGAAAGCTAGTATACTGCTAGGCGCCGCGTTTTTGATGGCGACATCCGCCATCGGACCTGGATTTTTAACACAAACGACACACTTCACGTCCATTCTCGCAGCAAGTTTTGGTTTTGTTATTTTAACTTCCATCATTATTGATATTGGTGCGCAGATGAACGTATGGCGAATTATCGCGGTTTCCGAAAAAAGAGCACAAGACATCGCAAACGATGTTCTGCCTGGCTTAGGATTTTTTCTTGCCGCGTTGATCGTGATGGGCGGACTAGCCTTTAACATCGGTAACATCGCTGGGGCTGGACTCGGGGTGAATGTTCTGTTTGGTGTTTCCCCTAAAATGGGTGCATTGCTCAGTGGAGTTATCGCCATTTTAGTATTCGTTGTCCGTGAAGCTGGAAAAGCGATGGACCGTTTTACGCAAGTTGCTGGTTTTATCATGATCGCGTTAACCGTTTATGTCATGTTTACCGCTCAGCCTCCTGTTGGTGAAGCGGTTGTAAAGACGTTTGTTCCTGACACGATCGATGTACTTGCAATCGTAACTCTAGTTGGGGGAACAGTCGGAGGGTACATCACATTTGCCGGTGCCCACCGTTTGCTTGATGCAGGAATCAAAGGAAAAGAGAATTTAGGAGAAGTCACAAGAAGTTCTGTTTCAGCAATCGGAATCGCATCTATCATGCGTATCTTCTTGTTCTTAGCCGCTCTAGGTGTCGTGGCGCAAGGATTGACGCTTGATCCAGCTAACCCGCCGGCTTCCGTGTTTAAATTAGCTGCCGGTAATGTTGGTTATAAAATTTTCGGTGTCGTAATGTGGGCAGCTGCCATCACTTCTGTTGTCGGTGCAGCTTACACGTCTGTTTCATTTATCCGTACATTTAGCCCAACTTTGGAAAAGTACCATAAGTGGATTATCATCGGATTTATCGCTGTTTCAACACTGGTTTTCACGATTATTGGACAGCCCGTTAAGATCCTAATTTTAGTTGGATCATTAAACGGATTAATTTTACCGATTTCATTAGGTGTGATGCTGATTGCAGCTTACAAACCAAAGATTGTCGGTGACTATAAACATCCAATGTGGATGACGATTTTCGGTGTGCTGATCGTTGTGATCATGGCAATCATGAGTGTTTATTCACTGTACACAGGACTGCCTAAGTTATTTGCATAAAATCGAGGGGGAGCTTTCATGAATGCACTAGACCGTATGAATCCTGCTGATGCGCGTGATATGATCAGACGCGGAGAATGGACAAAGCCTACAAGCGGACTCGCTAACGGGTACACACAAGGAAACTTAGTGGTATTGCCAAAAGAACTGGCGTTTGAGTTCCTTCTGTTTTGCCAGCGGAACCCGAAACCATGTCCTGTGCTGTATGTGACGGAGCCAGGTTCAGCTGTCCCTGCGCTTGTCGCTCCTGATGCAGATTTGCGAGTGGATATTCCGAAGTATCGTGTTTATCGTCGAGGTGAGCTTATTGAGGAAAAAACCGATATTACTGACCTTTGGGATGACGGGATGGTTGGCTTTTTGCTTGGCTGCAGCTTCACGTTTGAGCATGCCTTGATGAATAATGGAATTCCGGTACGCCACATCGACCGCGGATGTAACGTTCCGATGTTTAAAACGAACATCGAATGTGTGAAAGCCGGCCGTTTCGAAGGGCCGATGGTCGTGAGCATGCGTCCGCTTCCTGAAAAAGACGTAGTGAGAGCCGTTCAAGTCACAAGCCGCTTCCCTTCTGTTCACGGCGCACCCGTTCATATCGGTAATCCCGAGAGTATCGGGATCTATGACTTGTATCAACCCGATTTCGGTGATCCCGTTCAGATCCATGAAGGCGAAGTTCCCGTGTTTTGGGCATGCGGCGTAACTCCTCAGGCAGTTGCGATGCATGTGAAGCCGGAAATCATGATCACCCACGCTCCAGGACATATGTTTATTACCGATGTACGGGATGAGAAGTTTGGGGTTTTATAAAATAGGACGAAGGTGTCTCTTTGTGGAGGCACCTTTTTATGTTTGAGCGAAAAGTTGGTCAATTTGAGCGGTACTAGGAGTTTTTGAGCGAAACTCAAGGTAGTTTGAGCGTAGGTGAAGAATTCTGAGCGTAGCGAGCTTTTTTTGAGCGAACGTGTAACAGATTAAAAGAACACGTACCGTAAAAGCCGATTTCACTGGAAATACACGATAAAAATCCCCTTACACGTAAGGGACTGTAATTAGTCATGCGGAAACACCACCGTATTCAGCAGCCCACCCAGTATAATAATCATCGCAGACAGGTAAAACCACAGCATCAACACGACGAGACCTGCCACTTGACCGTACAACGCTGAATAATTACTGCCGCTTACATACGAAGCAAACCCCATTGAAACGAGCTGCCAGCCGATCGTAGCGAAGAAAGCTCCTGGAACTACTTTGCTAAAACCGAGCCTGATGCTAGGCGCGAATGAATATAGCACAATAAAAAAGACCAGCAGAAAGACAGTCCCGATCCCCCACTGCACAATGATCCATAACTTCTGAAACTCAACAATCGAAAAAATCCCCTTTAGATACACACTTAACAATTTTTCAAAAAGAGGAACGATCACTGAAAACAGGACTGCAATCATAAACCCGACTGTTAACAGTAGACTCTCCACAATTTGTTTTATTTTGTGTTCATCATTTCGAACCTCATACGCATCATTTAAAATGCGCTTCATGCACTGAAAGCCCATGGAAGAAAGCCACAATGTAACAACTAAGCTCAACGAAAGGAGATTTCCCTCCTGCCTCCTAACCGTATAAGATAGCGTCTTCTCGATCAGAGCGTACGTAGCATCAGGAGCGTATGGCTGGATCAGCTCCAATATATTGCTCTCATTTAGAGGCAAATAAGTCATTAATGAGTAGATTACTAACAAAAACGGGAAAACCGACATCAGAAAATAATAAGCCATCTGAGCAGATAGATCGTAAACTTTCATCTTAAAAAAGCGGTCGCTCAATTGATTCAGGATCTCGACGATGTTCATGATGCAGCACCTCTTATCTTAGCCAGTCCATAAAACTAACTATTCTAGAATACGCAGAGAGCTGTCCGTTTAGGTCACTTTTTTATAAAGAGTGGTTCCTATGTTAGTATTTTTGTAGGATAAGATGGAGATTAGAATGAAGAAACTTTACAGCATTTCACTTCTTTTTTGGTGCGTGTTTTTCGCTTTTGGTAGCTTAGGAGGGATAACTAAAAAGAGTGCCTCATCGTAAAGGCACTCTCTCCTATCCTATTATTCTATTCCTCGCGCGGCCGCTTCAACTAATTCAACCGTCTGATCTACCGTGTTTTTGCGGAATTCCTTAAATTCATCGGTGATGTAAACCGATTTGTCTTCTGGATAAAACTCTTGGGCTGCGATGTGAAGGTGACCACCCGGGATATCGTCAGCTCCTAGACCTAAACGGACGCGATTGGATCTGTACATGCTCTCGTTAGATAAGTAACTGCCTCCCCCGCCTGCTCTTGCCTTTGAACCAGGTGTTGGACCACCGTCATGACAAACGGCTGGGTCTTCATAGTTTGGCGGCAGCCATTCACAAACCTCATCGTTTCGGAACACCGGCCACGGTCCTGTTTCTGCCGCAATCATTTCTTCATACGGCAGTGTTGTTTCAATAAATTCCGGAAGCGGCTCTGGCATAGGCCAATGTGAAACGGTCGGCGTTACTTCAGCCCGCTCTTCTAACTTGTTATCAGCACCTGTGTGCCATCGGCCGGCATAACCTTCAATCGCCATTTTACGGGGTCCGCCCTGACTGATTGTCATCATCAAGTCTATTTGCTTTGGTCCTTTTTTCAAATATGGACCGAATGTATCTTCAACAATTCCTTCTTCAAAATCGTCCCATCTAACCGGAAAATTCGCCGCTTGGATAACAGCTAGTCCATCATCCGTCCAAACCCATCGACCGTCGAGCTGGAGCCCAGAAGCACCTGAAGGATTCGTTCTTCTAAATTCCTGCTCCAAACGGTACGGATCAAATCCGCTCACCAGTATTCGCTTTACTCGTTCACCCTCCGGAAAATGAATCGTTGTAATTCCTCGTGAAGTGTACTCTAGCTTTTTCATGAGCTGTGCCCGTTTTTCTTCAGCTACTTCAAAATCTGGAGTCCATTGTCTTAGTGCACTTGTCATGCTCAGTCTCGCCCAGTATAGCGGACGATCATCATATGTATCGAGCTCTCCTAAATCAGGTCGTTTCCCCTGAGAACGGTCAACCGCAGTCTTCCATAGCTTCGTTCCGTGTCTTTTGATCAACTTCTCAGCTTGTTTTTCACTTTTTGCCGAACAAAGATCTCGCTTAAACTTATCTACGTATTGAGTAAATTCGCTGTCCTCTAAAATCTGCTGCGGAATCGGCTTCCCGTCCTCAATCCTCTGTTCCTCTGGTGTTAACGCTACACTTGAGTCATAACAGTTTGTCTTGTCCTTTTCTTTTGCCTCAGCCGGCTGAGTACCGAAAAATATCACACTAAATACGCACGTTATTCCTAAAATAAATAATCTATTATCTCGTATTCTCACAATAAGCCTCCTTTTTTACTTATTGTAGAATAACAATCGAATCGTTTAAATAGTATGAATTGTTTAAAAATATTTTAGTAATAGAGCATTTGTCCTGCGACATTAAGACGAGAAAATAAGTACTTTCAATCACTTTCCTTATATTAAAATCCCTGTATTAAGTACAATGATTAATTTGTCACAGCTTTAAGCGATCCCACAAGTACAACACCCACAACTGGATTGTCCTCCAGCAAATAAGATGGTTAAGATATCTATTGAAAGAAGCACGTCATCTAATACATCAAGCTGTTCACCCATTAATCATCACCCTCGTTTTTTATAGTAGGGCGATTGAAAGAAAATCTAAGACACTCTAACAAAAAAACCACACAGTGTTTTAACCACTGTATGGCCTTTATCATTTATTTTTTTACTACAGCATGTCCACCGAATTCGTTTCGAAGTGCTGCAACCACTTTTCCAGAGAATGTATCGTTTTCTTGAGAACGGTATCTCATGATTTGAGATAATGTAATGACAGGTGCAACAGCTTGCAAATCAAGTGCAGTTTCAACGGTCCATTTACCTTCCCCAGATGAGTTCATTACACCTCTTAAACTATCAAGCTTTGCATCTTTTGAAAAAGCATTCTGCATGAGTTCGATCAGCCAAGAGCGAATGACAGATCCATTATTCCAAACTCGTGAAACCTCTTCGTAATCGTAATCAAAATCGCTTTTCTCTAGGATTTCATAGCCTTCCGCAATAGCCTGCATCATCCCATATTCAATACCATTGTGAACCATCTTAAGGAAATGTCCGCTTCCAGACTTGCCTGTGTAGAGGTATCCGTTTTCAACTGAGATATCTTGAAATAACTTCTCGACTTGATCAAAAGCCTCTTTATCTCCGCCAATCATCGTGCAGACACCGTCTCTTGCTCCGTCCATACCGCCGCTAGTACCGGAATCTATAAGATATATTCCTTTTTCCTTTAAATCATTTCCTCGACGGAGTGTGTCTTTGTAATTTGCATTTCCACCATCAATAATAATATCTTGTTCAGATAGAAGTGAGGAGACACGATTCATAACATCTTCAGTAATGTCGCCTGCTGGAACCATTAACCAAACGATTTTAGGTGTTGGAAGCTTACTGATCATTTCCTCAAAAGATGCCGCTGTTTCAACACCTTCACTGGCGATTTTATTCATTGCTTCTTCACTAACATCGTGAGCCACTACTTCATGACCTTTATTAGTCATATTCAAAACCAAATTATAACCCATTTTTCCTAAACCGATTAAACCAATTTTCATAGTGGATCCTCCTAGTGATGTCTTTTGCTGTCCAATAAATTATATCAAACAACTTTTTACTATGTCTGTTTAGAAGATCGTATTTGCGATTAATAGACTAATTAATCCGACAAACCAACAGATTGTAGTTGGCACGGACCAAACCATGATCTGTTCTTTTACATCTCTAATCCCTAACATTCGGTTAACGACCCAGAACAAGCTGTCGTTGAAGTATGAGAATACCATCGATCCCATAGCTGCAGCCTGAGCAGCTAGTGCCATATTCACATCAAGCTGTGAAAGAATCGGTGCTGAAATGGACGCCGCCGTGATCATTGCTACCGTTCCGCTACCCTGTACTAGACGTACGATGGTCGCTACAAAAAATGGGATTAAAATAGCCGGTAATGGAAGATCTGCAATTTTTTCTGCAATGAAGTTTCCAGCGCCACTTTCACGAAGTACATTACCAAGCGCTCCACCTGCACCTGTTACAAGAAGGATAATCCCAGCTGTTTGAATCCCCTCTTCCATACGGTCAAGTGTCTTAGAACGACTTAAGTCCCCAGCTAAGGCATAGATCGCTACAATTAATCCAATGCTGACTGCGATAATCGGTTTACCTAGGAATATGAGAATCCCATAGAAACCGGATGTTAATTCGAGGGCTGTTAACGTCGTATTTAAAAAGATTAATAGAATTGGAAGAACAATCGGAAGAAGTGAGCGCCCTAGAGAAGGAAGATCATTTTCTCTTGTACTTGCTAATTCAATGAATTCTTGATAAGCACCTTGTTTATTTGGTCGTGTAAAACCTAACTCAGAATCATCTGGTACCTGATAGATTCTTTTTCCTAACCATTTTGCGTAAAGTACACCTGCAATCATAGTCGGTATTGCAAACAGAAGACCAAGTGCGATCATAAGGCCGATATCTACTCCAAAGATCCCTGCTACACCTAGTGGACCAGGAGTTGGAGGTACTAAGGAGTGTGTGATTACAAGACCTACTGCTAATGCTACTCCTAATGAGATAACTGATTTTCCTGTCTTTTTAGAAAGTGCTTTTACAAGTGGATTTAAGATAACAAATGCTGAATCTACAAAGATTGGAATGGAAACGATATATCCAGCAATCGCCATTGCCCATTCTTCTTTTTTCTTCCCTACTGCTTTGATCAATGAATAAGCTAATGTTTCTGCAGCCCCGGATACTTCAAGGATCCGTCCGATCATAACCCCTAAACCAATAACGATACCAATGGATGCTAACGTGCTTCCGAAACCTGCTGAAATGGTATCTGCCACTTTGCCAGGTTCCATTCCACCTACCAACCCTGCGATGGAAGCGGCAATAATTAAAGCTAAAAACGCATGTACCTTTGTTTTTAATACAAGAAAAATTAATGCAATAACACCAAGAACTAAACCAGCTACCATTTGTGCTCCTGAAACTTCCATGTTTATACCCCCCTATAATGTAAGCGCTTTTATTTGTTTCAAATGATAGAGAAGGGCTCTTCACCCTTCACTATCATTTTCATTCAATCTTTCTTATAAGCTGTTCGCCGTGAATTTAGGTGCATATTGAGCAGCCAGCTTAATACACTCTTCCATGCTTATGCTTTCAGCAATATTTTTCCCTGCAATATCAAAGGCTGTTCCGTGGTCTACAGAAGTTCTTAAGAAAGGCAAGCCGTTCGTGATAGAAATTGTTCTATGAAAATCAGTCATCTTCGCAGCGATATGCCCTTGATCATGGTATAGAGATAGAACAGCGTCATATTTTCCATTTAGAGCTTGGAAGAATACGGAGTCAGCTGGAACAGGACCAACTGCATTGATGCCGTCTGCAACTGCCATTTCAATACCTGGTTTAATCTGTTCTACTTCTTCCCAACCGAACAGTCCGCCTTCTCCGCTATGAGGGTTTAATCCCGCTACTGCCCATTTTCTGTTTTCGACACCGAGTCTAGCGAGTGCTTTGTCACAGCGAATCAGGTAATCATGTACACGTTCTTTTGTCATAGCTGCAATTGCATCTTTTAGTGATAAGTGACGCGTTAAGAAGAAGATTCTCATCCCTTTTACTTCAAACATAGTCAAAGGATCATCTGAACCAGCAAGTGCTTCAAGCATTTCTGTATGTCCGATATATGGAACATTTGCTGCTTTTAGTGATTCTTTATTGATTGGTGTAGTGGCAAGTGCTTTTACTTCGCCGCTTTTTGCAAGTTCTACTGCTTTCTTAATGTATTCAAATGCACCTTGCCCGCCTTGAGCAGAAACTTCTCCATATTGAAGCTGATCCATATCAATATTGTTTAAATTGATCACATCAACGGTTCCTAGCTCATACTTTCCTTCTGCTGGAGAGCTTACTTCGTTAATCTTGAGTTCTGCTCCAACAATCGTAATCGCTTTTTCAAGTACTGCTGCGTCCCCAATCACTAGCGGCTTACATACGTCATAAATTTCTTGTTTAGCAAGGGATTTCATTGTAATTTCTGGTCCAATACCTGCTGGGTCACCCATTGGAATCGCAATAATCGCTCTCTCATTCGTTGTCATGTTATGTTCCTCCTTGGAAAGTATCTATTTAAAATTTTTTAATGAACTTAATTCACTTGTTTCGTTGACGTTTGGTTAGCTAACAGGTGCTTTACGATTGTGTAGATCGCTTTTTTATCTCCAACCATGCCTCCCTTTGTGGCTAGTGGAATGCCATCGAAATATCCGCCAATGAACTCGCCATAAGCAACAAGCGGCAGCACTTCGTCTTTTAGCTTGATACCTTCAGCTCTTCCTATTGAACAAAGGGAAGCTGTAACATCGC
Organism: Fictibacillus arsenicus; assembly: GCF_001642935.1. Lineage (NCBI taxonomy): Bacteria > Bacillati > Bacillota > Bacilli > Caryophanales > Fictibacillaceae > Fictibacillus > Fictibacillus arsenicus. The sequence continues at coordinate 3,528,890 of NZ_CP016761.1, forward strand.
CTCCACTTGAGAAGCATCCGCCAATTTCGTATGAGGTTGATTGAATGACGATGCGTGTAATCTTACCTAAACCGTCAGCGATTCGTTTCGCTAGCTGATCTTGACTTACACCTTGTTCTTCGGATAATCGTTTAAGATCCAATCGCTTAGCAGCTGGTGAATTGGTCGTGATGATCAAAATATCTTGCTGACTTATACGCTCTAAAGCTTCTTTTACCACACTATCGACTTCGGTTTCCCAGCTATCTGAAATACTTGCCAGTTTATCTGCATCCACATAAACCGGGTTCGCATTTGTTTTATCGATCAGGTAATTTAGTTGTTGGGCACTTAACGACGTTACACTTCCAACGGTTACGATGATTTTCTTACTTTGTGTGTGCTGACTCGTGTACGCTTTTGAGTAATAAGCTGTAAGCGGTCCAGGATCAACCGGCACTAGTTGATAATCCTCGATTAATGCCATCGCATGAGCTATGTCTTCAATCTCTTCGTCTGTCACCGCATCTAAAACGAGGACACGATTCCCGTCTTGAATCTTTTTCTTCAAATCTTGTAAAATGATCTCTTTTCCTTGAAGAACGATTTCCAGACCGATGTGTGCAACATTAAATTCACTTTGTTTTCTAATAATAGAGGGAACATAGGATTCAGTGAGTGGTGTTACCGGGTCTTTTGCAACATCTGTTGCTTGAACAGGTACACCATTTACTAAAAGATATCCGCCTGATGTAATTCGGTTTGAATCTGGAAACGATGCTACAACAACTGCTATTGATTTTTCGCCTAGTTCATTTAGAACCGTATCAATTTCAATGCCGATATTTCCTCGTACAGTACTGTCGATTCGCTTGCATATCACATCAGCACTCCAGTTTTTCAGGTTTTCAAGGGATTTTTTAATTCGCATTTCTGCAACATCTTTTCTGGCATATCTGCTATCTGTGTCAATACAAACGGCATTATAACTGCCTGATACAGGCGGCTGATCGTAATAGACCATAGTCGCTGCCTCAAAGCCTTGTTTTACGAGTTTGACTCCAGTTGCGTTAGCACCTGTTAAATCATCCGCAATGACTCCGACTTTCATGATTGCTCACCACCTTCAACGATTACAACCTCTAGATATTCATTCAATTTTTCAGTGGTCCCTGGGGAAATGCTGTGATCTGTAATCACCCCACAAATCAGAGAAAGATCGCATACTTTTGTAAGTGACTTTTGATCAAACTTGCTTGAATCTGCTACTAGCCATGTTTTTTCTGACGCTTCAATCATGAGCTGTTTTATGGAAGCCTTTTCAAAAGTAGGTGCAGTAACACCTGCTTTGAAGTCAATCGCATGAGCCCCTAGGAAAAAAACATCAACATGAATGTTCTTCAGCATTTGTTCAGTGAGTGGTCCAAATAATGTACCTACGTTATTTTGCAGTTCGCCGCCTGTAACAATCACTTTCACATCCGTATCAATCAGCTCTGCTGCAATTTTTATGTCATTCGTAACAACCGTGATCGTCTTTTTGTCTTTTAGCAATTTTGCGATTTCTAATGTTGTTGTGCCAGAGTCTAAAAGAATCGTTGAGTGATCTTGTATATACTCCACCGCTTTTTTGGCAATCATTTTCTTTTGGTCATTGAACTTCCCTTCTTTGGAAGCAAATGATGATTCAATAACCAACGGTTTATTTAAGATCGCACCGCCATGTGTACGGATGATCTTATCATTTTCTTCTAGGTAAGCAAGGTCACGACGAATCGTCATAGCTGAAACATTCAACTGGCTAACAAGATCTTCAATATCTATTTTTCCATTCGCACTTAATTGTTTAAGAATTTTATTTCTACGTTCTTTAGGCATCATTTTTCATCACCTTTGTGTTAATTTCAAACACTTTATATTTTATATAATGTTCTAAATGAACATAAAAGTCAACACTTTTGTTTATAATGAACATTTTTCCATCGGTTTCAAAAATTACTATTTTAAAGATACAAATAAAAAAAGCCGGCTAATCGTGTCTTTTACAACACGTTCTAGCCAGCTTCTTTCTTAATTAAATACTTTCACCGATTTTCCGAACCGTAATCCCCGAATCCTCAAGCGTCTGCCTAATCTTTTTCGCAAAAGAAAGCGCATGAGCTCCGTCTCCGTGGATACAAACGGTATCAGCTGTGATATCCGCATCCACTTTCTGCTGTGTCAGGACTTTTCCCTCTTTTACCATGCGGATCACTTGGGCAACAGCTTCATCGTCATTTTCGATCATGCAATTCGGCAGCTTGCGGGAGGTAAGCGTGCAATCCTGCTGATACGTTCTGTCCGCAAAAACTTCTGATGCCGTGCGAAGTCCCACCTTCTCGCCTGCTTTCACAAGCTCACTTCCGGCAAGGCCAAACAGAATCAACTCCGGGTTCACCTTATACACCGCTTCTGAAATTGCTTCCGATAGCTCACGATTCACCGCAGCCATGTTGTAAAGCGCACCATGAGGCTTCACATGCTGGATCTCTCCGCCTTCTGCCTGAACGAACGCCCATAACGAACCGATCTGGTATACCACCATCTCATACGCTTCTTGAGGCGAGATATCGATATTACGACGGCCAAACCCGGCAAGGTCAGGCAAGCCTGGGTGAACTCCAATTCCAACACCATGTTCAAGAGCAAGCTTCACCGTTTTTCTCATAGTCGCTGGATCACCAGCATGAAATCCGCACGCAATGTTAGCTGACGTCACATACTTTAAAATCTCTTCATCTGTTCCGAGTCTATAAGCTCCAAAACTCTCACCCATATCGCAGTTAATATCAATAACACTCATGCAAAAACCTCCTTGATTTTAAACACACGTTTAATTTACCCCAACTGTACGACAAGTTTTATATATTGTAAAATGATTAGGAATACTAAAGAAGGAGGTGAGAAATATGGAAAAAGTATTGAATGAAATCTTAGTAAAATTGCTTAGCATCGATAACAAAGTTTCTGATTTGGATAATAAGGTTTCAACTTTGGATCACAAGGTTTCTAACTTAGATAACAAAGTTTCTGAGTTAGATAACAAAGTTTCTGAATTAGATAATAAATTCTTTAATTTAGACAATAAAGTTACAAACTTAGAAATGGGTCAGCAACAGATTGTAACAAGACTTGATACATTAGAAACCGATGTTAAAGAGATTCGAGACACTGTAAATCGAATTGAAGTTAGCCAGAATGATGACGTGATTGCGTTGTTAAAGATGATGCATAATCAAAAGCATTAACGTTCATTTCGTGTAGGTTGCCTCACAATAAGTCCCCAAACATCACACTTCAAGAATCACTTCTAAAAATTCTCAAATCCTATAAAAATGAGGAAAGCCCCTTGAGAGCAAGGGGCTAATTTATTTTCAATTGTAACAAACGCGCGATGTTTTCCGCTGTTTTTTCAACATTAACCGATCCGTTCGCCAGTGCTTCTTCTAACGTAACTACACCGTTAACAACACTAAAAACCGTATCGATACCATGTTCAAACACCGCTTCATAATCCGGACCGATGCTGCCTGCAATCGCAACGACCGGAACATCAGCCGCCACAGCTTTTGCACGTTTGGCTACACCAACCGGCGCTTTCCCGTGAACCGTCTGGGAATCAATCCGTCCTTCGCCTGTGATTACAAGATCTGCATCCCGAACGGCCTCTTCAAACCTGATAACATCAAGCACGAGGTCGATTCCGCTTTGCAACTTTCCGTCTAAAAACGCAACAACTCCAGCACCTAGTCCCCCTGCTGCACCTGCTCCAGGCAGCTCATCTACTTGCAATCCTAGATTCCGCTCAATTACTTCAGCGTATCTTTTCAAACTCGCATCTAAAACGCCAACCATCTCAGGTGTCGCACCCTTTTGCGGTCCAAAGACAGCAGAAGCTCCAAGCGGTCCAGTCAACGGGTTCGTCACATCACATGCAACATCAACTTTTGTCGATTTCAAGCGCGGATCCATTTCAGATGTATCAATCGTAAGCAATTCGACTAACGCTTCACCCCCTGGACGAAGTTCCTCACCATTCACATCTAAAAACTTCACGCCAAGAGCTGAAGCCATACCTGCTCCACCGTCGTTCGTCGCAGACCCGCCTAGTCCCAAAACGATGCGCTCCACCTTTTTATCAAGTGCATCTAAAATCAGTTCGCCAGTTCCGCGTGTCGTTGTCACCAATGGATTTCGCTGCTCTCTTGGTACGAGGTGCAAACCGGAAGCAGCAGCCATCTCGATCACTGCCGTCTTCCCGTCCCCTGTAATCCCGTAAAAGGCATCGACTTTATCACCGAGCGGACCTGTCGCCTGAACTTCAACGATTCGGCCATTCGTTGCATCCACTACCGACTGAACCGTTCCTTCTCCACCGTCGCCAACAGGAACGTGCATATATTCTGCGTCCCCAAACACTTTCCGAAATCCAGCCTCGACAGCCGCACAAACTTCTGCGGCCGTCATGCTTTCTTTAAACGAATCGGGAGCGATGACAATCTTCATTGCATCCACCTTCTTTTATATTTTGCTTTTTTCTAAAAGGTTGTAGCTACTGGAGGTATTTGTATTTGTCTCCATTGCTAAGTTGATTGGAGCGGAAGGTGCGAGACTCCTGCGGGTTCAGCGGGACAGGTGAGACTCCGGCAGGCTAAATTAGCCTAGGAGGCTCACCGCACGCCCCGCGGAAAGCGAGCAACCTGCAGCGGAAATCAACCACTCCATAACATCAAAGTTTTTACGAAAAGAGCCTTTATTTTTTAATCCACATAAACTGATACGGCGCGAGCTCAACAGTTTCACTCACCGTTTCTCCGCTCCATAGGTCTTGGCCGCAAAACGGAAGTTCAACTTCAACCGTGTCATAAGCTGCGTTCACAACAAACAGCACCGTATCGCCTGTTTCCTCATTTCTGCGCACTAACGCAAATACCTGCTCGCCGAGCTCTAAAATCAATTGAGCCGCAAAAGGATTAAACGCACTCTCGCCCTGGCGTGTTCGAATCAATTTCTTTAATCCTGTAAAAACTTTCTGCCTGCGCGTCGATGTTTCCAACTCTTTCACTAAATCTTCATAGTCGAATTTTTCACGATTGATACGTCGGTTAATGCCTGATGACTCCAAGCCTTCATAATCATTTTCAGATCCTAAAAGCGAGTGATAATACACAGCCGGAACACCCATCACTGAAAACAGCACGGAATGAGCAGCAAGCATCTTCTGAACTTGAACGTCCTCACTCACGTCTTCGTCCTTGTTGATGAGCGCGTCCATGTAATTGATGTTCAGCTCATAAGGAGATTCCGTTCCGTCCGGATTGCTCTTATAAGAAACACGTCCGCCGTTCTCCAGCACTTTTTCAGCCAAAGCCGTACGCTCTTCTTCTGTTAAAATTCCTTCTGTCGGGCGCATCCCGATTCCGTCATGACTTGCTAAAAAGTTAAAATACGTAGCTGAATCAGAAACTTTTACAATCGTTTTTGCCCAGCCCGTCAGCTTGCTTGCATCATGTGTCGTTAACGTGTGCAGCACAAGCGGCGGCAAGGAGAACTGATACACCATATGCGCCTCATTCTCGCCATCACCAAAATAGCTGATGTTCTCTTTATGAGGTACGTTCGTTTCAGTAATCAGCAGCGTGTTTAACTCCAGCTCATCTAAAATCTCACGCCACAATTGGATTATCGCATGCGTCTGTGGCAAGTGGATACAAGTCGTTCCTGATTCTTTCCACATGAAGCCGATGGCATCCAAGCGAATGCTTGTCCCGCCTCGGTTTGCATACTCCAACAAAATATCCGTCATTTCATGCAAAGCTGGAAAATGCTTAAAGTTCACATCCACTTGATCTTCAGAGAATGTCGTCCAAGCTGTCTTCCCGCCTTCATACTCATGGAAAAGAGGTGACGTACGCGGACGAACCACCTTTGAAGCATCAAAACCTTCTTCACGAGGAATGAAGTAATTCGCATACTCCGCTTCACCCTTCAGATACCCTTGAAACCACTTGCTCGATTTGGACATATGATTCGCCACAAAATCAAACATGAGACGGTAATCCCCTGAAAAACGCTCAATATCGGACCAGTCACCAAGGTCAGGATGAATCTCACGGTAATCCACTACCGAAAAACCGTCATCAGAAGTGTAAGGGAACATCGGCAGCAAATGAACATCAGTGATCTCATTTTTTGCATATTCATTAATGAACTTGTTCAGCGTCTTTAATGTCGGCTGGCCTTCTTCTTTAATGATGTCGCCGTACGTGATCAGATACACGTTTTTCTCGGAAAGTGGAGCTGTTTCACTCCACTCTTTCTTTTTCCATGCCTCAACAAGTTTCAAAATCTCATTTTTATATTCAGGTAAAAAGTCCTCACCATAGATCGTTTTTAGCAGGTTCTCAACTTTTTCTGGAAAACTCATTTACGCATTCTCCTTCATAACCAGTTTCAATGTTACGTACCCTTTAGGTCGAACGGTAATTTCATCCTTCACGTCGATGACGCTTTTTTCGTTTAATTTCGTTTGTGAAACAGACTGGATGTGTTCGCTCGATAACACCACCGTCTGTTCTTCCTCACTCGGATTAAACAAGCGTAAAATAACGGAATTGTTATCGTGTGCTTTTTTCAACGTGCTCAAGAAAACATCTCCTGTTGATTCAAACAAACTGAAGCTAGCTGGCAGAATATCCACTGGATACGGGATCTCAAAACGGTCAAGCCTTTCTTCAAATGTGTTCAGTGTTTGCTTTTGATAACTTAAAGAATGACCGCGATATTGGTCCACAAATTTAAACAACTGTTTAACATCGTGACCTTTTCCGACATGAATCGCGTACTCAAATGTCATCTTTTCCTGCATCTGAGCATCAGGCGTGTAAACGACTTTATTGTTAATTCCAGACGCTCGTCCAGGTCTCCACGCCAAGTTGTCGCGGCCGAGCAACCCAACACTTCTGAACAACGTTAATGCCAGTTCACCTGTTTCCTTAATCAGCTCGTATTCCTTGATTCCTTTTGTCATAACTATGGCAGTTCGTTCGCCATTCGTCGCACCAGCCAAGTTTTCCAATGGATAGATCGGTACTGGAGCTTCTGCAAACTTCTGTTCACGCCAGTTTTCCATATATGGATTAACGGTTGGACGCTGAATCAAGCTAAAGCCTTGGTCACCAAACGAATAGTCAGGTGATTCAATAGATGTTTGAAGCAGCACGCGAACGCGGTGATCCTTTACATCATTCTCGATATCATGTGTTACTCGGATAAACGCTTCCCCTTTACGGAGCTCAAAACGCGTAACAACCGTTAATCCTTTTTTAATATCGCCTGCTTTTCTGTCTTCTAAGTTGCTCGGAACGTTCAACACATGAACAACTTCCATGAACTCAGTGCTAGCACTCGCTTCAACGAATACAGACAGCACTTTTTTCGAGTAGATCGGTGAATCACCCTCTAACGGTGAGAAATCGTAAGAGTCACCTGCGTCTGCTACATTTTCGAATCTCATAAAATCAGAAATCGTTTGTTTTGTAGCTTTCACCTCAAGATTTAATACGCCATTTTCCTCAAAAATGTGGAAATGGTCGTTCTCAATTAAATGACTGTTTAAAAACTTATGAGATAGAAGGTCGTTTTCTCCGCCTTCAACGACTTCAAATGTTTCATAGCCCATCGCAGGCAGCTTCACGTCACGAAGCAGCACTTCATTTCTGTAATAGCCAGGGGCATCAACTTCTTTTTCGCCTTCAGCCGTAACGACAATCGTCTTCCCGCCTGAGATGTACTCCTGATTAAGTACATCAAGTGCAACCGGATTTCCATCCAAATCACGAACGTTAAATGCATTTCCTTTTGTGAAAAGAACGACTTTCTGAGATCCAGTGAAAGCTTTCGGAAGCATGTGGAACACAACAAAGATAGAGTCCTTTCCTAAATTTCGGCTCACCGCTTCTGTCATCTGCTTTTTCAATAGATTCAAGCAGCCATCAGCAATGCGGATCACTTTTGTTAAACGGTTTACGATCTCTTGGTTCGTGTCGTCAGAGTTACATCCACCGATGCTGTCATGCGCGTGCACATCAAACAGCATCTTCCACATCTCATCAAGCCACTTTTGCGGATACTTGAACCCGATCGTGCTCGCTAAACTTGCAAGAGGTTCCAACTCATAAATGACTTTTTCTTCTGCGATATCGTTCAGCTTTTTAATGTCGTAACGCTGTGAACGAATCGTGTTGTGGATTCTGGATTTTTGTGTTGCGATCAGTTCCCCGGCGATCAAGTTCTCAAAATTGCCAGTCTCCCACGTGTCTTTCATAAACGTTTCATAATCTGAAAGCACATATTCATGCTTCATATCGATCTCGTTTAACTTTTTCACGGTTTCAGGAAAATGCTCGCGGACAAGCACTTGGTCACCGCCCGCTGGCAGCAGCAAGTTATCAGTATTCTCGTTTAGATCCGCAATTTTTTCTAAAATCGGCAGCAAACGTTCTTCCATATACTCATTTTCAGCCGCTAAAAACTTACCAGGGCCGTAACCGAAGTAGATGTTGTTCGCCTTCACACTCTCTCCGTCCGGAGATTTCCACGTGAAGTTCAGATCTCCATTCAGCTGATCGGTGTAAATTCCCCGCTGCAGCACGCTATAGTCGATATCAAACTCTTTAAACATTGACGGCAGATACGTGTTCTGACCAAAAATATCAGGCAGATAACCAACGTTCATGGAATGCCCCATTTTTTCCGCGATTCGTGTTCCGTACATCAAGTTACGAATCAATGACTCACGGTTTACCAGCAATGAATCGGCTTGCGTATACCAAGGTCCAACAAAAATATGCTTGTCGGCGATCAGCTTAGCTAAACGCTCCTTCTCCTCTGGTCTAATTTTCAAATACTCATCAATGATCGAGCTTTGTGCGTCAAATACATACCCTGTATATTCCGAATCGTTCTCCATCACGTCCATCAACCGATCCATATTTTCAACGAGTAAAAGGTTTGAATCTTCTATTGTAAAGTACCACTCACGATCCCAGTGGGAATGCGGTACGACGTAAACTTTTTTTTGTTTCATGCTGATTTCCCTCCCAAGTTGCTCCACTCTTAATAGAAAGAGGGGTCACCTTTTAAAAAGATGCGCCCCTTTTCTTTGTTGCTTTTGAAAGTAGTTGATCTCCGTTCCAGATGCTCGCTTTCCGCGGGGCGGGCGGTGAGCCTCCTTGGCGCTTTGCACCATTAGGAGTCTCACCTGTCCCCCTGATCCCGCAGGAGTCTCGCACCTTGCACTCCAATCAACTATTCAATGATGAACTACCAAAAACTTTAGAAAACACTATTTCTTAAGCTTGTCTCTCTTTTTTCTTTAAAATCGCAAAACGGATAAAGATGTTCGCGAATGCGATGAATCCTGCACCGACAACTAGTCCTAACAGGTACGCCCATAAGTTTTCAACAAGCGGCCAGCCCCAGATTGCCGGAAGCGGAAGCCATTGAACAGCTCCTAGTAAAACAGCTGTACTTGCTCCTAGGATTGCACCGATAATGTTAATCGGAATCGTGATCAATGGGTTACGAAGCATGAACGGAATCGCACCCTCAGAGATCGCAAGGAATCCTAATAATAGTGATGTGTTTCCTGCAACACGAAGGTCAGCCGGGAATACACGGCGTCCCACTACATATTTGTCGATAATAACTGCTAGTCCAAGTCCAATCGGCGGAATAACGATCGCCAACACACGAGCAGTCAAAGGATAAACTTCATCAGCCGCAAGTCCGATGGCAATCGCACCGGCTGCTTTGTTGATCGGTCCACCAAGGTCAAAAGCAGTTGCAGACGCGATGATAGAAGCTAACACAACATCTCCAGTACCTTGCGCCGCTTCAATCCAATTACGCAGAACAACATTCAGACCACCAAACACAGGGTCTACAATATAAAAGTTTAAGAAGAAGATCGATAAAACTGAGATTGCCGGGATGATAAACATCGGTTTCATCGCAGCCAAGTTCTTACTCAATTGAATCTTTTGGTTCAAGAAACGAGCGATGTAACCCGCTGCCAAACCAAGAATTAAAGCACCCAAGAAACCAGACGGAATACCTTCAGGGTTATCCCAGAACGTGTAATGAAGTCCGCCCGCAAAAGCTCCTCCGATAAAACCAGCTACTAAACCAACACGGTCAGCTAGTGAATAGGCAACGAACGCCGCAAATATCGGATACATAAACTTAAAGATTAGTCCGCCAAACTTGTCTAAATGATGCAAAATAACAAAAAGTTCATTTGAGTGTGTCGCATATTTCGGATCACCGAGTTCGTTTACAAGACCAAATGGCATCGCACCAAGCTTCGCGATCCCCATCATCAGACCGCCGGCAACGATAACCGGGATCATGTAAGAAATCCCTGTCATAACCGCTTGGACCATGTCTTTAAAGAATCCGCCGCCGTTTGAAGAAGTAGTTGATGACTCGTCCTCATCACCAGCCTCAACCACTCCATCAGGGTTGTCGAGCGCTTTTTGAATCAATTCTTTACCGCGTCTGAGTGGCTCCGCAACACGTGTTGCAACGTATGCTTTCCCAGCGAAACGCTCTTTCTTTTTAGGAGCGATGTCTGTTGCGAAGATAACCGCATCTGCATTTTTAATAACATCAGCAGTTAGCTCGTCCTCAATCCCGTTAGCCCCTTGTTTTTCAACAAGTACTTTAACACCTAATTCGCGGCCACCTTTTTCTAAAGCTTCAGCCGACATATACGTATGTGCGATCCCTGTTGCACAAGCCGTAATCGCAACAACCGTTTTTGTAAACTCTTTTTCAACTGGTGCTTCTGTTTTTTCTTCAACATCCAGTCTGTTTAAAAATTCTTCAGACGTTTCTGCAGCCATCAAGCCCTCTAAATAGCCGTCGCGCATTAAGTTTGTGCTCAATGTAGACAATACTTTCAAGTGCGTTGTGCCTGCTTCACTTTCAGGAATCGCGATCAGGAACACGAGCTGAACTTTGTTGTTCGGGTCGATGCTTTCCCAGTCTCCAAGTGCCGTCTTCAAACGAGCTACTGCAAATACTGCTTTTTTAACTGTAGTAGATTTACCATGCGGAATCGCAAGACCTTTCTCCATTCCTGTTGGTGATTGCTCTTCCCGTTTTAAAACCGCTTCCAATAAAGCGTCCTCTGATTCTATATAACCTTCTTTGTAAATGTTAGAAATTAGCTGCCGGATGACTTGCTCTTTATTTTGAGCGTCAACATCGAACATTACTAAATTCGGATGGGTCATGTTTCTAAGTTGCATGACGTTCACTCCTATCTTTCCTTAGTATGAAAGCACTTCCAAATATCTATACTTAAGTTTTAACACAAAAGTAAGCGTTATCTTTGTACAGTCGCTGTATATTTGTACAGAATGAAAAATGGGCTATACTAAAGGAAAGACATGTACGGAAAAGAGGAAGTCACTCATGGGGAAAGTCCTGGATCAGTTCGGAAGCCGCCTGGCCGAACTCACACCAACTGAAAAACAAGTGCTCTACTATATAGATGGGAATCTAGACGCGGCGAAAAAACATTCACTGACCGAGATCGCAAAAGTGAACAACGTGAGTACCACAACGATCGTTCGGATGTCTCACAAACTCGGATTAGAAGGCTTTTCCGAGCTGAAATATATATTGAAGACGATTGAAAACCAGCAATCGCTACTGGATAACAATCCAGTTGACCGCTATAAAGAAGAGTTCGTCTCTGCGTTCGAGACGATCCAAACGCGTGAGCTTGAAAAATTGAGCGAGAAAATGGTGAACGCAAAACGCGTTATCGTAGTCGGAGTCGGCTTGTCCAAAATGATGGCGGAGTATTTTAGCAAGCTTTTGATGCAGACGAATAAACAAACCCACTATACATATGAATCCCATATGATCGACCTGCTGCCAAACATGGTTCAGCCAGATGACCTTGTTTTCTTTATCTCATCAAGCGGCGAAACGAAAACTTTAATACAAGCCGCGGAAAAACTAACATATCAAGTAGTAGACACAGCAGCCATCACAAACTCGTCTGATTCTACGCTTGGTAAAATGGTCAAAACGAACTTAAGCATGACCGTCGACCGCGTGAAGTTCGCCGGGTATGACGTCACAGCGAGATCAACGCTGATGCTGCTGATTGATTTGCTGTTTGAGAGTTATTTGAAGAAGAGCGTGAAGTAGAAGGGACTATTTTTTGGAATAGTCCTTTCCTTTTTAGGCTTTTACGGTACGTGTTCTTAAATCTGTTACACGTACGCTCAAAAAGTTTGTTTTTCGCTCAGACTTAGCCGACTTTTGCTCAAAATCTTCGCGCTACGCTCAAAACATCACACTACGGCTCAAAAATGCTGATTTTCGCTCAGCAGCTAATAATCCAACCTGAATTATCCCTTTTTTCTTACCGCAAACTCTGTTAAGATTGTCATTTAACTAAAAAAAATTAACGTTTTTACAGTAAATGGTCTATCATAGAGATAGAGTACTTTTTAAGGACGTGTACAATGAAAAAACATATTCCGAATTTATTAACTTTAGGGAACTTATTTTGTGGTTTTCTTTCAATAGGATATGCTGCCCATGGCGATTTTCGAAATGCTGCAATGCTTATCTTTATTGCAATGATGCTCGATGCTGTAGATGGTAGAGCAGCACGAATTTTAGGCGTTTCCGGGACACTCGGGAAAGAGCTCGATTCACTGGCTGACGTTGTATCTTTCGGGGTCGCTCCTGCGTTTATCGCAGCTAACTCTTATTTTGCCGGATTAGGCATGTGGGGTTATGTTCTCGCTGGACTATTCCCGCTATTCGGAGCTTACCGGCTTGCCCGATTTAATATTACCGACTCCGAAGAATCCATGAAATACTTCAAAGGCATTCCGATCCCGCCGGCTGGTGGAATCGTAGTCTTTCTAGTCTTTTTTGTAAAAATGATTCCGCTATGGATCTTCGTTCTTATCTTTTACGGAGTAGCATTAATGATGGTCAGCACCATCAAAATTCCAAGTTTAAAGGACATTCCGCTGCCTAGATACGGAACAATCATCACGCTGTTTTTATTCTATATGTTTTATCTGCTAGCCAAGAACAAGTTCGAAAGTGTACCAATTTTCTTTTATGTCGCACTCATCACCTACTTTTTATTCATTAGCGTAAGGTTCATTAAAGTAAAAGAAATCAAGATCATCAGAAGAAAACGAAAGCCTCGAAACAAGAGAAGACGTTTTTAAATTGACGAAACTGCCATCATCCGATACATTTATGAAAAAGTAAATACAATCAGCAAAGGAGCTTTCCATCGCTATACTTCGGGTATAGGACTGGGGCTCCTTTTTTGTTCAGGAGGGATAAACGTGTCTTTTTTACAGTTAGCAGAATCCATCAAGCACCGAATCGTCGAATACCGTCGTCACCTGCACCAATATCCGGAACTGAGTTTTTCCGAATACAAAACCGCTGAATTTGTTGCAAATATTCTTGAAGAAAACAACATCGAGGTGTTAAGGAGCGTAGCCGAAACTGGTGTTGTCGGACTCATAAAGGGAGATTCACCGGGTAAAACCATTGCACTGCGGGCAGATATGGACGCACTCCCGATCCAGGAACAGACCAACCTCAATTTCAGCTCAAACAACCCAGGTGTTATGCATGCTTGCGGACACGATTTCCACACATCAATCCTACTAGGCGTTGCGATACTATTGAACCAGCATCGTCACCTGATCAAAGGAAACATCAAGCTTATCTTCCAGCCGGCTGAAGAAAAATTGACAGGTGCAAAAAAGATGATCGGAAAAGGCGTGCTTCAAAACCCCAACGTGGATGGGATTATGGCGCTGCACTGCTGGCCTGATCTTCCTGCCGGTACGATCGGAATCAGAAAAGGACCGATTACAGCAGCTGCTGATTTTATTGATATTACGATTCATGGAACAGCCGGTCACGCCGCTCATCCTCATAAGTGTGTAGATCCGATCGTTATCGCAGGTCATGTTGTTTCGACCTTGCAAACCGTGATTTCACGTGAGGTTGCACCTACTGACCCAGCCGTCCTCACCATCGGAAAAATTAACGGCGGTACAGCACCTAACGTGATTCCTTCGACCGTTCATTTGTCTGGCATGATTCGGACGGTAAGCCCTGATCTTCAAAAAAGAATGCCTGAAATCATTAATAGAGTTGTAACAAAAACAGCGGAAAGCATGAACGGTGAAGCTGAATTGACTTACACGATGGCGACTCCCCCGCTGATCAGCGACGCTGCCATGGTGGAGTTGATCGACAGCGTTGTTTCAGAAACGCTCGGTCAAGACCGCTTAGTCTATCTCGAAAATCCATCACTAGGTTCTGAAGATTTTTCGTTTTACGCGGAACAGGTGCCAGGCGTTCTCTTCCGATTAGGCACACATAATAAAAAACCAGAATCAAAACTTTCGCTGCATAATGCTGGCGTGGTTTTTGATGAAAATGCGCTCACAACCGGGGTTTCTGTCATGTGTGAAGCTGCCGTTCGTTTCCTAAGCCCCCAAACCACATCCAAACAAACACTTACTGGAAAGGTTTGATTATTGACAGAATATTAACATTATTTTAGAATCAATCTATAAGTGAAGTACGAAAGCAAAGGGGCTATGTATGGGTATTCCTGCGGATTTAGCGGGATTATTTGTGCCGCCCCTTTTTGTGTTTCTAGGAGTCAGCCTTCTTAAGTAGTGAGAAAGGAGACAAACCATGCACCGTACCATTCAAGAACTCTGTAGCCAATACACCACCTTAACCCGTTCAGACATTGACATCATTATCGAAAAATCAAAGTCCCTTCAACTCACTGCCGATCTAACCCAAGCAAACCTATTTATCGATTGTCCAGCAAACGACGGCAAGCACGCCATCGTCGTTGCTGAAGCAAAGCCTGCCAATGTTCCTTCTCTTTACTCAAAATCTGTTGTCGGAAAGTACGCCTATGCGTCCTTTGAGCCTGCCGTCGCTTTTACCCATAAAACCGGCAAGCCGATGAAACGCATGCGTGCCATCACGCAAGAAGCGAAATACGTGAAACAAAGTGTTGTTCCTATTAAAAATGGACACGGTGAAACGATCGGTTCACTCATCATGGAAGAAGACGTGAGCGAACAAGTCCATCACGAAAATAAAGTAAAAGCTCTTTCAGAAACGAACGAACAGCTAAGCCAAACCTTAATCGGACTTACTGAGCAAGACTCCATCATCTCTAACATGATTCAGGAATCTCTCCTGCTTCTCGATTCAAAAGGCAGAATTTTGTATTACAACTCATGTGCAGGTTGTCTGATTAAAGAGCTGGATGGCAAAACCGATATCCTTGGAACGTTTATCCACGACCGCCTCCCTTTTATCACGGGAATCTATGAAAAAAGTGAAAGCATTCTACAGCAAGAAGTAAATGTCGGAAAAAAAGTGCTCGAAGTGAAGCAGATCATACTCGTTAACCAACGGCAAATCACAGGGATCCTCGTCGTGATCAGGGATCTTACGGAGCTCCGGGAAAAAGAACGCCAGCTCATGGTGAAGTCAGCGGTCATCCAGGAAATTCATCATCGTGTAAAAAACAACCTGCAAACTGTATCCAGCCTTCTGCGGCTGCAAATGAAACGCGGAGGCGGTCCGGAAAGTATTCAGCAAAGTCTAAACCGAATCTCCAGCATAGCGGCCGTTCATGAAGAGCTGCTCGAAAGTTCCAAGATTGATGAAGTCGAGATTAAGCAGTTAATTGAACGCATTGGACAGATGTCTATCCAGAGCAGGATGTGTGCAGATGCAGAAGTGTCTATCGAGTTTCACGGTGAAGAGATGTATTTAAAATCAGATGTTGCCGTTTCTCTTGCGCTTACCATCAACGAGCTTATTCAGAACTGTTTGAAGCATGCATTTAAATACAGGAACCACGGAAACATTCTTATTCATTTTTCTGATGCTCAGGATCATTTTGAGGTCTCGGTTGAGGATAACGGCATCGGCTATTCTTCCTCTAATCAATCCTCGTTAGGACTCGATATTGTGAACACGATTGTGTGTCATGACTTAGCAGGAACGTTTACTATTGAAAAAACAAAGAGCGGTACAAAAGCGGTTATCACTTTTCCATTAAAAGAGGTGGAAGCAGTTTGAAACCTAAAATCATTGTGATTGAAGATGAAGCGATTTTGCGAATGGATCTAAAAGAAATGCTTACCGATGCAGGCTATGACGTGATTGCAGAAGGTGATAACGGAGAAAAAGCAATTGAGCTTGCTCACCAGTTCAAGCCTGATTTAATGATCATGGATATTAAAATGCCGAAGATGGACGGGCTAAAAGCAAGCCGGATTATCGCCAAACAAAGTAAAACCCCGATTTTGATGCTGACGGCATTCAGCCAGAAGGAGTTTGTGGAAGATGCGAAAAAAGCCAATGTGCTTGGATATCTTGTAAAGCCCATCTCTGAGGCGAATCTGGTACCCGCAGTAGAAATCGCACTCTCTCAAGCTCAGCAGCGTGTGCAATTTGAAGATGAACTTTTACAAAAAGATAAAAAAATGAATGCCCGAAAGCAGATTGAACGTGCAAAAGGCGTCCTCATGAAAGTGAAGAAGCTGAACGAACAAGCTGCATATGAAAAGATGCGAAACTTCAGCATGAAACAGCAAGTCTCGCTTGAACGCACAGCAAATGCCATTTTAAAAAAGTACGCGAATGATATGTGACGAATGATATGTGATCAAAGACATGTAAATAGCAACCCGGCAAAGACGCCCGAGAAATACATCAACCATGTATGTCCCTGGGCGTCTTTTGTCTTGTTTTACTCTCTTATTCTCCAAAACTATCCTTACAGGAGGTATGAAACATGGAAAAAACGACACTGAATTACCTATGGATTAACGGTGAGAAAATCAGTACATCTGAGACTATCGATGTTATCAACCCGGCGACTGGTGAAGTGATCGACCAAGTGCCTAATGGTTGTGAAAAAGAAACAAAGCTTGCGATCAACGCTGCCTATGAAGCTTTTAAACCGTGGAAGAAGCTCACCCCCGGAAAACGGGAGGCTTACCTAGTAAAGTGGGCTGATAATTTACTAGAAAACCGTGATGAACTGGCTGCTATTTTAACGGAAGAACAAGGAAAGCCAATAAGTGAATCGCGAGGTGAAATTGAAGGATGTGCAACGTTCATCAGATGGTACGCCGAGGAAGGAAAACGGGTTTACGGCGAAGTGATCACGGGCTCCAGCGAAAACCAGCGCATCTCGGTCATCAAACAGCCGGTTGGAGTATGCGGGCTGATCACACCGTGGAACTTCCCTGGCGCGATGGTGGCACGGAAAACCGCTCCTGCTCTTGCGGCTGGCTGTACGGTCGTTGTGAAACCTGCGAGTGAAACGCCGAGAATTGCCATCGCAATCTTTGAACAGCTCATGAAAACCGGTATCCCAGCAGGGGTCGCGAATCTTGTAACCGGGAAAGCATCTGTTATTGGTGAGACGCTATTAGAAGATAGACGGGTGAAGAAGATTTCGTTTACTGGTTCAACCGAAATCGGAAAGCAACTCATGAAGCGAGCAGCCGATCAAGTGAAACGTATTTCGCTGGAGCTTGGGGGAAATGCACCAGCGATCGTCTTCCCTGACGCGAATCTTGACCTCGCTGCTGAGAAAATCGTCGACAATAAGTTCGAAAACTGCGGACAGATGTGCAACGGGATAAACGTCATTTATGCCCATGAAGAAATCAAGGAAAAGCTCACTGAAAAAATCGTAAATCTAGTAAAAGAGCTAAAAGTAGGCTCGGGGTCTGTCCCGGGGTCAGACCCCGGGACAGACCCCATACAAATTGGACCTTTAGTCAACGAAGCAGCACTCAAAAACGTCGAAGAATTGCTTCAAGATGCTAAAGAAAAAGGTGCAACAGTGGAAACTGGCGGCGAGCGAACCGGTGACTCCACCGGCTACTTCTTTCAGCCAACTGTACTCAGCGATGTCACACTCGATATGAAACTGACACAAGATGAAATTTTCGGTCCGGTCGCTCCTATCCTCTCTTTCCAAAGAGAACAGGAGGTTGTGGAATTCACCGAGAAAAGCCCTTACGGATTGGCAGCTTACTTCTTCACCCGTGATGTAAACCGCGTCTACCGCATGGCTGAAGAACTCGACTCAGGCATGATCGGCGTAAATGGAACATCGCTGAGTGTCCCTCAAGCTCCGTTTGGCGGAATTAAAGAAAGCGGCATCGGCCGTGAAGGCGGATTTTACGGATTAGAAGAGTTTCTCGAACTGAAATACATCTCACTCACGCTCGAAAATGAAGAAGGAGGTTATTAAAATGAGTCAAGAAACAATCGTAAATTTATCCAAGGAAGACGCAAAGAAAACAGGATTGATCTCTAAAGAAACCTTGCTTTCATTGCTGGAAGACGGATCGATCGACACCGTGAATCTAGCAATCTGTGATATGCAAGGGCGACTGATGGGAAAGCGTCTGACGGCTGACTATTGTTTAGAAAACAACCTCGATAAAGGAACACATTTTTGCAACTATCTGCTTGGTACAGACTTTGAAATGAACACGCCTGACGGCTACGAAATGATGAACTGGGAGAACGGCTACGGTGACTGGCTCGCCCTTCCCGACTGGTCAACGCTCCGTATCGTGCCTTGGGCGGACCGTACCGCCATCGTTTTTTGCGATGTGTACGACGAAAAGACCGGTGATCCCATCCCGATTGCGCCTCGTACCCTTTTGAAGAACCAAATTGAAAAAGCAGCAGCAAAAGGCTTCGAACTCAACATGGCAAGTGAACTCGAATTCTATCTGTTCAAAGAGTCCTTTGAAGATCTTCATCAAAAAGGCTATGAAGATGTTGAGACGGCTGGACACATAAACGAAGATTACAACCTTCTTCAAGGGACACGAAACGAACCGTTTTATCAAAAAATACGCCGGAACATGGCCAAAGCGGATATCCCAATTGAGTCTTCAAAAGGTGAGGCGTTTAAAGGACAGCATGAGATTAACATGCGTTATTCCCACGCACTAAACGCTGCCGACAACCACATCATGTTCAAACACGGCATGAAAGAAATATGTATGCAAGACAATTTATCTGTCACGTTTATGGCAAAGCCAAACCACCAATGGACAGGCTCGAGCGGCCACATCCACCTGAGCCTTTGGGACAAGCGTGCGGGCGAGAATGTTTTTTATGATCCGGATAGCGGCAATCATAACATGTCTGAAACGATGCAGCATTTTTTAGCTGGTGTCTTAAAATACTCACGTGATTTTGCCCTGTTTTTCGCTCCATACGTGAACTCGTATAAAAGATACGCTCAAGAAAGCTGGGCCCCAGTTAACATCATCTGGAGTCATGACAACCGTTCATCCGGCTACCGAATTGTAGGTAACGGAAAAAGTCTCCGCATGGAAACACGTATTCCAGGAGCGGATATGAATCCTTATTTAGCCTATACCGCATTGATCGGCGCTGGGCTTCAAGGCATTGAGGAACGTTTAGAACTCGAACCTGAATTCAAAGGCAACGCTTATAAAGATAAAAACATTCCGCGTATTCCAGGTTCGCTATATGAGGCCATCCAATGCTGGGAAGATAGTGAAGTCGTTCAAAAAGTGTTGGGCGAAAAAGCAGCCTCCCACTACCTCTTTACCGCAAAACTAGAACAAAAACAGTTTGATCGTATCGTTACAAAATGGGAACGCCAGCGTTATTTCGAGCAGTGCTAGCAGATTATCTGAACTTGAGGAGGAACAAAAGATGAGACTACAAGACAAAGTATGCATCATAACAGGGGCCGGCGGCGGAATGGGAAAAACCGCTGCTGAAATGTTCGCAAAAGAAGGCGCAAAAATCGCAGTATTTGAGATGAACGAAAAAAGCGGCTCGGAGGCGGCTGAAGCGATTCGTCAAGCTGGCGGTGACGCGACCTACTTTTATTGCAACGTAACGGACGAAAAAAGCGTAAAAAAAGCCGTTGGTGATACCGTAGAAAAATACGGAAAAATCGATGTCCTCTATAACAACGCCGGCGTCATGATTGCAGAGGATCACTCTGTCATTGATACTCCTGAAGACGCGTGGGACTTGGTTATGAACGTAAACGTTAAAGGGATCTATTTTATGTGCAAGTATGTCATTCCGGAAATGCAGAAAAACCAATCAGGATCGATCATCAACATAGCAAGTTTTGTAGCGTTCCTCGGGTGCAGCGTTCCACAAGATGCGTACACAGCTTCAAAAGGAGCCGTTAATGCATTGACAAAATCGCTCGCTATCCAGTTCCGTCCGGAAGGCATCCGTACCAATTCTATCTGCCCTGGACCGATCGAAACGCCCCTATTGATGGAATGGCTCGTAAAAGATGAAGAAGCAAAAAAGGTACGGTTGTCGCGACAACCGGCCGGTCGATTCGGAAAACCGGAAGATATCGTGTACGCAGCCATCTATTTAGCATCTGACGAGTCCGATTGGACGAACGGGGCGCTATTAAACATCGACGGCGGGATAACGTCGAACTATTTCTAGGGTAAAAGCTCTATATTCAAGGCCGTGAGTAGCTTATTCTCACAGAAACACACCACAATCTCACGGATTTCTAACTTATTCTCACGAGTTTTTACCTTAATCTCACGAAAATGCAACACATACTCGCGAGACGGCAATTCTAGACACATTCAGAACACCGATGCAACATCCAAATTCGAAAGGAGTGTTTAGATTGGGGGAAGTAAATCACGATAAGCAAGGCCTTCAAAAAGCGTTAAAACCCATACACTTATGGGCAATCGCAGTCGGAATGGTTATCTCAGGTCAGTACTTCGGCTGGAACTACGGGTTTGAACAAGGCGGTACGCTCGGGCTTATGGGTGCCGCGCTTTTCATCACCATCTTCTACACCGCCTTTATTTTCAGCTATTCGGAACTATCGACCTCCATTCCACACGCAGGCGGGCCATCGGCTTATGCCAGGCGTGCGATGGGACCATATGCAGGTTTTATGACGGGAATCTCGGTACTGATCGAGTTCGTGTTCGCCCCGCCAGCCATTGCCGTTGCGACCGGGGCATACATCAACTTTCTCATCCCGGCAATCAACCCGGTTTATGCGACAGTTGCCGTGTTCGTCTTTTTCATTTTAATCAACATGATCGGTGTAAAAGGTGCCGCACTTATCGAGCTAGTCGCCACAATCATCGCACTCATCGGACTTGCTATTTATTTTGCTGCTGGCTCCACACACGTCCAGCTAGACTACATTTTTAACGAAAATGCACTTCCGAACGGATGGACCGGCATGTGGATGGCAATTCCATTTGCGATCTGGTTCTATCTAGCGGTTGAAGGCGGTGCGATGGCAGCTGAAGAAGTTCAGAATCCCAAAAAAGACATTCCAAAAGGCTTCATCGCCGGAATTTTAACACTAGCCATTTGTACGATAGGAACGCTCTTCATAACAGCCGGCTTGGGTGGCGGTGTTGGACAGCCAGCAGATAACCCGCTTCCACAGGCACTCGCTTCCGTTTACGGTGAAGGTCACTTCTTTCCTAAGCTAGTAGCTGTGATCGGACTCGCCGGGTTAATCGCGAGCCTTCACGGCATCATCATCGGCTACTCACGCCAGACATTCGCCCTTTCACGTGCCGGGTACCTGCCTAAGTTTTTATCAAGATTATCAAAGCGTCAAATTCCAACTTGGGGACTTCTCCTCCCGGGCGGAATCGGTGTCATTGCAGCAGCTAACGCCACATTTGCCAACCAGCTTATTATCCTAGCGGTATTTGGTGCTGCCATGATGTATTGTTTAAGCTTGGTTTCCCTGTTCATTTTAAGAAAAAAAGAGCCAAACCTGCACCGGCCGTTTAAAGTCTCATACCCTCTCGTTCCAGGTGTGGCAATCGTTCTCGGGGTTATCTCGCTTTTCTGTGTGATCTATTACAGCGTGTTTAATCAATCGCTGCCGTTGTTTGGAGTAAACATTCCGCTGCTTGGAGTGCTCCTGTTCATTTATGGAGCCGCAACCGTCTATTATTTAGCGGTTGGACGCCATAAACTTCTTCCGATCGAAGAAGAGTTTAGAGTGTTTGATGAATTAGAGGCGGAAAGTGATGAGAGTTTGAGAAAGAAGAACGCATAATGAAAAGGCCATCTTTATTGGCCTTTTTTACGTTCA
Organism: Fictibacillus arsenicus; assembly: GCF_001642935.1. NCBI lineage: Bacteria > Bacillati > Bacillota > Bacilli > Caryophanales > Fictibacillaceae > Fictibacillus > Fictibacillus arsenicus. Next base: position 3,551,157 of record NZ_CP016761.1, read on the forward strand.
TAAGAGTTTAATAGCACCCATAACATCTATAGAAGATTATTCGTATATATGTTAAAATTCCAATAAAAGGATGTTAGGTGCTGTATGAAAAATTTCATAAGTCTTAAAATGACCAGTAATCTATTGCTTGTTATTAATGGATTCATGCTTTTACTGCATATCTTAATCTTGCTCAAAATAGTACCTTATGATTTCATCTGGGGCGGACAAATAAATAATACTGCAGATCTCTATCGGCTAGAAAGCATCTCAATACTCATACAGTGCGGGTTTATTTTTATCATTTCATTAAGAGCAGGGTACATCTTTCCAGGAAAGCTTAAAAAAACAGCAAATGTGGGTGTATGGATAATCTTCATCTTCATGATCTTAAACACAATCGTCAACATTACATCAAGCTCTGGTATTGAATCATTAGTAATGACCCCATTAACGATTATACTCGCCATATTGACATTCAGGCTAGCCCTCGAAAAAGAGGGCCACAACACAACCATTTCTCACTAAACAGCTCGCCATTAGAGCTGTTTTTTATTTTCCCTTTCAAGACAACTGCCTATCATCTTTCCCCCTCCCCCTGCATACAATGAGTTAATACATGAAATATGGTTAAGCCATTACCGAAAGAAATGGACAAATCATGTTTTGAAGGGAGAGATCGTATGAGCGGATATCCGAACATGAGGGAGTTTTACCAGAAGGGGCTCATTCTTATCGGAGAGAATGATCGAGCGGCTCTTTTGCAGAAATCAGGAGAAAATACTTCGCACGAAGGGTCCACACACTGGCTCATAGCGATGGAAGGCAGCGAAAAGCAGCCCGATATTTACCAATGGAAGGTTCTCATCTACCCATCTGATTCAAAAAAAGTAAACTGCTACAAGTCACCGTACTACTCATCACAGCACTTTTCATCCATACACGACGCCATCAATTATTCAAATGAGCTGAGCCAAAAAGCCAGAGAAGATCAGCTGAATACCCTCGAATAACCACATAGATAGATTATCAGTTTTACCTTAGCTTTTCTTTTTACCTTGGATTGTGAAATAGTGTACATAAGCCCTCGTCAAATACATAGAACACCAGCAATGAAGTGGATTAGAGCCAGTTCATTTTTATTATGTCTTTTTGGCGATACTTGCTTGTCGAGCGGTGTCGGCTCGAGAGTATATGAAAATTTTCGTGAGAATAGCAGGGAAACTCGTGAGATTACGGGGATTTTTCGTGAGATTAAATATGAAACTCGTGAAAAAAAACGTTCCCAAGCGCTTCCCCACCTAAACTTTCCCCAAGTCGTCTGCATTCGCTTCTGCCTACACTCCCTACCATTTTATTTCCCTCACTATGCAACCAAAGAATATTCACTCGTGATCACGTCAATACTGCATACTATGACTTTATAGAGAAAGAAGATGGATGCGAAATGACAGAATCATCTCGTGAATTTCTTACCGCTGATCTATCTCATAATTTAAAAATCATCGAAGAAAAAATGAATAATACTGCTGATTTAAAGATAAGGAAATTATCCTTTCATGGTAAGACCATTTTCCTTTTATATCTAGATACGATAACGGATAAGGAATCGATTGAAATGCATATCATCAATCCGATTAACAAGCAGATCTCAGAAAGTATTGAGGGTACGTTAAGCGCAAAACAATTTTCGATTCTCACTACCTTTAATGATATAAGCAACTCATTAGTTGAGGGAAATACGATTTTATTGATGCAAGACGGCAACATTGCCTATTCGATCGCTACATTGACCGATGAAAAGCGTGCGATAAATGAATCGTTAAACGAAAAAGTGACAATGGGTGCCCATGATAGTTTTGTTGAAAACGCCAGCACCAATATAGCTTTACTAAGAAAACGGCTCCGATCTGCCGATTTCAAAGTCGAATACCAAAAATTTGGAACAACAACAAATGTTGAAGTTGCAATCTGCTATATTGAATCAAAAGTGGATCCCGCTGTTCTTCATTCCATTAAAAGCAGATTGGAAAAAATAAATAATACGGAGCTCTATAATGCTCGTCAGTTGCAAGAAATCCTGGAAGATTACCCGTATTCTCCTTTTCCGCAAACGCTTCGATCGGAAAGGCCAGACCGGGCAGTTATAAATCTTTTAAAAGGAAGTACGGTTATTTTTCTTGAGCATGAACCTTCTGCCTTAATTACACCTGTCTCTTTTTATTCGTTTTTGAGAAGTCCGGAAGATTATAACTCCAGATGGTTCGTGAACCTTTTTTATTATTCATTAAGATTACTTGCTTTTATTATGTCCGTAACACTTCCGGCTTTTTATATCGCTGTAAATGCCTATCATTCTTCCATATTGCCTGTAAGTACCTTTTATACTCTAAAGCTTTCCGTTTTGAATGTCCCGTTTCATCCTTTTATCGAAGCGGTTATGATGCAGATTATATTGGAATTGTTGAAGGAAGCATCGGTTAGACTCCCATCGGCGGTTGCCCAAACAATCGGTACTGTTGGGGCGATTGTCATCGGTTCAGCAATCGTTCAAACCAACTTTATATCGAATACAATGGTCGTGGTAATTGCGATTACTGCAGTTTCATCCTTTGTCATGCCGATCGGAGAAATGAGTACAACAATCCGTTTAATGAGTTTTCCACTCATTTTTCTAGCAGCCCTTTTTGGCTTTATAGGGATTGCATTCGGATTGATGGTCTATACGACACATCTTGTAAAACTGACATCTGCCGGAAAAGCGTATGTAGATTCACCTAACATTCTTCAATCAACGCTAAAAAAAGCACCTAACAAAGGAAAGGCGTAGGATCCATATGCTTACAAATAAGAATTTATTTTTCTTAATTATACAAGCCCAGATCGGCATCGGCATCCTCGGTCTGCCCTATATTTTATATAACGACGTACAGCAGGATGGCTGGATGTCTCTTCTTGTCGCCGGAGTTTTGGCGCAAGGTGTCATCATTATTCTTGTCATGCTTTGCAGAACCTCACCAAAAGAAACCTTTTATGAGCTCAACCTAAGACTGTTAGGGAATTTTTTAGGAAAACTTTTAAACATAAGTTACGTCCTGTACTTTACATTGCTTTCGTTGCTCTTAATGATCCTTGTTTCAGATGTAATCAACACATGGATCCTGCATAGAACACCTCGGTGGGCGATCATTTTATTACTATTAATTGCATCAGCCTATATTGCGAAAGAAAAAATCGTAACCATTTCTAGAACGTTCCTCTTTTTTTCCGTTCTTTTTTTAGGTCTGATTTTTTTGCTCATCCTTGTCTATCAGCAAGATACACACATCGGAAGACTGCGGCCAATTGGGACAAACAGTTTTATGGAGATTATTAAAGCTAGTCCGGATGCTTTCGTTTCAATCATTGGCTTTGAACTCATTTTATTCATCATGCCGTTTCTGAAGAATCCTAAAAAGAGTCTAATAGTTCTTTCCTTTGCGAATTTGTTTACCGTTGCGCTATATGTCTTCCTTTTTGTTACATGTGTGATTTCTTTTAGCGGTGTACAATTCAGCCTCATTCAAGAACCTCTGTTGTATCTTTTTCGTGGATTATCGTTCGAGTTTGTCGAGAGAATCGATGTTATCTTTCTTTCTTTTTGGCTTGTCCCGATCGCAAGTACACTCGTAATTCAGCTTTTTAACGCCAGTCATGGCGTTCAACATTTATTTTCAATCCAAAGGAAAAAAGCGGTGTATTTAATTTCCGTTATTTTATTCTGCATCGGTTTATTTCCTGTTAGTGTTGCAGTAAAAGATACACTCTCAAATATCTTGATCTATTTAAACATAACCTTTGTTTTTTTCTTTCCCACTCTATTGTTGATAATCGCAAAACTTAGGGGGAAGAAAGCATGAAAAATACGTTGTTAAAAATAATCATCCCTTTGACTCTCATTCCTCTGTTATCCGGATGCTGGGACCAGAAGTTAATCGTGGATCAAGAAGTAATGAATGGCATAAGTTTTGATTTAGAGGACGAAAAAGTTAAGTCTACGATATTGGTACTTAACATCATACCGATGGGAACAGGCTTTTTCGACTTTAAAAACCAGATTTCTTCTGCCACCGGCCATTCTTTAGAAGATACGTATCGGGAATTAAGAACATATTATACAGGACCTTTAACCGCATCAAAATCACGCATCGTTTTGTTTGGAGAAAGTTTTGCCAAGAAAAATTTAAACGCCTATCTCGATTTTTTCTTCCGTTTACCCGATCCTTATCTCGGGAGTAAAGTCGCAATCGTAAAAGGGCAAGAAGCAAGCGAATTTTTTTCTACGAAAGAAATCGGCACGAACCCAATCGCCTTTGGCTTATATGAAATCATAGATGCAGCGGAAGATAATTCGACGGTTCCTAAAGGGACGCTGAACACGTTATTTACCTATTTTAATGAAGAAGGAAAAGATTTTCTCCTTCCTGTCTTGGAGAAAAAAGAGGGCAATATTCTTGTTTCGGGAGCAGGATTAATCAGCCAAAATGCTTATTCGGGAGAGATGATTTCCTTAAAAGACTGTTCCCTTCTTTTATTATTGATGGATAATTACGGGGATCGTGTCGATCTGGAAACATATCTAAGTGAAAAAAAGAAATTAAACAATCAGGTTGCCTATCGGATTATAAAATCCAAACGAGAGATGAAAATTAAGAAAGATGCCTTACAAAAGCCAACAGTAGACATATCCTTAAACCTGAAAGTTATGATTCATCAATACCCAAAGACCGAAAGCATTGATTCCAAGAAAATTAAAGAGTTAGAAGAAACCATATCACGGGATTTAACAAAAAAATCTCAAGCGATTATGAAACAGACACAAAAGGCCAAAAGTGATGTCTTGGGGATTGGACGAGAAATAAAAGAGACTGATCCCTCAGCCTGGAAAGCACAAATTTGGAGAGAAACGTATCCTGAGATAAAAATAAATACACACGTAAAAGTAACGATTGAGAAGACAGGAATACTGAAATAACAAAAAAAGCACGCGAATGTGTGCTTTTTTTCAATGGAATTTTAAACAGTTGTTTAAAAAAGTATACTAGCTCTGAACCGTCACTTCTGATTTATGTACCAATATCACCCGTCGCAAATAGCCTTTTTCAATTTTCCTTATCTCTATAAAATCAGACGTATAGACGTGCAGAACGATATACGGTTCATTTTGATAAGTTACAATATTTCCTCTTTGAATACTCATGCTATCACCCTAGATGTCACTTGATATAGATAATTATACCTAAAATCGGTACCGTAAAAATTGGGAAACATAGCGGATAAATAAGCACTAATCTCGAAAAAATGAGCATAGTTTCCCAACATAGATCTGCATCGCTTTTCTTATTCACTTCCTAAGCGTTTTATAAAGGTATATTCCAATTATATTAAGTGTTAAAATCAAAAGAAAACGGCGGGGGTAAAAGAATGCACCTAGGCGAAAAGATACGGTACTTTCGAAAAGTCAAAAACTTATCCCAGCAAGAACTCGCAGCCGGGATCTGTTCGATTCCCTATTTAAGCAAAATTGAAAACGGCGTAACCGAACCTTCACATGAAATACAAGAGCATCTAGCCGCTCGATTAGAAATAAGATTAGAGTCCATGAACGAAAACGAGATGATGCGAAACTATGTTGATCTCTTTCATTCCCTTTATCAGAGAGACCATAAATCTGCTGTACAGAAGTATAATACTTTGATAGATTCCCCATCACAATCTGTCGATCAAGATATCTTGCACAAAATATTTAAAAGCATCTATATGATGATGACCAAGCAAGAAACACAGGGAGTTCACGCTTTGTTAGATGAGGTTTCATACATAGACAATGTGATGAAAGGGGAAAAAGCGTTTTACTATTTTCTAGCTAGAGGGCAGCTCAGCTATTATTCAAATAATTATGAGGAAGCATTTAACGATTTTTTATTGGCAGAAAAACAGATGGAGAATAATCGCTTTCAAGAATGGGAAAAGGGATATTTGCTGTACTTGATCGCTCTCACAGCAAACCAGTTGTATAGAAATATTCTTGCTTTAGAATACACCATCCAGGCATTAGAGATATTTGAGAAAACCTACTTCTTTAAGAGATGTGCTGATTGCAGAATAATCCTGGCTATCGTTCATCTTCGGGTTAGAAATTTCGATGAATCTACTAAACAACTATTACTTGCTGAAACCATTGCGAATACCTTTAATGATAAGGTGCTACAGGGAGTGATTTATCATAACTTAGGTAGTATCGCCACCCATAAAGGTGAAACAGAACAAGCTATTGAGCTCTATTCAAGAAGTCTGGAAGCAAAAGAAAATGTAACCCTTTCTGCAAAAATAATGACGATCTATGCTCTGGTGAAAGAATACGAAAAGACTAAGCAACCGGAAAAAGGCTTGGCTCTTATAGATACGTGGCTTGAACAAGTTAGTAATGATCCGTTTAACCACGGATTTGAACTTCATTTACTCTATTACAAAGATTTATTTACATACGGTGAAATAAATACGGAGTTTATGATTAACGAACTGATCCCTTACTTCGAACAAAGAAACGAATGGATTCACCTTGCCGATTATTATCCGATACTCGGAAAGTATTTTGAGAAGCAGCAAAAGTACAAACAGGCCAGTATGTATTATTCATTAGGAATTGAAGCGTTGAAGAACATGCATCAAGTAGGGGTTACGTATGTATAAGTTGGACAACTAAAATCACTTTAGTTGTTCTTTTTTATAGGAAAACGTCTTTTACGGTACGTGTTCTTTTATCTATTACACGTTCGCTCAAAAAAAGCCCGCTACGCTCAGAATTCTTCATCTACGCTCAAAATGCCTAGAGTTTCGCTCAAACTAGATGAGTATCACTCAAGATCCCTCCCGTTTCGCTCAACCTTAAAAAAGTGCCTCATCAAGAGGCACTTCACACTACTATTTTTCACGCAAAACAGGAAAAACTCGCTTCAAAATGTTTTTCGCCTAACCCAATCGAAACACAATCCCATGCCCGCCTTTTGGGTACTCCCACTTGATATTCTGGTGCGGGCACCCGATTCGGCAGCTTCCGCATTCGTGACAGCCTTCGTACCCCACGTGCATGCGAATTTCTTCCCACTTATACACCTCAGCCGGACAAAAGATCGTACAAATTTTATCCGGACAATGGTTCAAACAAACATCGGCATCCATAACGGTGAGATGTGATTTCGTGTCTGCGTTAAAACGAACGAGATACTGCTTTTCTTCGATGGTCTGACACTTCTTTTCGCTCATTTACTTCATCACCTTCCACGCCCGGTATGCGTCACGAGCCAATTTGAGTTTCTCTCCAGCCGTTCCCACATCTCGCCAAATCTTCTTTTGTTTATCCCATTTAGACGTGCCATCAACCGTGAACATCTGGCTCATCGCTTTGTTCGCCATCGGAATGTACTTTTCAAAATACTGCGGGAACTTATCGAAATGATGCGTAGAATCCTTATATTTTTTCATGTCCTGGCCAACGAAACTGCTCATCAATCTTGTTTTATAGTGATTGAGTGTAGCTTCCGAATAATCGTCGCGTTCCTTAGCGAGTAATACCGCTTCTGCCGCAAACTGTCCCGACTTCATCGCAAGGTTTGAGCCTTCGCGGTGAATCGCATTCACGAGCTGTGCAGCATCCCCGACAACAAGCACCCCGTTCCCCGCCACTTTCGGCATCGATTTATAGCCGCCTTCAGGTATCATGTGCGCCAAGTACTCAACCGGCTCCCCGCCAGCGATGTAAGGGCGAATCATCGGATGGTTCTTCACATATTCTAAAAGTTCATACGGTTTAATCTTATGCTTAATCAGCCCAGATAGAAGTGAACCGACCCCAAGACTCAAGGTGTCTTTGTTCGTATATAAAAATCCGGTGCCAAGGATTCCCTTTGTTGCGTCACCAAAAAGTTCAATCGTCGTTCCCTGATTTTCCTCCAGATTAAAACGATCCTCAATCGTCTTTTTATCGAGTTTAATGATTTCCATTGTGGCCAGTGCAACTTCATCAGGCCGGAACTCTTTATGGAATCCGAGTGACTTTGCTAAAAGGGAGTTAACACCGTCCGCCAGCACGACAACATCCGCATAAAGATCGCCATCAGGACGATCAGTCCGCACTCCAACTACCTTTCCGTTTTCTACAATACACTCCAAAACTACGGTTTCATTAACTAAAAGTGCACCCTGCTCAACAGCCTTCCCCGCAAACCACTGATCAAACTTTGCGCGCAGCACCGTAAAGTTGTTGTACGGTTCTTGTCCCCACTCCATCCCTTTGTAGCCGACAGTTATCGCCGATTCCTTATCCATCATCATGAACCGCTGTTCCACGATCGGCCGCTCAAGCGGTGCTTCCTTCCAAAACTCTGGAATTACATCTTCCATCATTTTGCGGTATAGAACCCCGCCCATTACGTTTTTCGAACCTGGGTATTCACCGCGTTCAATTAATAAAACATTCACGCCTGCTTTTGCCAATTCATACGCACAGGAAATGCCGGCAGGACCTGCCCCGACAACGATAACATCAAATTTTTCAGACATGGTCGACCGCCTCTCTGTTAAACGCTTGTTTAAATTGTTCGATTAAAAGTGGCACAATTTCAAAGGCATCCCCGACGATTCCGTAGTGACTAGATTGAAAGATTGGAGCTTCAGGGTCGTTGTTGATCGCGATAATGAGACCCGAATTCTGCATGCCAACAATGTGCTGAATAGCACCAGAAATGCCGATCGCAAAATAGATTTTAGGCGTAACCGTTACACCTGTCTGTCCAACCTGATGATGGTGCTCAATCCAACCCGCTTCTACCACATCACGGCTTCCCCCAACTGCTCCGCCCAGTGTTTCCGCTAATTGATGAACAAGCTGAAACCCATTCGGACTGCCTAACCCTTTTCCGCCAGCGACGATAATATCCGCTTCATCAATTTTCACTTTTTGAGTCGTATGCCTGACGATCTCGAGCACTTTTGTTCGGATATCTTCTTCCTTAAGAGAAGCCGTTTCTTCTACTAGCTTACCTGTCCGGCCCGGTTCTGGCGTAAGAGCTTTCATCACTTTCGGCCGTACCGTCGCCATTTGCGGCCGGTACTTTTTACAAAGAATCGTAGCCATGATGTTCCCGCCAAACGCCGGACGGCTCGCAAGCAATAAGCCTGTATCTTCTTCAATGTCCAAAATGGTAGAGTCGGCCGTGAGCCCCGTCGGAAGGTCTGTCGCGACCGCGCTCGCCAAGTCCTTACCCGTCGACGTTGCCCCATACAAAATCACTTCCGGCTTGTATTTTTGACAGCACTCCAGCAAAGCTTTCATGTACGACTCTGTCCGGTAATCTTTGAAAATAGCATAGTCATACACGTAGACGGTGTCCGCTCCGTATTCAAAAAGAGAGTCTGCTAGTTGTGTGACGTTTTCTCCGATTAAAACACCAGCTAGTTCTGTCCCACGTTTATCCGCAAGCTCTTTCCCCGCTCCAAGCAACTCCAGAGAAACCGGCACAACTTCCCCGTCCTTCACCTCGATAAAAACCCAAATGCCATGATAGTCTTCGAAACTCAACTTCCGTCCCCTCCCTTCACCGCAGCAAAAAGTTCTTTTTTCTCTAGCAAAATATTTAGAAGCTGCTCCGTCTGCTTAGCCGCATCGCCTTCCAGCATCTCTCCGCCACTCGGTTTTGTTGGTGCCCAAACTTTTGATACGATTGTAGGCGACCCTTTCAACCCGAGCTGAGTTCTCTCCACATCCTCCAGATCCGCAACCGCCCAAATTATTGGTTGGTATCTAGCTGCCTTCAGCATGTTCGTCATCGATGAATAAGGAACTTCGTTGATCTCTTTTTCTACTGACATCAAACAAGGCATCGTGGACTGAATGACTTCATACCCGTCTTCAAGCTTTCGATGAACAACCGCATAGCCTTCTTCCATATTGATCTCTTTTACCATATTGACGGATGTTAAAGGAGGCATGTCTAAACGGCGAGCGATCCCTGGTCCAACTTGTCCGGTGTCACCGTCGATCGTCATCTTCCCGCAGATAATTAAATCCACCGGCTTGATTTTAGAAATCTTCTCGATCGCTTTTGTTAGGGCATAACTCGTTGCCAACGTATCCGCTCCAGCAAAGGCGCGGTCAGAAATCATGTAACCTTCATCTGCACCGATCTCGATGCACTTTTTGATTGCCTTTACAGCTGGCGGCGGCCCCATCGTCAAAACGGAAACCGTCCCGCCGTATCTCTTTTTCAAACGCACAGCCTCTTCCACCGCATGCGCGTCATAAGGATTCAAGATGGCAGGCGCGCTCGCCCGGTCCATCGTATTCGTCTTCGGGTTCATCTTGATGATCTTCGTATCCGGAACCTGCTTAATGCAAGCCACAATATGAAGCATTCGATCCCTCCTCTAATCACTGGCCAGTCTTTTTCTAGAAGCCACTATTATGATGATTACTACTACTATATGGAGGGCTTATCCGATACATGACGGAAAATAAAAAAGAAAGTTCCATTGTTCGGAGCTTTCTTCTAATCTTTGTATTCTGGATGTCCATGCCGTTTGCAACCAAAAAGGTAACAACCGGTTTCAGCGGAAGGTTCAAACTCGATTTTGGGAAGGACTCCTGCTGACACCCGTTCAATCATAGATCGATACTCATTTATTTCTTTTGTAAGTTTTTTAATATGATCTCGTTTGTCGTTTTCGGTCCAATCTTCATCTACAACATCTTCATGTGCTTCATTTAACTCTTCTTTTTTTTGTTGAATTGCTTCATTTATGATTTCTTGAGCTTTGGTGTATTGATTGGTTTGAATTAGCGAATTAACGTACCAAACTACCCAGTGAGGTTGCCTATAATAACTTTCCCAACCTTTGTCATACCAAAAAATCGCTGCGTCATAAAGTTGTAACTCTGCGTACAATTCAGCCAAATCGACCTCTCCAACGAAATCATCATCATTTTCATTAAAAGTGTCTATTACCATTTTAGCTTCATTAACTTGATTACTCATAATCAAACATCTTACCTGATTATATACCGTAAAATCTGATTTTCCTGATGCTAAACCAAAGTATTTAGAAGCCTCTGCAGGATCACCAAGATAGTATTTTGCTACTCCGATATTATGATAGGCTTCCGATGTTGGTTGTATAGAAATAGATGTAAGTAGATGTTTAAGTGCTTCTTCATATTGCTCTAATTTCAATAACAGTTCACCACAAAAACTATATGGAAAATGAGATTCGGGGCTGAGATCAATCGCTTCTAGAACTAGACTCAACGCTTTTTGGTTATCCTCTTCTTCATGCAAGTAAACCCACGCGAGGTTCGTAAGTGATTGAATATCTCTTTTTTCAAGAACCGCTTTTCGAAAAAGTTTTAGAGCCCCTTCATAATTATTTTCCTCTAATAATTCGATTGCTCTTTGGTTTGTGTTCATATTAATCCCCCGCCGGTGTTCTCTGCTTCATCTCATTATAGCTGATATTAAAATATGTACTTATTCTTTTATAAAACTTGCCTAGAAATTATTATTGATACACTCTTTGAAATAAGTTACCATTACAGTGGTTACTTTTTGAAAGAAGGTAGATATACTTGAATAAACGTGTGTATTTATTGACGATCGTTTCGTTTGTTGTGGGAATGGTCGAATTGATTATAGGCGGGATTCTAGACTTAGTAGCAGAGGATCTTGGGGTGAGTCTCGGAAAAGCCGGATTCCTCATCACCATTTTCTCACTAGTGTTTGCGATTGCTGCTCCAATCTTGTTGACGATGACCGCTAAAATAGAGAGAAAGCGTCTGACCTTAATCTCTTTGATCGTATTTTTATTAGGAAACATACTCGCGATCTTGAGTCCTACGTATTCAATGTTATTAATCGCTCGAATTTTATCTGCAGCAAGCGGTTCATTGCTCGTCGTGTTATGTGTAACGATCGCATCCAACATCGTAGAAGGAAAATACCGTGCGCGTGCAATCGGCGTGGTCTTTATGGGGATTAGTGCATCGCTCGTACTCGGAATTCCAATCGGCTTAATGCTCGGAAATGCATTCGGGTGGCGTGCTCCGTTTATCTTAATCACGGCACTAACCGTGTTATCCATACTTGGCGTGTATTTCTTTATGGGACGTCTCGATCCAAAACCGGCGATTCCAATCCGTCAGCAGCTGCGCACGTTAAAAGATCGGACCGTACTATTTGCTCAACTGACTTCATTCCTGTTCCTCGCTGGCCATCTTACGTTATACGGCTACTTAACGCCATTTCTAAAAATGACGCTTGGGCTTAATGGAACATGGGTAAGTATTGTATACTTGATATTCGGTGTGGCAGCCGTATTTGGCGGCGGATTCGGCGGCATGCTCGCTGACCGGTTCGGCACAAAACCTACAATTCTTTGCGTTACAATCATCTTTGGCATTTCAATCTTTATGATTCCATATACAACGTTTGCGTTTCCGTTATTTTTAGTGGTCATGATCATTTGGAGCATGCTCAGCTGGGCCATCACACCGGCTATGTAGAGTTATCTCATCGAGTCCGCTCCAGAAACTTCCGATATTCAGCAAAGCTTAAACAACTCTGCCCTTCACTTCGGCATTGCTTTCGGATCCATGATCGGCGGAATCGTAATTGAACAGGCATCTGTTGAGATGAATGCAACAGTTGGCGGATTTTTGGTCATACTGGCATTAGGTGCAGCCGTTCTTTCCATGACAAAAAAAGAGCGTTCTTCTAGTCATGCTCATTCCATTAGCTAGTCTCGTAAAACTATGGCATGATAATGAGAGATAAAAAATTTGAGGAGGTGGAACCGTTACAACCATCAATGACGGGTTGTAATGGTGGACAAATGAGTATCCATATTGGCGCAAAACAAGGTGAAATTGCAGAAAGCATTCTATTACCAGGAGATCCGCTTCGTGCAAAATATATTGCAGAAACGTTTTTAGAAGACGTAACGTGCTACAACGAAGTTCGCGGAATGCTTGGATTCACAGGAACATACAAAGGAAAACGCGTATCTGTTCAAGGGACAGGAATGGGGATTCCTTCGATTGGGATCTACGCAAACGAATTGATCCGTGAATATGGTGTAAAAAACTTGATTCGTGTTGGTACGTGCGGCGCAATTCAGCAAGATGTTAAAGTTCGTGATGTAATCTTAGCGATGACAGCATCTACAGATTCACGAATGAACCACCTAGCTTTCCCTGGCATCGACTTCGCGCCATGTGCAAACTTCGACCTATTGAAAAAAGCGTATGAAGCTGGAACTGAAAAAGGATTAAAAATCAAAGTAGGTAACGTGTTAACGGCTGACTTGTTTTACCGTGACAGCATGGATATCGTGAAAAAGCTAGCGGAAAACGGCGTACTAGCTGTTGAGATGGAAACAACAGCTCTTTACTCAATCGCAGCAAAATACGGTGTTAATGCACTTTCAATCTTAACTGTAAGTGATCACATCTTCACAGGTGAAGAAACTTCAGCAGAAGAACGTCAAACGACGTTCAATGACATGATCGAGATGGCATTGGAAGTAGTTAGTTCAGAACAATAATAATGTAAAGTGCATGACTGTTATCAGTTATGCTCTTTTTCATGTTGTGGTTTGACTCATAGGATGGTCGGATTGACTCATAGACCCTTAGTTTTGGCTCATAGAATTATGATTGGTTCATAGAAGTTTTATTTTGACCCATAGAGTCACCATTTTGACTCATAGACCTTCCACTTCGGTTCATAGGCTCTTCGTTTTGGTTCATAGGAAATCTATATAACAAAAAAGGAATGAACTAAAGTACCCTCTTAGTTCATTCCCTCTTAAATTAGTACCTCAATTTCATTAGAACACTTCTAATCTCATCATCATTCATCAACAGTTCCGAATGCTTTTCATTGATTTTCGCAAGTGCCACATCGTGATAAAAGAACTCGATGAACACTTTAATAAATGGACGGGACTTTGTTTTCATTGCTTGCCAGCTTTGATTTTCCACACCGGCAAAAATCACTTCTTCCTCATCCACGACAACTAATCGAAAGCGTTCTAGCGAATGGTGTTCCTGCGCCGGAATGAGGGTATGTACGTTCGTTAGCGAAGACTCTAGTTCTCCAACTACAAGAACCTCCACAGCGATTCCCTGCTTTTCTTTTTCCTCAAGTATGGGCAAGTAATCACGTACGTCATCTTGCCATGCGGAAACCTTAATCGATTTCTCCGCCGCTTGCAAAATCTTCTTCGTCTGCGCACGAATCGATGAATCCACCTTTAGACTCCAGACGTGTTCATCATAAAACTTTCTTTTAGACGTACTCGTTTTTAACTGCTCCACGTTTTCCTGAAATTCAGTCGTCAACTTCTCGATCACGATGGACAGCGGAAGTGCGGTATACAGCTTCTTTTTTTCCGAAACCGAATCCAGCACCATCCCTTTTTCGATCATTCGCGTGAGCACTTCATATATCTTTGATTTTGGTACACCTGAATATTTAACGATGTTCGTAGCGTCCATCGGTTCCTCACTGGACGCAAGGACTTCGAACACCTGACTCTCATATTGTGAAAAACCGAATTTTTGTAACATGGTTCCTCCTAAAATAACTTCTATAAAAAATAGTTGCATCTCTCATTCTTACCGGTTATGTATCCATTCAATTCTTCTTCTGTTATTTCGTGGTTGCCCTCCTCTATCTTAAAGCAACTAGGACAAGCTTTTAAAACGAAAACTGTTAATTAAAATATTTTTCAGCATACTTCCATACACATGCCAGCCAAAAGATTGCAGCTATTGGTCTTGGGTCTTTAAATATTATCTTCTCAAGCCTTTCAATTTTTTCTAGTTTAACAATAAACATATCCCTCTTCACTAAAATTACAAAATAAGTATGCATTACAATTACGATTAACGGAAGGATTAATGTACTGAAAATCCAGTAAGGTTTATGAAGCGGCTCCCAAACTTCAATTTCAAAGATTAATAAAAGCACTGGTACTGTAAATGTAAAAATAATAAGAGAAGAATAAGATAATAAGACGTAATAATAACGTTCTCTTTTTTTCCATTTAAATTGTATAAACATGATAAACGGAAGTGCCGTCAAAAGAAATAGAAAACAAGTAAAAACCTTATCCAAAGTATCCATAGACATGATGCTAACCTCTTTTGTGTACTATTATTATTTATATTTTCCTTTTATTGCTTACTGTGGTCAATAACTATTCATCTATTACTTTTGTTTTAGTTAAGACATTTTTCTTTAGGCACATGTAACCAACTTCATGACAAAACTCATTTGTAACTTGATAAAATAATTCGTCATGCAATAATGTAATTAAAACGCTTACATGAAAGGGGAAAAAGATGCAGAAGTATTTTCAGATTGTACTAGCATTCATTTTTATGGTTTCAATTGTGTTTCCAACTCAGGCAGAGGCAGCAGAAACTCAAACCTCTCTAGTCAACCTCGACCACCTGGATTTTTTAAATGAAGAGATCACGATTGAGGGTAAAGAGATGCTAATTACACACATCTATTCTGAGTATCCCAATTACGAATGGGTGGATGATGCGGACGAAGGCATTGCTTGTGTAGATGATGTGGCACGGGCAGCTGTTGTGTATTTGAATCATTACGAACAAACAAAGAAAAAGGCATCCCTAGAAAAAGCTAAGAAAGCTTTAAACTTTGTCATGTACATGCAAGCTGATGACGGGGAATTTTATAACTTTATTTTTGACGACTATTCAATTAACACAGACGGTCCGACTAGCAAGAAGTCTTTTGACTGGTGGGCAGCTAGAGCGATGTGGTCAATTGGCCATGGCTATAAAGTATTTTCCGAAACGGATCCTGCTTATGCAAAAGAGTTAAAGGAAAGCTTCTTACTAGCGAACAATGCCTTACAAAAGAAAGTGGACGAAAAGTACGAAGAGTATAACATCGTTAACGGCTACAAGGTTCCAGCTTGGATCGGCGGTTTTGACGCGATGTCCAATGCTTTGCTTGGTCTCTCAGAATATTATGAGGTGCAAAAAGATCCGGTAGTAAAAGATTCTATGTTAAAGCTCGGAAAAGGATTATCGGAGTACCAATTCGGATCCTACACAAAATATCCGTTCGGGGCTCACCTGGACTGGGACGGCTCCCCTACTCTTTGGCATGCTTGGGGCAGCGGACAATCTATGGCTCTTGCTAAAGCTGGTAATCTACTAAACAAAGAAGAATGGATCGAATCAGCACAGCAAGAAGCCGATCAGCTTTTCACTCACATCCTCGTGAAAGGCATGATTAAAGAGATGGCACCAACACCAACAAAGGACGAGCAGATCGCATACGGCGTGAACATGCTGACGCAAGCTTTCACTGAACTTTACCATGCAACAAACGAGAAAAAATACGCACAATATGCGGGGATCGCTGCCTCTTGGTACACAGGCAACAATGACGCGAACTTCCAGATGTACGATCCGGAAACTGGCAGAGGGTATGACGGATTAAACGGAGTAACCGGAAAAGTGAATATGAACTCAGGCGCGGAGTCAACGATTGAAGCGTTGATGTCAATTCAAGCCATTCAACAACTACCTGAAGCCATGGACACGTTTAACGTAAAAACAAAAGAACGACACACATCAACCATCCATGAAGCTGAAACGTTCACTACAAAAAGCGGCAGTCCGGTCATCGAAACACCAGAAAGCGCATGGACTGGCGACGCACTTTTCAGCAACAAAATTGTAAAATTAAATAACGGAGACACGATTCAAAAGGAAGTTAACATTGATAAACAAGGCTTGTACCTCATCTATGGTGCACTAGAAAAAGCACCATCATTAGGCGGCGAGCTAAAACTAGATTTAAAGATTGATGGCCGTAAAGTAAGTTCAACAGACGTTTCTGCTGCGAACAAGTACCTTACTCTAGTAAACTTGAACAAAGTAAACTATTTATCTACCGGTAAGCACACCATTACATTAACAGCGAAGACTCCATACAACGAAACACTCACTTTAGATAATGTTGTGGTGCAGCCGGTGAATGAGTATGCGGTGTTTGAAGATGAAAGCAACCAAACTGTTAAGCTTGAGAGAAATCTAGTTCAAGGTAAGAACTTAATTCGATAGGATTACAAAAAGACCGATTTAACTCGGTCTTTTCCTATGTTTTATTAAAATTTGTTTCTTAGATTTTGTATTTTTTCCTTCGTTTCTTCTTTATATATGTAACAGAAAAGTATAAACGGGATTAGAAGGCATAATAGTAGGAAAGGCGTTATTACTTGATCTAAAATAAGGTATAACACCCCTATTTCTTCTACACTACTATTCTCTTCTTCAATTTCAATATTGCTCTCTTCTCTACCTTGTTTAAAACCTTCTTCAAAGGCTTTTTTCAAGGTATTACTCTTCTCAATTTCTAAAGGGAATTTAATTTTATCCATTTCAAGTCCATAAGAATAGCCTTTTGTAAAAGCTATTTCTTCTTGTACTTTAATTTCAGCATTGTATCTAAGTCCTGCATAATCTTTTACATTTTGCGGCAGATCTGTCGGAGGTTAAAATATTTAAATTGTTTTGCGGTTTCGTAAGCAAGATTCCCCCACTTTGTATTTAGAGCATTATTAAAACCGCGCTCAAAAGCATCTTTTAACTCCGGCTGATTATATTCTGCCGGTAAAACGAGATCATCCGTTTTCTCACCCAATGCATATCCGGCTTTTGAAGCTTCGTCTTTTTTCATTTCAAACTTTTTATTTCTATAAGCTTCTTCATATCCTTGTTTATACGCATTATATTCTGCCTTTGTAAATTCACTAGTTTTAGGTTTTAGTTGATTAACTCCTGTTTCAGCTGCTAAAAAGCCATCACTTCCACCTATATTATTAAGATTTAATAAGAGCTCTTCTTGATCCTGTTCATAATCATTTACGAAATTATGGTCAACGTCCTTATCCCTTTTAGGTTCAGGAGTTGATTTCCGAACAGGATTAGAGGAAGAACTATCACTAGATCCATTATGACAATGATAGACTCCAGTAGAATGATTAGTATGGCACCCGCTCCCATCTGTTCTGCCACTATGAGCATATCCTTCCGTATAAGTTATTAGAAATGTAACTCCTACTACTAATAAAAATGAAACAATTATTTTTGCTTTCATTATGACGTACTCCTATTATTTCCGTTATCATAAAAGGTGCCCTTTTAATAACGGCACCTTTTGAAAATATATTAATCTCTTCTCAAATACCCTCCACCATGATTCTCATCACGATTGATGGAAGTATTTCCATCTCCATCTCGATAATAACCGTTTACATAAGTACCATCTTCTCTCATGTACCCTTCTACGTAATGTGGTTTTACAAAATGAACTCCATTCCCAAAGTCTAATAAGAACGGCTTAAACTGATGTTTGTAGCAATATTTCAAAGGATCATTGTAGTTAAAGCACTCATGTTCCCCGTTGTAATTTGAAAAGGTATTATGATCAAGCTGATGGATCGGCTCTGTAATTAGCTCTGTTGAGTTACTTTTGAAATCTTGATCAAAAGAATTTGAAATATCAATACTATTTGAATCCCAATCACTCATATCTTACTTCCTCCTTAGTGTTATTACTTTACTCCTGCATCAATCTTTTTAAAGTGACCCTCTAACATAATACTTAATTCTTTTAGCTCTTTTTGATAGGTAACCACTTTGTTTGTTTCATCTTGTTTTTTATTCATTTCTTCATTTAAAAGGTGCTCATATGACTGTATCGCTCGGTTAAAGTGATCTAAGGCATCATTTTTTATGGTATTTACTTGATTATGAATGAATGTATCTAAGTTCCGATGAAGTTCCTCTAGCAGAACATTTATTTGTCCTTCAACAGCAAGGAGGAGCTCCGGCTTTAGGTTCTGCAACTGTTTTTCGGCTACTTTTTGTGACAAAAAGGGCATTCCAGCCATACCTACTAAAGGGATGAAAAAAGGTCCACCTAATAATATTGCAACGGTGCTTACTCCACCCATAATAAGACCAGCTTTTACGTTAGCGTTCCCACTGGTCATGTTTAATACAGGGATATCCGTTTCATAAGAGAGCTGACTCTGTCTAGAATGATTCATTTGAATTCTTTGGTTAAAGGATGAAGATAGCCCTTTTTCCACTTCATTATGTAATTTCATTAGAAGACTCTGAATGTGTTCTCCATATTGGTCTACCCAATTCTTAAACTGACTTTTGATGGAGACAGGTATTTGAGATTCTACTAAATTCTTTATATCTGCACCTTGAAAGAGTTCAACTTTTGCCTTTATATCTTCTTTTAGTTTTTCTCCAAAGTAGTTGAGCGACTTATAGGTCATGAATTTAATATCATCTTCTTGTTCATATAAGTAATTTTGAATTTGCACTTCCCAAGCTGATTGATTATCTAAAAAATTCCGAACGGATTGAAGATGTTCTTGTAATTCCTCAATGGACTGGTTGGTAAGGTGCAAAGCTGTTTCTATTTCTTTTTGCAGATTTCCTGCAATCACCTCTAAACGAAAATGAAATCGTTCTAATTTTTCTTTGCTTTGTACACCCGATTCCATTCTCCTTTTCAGCTCTTCTTCAATTTCTAAAATACCCGAGTACTCTATCAATTCTTTATCATTTCTAACCTTGCCTTGGAGTGCTTCTTTTGCCGACAAAGGATATACTGGGACATTAGGAAAACCTGTTACATTCTCGATTCGACGTTTCATAAATTCATAGACTTCATCATATTCGTCATCTTCCACTGAATCTGAAAAGTTCCCAATAAAAATTGTACGATCCAAACCATTTTTCAGAAGATTTTCTTCTATGAATAGTTTTTCTGTTTTCTTTATGGCACTAGTCATTGGAGTCAAAAACAATACAACGTCTGCCCGTGGGATGAACTGATAAGTAATGGATGAGCGATGTTCGTTCAAGTCATTTACCCCAGGTGTGTCTACTAATACAACACCCTCTTTAATGAGCTTTGAATCCGTAAACACTTTAATGAATTGGATGTCATCTGGATCAAAGTCAGCTTCAGCCGTATAATTTTTCAGTTCTTCCAATGAAAGTTCTTTCTTTTCTACATCACCATTCGTTTTTACGATATGAATCTCGTTTTTGTTGCTTTGAAAGATTGCATTAATGGTTGCTGTTGTTGGCGTAACATCTCTTGGCATAATATCTTTGCCTAACAACGCATTGATGAAAGTAGATTTACCGTGTTTAAATTCACCCACTACAACAACCGTATAATAATCGTTCGTTATATCTTCTTTTAATTGCTGGATTGTCTTGCATTGAGAACTTTCCGGCAACAAATTTAATACCGTTTCTTGCAATTCCACAATTTTTTTATACAAGTTATCTTTTTCTAATGAATAATTCATGTGAATATCTCAACCTTTTCTTCATGTGTTTTCTGGTCTAACTCATTAAAATAGTGGTTGATACGAGTTTTTATTTGTACTAAACGAATTTCTCTGCGTTCCAATAAATCTAGTTTTTGCTGCAGTTGAATGCCTTCTAAACGAGTACTATCGAGTAAAACTTGAAGCTGTTGCTCCATCTGCTGAACGTTTTCATTGATAATCCCTTCATATTGTTCATTCACCGACTTAACCATGCCTTTCCACTCACTCTTAAATGTTGCTCGTTTCTTTTTGCTAGAATCCTCAAACTTAAGCATCAGTTGACGTTTATACTTCATTTTTTCATTATCACCTGTTAACCAAGAGATAAAAGAAGAAACTGCTCCTAACACACTCGTTGCTACATACCCTGCACCAATCGCCAGTTTGCCGATAAAGCTGTTACTTTGCTCCCATGCCTGATCCAAACTTTCATACATCTCGTCAAATATTGAAGGTGAATAACTTGTTTCATAAGAAGATGCATCCACCAATGCAAGTGCATGCTCTTGATTAGCACCGTTAGGAAGATGAATGTGCAGAAGATCTTTCTCAAGTTTTAGCCACTGTTCATTTACTTTATTACTCTGATTTTCGACTACTGTCTTTGCAGATTCAGTCATTCGTTTAATTTTTTCTTTATGCAAATCTCTTTCTAATGGCGCAATGGTTTGTTCTATTGTTTGCTTTATGGATTGGATATCTAAATAGTTAAACTGCTCATATGTTTTCATGGCTTGATTCGCAATTTTTTGCAATTCACTTTCATACCATTTTGTTATTTCTAGTTCTTGTCTGCTCAGTTGTATATTAATGTTCTGAAGAGATTCTTTTCCCACAGCATGTATAGCCGAAAGTTTTGGTTTGAAAGCTTCTACCTTTTCTTTCAAGCCAACTTTCTTTTGAGAAAGTGTGTTCTTTTCAAATTTGATCTTCTTCTCTAATACTTCATTTATTAATTTTTCTGCTCTTTTTATAGGACGCTGCAACTTCACTTTTCCCCGCTCATATTGAAGAAACTCAGACAAGCTTCTTTCAAGTTCAGGTATCCCCGTTGATTCAAGATCCCAAATTTTTATCGGTCTTCCTCTTCTACCTTTAATTTCTTCACCCTGACTTGATCGTTTCGCATTTAAAGCCTGCAAAGCGGATATCATGATATTCTTGGTTCTTTCAAGATGTTTTTTAGGTTGTCATAGGCGTATTTTTGAACCTTTTCTATTGCTTCTGGGCTTTCTAATTCATCTTTAAAATTTACTACAATAAATACTTTTTGAATATCATTGCTTAATAAGCGGTCCCTAAGAAAGCTTAACTCGGATTCAGACAGTATTTTTCGAGCTGACAAAAGAAAGATGGCAGCATCTGATCGTGGGATGATACTATTTGTTATTTTCTCGCGTGCTTCATCCAGGTCGTTTGTGCCTGGGGTATCAATTAATGTCACACCACCCTTACAAAAAGAAAGGGGATGGCCAATTTCAGCACTTTGAATCTGTTTTAGTGTATCTGCTTGCTTTTGATAAGCTGCTTCAGATTCTGGATCACCCTTAATAGGCTCTTTTGGTGCAATAAGCCTTTTGAACGTTTCTTCACTAATATGCATTTCTTGTCTATTTTCATCATGGAACCGAATTTTAATATAAGATTCTTTGCTATATTTAATGACATTTAATAGTGCGGTCGTAGGATTTGCTGATGATGGCAGCAACTGATTTCCTAACAACGAATTAATAAAAGTCGATTTTCCGCGTGAGAATTCCCCTACCACTACAATCTGAAAATTCTCTTGTTTTATATGATCTATAATTTCGGTAAGCTTTTGTAATTCTACCCTGCTTTCCATTTCATTTAATAGAAAAATAAGCTGTTCAAGCTCTTTAACGATTTGATCTTTCTTCTTATTAAAATTCATTAGTGAGAAACTCATCTTATTCTCCCTCTGTCAAATCTATTTCTTCTACTATATTTAGGTCTTGAATACTTTCTATCAGAAGCTTGCCTTCATTTGTTACTTTCAGCAGATAATCTACGCTTACTTTCTTTCGGTCTCCAGAACCATCACGGTAGCGATATTCATCTTCAACATAAAAGCTCACAAGATAGTGGTTGGGACCCGCAATTTCAATAGATTGTACTTCTTGATAAAGGTTTTTCATTTTCATTTGTTTTTCTATGGCATTACTAATGTAACCTTCTGTTTGATCATATTCAGTTCCGTTACGATCATAATATGGAGCTAGAACATGAAACCCTGACCCATTAAAAGCTACTTCTAACCTATAATAATGATTTTGTATAAATTCATTTACATCTTCTTCTGATACCAATTCTGTAGTCGATTCTATAATCGATTCTGTTTCTTTAGTTAAATCTTTAATCTGTTCAATAGTGATCTCATTGGGTGAGATTGCGCTTAACATGTATTCTTTCGTCTTCACATATTTTGTTTTGTTACTTTGTGCATCTGAAAAAACAAAAACTTCATTTGTTGAAGCAACATACGTATTCGGACCTATCTTCTCAATCCCAGTTACATTAAATTGCTCAAACATAAAAGTGTAACCCTTTCCACTAATGGAATTAATATAATTATGCAACTCTTCTCGCGCTGTACCTGTTGGACTTAAATAGGAAGAAATCAGGTCGAAGTGTTCATTATTTAGAGCAGACATATAATCATTTCTAAACGAATGAAGAGTCTCTTCTATCAACCCATCCTCAACATCAATAGAGATCGCTTCTTCTTCAGTAAGACTAAAAGAAACATCCTCAATCATTAATTCATCTAATCCTATTAAGTTTATCGTATAAATAACTTCATAAATCCGGTCCGTTTGTTCTATTCGATAATTCTCAGTTGCTGTAACAAGAGCCGTGTAATCATCAACGTATTTAATATTAAAAACGCTAAACGAATAACTTTCTGCAGCTGCTGTTTCGTCGTAAAATAACTCAAAATTTGCCCATGCTTGCTCAGAAAAAACTCCTTCCCATGGAAGAACCTTCAAATCATACAAATCAGTATGTACAGTATTTAGGAATTCTTTCAAATCTTGTTGCTCAATTGATGTTACGGCTGAATTCGCATCTTCTAAACTTTCAACCTCTTCTTCCTCATACTCATCATTTACAGTGCTCACGACATTTTCATTGTAATCTGCATCTGCATTTTCATTAGAAACACTACCCTGAACGGTAAGAAAAATACTTAAGCCAATTAGAGCTGAAGCACTTAAAACAAAAATCTTTTCATTCTTACTGAATTTTGTATGTGTAACAACTGGATGTTTTAAAGGATTTAAACTTTTCAATGATACTTTGTGAAACGCCGTAGATGGTAAGAATGGATTGATCTCTTTGTTTATAATCCTTTCTCCATGTATTTGTTTCTCGTTTAAGGAGGTTAAATATGATAGATTCTCTATCCCATCAAACTTTGTAAACATGGCGTAAATGTTTTGAGCGATGTATAGACATTCCTTGTAAGAATCTAACTCAACGATATCCTCTTGTTTTGTTATGAGATTTGAAAGAACTTCTTTAACAAAGAAGTGAATAGTGCGATGAAACTTGGTTATTTCTTCTAATTGCTTCTCGTCCAGTTCACCATACTTCTTAGTTAAATACTGATAATGACTTTTATAACGATTGACGATTTCTTTCTCTTTAAAGATAAGATTATTGGTTTCTTCTGTTATAAATTCTCCAAAAGATTCGTCTAGTTTATTAAAGGAGTCTAGCAATTTAGTATGTAACTTTTTCAAACCCGTTTCTCTATTATGTAAGTATTGAATATCAATATTTAGATCAATTTGCTTTCTTTCATATTTTTTATGTCGTAAGTGCTTAAAGAACCTTATATTTTGTAATCTTTGCCACTCATAGTCCAGTTCTTCTCTTTTTCCCCTTAAATTCAAATACTCTTCTTTGTATTCAACTGTTTTTTGATCAATGGATCGAATCAAATCTGGAATCGTATTTTGAATAAGAGAAACAGTCTCAGATTGATTGAAGAATGCTACTGTTTCTAAAGGTTCTACTTTTAAAAGGATGTTTTGTGCTACTTCCAAACTCCTTTTTGGTTCTTTTATTTCAGGAGGCAATATTTTCTCTAACTCTTGATTTTGTTTATAGATCATCTCTAATTCTTTAATGGTCTTTTCTTTTTCTTTTACTAAAGAAGGAAGTTCGGTTTGAAAATTTTTAATAAGCTCTACTGAATCAGAAATTCTTAATTCTGACCACAATCTCATGAACTCTATATCCATCTTTTTCAAAGGCTGTACTAATTTTGATAATGCTCTTTCAGCTTTTATTTTTACTCTTTTTTCTCTCAGTTCTTGAAACAATTCATCTATTTTAAACCAGTCGCTCCAGTCCAACAGCTCTTTGTCATTATTAAGCTTTCCTTCCAGCGCTTCTTTAGCCGATACACCGATCAGGTCAGTAATCTTAATTTGATTACTAAGCCTTTGCCTATTTTCTTTATAATAATCTTCAATATCTTGTTCATCGTTATGGGAATCAATCGCATTTATGATAGCAATAGGTTCAATATTTAATGCATTTAATTTTCCAAGCCATTGGTATGAAGTAGTAGTGCCTACTTCACGATAATGAAATAACCACAAAACAACATCTGCTCTACCTAAAAAATCCTCCGTAATTTCGGTGTGATGAAAGTGATTGGCATTTAGACCTGGAGAATCGACAATAGTAAAGTATTTTAAAAGGTCGTTTGAAAACTGTATTTCTACGTAATTAAGATTTTTCCTTATAAATTCAAATTTCCCGTGTTTCTCTGTTGTCAGCTGACTAAGCCATTGTCGATCAAATTCTTTAATCGTTTTGTCTTTAAAATGAGCTAGTATTTTTTCATGCGTATTATAAGTTAACTTCGTGATAACTGCAGTGGCTGGTATCACATCGACAGCGACAACACGTTCTCCTAGAAGCGCATTAATAAAAGTAGATTTACCGGCATTAAATTCACCCGCGATCATAACAGTTAATTCATCTTGTAAATCTTCTTTTATGTTTGTTAGTTCTTGTACATAAGGCTTAAGGTTTTCTTGTTCCTCTAGAAGGGATAGAGTTAACCAGTTTTCTATTCCCTCTGTTATGCGACTTGTCCAGTTCATGTTCATCACCTAATCATGTATTTTCCATATTTATTTATCGGTAAATTTCCAGTTTTTATAATATGCAAAACAGTTTTAATATGTATTTCTTCATAGGTCTTTTATATCAGTACCGATAACTTTTTCTGGAATAGGACATTTTCTCCCTTGAATACCCTATTCGAGGGAGGTGGCTAATGAAAAAATACATCTTGGCGAGTTTTCTTTTTTTGGTTTTCATCCTTTCGGGCTGCGGAGATCCGGTGCAGGATGATCTTCTGGATTATGTGAACGAAAAGATGCCGTCACTTGGTAAGGAAGAGACGAAGATCTTGGAGAAATATGAGGATGTGACTGGACCGAACTATACAGACGACCAAACCCTTTACGATGCATTAAAAGTAGAGATTATCCCAGCTTACAATCAGTACATTGAAGATCTGGAGTCTGTGAAACTTGAAACGGATGAGTTAAGGAAGATCCATGAAGATTACATTGAGGCAGCGAACATTCAGGCGAGTGCGTTTCTAACAATCATTACAGCCCTCGAAAATCAAGATAGTGGTCTAATAAATGAAGCAAATGAAAAGCTGAATACTGCACGCAAAATGATGAGAGATTATCAGAATGCAGTGGAAAAGCTAGCAAAGGAACATGATGTGAAGTTGGAGAAGAACAAGAAATCTGAGGAACTTTAAATTAAAAAGAGGCGAGACTTTAAACATTTGTTTAAACTGTCTGCCTCTTTTTTTAACTTTAACTATAGGACTTAACGTTATCAAGAACAATTTCATTATAGAATATATCGGATTTTTAGTTTGGATTATCATTAATTTTTTTAAGGTTGCCTTTTATAAAAAGGCCACCTCTTGTTATATATTGTTCCGGTTTTTCACTTTCCTCATAAATGTATTTAATTATAAAGTTTAGATTTTATACCTTTTGAAGCATAAAGAAAATCTACAATTTCATAATCTTTTGGTGTTCTCTGTTCAAAAATTGCGTCTCTTAATAGAATTGGAATGGGATCTATAGCATGAATAATTTCACCCCATAAACGTGCACTAGTTTGCACTTGTGCAGTACGGGGAATTCGTTTTTCCTGATAAGCCTGGAAAACATCGTGGTAGTTACCAGCTTGGGTTTCCAACATCTCAGCAAGGTAAGCAGCATCTTCTAGAGCTTGACATCCACCTTGCGCTAAATATTGGAGCATAGGATGTGCAGCATCTCCTAAAAGTGTAATATTCCCCTTAGTCCAGTTATCAATTGGCAAACGGTCGTACATTGGCCAACGAATTTGACGTTGAATAAATTGTAATGCATGATGTGCTAGAGGGTGACACCCTGCAAACCGTTTTTCCATTTCTTCTGGAGTGCCCCAATCATCTGAATCAGCTTTATAGTTATAGCTCTTAAAAACAACTACAAGATTATAGAGCTCTTTGCGTCGAACTGGATATTGAACTAGATGTAAATTGGGTCCAATCCACATTATTACATCTTCCATGTTTGCATTTTCAATCTCCGAGGTTGGAATAGTACCTCGGTATGCGACATATTCTGAACATATTGGTTCATCATCACTAAAAACCTTACGTATGTTTGATTTTAGACCATCTGCGCCGATTAAAGCCTTTCCACTGAACAATTTACCATGTTGATTTTTAATAGTTACTCTATTTGCTGTTTCATTAACTTCTTGAATGGACTGATTGTTTAAGAGTTCGATACTACCTGTTTTGAGACAGGCTACATGTAAAATTTTTTGCAGATCAGAACGATGAAGGACGGTGTATGAATAACCATAGCGTTTTTTAAAAGAATCGCCTAAATCTAGTACAGACAATTCTTTTCCGGTATATATATCTTTTAGTACTAATCGTTTTGGGTAAACAGCTACTTTGTCAATTTCATTAAGTAACCCAAAGTAATCTAGTGCTTTCATCGCATTTGGCCCAAGTTGAATACCTGCGCCAACCTCACCGAATTTTGATGCCTGTTCAAATACTACTGATGATACTCCTGCTTTTGCTGCTCCAAGAGCTGCAGCAAGACCGCCTATTCCGCCTCCGACAATGAGGAGGTTATCTTTCTTCGTTTCTATCATTTATAACACTCCTTTACTTAGTATCCCGAGCTCAAACTAAAACAGGATTAAATTCCTTAGTTACTTCCTGATAACCCTTACCGATTCCGTAAGATTCTTTGCGTTCAAGACTAAACTTTTCAAGAATCGGCAAATCATTAGTCGAAAACAAATAACTATCTTTTATAGCTACATGTTCGTGCCATGCCCAGTTTGGTATTACAAAGTAATCGCCTTTCTCCCAGTCAAATCGAACACCGTTAATAATTGTATATCCACAACCCTCATGAACATGATAAATAGATGCATGTGTATGTCGATGTGCTTTGGAATGGAATCCTCCAGGCAATTTTTGCAGCCAAGAAGCTATAGTTGGACAAGCTGTTTCTCCATTGGTTGGGTTAATATATTCAACAGCATAACCATCATAGGGGTCGGGATCAAACTTACTTAATCCATCTATGGCGGCAGCCGTACCTCCCCATTTATAAGATCCGATTCCTATTTTTTTTGAATAACGGTCAGAGATAGGACGAACCATGCCCCCTTCATAGCGTTGAGTAGAATAGTTATCAGGAAGATGTGGATGTTCTATCTTTTCTGGATAAGGTTCAAAGAACGTGCCACCAAGATAAAAAATTGTAGGGATGTCGAGACAATCCATCCACATCATTGGCTTGTCCCCTTCGTGTCCATGTCCATGCCATAATCCATTCGGAGTGGTCAAAAAGTCTCCACGCTCCATAAAAATACGCTCTCCTTGTACAATGGAGTAGGCTCCTTCACCCTCCATTACAAATCGAACTGCATTTTGTGCGTGTCGATGTGATGGGGCGATTTCACCAGGCAATATTAATTGAACCGCTGCATATAATGTTTGAGTTGTAGATGCCCAGCCCCATGGTTTTCTATAATTAAGACCAGGATTTTGTAAGTAAATAGCTCTGCGTTCCCCACCACGGTCAGGTGTAAATATTTGTGTGGCTTCCATTAATTTTTTTTGTAAGAGATCATATTTCCAAAGATAAGCCTGCGCATGCGGTTCTGGTGTATGTTTCATTAGGTCAGGTATCGCATTCCATAAAGGACCTAGATGATATTGTTCAATATCTTGGTTAAATTCCTTAACAATCTTACTTTCAAAAAATGAATTTTTCTCTGCCATTTTTTTACCCCTTTGCCTAGATTCCATTTCCAAGATTAATTAGATATCTTTTTAATCAGACGCTGGATTTGTCCATAATGTTTTTCAATGTGCTCAACAATCAAATGATCTACTATAAAACCCACCGTCTTCTCTTTAAATCGAGGATTACGGCTTGGAGCTTTTATATCCAAATCTTCAGCTGTCAATGATTCCAGTGTTTCTTCAACTAAAAAAGGTATGTGAGACAGTTTTTTTAATATTTCTTCTACCGATAAACCATTCACTTTTTCTTTTGAAATGGCTCTTACACGAGTTTCATCTGTTAAACCTCTCCCCCATGTATAATCTTTATTCATTTTTATATTACGAATTTCCTGAACCCAAAATGGAATGGCTTCGCCCAGATGAACAATCACCTGCATGATACTCCATTCTTCCTTCGACGGTTTCCAACGAATTTTATCTTCTGAGAGCCCCCTTACACAATTATCTATTTGATCGATTGTTTTTTTAACTGACTCTAATGCATTTACTTGAAGAATATCTGCCATTAAACTGTAACTCCTATCGATTGTTTTACTACTTTGTTCTCAAGGACACCAACTTTATCCACTTCAATCCGGACATAATCCCCATCTTTTAAAAAAATTTGTGGATCCCGTGCAACACCAACTCCGCCTGGTGTGCCTGTAAGGATGATGTCACCAGGTTCAAGTGTCATGAGTTTGGAAAGGAATTCAATCAGGTATTGAACAGAAAAAACAAGATTCCCTGTGTTTGATTTTTGACGATTTTCTCCATTAACCGTTAGAACGATATCAAGGTCAGATGGATCAACTAACTCATCTGAAGTAACTAGCCATGGCCCCATCGGAGCACTACCGTCAATCGATTTACCTTGCAGCCACTGAAGAGTACGACGTTGTAAATCACGGTATGTTATATCATTAACGATTGTATAACCTGCAACATAATCAAGAGCATTTGCTTGGGTAACATTTTTTGCACGCTTTCCTATAACAAAAGCGAATTCAGCTTCATAATCTAATTGATCTGAGACTGGATAAAAAGGAATATTATCCTCTGGACCAATTACTGTGTTTGCAAATTTAGCAAAAACTACAGGAAAAGCTGGCAACTCCCTTTTCATCTCCAATATGTGTTCCCGATAATTATGACCTACACAAATCATCTTGCCAGGTGCAGGAACTGGTGCCTCAATCTTGACTTCTTCTCTGTCAAACACTAGTTGAACAGCTGTTTCAGTTTCTAATGCAAAAGAAATCGATTCTTGAGCCAAATCTAAACTCTCTTTACCTCCTTGCAAGAAACCAGTCATATCTTCCGGTATGTAAGCTTCAGCTAACTGCGCCGCTCGAAGCTTACCTTCTGTTTCAAATTTCAATTCCAAGGCAGCATGCAAATCAACCACTTTTTCATTTTCAATTGCACCAATTCGACTTTTACCATTATGAGTAAACGTGAGAAGTTTCATTAAATTCTTCCTTTCAAATTAGTTTATTAGCTAGCAACCCATTCTTTTATTTCATACAAAGTTTCAGATGGATCATTCATTGGATCAGCAATAATGATATTTCTAGCTTCCTCTAATGAAGTACACTCCAGCACATAAGCGCCACCAGTCTGGTCTTTAAAACCACCTGCTAAATTTAGTATTTTTAACTCTCTTAACTTTTGAATGTATTCTCGATGAGCATTTAAATTCTCGCCTGAAAAGTTTGGTTTTCTAATGATAACGACAAGAAATTTTTTCATTTTGCATCTCCTTAATCTTTAACTGTTAAACTTTTTAAAGTAAATAGATTCATCAATGGATACACCATTTTTATAGTAGAGAAGCGGAGATAATAATTGAAAAAAAATGTGTACATTTGTATAACCATATTTACTTAATATTTCATAAATTAATGAACTTAAAGAATCAAATGTCTGTTGATCTCTTGGGAAAATTAATATTTCAATTGAAGGAGGGCTTTGGGTTAGTGGTTCAGTTTTATGTAACTCCAACTTAATGGTATCTTTTTGGATATTTGCAATGGTTGCGATTTTTTCAATAAGGGACGGTGCAAAAATCTCTAAGGTTTCTCGGTTAAATCCTGTAAATCTTATAAACGGCATCATAACCTCCCTTTCTGTATTTCGCTTTATGTAATAAAGAAAGGATATGAACCAAGTCTTATGTATAACCCATATGATTTGGCTCATATTTGACTTCTTACTTTTTATCTAATACTTTTAATGCATCATCATATAAATCGGTAGCCACTACTTTATCTACATCTACTTCTTTTTCTAGCAAGTCATTTTCGTTATACCACTTAGACCAGGTTCTTAAGTCTTCTTTCCATAGCTCTGCATTACGATCAATATAAGGGAGATTATTTGGAATTTTTTCTTCTGGAATTTTAGTACGTTCAGCTAAAATTTTTATAGCATCCTTATATTCAGATGAATTTTTATCTTTAGCTGTTAAAACGTTATCATGATAATATCGAACAGACTCAATATACGCAGCTAAAAAACGCTTTGCTTTTTCTTCATCCTCTAACATATTTTTAGAATAGAACATGCTACTTAACTGTATTTTTGTTTCATCTCCTACCCACGTTATGAGTTTAGCTTTATCCTTTTCTACTAATGGAGCAACTGCTGTACTTAGAAGAACACCAGCATCAATTTGATTGCTCTCTAAAGCAGCGGCAATGTTTCCTACCCCACCCATTGGAGTAATAGTTACATCTTCAATATTTAATCCTTCCTTCTCTAAAAGTCTTCCTGCCATATAATGAAGAGAAGAACCATTTTGAGTAACCCCAATTTTTTTTCCTTTTAAATCTTTAATTTCTTTAACACCGTTATCAAA
Organism: Fictibacillus arsenicus; assembly: GCF_001642935.1. Taxonomy (NCBI): domain Bacteria; kingdom Bacillati; phylum Bacillota; class Bacilli; order Caryophanales; family Fictibacillaceae; genus Fictibacillus; species Fictibacillus arsenicus. Next base: position 3,582,881 of record NZ_CP016761.1, read on the forward strand.
GGCATTTTTACTTACCATTAATGCACTGCCATTATATCCTGGCCATTCCTTGCTTCCATCTGCAACAATTCGCAAAGGAGAATTACCTTCGGTTAAAAGATTAAAAAAACCAGCAGTAAATGCAGTAGAACCAACATCTATATCTCCTGTTTGGGCTGCAACCGAAATCGGCTGTGCTGACTGAAAGCCTTTAAAATCTAATTTAATTCCATGTTTTTTGAAAATACCTTTTTCATCTCCTAAGTAAATTGAGGAATTACCAAGTGAGTTTAATAGTCCTATTTTCACCGTCATTGTTTCGTTTTTACTAGAACCACCTGTTATGTTTTGTGAACAAGCTGACAACACTAATACCAAAACTAAAATTATGGCCAAAATAACTTGCTTTTTAATCCTATAAGCCACTGTATTTTCCCCCTTAAAATAATTTGATTACCGCCAAGGTATTAATTTTTTCTCAAGCCATGCCAGCCCTTGATTAAATAAAAGACCTAGAATACATAGTATAAATACCCCTACCATTACCTTTGAAATTATTAGTAAATCTGCGTTTTGAAGAATAAATGCACCAATACCATGCTCGGCAGCTACCATCTCAGCTGAAACTAGTATTAATAGTGCAGTTCCTGCTGCGATTCTCATTCCTGATAACATCATAGGAAAGGAGCTTGGTAGAATTACTTTTTTCACCAGATCCATACGACTCGCTCCAAATGTAACAGCTACATTTATTAAAAGACGTTGTGTTTGTGTTACCCCTGTATAAGTGTTATAGACAACGGGAAAGAACACGCCTATAGCTATAACTGTTATCTTGGAGACTTCCCCAATTCCTAACCAAAGCATAATTAAAGGCAGTATCGCTATTTTTGGAATAGGATATAGAGTATTTACAATGGGCATACCTACTTTCTCTGACAATTTGGAGAAACCTAATATGATCCCAATTGCTATTCCTGCAATACAACCAAAAAAGTATCCCCATCCAAGACGATATAAACTAGCTGAAATTTCTGTCCATAAAGAACCGTCTTTTATTAATTCCCATGCCGTAAGTAAAATGGTAGATGGTGAGGGTAAAGTAAATTCATTTACTAGGCCGGACATTGAAACAATCTGCCAAACTACTAGGATTGTGATTACACCCAATGGAGCATAAACATTTGAAATATTTTTATCTAAAAATGCAACTTTGTTTTTTATTATGACTTTTTGTCTTTTCTGCGCTTGAATGTCGCTATTTAGTTCTTTCAATTTAGGTATCATTAGGCATTCTCCTTTAACGCATTCATGGCATCTTCTCGAATTAAGCTCCAAATACTATGTGTATAATTTGCCACTTCCTTTTGATACTCAGAATCTGCTCGACCGTTTCTTGGAAGATTAATATTTATAATTTTATTAATTTTCCCTGGACGTCGAGAGAGAACAACAACTCTATCAGCTAAGAAAACAGCTTCATTAATATTGTGAGTAACGTATATAGTACGATGTTTTTCTTCATTCCAGATATTTAATAATTCTTCTTGCAAAATCTGTCTTGTTTGTGCATCAAGTGCAGAAAGTGGTTCATCCATAAGTAGTAGATCAGGCTTAGTTGCAAGAGCTCTGGCAATCCCTACCCTTTGTTTCATACCACCAGAAAGTTGATGAGGATATGAATTTTCAAAACCTTGCAGACCTACCATATTAATATACTTATTTACACGTCTTTCAATTTTTTCTTTTGATAGATCACTATTTTCCAAACCTAGCTTTACATTGTCTAAAACAGTACGCCATGGGAACAAGCCAGCTTCTTGGAATACAACAGAAACGGATGGGGGTTTGCTAGTCTCGATATGATCAAAGTAAACCTTGCCCTCAGTTGGAGACATAAGACCGGCTACAATATTTAGTAATGTTGATTTACCACAACCACTCGGTCCTACAATTGCCACAAATTCCTCGTTATTAATTGCTAAATTAATATCATGCAGTGCAACTACTTCATTGTCTTTTTTGTCCCTAAAGGTTTTTGAAAGATTTTCTATTACGACTTTCAATTTGTTTCACCTGCCCCTAATTTATTACAAAAAGCATATCTTTAATAAGAAAAGTTTTCAAAATTTTTACTCAATTATATTATTGCATCTTGTATAAGCAGCTCATTTCTTACACTAACAGGATCTACAAACCCATGTTGACAATATAGGGCAGCAGTTACTCCCGCAGCATGCCCAGTCGCAAATGCTGTCCCCATAACTCTTACTGAAGCAAATGCATCTGGGTCACATGCAATAGTTCTGCCTGCGGCCCAAAGATTATTAATATTTCTTACCTTTAAACTTCGTAAAGGAATATCATAGTAACTATTATTAGCTATTGATTGCCATACGTTTGGTGCACCTGGTTCAGAATGAGATTCCATTGGCCATCCTCCCCTTCCTATAGAGTCATTATGTCTTCTAGCATTTAGTACATCGCTGTGAGTTAATATATAATCACCAACAATATGTCTTGTCTCCCGTATACCGATCTGTGGTCCTGTCTGCACTAAGTAAGCGTTTTCAAAACCAGGTAAATATTTTTTAAATGCTTCTAAATATCCCCAAGCCTGTTTACGTGCTGACATTTCTGCTTTCGTCATACTGACGCTGTCTAATCCATTCACCCCTTCATCTGCTAATATAGCTAGAACATCTTTTGATCCCGGCATTCTCACTATCGTTCCTAATTCTTTAGTTAGGGCTGCAATCCCATGTTCTTTACCTAGTTTAATAGCTTTCTGAACCTCTAAAGGGTGAGCATTTGATTCTTCTCTGACTCCACCTATTCGAATCATTAACGTCCCAGCTTGAAAAGTTCCTTTTTCATTCCCGCAAATATATTCCCCCCCAGCTAAAGCAGTCAAGTTTGCTTCTCCACTAGCGTCTATAAAAGCTTCAGCTTCTATTGTAAATCGGCCGGAATGATCCACACACTCTATTGCTTTTATCTTCCCATCTTCTACATTTGTACCTATAACTTGGACGTGTAATAATGGCTTAACATTATTTTCAGCTATACAATTATCCAAGGCTATTTTAGTTGCTTCAGGATCTAACAATACGATAACCGTTCCAGTATGTGGTGTCCGCTTTGGACCATCATACATTCCTATCTTAGAAAGATTGTTTAATACCTTTTGTCCTACTCCACCTACTATTTGTTCAGGTGGATTTCCTTGAGTAAAGAACCCACAATATGTAAGTACTGAACTATGTGTAGCCGCACCGCCAAAGTAAGGGTTTTTCTCAATTAAAATTGTATCTGCACCAGTCTGTGCTGCTCCTATTGCTGCGGCAACACCCGCTGACCCCCCACCTACAACAACTACATCACATTTCATGTCTCTTTGTTTTGTCATTTCCGTCTCCTTTTTACTTATTATTCAAACTTTTCTTAATTTTATGAAATATTATTAATTACTACAATCGATATTTCTGATAGAATTAATAAGTGAAACTAATAAATGAGGTTGATTTGTTATGGAAATTCATCAATTAGAATATGTAGTTGCTGTTGCTAACCATAGACAGTTTACAAAGGCTGCGGAAGAAATTTGTTTATCTCAATCATCTTTATCTCAGCAAATAATTAAATTGGAAGAAGAACTTGAAGTCCGCCTCTTCGATCGTACTACTCGTTCTGTACGATTAACTCCTGCGGGTAAAGAATTCCTTTTATACGCAAAACGTATCCTTAGTGAAGTTAAACAGGCACGTAAAACAATGTTGCAATACACTGATTTGGAGCGCGGTCATATTGTTCTAGGGACTCTTCCAATAATAGGTCAATTGGGTTTTACTTCTTTAATTGCATCTTTTCAACGAAAATATCCCGGTATTAATATCGAAATTCGAGAGGGTGGTAGCGAAGACTTGCTGGAATGGTTGCTCTTAGCTGAAATAGAAGTTGCCCTTCTTACACCTCCAGATCGTCTTAAAAGTGAAGAAAATTTAGAATTTCATCTTTTACTAGAAGATGAAATTGTACTTATTACAAGCTTGTCTCACCGACTAGCTAATAGTGATAAAATTAATTTAGCCGATGCAGCAACTGAAAATTTTTTATTTATGAACTATCATTCTGGAATGCGTAAAATTAGTAAGCTTGCATGTAATCTTGCAGGATTCGAACCAAAGATCATTTATGAAAGTAGTCAAGTAGAAACCATTTGTGGACTCGTGGAAGAAAATATTGGGGTTGCTTTACTAACTTCAAGAGTAGCCGCCTCTTATAAACATTATAAAATTCATGTTGTTCATTTAAATAGAGCCTATATGCGTAAAACTGCTTTAGCTCTTCCAAAAACTCAATTTATTTCAAAAGCAGTAGATGCTTTTCGAGATTTTACACTTGATTGGATACCAAATATTAAAAATTAGCTACTTCTATTTAAACTAAACTTTAACTTCATCTCATCTATCAGAGTTTATTAGAACCCTCATTTTTACCACTAGCAATCATCAATTTAGAAATTTACTTTAAATTACTCTATATTATAGTATTCCTTAATTGAGATCTTCATTTGTCTATCTACTTAAAATAAACAATCTTTTATACACTTTAGTAATGACAATAGCTCCTCCGAACCTATTCCGAGGAAGGTGGCTAATGAAAGAGAACATTCAGGCGAGTGCGTTTCTCACAATCATAACAGCCCTCGAAAATCAAGATAGCGGTCTAATTAATGAAGCCAATGAAAAGCTGAATACTCCACGGAAAATGATGAGAGATTATCAGAATGCAGTGGAAAAGTTGTCAAAGGAACATGATGTGAAGTTGAAGTTGGAGAAAAATAAAAAATCAGAGGAACTTTAAAGTAAAAAGAGGCAAGACTTTTAAACATTTGTTTAAATAGTCAGCCTCTTTTTCAACTCGAACTATAGGACTTAACGTAGTTATTAATCACGAATCTGCCACAAAACAAAATCTACCTTTTAAACATTCGCTAAACCTGTATTCGGATATGTTTCGTCGAATAATCGGATGATCTGGATTGATGGTAGCTGCAAGTTTACTTGAAAAAGAAGCTTCTACTCTATCCAATTCTTTAAATAAAAAATTCAGTGCTTGCTCAAAAGTTGGAGATTGATATTTATTCTCCTCCATAAAACGGTAAAAGGTATCATAAAATAGCTGCGATCTTTGACGCATTCTATAAAAACCATTAAACGCTTGTTTAAATTCAGCACTTTTAGACACATCCACATTGTAGATTAAATTACGAATATGCAGGTACTTTTGCAATCCCGGCTGCACTTTACTAAGAGCTTCTATCACACTTTTATCATCTAATAAAATAACTTGCGACAAAATATCAGTCCTCTCATCCACCTGCTCAAACACGCCTTGAGAAGGAAGTAACTTTTAAACTTAATCCTCATACCCTTTCACGTGGTAAAAAGCCGTTGGTTTAAATCCTCCTTGAGCGTTGAATAAGCCAGACTGACGATGTGCATTTCTCCCTTTTGGAGCTTGATGATGTTTTACATTCTTTTTTGGTTTATTTTTATGTAGTGCAGGAGATTTTTGTTTGATTTGATTGGGTTTGTATCTTTGTTCTTTATACTTTTCCATTTGTTCTATATCATTAATAAGCTTTGATACAAATTTCTTAATTTCTTCTATTCGACTATTAATAAGGGGATTGTCAGTATTTTGTTTAGCATACTGCAAATTTTCGTGTATCATATCTAATTCTCCAATAAGGCTACTGTGCTTATCGTTCATATTTAATCTCCTCGCCCTTTCAATAATTCTTAGTCGTGATAGTAAACCCTTTAACTTATACATCGGCATCTATTGTAAAAAATTTACATCAACAAAAAGGAAAATTAATCAAAAAAAAACAACCTCGAAATTTCCGAGGTTGTTCCAAATTCATTTATTTCACATGTGGATTCGTTCCTTAGCCTGCTCCACTAAGTTCGTAAACCCATCCTTATCGAAATCTTCAGCTGCATCGTTTACTCCATTTCCGTCAGTATCCTTCATTAACGGGTTAAGATGAGTTGGTTTAAATTCCGCTGCATTGCTGAAGTTTTTGAACACCTTGCTAGAGTCGTGATACACCACTTCAAAATAATCAGATAGCATGTCTCCGTCTGTATCATACAGACAAAGATGGTCTGAATGACTATGTTGAAGTCAGGATCTTCAAAACAAATACATTAAGGACGTGGACCCTAAAACGGATGAAGAAATTAATCTAAAACAAGTAAGAGAAACATTAGGAAAGCCTCATAAAATGTATGAAGACCAAAAATCCGGGACAACCGTTTATATATGGAATGACACAAAACACTCGATTTCATTTTATTTTAAGGATGCGAACAATCTTTACTATGTTAGCGTAAAATAGATGATTAAAGCAGTCCACTTACAGGACTGCTTTTAGTTTTAAATTAATATCAACATTCGACATGCTTCGACTTTCCTTGTCTATCTGTCATGCTATATTAGAATAGTATGACTACTTTGAAAGGATTGTGATGTTATGTCAGTTAAACAAACGTTTAAGAGATTACTAGCTTCCTCTCTTGCTGTTGGGTTAATCTCTTCACAAGTTGCAACCGCTTCCTTTGCTGCACCTAAAGAAACACCTAAGAAAAAGGAACCCAAAACATTTAACCTATCATTAATGCATACAAACGATACACATGCTCATTTAGATAATGTTGCAAAGCGTATTACGGCTATAAAAGAGGTTCGTTCAGAAAAGCCAGATGCCCTATTGCTGGATGCCGGTGACGTGTTCTCTGGTACTTTATATTTTAATGAGTTTAAAGGACAAGCTGATCTAGAGTTTATGAATTTAGCAGGCTATGACCTTATGACATTTGGAAACCATGAGTTTGACCTTGGTTCCAGCCCAGAAGGACACCAAGCGTTGGCGGATTTCGTAAAAAATGCAGATTTTCCGATTGTTAGTACAAATGTCGACCTGTCAAATGACGAAAAGTTAAATCCTCTTTATAAAGATAAAATGACAAAGAAACCAGAAGACGGAAACATCTATCCTACTATTATTAAAAAAGTGAACGGAGAAAAGGTAGGATTCATCGGTCTTACAACCGAAGAAACAGCTGATATATCGAGCCCTGAAGGTGTAGTTTTTGAAAACTATATTGAAGAAGCAGAAGAAGCTGTAAATCAATTAGAACGCCGTGGCATCAACAAAATAGTGGCAATCACACACCTTGGTTATGACGATAATCCAGCGTATGACAACGATCTTGAACTGGCAAAACATGTAGACGGACTTGATGTCATCGTTGGTGGACACAGCCATACAAAATTAGCAGAACCTGTCGTTATCTCCTCGGACGAAAACGGCCAAACAAAAGACGCGACCGTTATTGTACAAGCCTCTCAATATGGGGAGTTCTTAGGTACACTGGATGTTCATTTCAACAAAAAAGGTGAAGTTATCGGACAAGCTGGGGAACTGATTGAAGTAAAGACAAAAGCAGAAGATCCTGAAGCTGCTGAACTTTTGAAAAAGTATTCCAGTAAAATCGCTGAATTGAAGAACACACCAACTGGCGGTGTTGCTGAAAAAGAATTGGCTAACCCGCGTTCTGAAGGTGACGGACCAAGTGTACGCAGCAACGAAACAGAGTTAGGAAATCTAATCACAGACGGTATGCTTGATAAAGCAAGAGAGTTCAACCCGACCGTTGCCATGGCATTCCAAAACGGTGGCGGAATCCGTGCACCAATCGATAAAGGTGAAATCACATACGGTGATGTTTTAACGACACTTCCATTCGGAAATACGCTTGCTACGATGAAGTTAACTGGTGCAGAGATTAAAGCAGCTCTTGAGCACAGTGTTAGCCAATCTCCGAAAGAAAGCGGCGGCTTCCTTCATGTGTCTGGTATGAAGTTTACCTTTGACAGCACGAAAGCAGTAGGCAGCCGTGTTGTATCAATGGAAGTGAAAAATGCAGATGGAACATATACAGCAATTAATCCTGCAAAAGAATATGTAATCGCAACAAACGCCTTCACAGCTAAAGGCGGAGACGGGTTTACTGTATTTAAAACAGCTTATGAGCAAGGCCGCGTAACCGACCTAGGCGCTTCCGACTGGGAGAACCTGCGTGATTATGTAGCCGAGTTAGGCAGTGTTAACCCGCAAATTGAAGGACGAATTAAGGATGTAGCTAGACAATAAGTTATGGAGGCAGACTTATGGTTTGCCTCTTTTTTATTTTTCATCTTGTTTCTTTTTTAACTCTTATTTCTCCTAACGAAAATAGCCCCCTAAATCAAAAGAGGGCTAAGTAGTAGAATTTATTCAAAATCTTCCCATTAAAAAACAGATCAGCACCATACTCCAAAGCAAGTGTAGTCTTACCAAATGGAGCCTTAAAAGCCAGTTCAACTTGTTTATTCTTATTTTTTAGGTTTGATGCTAACAGAAAGTGTATCTTCAGCTTTTTCAGTCGTAAAATCAAGATCTATCTTTAATCTTCCTTCCTCATCGGCATCCGCTTTTATCACTTTCGTTCTGCCTGCCCCCTTAACTTTCACTTGGTAGAGTCCATGAGGCGTAAACCATGGAGCTGTTCGTATCTCTGCTTTTCCAGATCCAGTGAGATCAAATCCTTTGGTTGAAACATTGGAAAGCTTGGCAAACTCCATGTTTTTTCTTTGGAATTCCACCTGCCAGCTATAGACAGAAAAGGCATTTTCCGCTGATTTATAACTAAAAGGAATGGGTGCTTCCGGCGGGTTATTAAAGATGTCCATGAATCTTGGCAAGGTCTGATGCAAGTCCCGCTGCCAGTAACCCCATGTATGAGAGCCAGCACCGTAGCTGTCCCAAATGTGCGGGATGTTTAGTTCGTCTAAACGATCATGTAGGCTTGTTGACATGACAAAACAAGTCTTCTCAACGGGAGATTCCAATCCGCCATCCAACGGCCCACCTGCTTCACCATTACCTGTATGAATCGCAAGGTCTACTCCCTCCAAGTTTTCGGCTAGATCCCACGGGTTGTGGCTTCTCCAGATGATCTCATTTGTTTCTCTGTCACCCCAAACCGTCCCAGGGGGTACTTTCTCCTGATTTTGAAAAATGGTCTTCTCTAAAAAGTCGGGATCTAAGTTGGTATCAAGTACACCTGAGAACGAGGCGGCGGCTACAAAAAGGTCAGGATGACGGGCAGCATAAGACATCGCTCCAAAGCCTCCCATAGATAACCCCGCTACTGCCCGTCCTTCTCTCGTTCCTTTCGCCCGGTACTCCTGTTCAATCCAAGGAATTAGTTCATTAATATGATACTTCTCCCACTCCGGAGGTCCATAGTCTCCCTGGTTGTACCAATCCGAATAGCTGGCTCCTCTTCCTGCATCCGGCATCACAACGATCAGCGGCAGGTTTTCCGTTGCTTTTTCAATATCCGTCCGTGCTGTCCATGCTTTATAGTCTCCACAGCATCCATGCAATAAGTAGAGAACCGGGTAGGTTTCATTGGAATCCTCATACCCTTTGGGCAGCAAAATCCGCAGCGAGGTCTGTTTACCGAGTGCCGGGCTTTCCAGCACGATATCGTGTTGCCTTTCGCTAAGCAGCGTATCCGAAACCAGTCTTACCTTTGCTTGTGCTTGTCCACTCGGATAAAGTCCGACAATCAACAGTATCACCAAGATACTTTTGAGCAAGATCCGAAACATGGCGTATATTCCTCCCTTAGCATTACCTGAAATTTCCTTATACAAGAATAAGATTACATGCCAAATGCTAGATTTACAATAAGACGAAGTGCTCGACATGAGCACCTTCAAAGTGGGATTATTTACTTATTAAAATGTATTAGATGCAGTTCCTGTTTAACGTTCAATACTCCTATACGAAAATAACCAAGTATTTGATATGGTATTAATTACTAGATATGAGAGGTGTCATCATGATCATTGTTCTAATTATATTTGCACTAATCGCCGGCATGGCATTACCAACACAATTCAGCATCAATGCACAGTTAAGGACTTTAGTAGGTTCTCCTATCCTGGCTTCTACGATCTCCTTTATTGTGGGATCTATCGCATTATTGATTCTGTCAATCTTTAATCATGGAATAAAAGTTAGTAAAGGTTGGATTGAGGCACCTTGGTGGGTTTGGACCGGCGGCTTGTTAGGGGCTTTTTATGTAGTTGCCACCATTGTCTTAATACCTAGGATCGGTGCAGCATCAACAGTAGCATTCATTCTAACGGGACAAATCATAGCTTCTGTACTGATTGATCATTTCGGACTTCTCGGCGTGCATGTTCAACCAATTAATCTATTTAAACTTATTGGCGTTTCCCTCATTATTATAGGGGTGTATTTTGTGCAGAAATATTAATAGGGACGATTTTATAATAGGGGATGACCCAAAAGCAAGGTCTTTTTGAATGAATAACGGTTCTATGCACCAAAATCCATACTCTATGCACGGAAGTAAAAAGTCTATGCACCAAACGGGGATTCCTATACATGAAACCTTTGTGTCTATGCACCGTTCGTTTTTCTATGCACCAAATTGGTCGTTCTATGCGCCGAAATGGCCACTCTATGCACGAAACGAAAAAAAGAGGGTGTCCCATAAGGAGTCACCTTCTTTCTACCTAAATCGACAACCGCTGAATCGTCTTCGCCAAGAGCAGCGTCCGATCAGTCAACGTCGGTATATCCAGATATTCGTCTTCACTATGTGCGTTCCCGCCGACTGGCCCTAGTCCGTCAACGGTTGCGACACCGTTTGCTGAAGTGAAAGAGGCATCTGATCCCCCGCCGGTCGCGGTGTCTGACTAGTGCAACCCTATTTCTTCTCCCACTTCTTTAATGATCTCCAGAAGTGAGCGCGTTTGCTCATTCTTCTCCATCGGCGGCCGGCTGATGTCACCATCCAGTTCAATTTCTTATTATGAGATGAGTTATGTAGTAGGATTAGAAGATGGTATACCTAAGCTTTTAGGTGGGGAGATAGTAACAGAAAAGAAGTAAAAAGCATCCTGCCCTAAAACAGGATGCTTTTATTGCTTTATTAATTAAATGCTCTTAGTTCGTCCTCTGAAAAGCTTCTTGTTTAAAACTGATTACGTTTTGGTTAAAAAGTTTCATTGGTCCATCAACAAAAAGTCTAGGATCCATTTCACTCAAATCAGAGGAGATTATTGGTTTGAATTCCATTTGAGCTAAAATATCCTTTTCTATATCAATTCCTGGTGCAATCTCAGTTAGGACTAAACCATCTTTTGTTAGCACAAATACCGCACGTTCCGTTACATAGATAACATCATTATCATGATCTGCTGCAAATCTGCCACTATAGGTAATTTGTTGAACTTGATTTTTAAATTTCTTTATTTTACCTTCTTGAATGATAGATAGCTTACCATTTTCCACCTCTACTTTTAACCCGCCTCCAGTAAAAGTCGTACAGAATATCACTTTTTTTGCTGTTTGAGTAATATCTATAAAACCACCGCAGCCAACTGACCTTGTGCCAAATTTAGATACATTTACATTTCCGGTTTGGTCAACTTCAGCCGCTCCCATGAAAGTGATATCAATTCCGGTTCCATGATAGTAATCAAATAAATACTCATGGTCCAAAATAGCATCCGCATTGCGTGCAACTCCAAATTCATTCGCCCCAATTGGTACACCGCCCACGATTCCTGATTCCAACGTAAGTGTAATCAGACTGTTTAGCCCTTCCTCGTGTGTAATAGGACCAATAACGTCACCAGGAATACCAATGCCCAAGTTAACCACTGCAGGATCAGTCACTTCTTGCACTGCTCTTCTCCCAATAACTTTTCGAATATCTAACGGTATTGGCTCTAAACTAACCGACGGTGTCCGGACATCTCCTGAAAAAACCGGATTGTATACCGTACTTGGGACTTGACGATGCTCTGTATCAGGATCATCAACAATTACATATCCATCGACTAGATAACCAGGAACCACTACATCTTTAGGGTGCATTGTATCTTTTTTCACTTCATATTTGACTTGTGCAATGACTTTACCGCCATATGCTTTAGCTGCATGTGCTGCAGAGAGAATTTCTAATTTTAACGGTTCTTCTTCCGCTGTAATGTTACCGTTCTCATCAATACTTGTTCCTCGGATAAAAACATAATCAAAGGCAATTGAAGGATACAGCAAAAATTCTTCCTGCTCTATTATAACAACTTTAATCAAGTCTTCTTTCTGCTTTGTTCTTTCATTAAACTTACCACCCTCAATACGGGGATCAATGAAAGTTCCGATTCCAATTGGAGATATTTGTCCCGGCATCTTGTTAGCCATCGCTCTCAATAAATGAGTTAATTGCCCCTGTGGAAAGCAATAACAGTCGATTTTATTTTCTTCAATTAAGCCTCTCATCTTTGGAGCAAGTCCCCAGTGCCCACCAATTACACGAGATATTAATCCTTCCTCAGCTATATACTCAATTCCATTTGTTTTATCTGACTGTCCAGCTGTATGAAAAACAGTCAAGTTGTTGGGGTGTCCTTTTTGTTTAAAATTCTGGCCTATCGCCTTCAAAATTTTATCACACTGGCCCATTCCGCCAAATCCTACGAGCGCTATGGTGCTGTCATTAGGAATTTCAGATGAGAGTGTCTCCGCCTCTATGCATTTAACCATTTTCTCTTCCCCTTTCTCTATGAATTTAGAAATAAAATCTCTCTTGTATAGGGGTTCTACTTTTTAAACAATTGATGGCAACCACGTCGAGAAGAAGGGTATTAAACTGATAATCAGAACATCAACAAACAGAATAATAACAAATGGAACAATAGCTCTTGAGATATGTTCTATCCTGATCTTAGATATCTGCATCGCTACAAATAAATTGATTCCTACTGGCGGTGTGATTAATCCAATTGCTAGGTTCACCACAACAATTATTCCAAAATGAATAGGATCCATGCCTAGGTTTAAAGCGATTGGAAGTAAGATTGGAACGAAAATTAAGATGGCTGCTGCAGCTTCCATAAACATTCCTACAATCAGCAAGAAAATGTTTACTACAATAATAAACACATAAATATTAGTCGTGATATCAAGGAACGTTTCTGATACTAACGCCGGAACTCTTAAACGATTCAAGATAAAGCTGAATAAACCAGCTGTAGAAATTATGATCATAACAATGGATGTTGTTACTGCCGATTCTTTAAAAATCTTAGGCAGCTCTTTCCACTTGATTTCGCGATAAATGAATACACCAACAATGAATGCATAAGCGACTGCGACTACAGCAGCTTCTGTTGGCGTGAAGATTCCTCCATAAATACCACCAAGTACAATAATGGGCATCAATAATGATAGAATTGCGCTTTTAAATGCTTTGAACGTATCGCTGACGTTTGCTTTTTCTACTCCAAGATAGCCTTTTCTTTTTGAAACAAAGTAAGCTGAAATCAATAACGATATCGTAATAACGATCCCAGGAATGACACCTGCCATAAACATATCTCCTACAGACTGCTTGGCTGCTATTCCGTATAAGATAAGAGGGATACTTGGTGGGATGATTACGCCAAGCGCCCCAGATACGGCCTGGTTTGCACTAGCAAAGTTCACATGGTAGCCTTTTGCAATCATAGCTGGAATCAAAATCGACCCGATAGCTGCTGTAGTGGCTGCCCCTGATCCAGAGATAGCAGCAAAGAACATGGAAGTAATGATAACAACCATCGCAAGACCACCCGTAATATGCCCAACAAGACTACTTGCAAAGTTTACGAGTCTTTGTGATATACCACCAACTTGCATCAAGTATCCTGCCAGAATAAAGAATGGAATCGCCATTAAAGGAAATGAATTAATTGAATTAAACATCTGCTGAGGTACCAACTGTAATGGTGCGAGATCTCCCATCCCAGCAATTAAAGTTGTTGATAATCCTAATGCTATGGCAATAGGTGTACCTATAATAAAGAGGAATGCTAATGATAAAAAGAGTAAAGCGACCATCTATAATTCCTCCTTACCAATAAAGTCTTCTATTAAACTAGCAACCGTATTAATTAGCATTAATGCTCCACCTACAGGAACAGCAAGCATTGGCCAAAACATGGACAATCCAGTTGTAGGAGCAGTTTGAAACGATACATTTTGCGCCATCTTGAAGCCATAGATAATGAGTATGATATAAAACACACTCGTACAAACAGACATGATTACTTTTAGAACTTTTGCTCGATTACCTGTTAACTTGTTTTGCAGAATATCTACTGCGATAAGCGAACCTTCCTTAACTGCATAAGCTGCACCTAATAAAGTTAGCCAGATCATCAGAAACCTAGAAGCCTCTTCCGAAAAAGTAAGAGAATTACCTGCTACAAATCTTGCGAATACTTGCCAAGTAATGAGTACGCTCATGACTGCAAGCATAATAAATAACAAATATCCAACCACTCTATTTAGTAGGTTTGTTAGTCTTACATATTGTCTTAATGTGTGTACCATTCTAACCCCTCCTTAGAGAGGGGGGAGTCCCCCCAATAAAATTAATAATCGTAATTTCTGACTTTATTGATCAGTTCTTCATTAATTTCTGGTGCCCATTTTTTATATACAGGTTCTACTGCTTTTCTGAACGCTTCTAAATCTGGTGATGCAACTTCCATTCCATTTTCCTCTAGCTTTTTAAGTGATTCCTTCTCCAGTCGCTGACTTGCTTCACGCTGTACTGGTGTTGCGAGCTTCGCGGCTTCTAAGACTGCATCCTGATCTTCTTTTGATAAAGAGTCAAACAATTGTTTGCTCATCATAAATGGTAGTGGAGAGTATACATGACCTGTTAGATTGAGATATTTTTGCACTTCATGAAAACGCACATCTAAGATTGTTGGAATCGGATTTTCTTGGCTTTCAATTACCCCTTGTTGAAGGGCTGTATATACTTCAGGCCAAGCCATTGGTGTAGCATCTGCTCCGAATGCTCTCCATGTATCAACTTGAACTTCACTTTCTTGCGTTCTGTGCTTGATTCCTTTTAAATCATCTGGTTTATTTATTAGGCGCACATTGTTTGTTTCATGACGCACACCATTTTCCATCCAAGACAACACTTTTACGTTTGCCTGATCTTCTATTTTTTTTGCTAATTCTTCCCCGATTTCTCCATCAAGTACCGCATAAGCATGATCTACATCTTTAAATAAATAAGGTAAGTCAAACATTAAAATATCTTTTACAAAGCTGCCGATAGGGCCTGTAGAAGCAACTCCCATATCGATCGTATTGATCCCCATACCTTCTACTACTTCACGCTCTCCACCAAGTTCGTTATTATAATGAAGTTTTACAGACAACCGTCCATCGGTTAGGCGTTCTAGTTCCTTCTTGAATTTCTTTAAACCTTCATCATGATGAGACCCTTCACCTAGTGGCAGACTCACATCGAAAACTCGTTCTTCTCCGTCAGCAGATGCACCACTCGTTTTATCTGCACCACAACCCGTCATAACTAGCATGGAAAGAATAAGCGACAAAACGATTAAAAGATGTCCTTTTTTCATTTTTAAATTTCCTCCCCTTTTTGATATTAGTTAGCAACAGAAACCCTGTTTTTAGAAACGCTGCCATAAAATGATTCTTCGAAACCCATACATCCCTCCGTAAAAATATCAGCATCCATGAGTTTTAAATCATTTGAGATAATTGGGCTAAAATCCATATGCGCTAAAATGTCTCGATCAATATCAATGCCAGGTGCAATTTCAATTAATTCAACGCCTTGCTTTGTTAGTTGAAAGACCGCCCGTTCTGTTACATACAATACATTCTGGTTCTGTTCTTTAGCATAGTTACCGCTAAAAGTAATTTGGTTAACTGATTGTTTGAATTTTCTGAATTTACCTTCCGTAATAATCTCTACCTTTTGATCACGAATCGCTAGTTCACAACCTCCTGCTGTAAACGTTGAACAAAAGACTACTTTTCTAGCGTTTTGAGTAATATCAATGAATCCACCACACCCAGCTGTCTTACTTCCAAATTTACTGACATTCACATTTCCTACTTCATCTATTTCTGCCGTACCCATGTAGGTGATGTCTACACCTCTGCCCGTATAATAATCAAATTGATAGGGGTGTTCGATAATCGCCTCAGCGTTACGAGTGATACCAAAGTCTGTTCCCCCAAGCGGCTGACCGCCGATTGCGCCTGACTCAATCGTTAAAATGATATCTTCTAATATTCCTTCTTCTTTAGAAACTGGCCCTACTGTATCACCTGGGATTCCTGTCCCTAAATTCACAACAGCTCCAGGAAATAGTTCTTTAACAGCTCGTCTTCCAATAATTTTTCGCATGTTTAATGGAATTGGAGCAAGTTCCTCAAGTGGTTCTTTTAACCATCCGCTGAATACGGGATTATAATAGGTACATGCTGTTTGGCGATGATTTTGCTCTGGTTCATCCGCAACCAGAATATGATCAACATAGATACCTGGTATAACTACATCTTTTGGAGCAAGTGTCCCACGTTTTACATAGTTCTTAACTTGAACTATAACTTCTCCGCCGTATCTTTTGGTTGCTTGAGCCACAGATATAGCTTCTAGCTTTAATGCTTCATCTTCCATGGTAATATTGCCAAATTCATCGGCGGTCGTTCCCCGTATTATACATACATCCAAAGGCACTTCTTTATAAAAGAGGTATTCTTCATCATGAATGTGAATTAAATCTACTAAACTCTCACTTTGCTTAGCACTCTCATTCATACGACCGCCTTCAATTCTAGGGTCAACGTACGTTCCGAGTCCTACCTTTGAGAAATTACCAGGTTTTCCACCCGCCATTGCACGAAACAAATGCGTGAGCTGGCCTTGAGGAAGGCAATGTGCTTCAACATCATTGTTATGAATAAGTTCTCCCCATCTTGGAGCAAGTCCCCAATGTGAGCCTATGATCTTAGATACGAGTCCTTTATGAGCCAGGTGCTCTATACCATTGATTCGATCGCTATGACCAGCTGCATGAATGAGTGTTAATTGATTCGGATAGCCTTTTGTTAAAAAGCTCTCTTCTAGCTCTTTCAGAAATGTCTCACATGCACCCATTAAGGTGAATCCGCATAATGCTAACGTGCTCTTATTTTGAATAGAGGAGACAACGGAAGATGCATTTGTCTTTTTCTTGTTCATCTCATCAACCTCTTCTTTTTTATTTAAAGCGTTACTGATACTTTCTCAGATTCTACTTTTTCTCCCTTTTCATTGTAGGTATAGAATCCCCGCCCCGTTTTTCTTCCGAGATTTCCAGATTCCACAAGCTTTTTTAACAATGGTGCAGGACGATATTTCGAATCATCAAATCCTTCATACAGACCTTTCATTGTTGCTAATAATACGTCTAATCCTACAAAGTCCGCTAACATGATAGGGCCCATTTTATGATTAGCTCCAAACTTCATTGCATCATCCACATCTTCGGGTTTTGCACCTTCCATGACACAGTAGATCGCTTCATTGACCATAGGTATCAACATACGGTTTACTAGGAAACCCGGATAGTCCTTACAAGTAACGCCATTCTTTCCGATATCTTTTACAAACTGAAGTGTTGTATCATATGTCTCTGATGAAGTAACTATGGATGGGATAATTTCTACTAAATTCATAATTGGTGCAGGATAAAAGAAATGCAGTCCTATTACTTTTTCGGGTCGTTTTGTGGATCCTCCGATTGCAGCAATAGATAAACCTGATGTGTTTGATGCTAATATCGCATCTTCATTGAGGATATGATCTAGTTGAGTAAATACTTTCTTCTTGATTTCTAATTCTTCTGGAACAGCTTCAATGACTAAATCAGCGTCATGAATTTCGTTGATTTCAAAGGTTGCATGAACATGTTGTAGTGTTTTTTGAACGTGCTCGGCAGGGCATTTCCCTTTCTCCGCTTTACGTTGGAGATTCTTTTCAATTAAATCTACCGCTTTCTGCAAACGCTCCTGGTCAACCTCAACCATGTAGACATCTTTTCCAGACTCTGCGATCACTTGAGTAATACCTGAACCCATGAGTCCTCCGCCAATTACAGCTACTTTATTAATTGCCTTCATCATATTTCCTCCCCTTGGTTAGAAATTAAAGGACCATTCCACCACCGACATTGATGAGTTCTCCATTTATGTAAGATGCTTGGTCTGATGCTAAAAACGCAATGCAATTTGCAACATCTTCTGGTTTACCTGCTCTCCCCATAGGGATCTTGGAAACCATGATGTCCCACACTTTTTCAGGCACACCGCGAGTCATGTCTGTATCAATAAAACCTGGACAGATCGCATTAACCGTGATGTTCTTTTTTCCTAGTTCTCTTGCTGCTGTTTTTGTTAGTCCTACTACACCAGCTTTTGCTGCGGCATAGTTTGCTTGACCAACGTTACCCAGCCAACTGGCAGATGATATGTTTACAATTCTGCCGTGTTCTTGTTCACGCATGATCTGACTAGCTGGTTTCATCGTATTAAATACACCTGTTAAATTTACGCCTAAAACTGCATCCCATTGTCCGTGATCCATCTTATGCAACATGGAATCTCTGTTAATTCCTGCATTGTTAACAAGGATATCTAATCTTCCATGTTTTTGTGCTGTTTCTTCAACAAGTCTCTTGGCTTCTTCTTTTACTGCGACGTTGCAAAGAAATACTTCAGCACGACCACCATTTGTTATGATCTCTTCTTTTGTCGCTTCTGCTCCTTCTTCATTCATATCACTAATGACAACATGTGCTCCTAACTCCGCTAATTTTTCAGCTATACCTTTTCCTAATCCACGCGCCGCTCCAGTTACAACTGCTACTTTTCCAGTCAAATCGATCATGTTGTTTCCTCCACTCTCTATCTGTATTTATACTAATTCAAACAACGTTGCGATGCCTTGACCTCCACCAATACACATTGTTGAAACACCGCGTTTTGCGTTTCTTCTTTTAAGTTCCTCAAGTAATTTAATGGTGATAATAGCACCTGATGCCCCAATCGGATGACCAAATGCAATCGCCCCGCCATTTACGTTTACTCTTTCTTTCTCTATTCCAAGGTCCTTTATAACAGCAACCGATTGTGCGGCAAAAGCCTCATTCAATTCCATCAGATCAATCTGATCTAATGTAAGGTTTGCTTTTGCAAGAAGGTTCTTGACACCCGGTGCAGGAGCAAAGCCCATCACTTCTGGATCAACACCCGCTAAAGCTTGTTCTCGGACATAAGCGAGAGGTGCTAACCCTAGTTGTTCCGCTTTATAACTACTCATCAAAACAAGTGCAGCTGCTCCGTTATTAATCCCTGAAGAGTTACCAGCTGTAACGGTACCCCCTTCTTTAAAAGCAGGTTTTAGCTTAGATAATTTCTCTAGAGTCGTGCCTCTTCTAGGATGTTCATCCGTATCAAAGATCGTAACTTCTCCTCTTTTCCCTTTCACTTCAACGGGAACAATCTGTTCTTTAAGATAACCATTGTCGATTGCTTCAATTGCTTTCATCTGACTTTCATAAGCAAATTGGTCTTGTTCTTCCCTTGTTATACCGTAACGTTCAGCTACAATCTCTGCTGTTATTCCCATAGGGTAGTTACCAAAAGGATCTGTAAGCGCTGTCAATAAACCGTCTTCTAATTGAGCATGACCAAATTTATATCCATAGCGCCCTTTTCGAACGTAATATGGGAGCTGATCCATATTTTCGGTTCCACCTGCAACGACTACCTCTGCATTTCCAGACTGGATCTGTTGCACTGCACTGTTTATGGCTTGCAAACCAGAACCACAAAGGCGATTTACGGTATAAGCATTACTAGATGAAGGAATACCTGCACGGATTGCGCACATTCTAGCTATGAATGCGCTTTCAGCAACTTGCCCAACACAGCCCATTACGACTTCATCAATCGTATCTGAACTAATTCCTGCTCGAGAAATTGCATCTTTTATCGCTGAAGCACCTAAATCAGCTGCGTGAACGCCAGAGATAGCGCCTCCCATTGTACCAATCGCTGTCCTTGCATAACTAACAATAACTACTTCCTTCATATTTACTCCACCATCCCCATTTTCAGTTTTTTGACAATATCACTGCTTTCACGAATGATTAACTTAGGCTCTAACAAAAAATTCTTATGAGGTTGTTCTTCTTTTTCTTTATTCGCTAGTATTTGCATTAAGATTTCAGCACCAATCCTGCCTATTTCATACGTATGAACATCTATGGTTGTTAGCGGAATTCGAAAATCTTCTGAGAAAGATATATTATCAGATCCAATCACAGAAACCTCTTCTGGCACTTTGTATCCAGCATCGAGCAATGCTTTGATTGCACCAAATGCCATAATATCACTTGCTGCAAAAACTGCTGTTGGAACATCACCTGTTGCAAGAAGACTATTCATATCGTTATAGGCACTCGTAATCTGGTAATCACTCATAATCATTCGGTTTTCTTTTAAAGCTAATCCATGTTCTAATAACGCCTTTTTATAACCTTCTTCGCGTTGAACACTATTCAACCGTCCACCTCCCATAAAGGCTATATCACGATGGCCTAAATTAACCAGATAGTCGGTTGCCATCTTTCCAACTTTCTCGCTATCGATCCGAACGACGTTTCCTTGATAATCATCCGGTGCACGATTAATGAGAACGTGTGGGATGCCTTCTTTTTGAAGAAGCTGCGTGCAAGGTGAATTATTTTCATCTATGGTTGCCAGGATAATACCATCTACCCCTTGATCCAACATAGATTGAAGAAGCTCGTACTCTTTTTCCGAATCATCCCCTGTTGGACAAAGTATTAAATGGTATCCATTAGCTAGGGCTATATCTTCTACACCTTTTAACATGAGCGGATAAAACGGATTGGTGATTTCAGTAACCGTCACTCCGATTAACTTTGATTCTTTTCTTTTTAAACTCCTGGCGATCTTGTTCGGTCGATAACCCAGCTCATCAATTGCTTTCTCCACTCTTGCTTTTAAATCCTCACTTACAAACTTTGTTTTATTTACAACAGCTGATACAGTAGCAATTGACACATTGGCTTTTTTTGCTACATCTTTAATCGTGATTGTCACATCATCCACTCCCAGAAAAACGTTTAGCTAGATAGTTAAAAAATATAAATTATTCGTGTATTTATTGCACTTCACTCGGTTATTTTTCAGAAAAACGTTTAGCTAAACGTTTTTCTTGTTTATCATTGTATGATAATTCAGAAAATAAATCTATACCTTTTTTAAAACTTTTTTAATTTTAGTGATCGAGCTATATTCTCAGATGTTATTTCAACATTCTCTTTGGCATGCAATAATGCTTCGTCTAGAGTACTCACACCATTCACGATACTAAATACAGCATCTATTCCATACTCATAAATCCTTTCATAACCTATCCCTAAACTTCCAGCAAGACCGATGACAGGTATGTTGTATTGTTTTGCCCGTTTTGCAACTCCTATCGGTGCTTTTCCTTGTATAGTTTGTGAATCTATTCTTCCTTCACCCGTGATGACTAAATCGGCATCCTGACTAACAGATTCAAAATTAACAATATCTAAGACTGTTTCAATCCCATTTTTTAAACGTCCGTTTAAAAATGCAATGACCCCTGCACCTAAACCACCCGCCGCACCTGCTCCTGGGATATTTTTAACATTCAAATTCATGAATTCTTGTATTACATCACCAAGCTGGTTTAATCCCATATCTAAATAAGCAACCATTTCTGGAGTGGCACCTTTTTGGGGTCCAAAAACAGCTGAAGCTCCTAAATGACCTACAAGTGGATTCGTTACATCACAAGCAGCTTCAATTCTCATGTGTTTAAGTCTATGATCTAAGCCGGTTACATCCATACTTCTAATTTGGTTCAGGGAGTCTCCTTGCATTAGAAGTTCTTCTCCATTTTCATCATAAAACGCAATTCCTAAAGCAGAAGCCATGCCTGTACCACCATCATTCGTAGCTGATCCCCCAAGACCTAAAACAATCCGTTCAACTCCATGATTCAATGCGTCGAGAATTAATTCTCCTGTACCTCTTGTAGAAGTTAGTAGTGGATTTCTATGTTCTCTAGGAATATGATGAAGTCCAGATGCTGCTGCCATCTCAATCACTGCTGTCTTTTCGTCACCTGTAATCCCATAAAAGGCTTCTACTAAACTTCCAAGCGGTCCGGTTACCTTTTTTTTGATCAGTTTCCCGTCAGTTGCATCGATTATAGCTTGTACGGTTCCCTCTCCTCCATCAGCAATGGGAATCTTAAGGTAATTTGCATTTGGAAAGACTTTACGAAACCCTTTTTCAACGTGATAACATACCTCCATTGCCGTCATACTTTCCTTAAATGAATCTGGTGCAATAACAATTTTCATTGGACAATTATTCATCTCCTTTAAAAAATAGAGTGCTTTCTAGAGTTATTCGATTATTCGACAGTTCTTGCAAGATTCCTTTTTAAATAACTACCATATGAATTTTTCCTTTATTTGTTTGGATTATTATTGTATATGCATGTAAATAATAGGGGGTAACAATAGATGATCTATATTTTACTTCTGTTTGCTCTAATTGCAGGCATGGCACTACCAACACAATTCAGCATCAATGCGCAGTTAAGGACTTTAGTCGGTTCTCCTATCCTGGCATCCACCATTTCATTTATTGTTGGATCGATCGCACTGTTGATTATTTCATTCTTTAATCATGGAATAAAAGTTAGTAAAGGTTGGATAGAGGCACCTTGGTGGGTTTGGACAGGCGGCCTGTTAGGGGCTTTTTATGTAGTTGCCACCATTGTCTTAATACCTAGAATCGGTGCAGCATCAACAGTAGCTTTCATTCTAACTGGACAAATCATAGCTTCTGTACTCATTGATCATTTTGGACTTCTTGGGGTGCATGTTCAGCCGATCAATCTCTTTAAACTTATTGGGGTTTCCCTCATTATTATAGGGGTGTATTTTGTACAGAAATATAAATAAATAAGATCATATAGCAAAGCGATTTCAACAAGGCATGAGTTCGGTACCCACCGGGCTCATGCCTTATTTGTATCGGATTTCGGGCATTACAAATCTACCATTCTCATCTTAAGGAATTTTAACCAGTTTCATAGATACCGGGATATCATTCTAGGTTCAGTTGCCTATTTATTCGACAAAAAGGGTGTTATTGATTCTAGTCTAATTGTTTTTATGCTAATTTTAAAAATAATCAAAAAATTAAATTTTAGGAGGAAGAATATGAAAAAAGTCTTTCGCGCAACTTCTATGGCCGTCGTGCTTTCTCTTACCGCCGGGTTAACCAGTCCTATAACGGGGTGGGTCGCAACATCTTCAGCTGCCGAACAGGAAAAAGAATTTATCCCTTACTATGGAACCGGTCCAAGCTACGTTCAACCGGACAACATTTCTTACCTCTTCCCAAAGCCTGATGTAACTTTCAACACCCCTGCTTTTCAAAAAGATAAAGTACCTTTTACAAGCCAAGAAGAAATGATGGGGCTCTTACAGAAGCTTGCCTACAAAAATAAGAACGCTAAACTGACCATACTCGGCAAATCCCAAGAAGGTCGGGATATTCCACTCTTGCTCTTCAGTAAAGATCACCATAAAAAAGGAAAAAGCCATAAGAAAAAGCCGCTCGTCTGGGTACAGAGCCAAATTCATGGTAATGAACCAGCAGCAGGAGAATCCGCTCTCGTCCTGGCCCAGTGGCTGGCAGAAGGTAAATTAGGAAATGTACTGGACAAGGTGGATGTCGCCATCGTACCAAGGGTGAACCCCGACGGCTCCTATTACTTCAAGCGTACGGTCGCAAACAATAATGACGCAAACCGCGATTTTATGAAGGTCGAATACCCAGAGGTACAGTTGATACATAAAGCAATCAATGCGTATCAGCCTGAGGTCGTACTCGATGCCCATGAATATACGGTGAATCCATCCCCATTGAAACAGTTTGGAGAAAAAGGCTCCATCGCTTCCTATGACTTGTTGATTTCTTCTGCCAAAAACCTAAATATACCGGAAAAGCTGCGCAAGGAGTCGGACAACCTTCTGCTTCCAAAAGTAAATAAAACGCTGGATAAAGAAAACCTCAGCCACCACGATTACTATACACTTGCGATGGAGGGAGATAAACTCGTCGCCACGGAAGGAAGCACGGAGACAAGGATTGGACGAAATGCACTAGGATTGAAAAATACATTCACTTATCTAATTGAAACCCGTGGGATCAATATCGGCCGTGCTGACTTTGAACGACGTGTATATGCACAGGTCGTAGCGCAGTCTTCCTTTATAAAAAATACGGCCGACAATGCAGATAAAGTACAAAAAGCTGTTGCAGAGGCACGTGCTGAAGTAATCATAAAAGGAAAAAGAGCGAATGATGATGATAAAATTGTCGTGACAAGCGAAAACAAACAGATTTCAGACCAAAAGCTTGAAGTTGTAGATCTGGCTAAGGCTGCTAAAACAGACATTCCGATCGTATGGGCAGATTCAACCGAAGCTTATCCAACATTAGAGCGTGAACGGCCAACGGCTTATATCCTCCCCCCTGGTCCTGGACACGATGATGTCGCAAAGAAACTTCAGATACTTGGTGTGCGTGTTGAAAAGCTTAAAAAACCAGCCGTTCTTCCTGTTGAGAGTTATGAGGTGACCAGCAGCACGGTTTCAGACGGTACAAATACAGTAACAACAGAAGTAAACGAAAAAACACATTCCTTCCCAGCAGGCAGTTATGTGTTCTCGATGGCTCAACAAAACGCTAACTTTATCGCCCTTGCCCTTGAACCGGAATCAGTCGACAGCTATGTAACCTATAACTTCATTTCTGCAAAAAAAGGCGATGAGCTTCCTGTTTACCGGTATATGCAAGGAAAACAGCCGAAAACGAACTAATTGAATTCGTGTTAAGTCAGCCAGAGGACAAAAGAGCGATTACAGTGATCGCTCTTTTTTGTGATGTTGTCCTAAAAAGTTAAACAGATGTTTAAAAAATTTTAGAAATGACACATTGAATCAAGTTTAATTCCCGCTTTTCTATTAACACTTTTACTAGAAATTAAAAAACGATACCAAAACCTTTATGATCTAAAGAAAATATTTAGTTGACCGTCGTTAAATATTTACATTCCTTTGCTATTCTCTTTTTGTACAACCAATTCTAAGGGAGGGAATACACTTGAAAAAAGTATTACGGTCATTGATCTTGTTAACATTTGCATTTGTATTGTTTGGGAGTACCTATTCTACTTCACAAGGGGCACTTGCTTCAGAACAAAAGGGACAAGCTTCCACGATGGATTTAAAAGTCATGACGTACAATTTGAGATACTTAAATACCACTGACCCATCACCGCACACCTGGGCAGAACGCCGTCCCGCTGTAAAGAAGCTCATCGAAATGGAAAGACCTGATATATTTGGAACCCAGGAAGCCGTGTACCAACAAGTGAAAGAAGTGGATGAAGACCTAAAGGATTACGAATGGATTGGTCTAGGCCGTGAAGGTGGAAGCAAAGGAGAATTCATGGCGGTTTACTATAACAAACATCGTTTTTCTCCTGTAGAATACGACCACTACTGGTTATCCGATACTCCGGACGAAATAGGTTCTATGTCATGGGGAAACACCATTAAGCGAATGGTCACATGGGTAAAGTTCCTCGATAAAAAGACGAATCAACAATTTTACTTTGTGAACACACACTTTGATCATCGTTCCGTGGAAGCACGAGAGAAAAGTGCGGGATTGATCGCAGAAAAAACAAAAGAATTTGATCCAGCATTGCCGGTATTGTTAACAGGTGACTTTAATACAGGTCCTGGCAGCACACCACATCAAACCCTCATAAAAGAAGGATCTTTTGTGGATACCATGGATGCAGCAGCCCAAAAAGTCAATGGCCATCTCGGTACATTCAATGGATCCAAAGATCCTACTGGTGGAGGTCCAGACAGTCGGATAGACTGGATCATGACTAAAGGGAATGTGACAACTCATAAAACCGAAATCTTGAATTACCAGAAGAACGGTCAGTTTCCAAGTGATCATTATCCAGTGCTTAGCAATTTGACATTGCATTATTAAACTATTCCGAACTACTAAGTCCCCAGAGGTTGGGGGCTTTTTGTTTTTAGACGCACGTTTGGTAAATCAATATATAAAAACGTATAATTAATGGTAGTCTCACCTTTTATATTTATTTAAATGGATATTCCAAAGAGTGAGGACTCCGTAAAACATTAAATATGTATAGATTAATAAGGATTCTTTTTGGTGACCTGCTCTAACCTGTAACCCCAACCACTCCATACCCTCCTTATATAAAACAAACATGGAAAAAGCCAGGATTAAACTAATTAAAACGGAATATTTAAATCGTATTTTTTGCATAAACAACAGCAGGATCTGCATGCCAATCATCGTCATAAATAACAAATTAGATAGATATATATACTCTTCATCCCACACAAGGTAACCGTTCATAACACTTTCGGAGATAAACATAAAAATTGTTAGTATAATACTTACAATAATAGTTGGAACAGTTCTCGTATTTTTTTGGATCAATTTGTATTTAATTCTATTAAAAAAAAGTATCGATTGCTGCTTCAATTTCAGCATTTGTTGGTGAAATTAATGTTTTACTTTCCACAAAAAGTTTTGTTGCAGGTACTTTCTTCTGTCCATTTTTAGCACAAAATCCCCAAGACATTGACTACGCTCCTAATATGTTTATTTTTCTATATACACATCATATATCAGTAAACGACTGGAAATTTTATACTTTATTGCAAATTGGGCTTGTTGGAGATAAAGAAGTAGAAATCGTTATGCCTCAAGGCAATTGTATAGGTTGGTTGTCTAGAAATGTTGATGCGTGCTCTCGTCTCTTTTCAGCACTGAACATCCCGCAAAGTGTTCCAAGCATAAACGTTTTCGCTTTGTGTTTCAATGTTACACTTCTCATAATCTAGTTTAGAACTTTATTTTTTCGTTTTATTAAGTGTTTTTTAGTTTTTGGTTCCGAAGAGTCAAATATTTGAAAAACAAAGACATTATGAGCAAATCCTCCACTTGCTCGATATGTTTTATGCACTTTAAGAATCCCCGCCGCTTTCGCTTTTCGCAGCATCCTTACAAATGTTGCTCGTGATAAGCCTCCCTGCTTTCCTGTACATGCAGTTACAAGTGTTTCAATTTTGGCATTGGCTACTCCAGGTACACGAACGCTGTACTGACTTAATACTTCAAACGCAATGAATTCAGACCTAGTGAAGAGATCCGGATGGTGCTGAAGAAACTTCTCCTTGTGATCATTAAACTCCGCTACACTATTAAACCTGCTTAGATTTTTGAATTGATAGATGTTCCTGCTCTCAATTTTCTTCCCCCTTTATTTATTGACTCATCTATAAGTGTTTTAAAGAAGAAAAAAAGAGCCATTGCTGAGAAAAAAATTTTTGTAATGGCATGCAACGATGTTTATTCCATTGTGAGATGGGAAGAAAGGAGTTATGAGAGATTAAAAAGGAGTGATATATAAAATGTCTAATCAAAATCATCCAACAGGTCAACCAGCACAGCATCAAAATAAGCAGCCGGGTGTTGAAACAGAAATGACACCAAGACCACAATCTGAAAGTCCCACTTATAAAGGAAGCGGAAAACTGAAGAACAAGTCTACTTTAATTACAGGTGGTGACAGCGGAATCGGAAAAGCAGCTGCAATCGCCTTTGCAAAAGAAGGCGCGAATGTTGCCATCGTATATTTAGAGGAGTCTGGTGATGCTGAAGAAACAAAGAGGCAAATAGAAGAAGAAGGCGTGAAGTGTTTACTTATTCGAGGAGATATAGGAGATGAATCATTCTGTGAGCAAGCTGTACGTGATGTAGTTGGTTCATTTGGAGGACTCGACGTTCTGGTTAATAATGCAGCAGAACAGCATCCGCAGCAGAACTTTGAAGATATTACAGCAGAACAGCTCGAAAAAACGTTCCGTACGAATATTTTCTCTATGTTCCACTTAACAAAAGCTGCACTCCCTCATTTGAAGCAAGGAAGCAGCATCATTAATACAGCGTCGATCACAGCGTACCAGGGACATCCGGAGTTGATCGATTACGCTTCAACTAAAGGGGCTATTGTTTCGTTTACCCGCTCGTTGTCAAATAACTTGGTTAAGAAGGGAATTCGTGTTAACGGGGTCGCACCAGGACCAATTTGGACACCACTTATTCCTTCAACATTCTCTGCAGATAAAGTGGAAAAGTTTGGTAAGGATACGCCGATGGGACGACCAGGACAACCGGAAGAACTTGCACCAGCTTATGTGTACTTAGCTAGTGAGGATTCTTCGTATGTGTCAGGGCAGATGATTCATATTAATGGTGGTAAGGTAGTTAATGGATAGTTAAAAAGAGTCCAAACAAATTGGACTCTTTTTTAACATTATATTGAATACTTCCCACTTAACTTTAATTTAATACTTTATTATATGTTGAATAACCATTTTTATTATTACGTTGCCAATTCCAAGAATCTCGTAACATACTTTTCAAATCTCTTTCTGCCTTCCAATTAAGCTCTTTAAAAGCTTTTTCAGGATTAGCATAACAAACTGCTATATCTCCTGACCTACGTTCTACTATTTTATATGAAATTTTCTTTCCAGAAATCTCTTCAAAAGTTTTAATAACATCTAGAACACTATAACTATTTCCAGTACCCAAGTTATAAACATTAAATCCTGTAGTATTTTTAGATTGATCTAATGCTTTAATATGTCCTATCGCTAAATCAATAACATGTATATAATCTCTTAACCCCGTTCCATCTGGCGTAGGATAATCATTTCCAAAGATCTTTAATTCGTCTAATTTTCCTACTGCAACTTGAGTAATATATGGTACTAAATTATTTGGAATATCGTTAGGATCTTCGCCAATTAGTGTGCTTTCATGCGCACCGATAGGATTAAAATAACGGAGAAGAGTTATATTCCATTCTTTATCCGAAATGTATAAATCCTCCAAAATTTGTTCTAGCATCAATTTGGTTCTCCCATATGGGTTTGTTGCTCCTAGTTTTGAATCTTCTGTTAACGGATTCTCATTAAAACGACTATACACAGTGGCAGAAGAACTAAAAACTAACCTTTTCACCCCGAAATTCCCCATTATTTCACAAAGATTAAGTGTCCCAGTAATATTATTTTGATAATATTTAAGGGGTATTCTATTTGACTCTCCAACAGCCTTTAAACCAGCAAAATGTATTACTGCTTCAATATTATTTTGGTGAAAAACAGCTGATATTTCATCTTTGTTAAGTAAATCTGCTTTGTAAAATTTAATTTCTTTTCCTGTAATTTCTTTAACCCTATCTAGGGCAATGAGATTACTATTAGAAAGGTTATCCAAAACAACAACTTCATACCCCGCTTTTAATAGTTCTACGCATGTATGAGATCCAATATAACCCGTTCCCCCAGTAACAAGTATTTGCATATTAACCTCCATGTATTATAGTAGTAATAATATACTAAGATTTTGGTGGTACTCATGAAGAACAATCAACCCTTTGGTTCAGGTTGCCTGTGGGCAATAATAATAAATATATTTCTTTGGTTAATAATCATAATTATCATTCAACAATTTACTTAAGAACTTCTTTATAAATCTCTTTCATGTCTTGTTTTATACTATTTAAGTCATACTCATTAGCTTTCTCTTTACTTTTTTGACCCATAACATTTATTTTATTATTATCTTCTAAAAGAGTACAAATTTTCTTAGCTGTTATTTCATCTGCTCCAACAGGAACTAAGTAACCATTTATACCATTGGAGACTAAATCTCGATTACCTCTGATATTAGTAGCAAGAATTGGTTTTGAGGATGCCATAGCCTCTATTATTGATTTGGGTAAGCCTTCTCTTTTTGATAACAATACTTTAATGTTAGATACTTTCAATAAACTAGATATGTCTGTTCGAAAACCTAAAAACTTTATCTCTTCATGGAGGTTTTCCTTTTGAACGATATATTTCAACTCTTGTTCATTCTCTCCATAACCAACTAATAAACATTTAATATTATTATGTTTTTGTTTTACTATTTTAATAGCATTGATAAGTTGAATATGGTTTTTATTATTATTTAATTCAGCTATACAAATTATAACAAAATCATTTTTTCTTAAACCAAGCTGTTTTCTTAGTTTGGTGCTGTTGTTATGAGCAAGTGAATAATAAGATGTATCTACACCTACACCTTTTACATAACGCACTCTGTTATCAGAAATAAAATTTCTAGCTCTACAATAGTCTTCTTTATTAATTGTAATGAGAATTCTGGTGAACTTTGCCATAAATCGTTCAAGTGGATAATAAAGAATCCAATTTATTATTGGCGCGCTCTTAAAAAAGTGAAATCCATGTGCTGTATATATTACATTCTGAGTATTAGTTACCTTTGCAGCAATTCGAACAAGAAAACTTGCTATAGGAGTATGAACATGAATCATAGAATATTTATTTTTGCGAAAACTATTAATTAGATTGCGTAATGCTTTAACATTATTAAAACTAAATGGATTTCTACTAAAATCAACATCATGACAAATAACATTCATGTTTAACAAACTAGTTTTTCCTCTATCAAACGAACCATACACATGCAATTCATATCCCATTTCTTGCAAAATTTTAATATAAGGTAAATGAAAGGCTTCCAAGTGACGGTAAACAGTTGCTATAAAAGCTATTTTCTTTATACTTTTCATTAATTCACCTTCTGTTATTACTTAAATCGAACTACTTTTGCAGGGTTACCTAATGCAATTGCATTTTCTGGTATTGATTTTGTAACGACACTACCTGCACCAATTACAGAATTATTACCAATGGTAACACCTGGTAAAATTACACAATTAGATCCGATCCAAACATTTTCTCCTATATATACAGTTTTAGGGGTTGATTGTTGATTTATATATAAAACTCCAGGTTTCATTCCATGATTAGATCCAAAAATAAATGTTCCAGGACCCATACCAGTATTGTTACCAATGTGGATTTTTCCAACCCCGGCCCATAATATACAATTGTTTTGTATACGAATATTTTTTCCCATTCTTATATTTTCAGGGTCTTTTATTGATACACTTGGATGTATAATACATGAAGAAATATTTTTTATTTTATGGTAAGGATAAGAATATTGATAAACAAAAAACAGAATTTTTTTAAATATTAAGTACCATGTTAGTGGGCTAAAAAACAAGCCTAAATTAATTAATAATAATTTAAATTTTTTCATGCAAACCTCTTTTTTTCTTTAATAAATTTTTTATTAATAGCCTGTCATCTTCTAACAAAAGGAATTTCCAACCAATAATTGGAGTTGTGAATATAAATAGAACAATAAATGTTATTAAAGAAATATGATATTTGTGAAAAACTATACTTAAAATTAGATTTATAGCTACATAAATTGATACTTTGAACTTATTGTTTGCATATGTTTTAAAACCTAATTTTTTTCTTGCATATATAACCATCCCAATATTCCAACAAATTTGTCCAATGGCGGTAACAAGAGCTGCTCCAATCCCACCATAAAAAGAAACTAGTAAAAGATAGGATGGTAACATTAACAACACGATAATAGTTAGTATATAAGCTATTCCTTTTTCATTATTTGTCATTTGAAGTACTAGGGAAACTGAGCCTGTACTGGAATTAACTATCTGTGAAATAAGTAAGATATACATGTATAAAATTGCAGAGTTGGATTCAAATCCAAACAGTTGGAAAATAAAATCGCTTGTGAAAAATAAGATGACCGAACTTATACTAGCTAAAGTTAAGCACCAACGAGCGGACATTCCGATTATCTCGATTAACTGCTTTTTATCTCCAGAATCATAAGCACTCGCTACTAACGGGGCCATAATACTATTTACTCCGACTAAAGCTATGGAACCAACTAGTACTGTTCTTGCTGCAGCAGAATAATATGCCACCTCAGGCTTAGATGCTAAAAACCCAATAATGAGTATATCAATTCCAGTGATAACATAAGTTAAAAAGTTCACTCCTAGAATACCAGGAGCTTCTTTAAGTGATTTTTTTAGTGAAAAATTTTCTGCATTATCATTAAATTGAGATATTTTTAAATTTCTATTAAAGATAGTTATTCCAATTATAGGAGTGATGATGGAACTGATAAAAAAGCATATTGATAAAAGATTAATATTAATACTTTTAAAAGGTAAAAGAAAAAGTAATAAAGTTATTATGATTCCATAAAATAATACTAGATGTACCAATGATGATTTGCCTACTTTTTTTATAGCCCTTAAATATTGTCCTATAGCAAATACTAAAGAAAAACCTGGAAGACTTAATATCAAAAAAACATACGCAAAGTTTGAATTATGATCAACTCTTAAGAAAATTAATTCTTTAAAAAATAACATTAATATAGATAAAAATAGAGAAAGAGAAACTATAAAAAGACTATATTTTTTAAACAATGTTCTTATTAAATGGATATTATTTTTTCTTTGAAAAATAGCTATTTTCCTTAAGCCCAGCCTATCCAAGCCATACCTTGAAAAAATCGCTAAAAAGGAAAGTATAGAAAAATAAGTGAAAAACACCCCAGCGTCATAGGGATTCAATAATCTTATAGTGAGAATATTAAAAATGTATTGTGTGCCATACCCAATAACAACCATTAATATTCCTATAATAGAACCTTTCGCAAACTGGCCCCCGACTTTTCTAGAATCCGGACTCAATTCTTATTTCCTCCATGACTTTTTGAGATACCTCACTCATATTGGCACTTTTCATATTATATTTTTCTTTTAAATATAGAAATTGGTCTAGAATCTCTATTAAGTTATTAAGATTTTCCTCAACATTTTTTCCAAAGTTATGTGGGTGCCACCATATATGGTAAGCATTACCGTTTCTAGCGGCATACTCCATGTCCTTCTTTATACGGTTAACTTTATATTTTTCAAATGCTTTAAGACTCTTCGAATAAGGACGTAAGAAACGACTTGATGGTACATTTATGGGAATATTTTTAGTTACATTAGTCAATGAGAAGGTATTATGACCAAATAAGTTTAAATATGAATCTAAGAACCGCAAAATACGTTTAAGTTTATTATTTTTTTCAATCTCATTTTTAGCTTTGTAAATAAAATTAGGTTCGGTACCTCTATATGATGTTATTCCATAATTATTACAAATCTTAAGATATTCTTTATTAATTTGATTTCTCGGAAAGACTACACTTTTACATGTCAAACCATTCTCATTAAAAGTTTGGATAGTGGTTTCTATATCTTTAGTAAAAGAAAATTCGTTCTGTCCATCCTCTAAACAATAGAAATGTGAGAATGTATGAGATCCTATTTCCTGTGAAGGTGTTTTTTTTATTTTTTCAATTAGTGATCTTGAAAAATGAAGGGAGTTATTCATATTAATATTTTCAAAATTTTTATTGATATATATATAGGAATTATTCTCAGGATTAGAGTAGTTGGGTTTTTCAAATGGTAAACTCTTTTTTAAATCAATTAATCCATCGTAAAACAAAAAACCAACTATAGCCCAAGTTGCATGAATATCATATCTTTTAAAAATCTCTAGTATTTTAGGTATTGCTACATAAACCCCCTCTAAATTTTCTCTATATTCTTCAAGAGAAACTTTATCAAACATTCCCCAATAAAGTTCAAAATCGAGAGATATTATTAGCATGCCCTCTTTCTGACTTTTAACATCATTCATAATCTAAACTTCTCTCTTTCTTTTTTTAAAATCAACTTTCTATAATGAACAATACAAACCCAGCCTAAACCAAGTAAGAACCAATAGTGTCGCCAATGTAAGATATCTACCACTAAAGAGTTTACAAAGGTTCCTATTAAAACTACTAAAATCACCAGGGGAAGATTAAATTTATAATTTAATATTGATATCTTTATTAACTTAATAACCAAATAAAAAAATAAGCATAAATAAATTATTAAAGTAAAGATTCCTGTTTCAGCCGCAAGTCTTAATAACGTATTATGTGGTGATAGATTATAAGTAGAAATAAATTGACCCGGTCCAATTCCTGTAAATAAATGTTCACCTGTTACACTTAAAGCATGGGTTTGAGAATTTAATCTTTCTGAATCGTAATTTTGTAATTGAATTCTATTCATTAATTGATCAAAAACTTGAAGATTACTATTTATATTAAAAATATAAATAATAATTACGCTTAAAAAGAAGGTAACAGGGATAAGTTTAAGCAATAATTTTTTATTCTTGTATACTTTCATTAACATATAAAGTATAAAACTAATAAATAGATTAACCCAAGCAGCCCTAGACATAGCCAATGTAATAGCAATGAGGACTATTAAAATCGAGGTGAGTTTCAAAAGAAACTTTTTTTTAAATAAAAAATTCGATTTAATATCTTCAAGTAATAAAATAATGATAGGGATTAAAAACGGACTAAAAACATTAGGATCTTGAAAAAAACCACTGAGTCTAATATCAAATTTAATTACTTTATTAGAAAATGGAGTCTCGATTAAATAACTCACTAAAGATATAAAACTTGTTAGAACTCCACCATAAATATATCCTATTAATATTTTTTTAATATATTCGACTTCCTCTAGTACTACCCTAATCAGAATCATTGCTACTATGAGAAGGATGGTGATAGCGTTCCATATGAAACTAGCAAATTTATCTTCAGCCACCAAAACAGTAAAAATGCTAAGTAAGGCAAATACATATAATAAGAAAAAGATAAATTTATCTTCATTTACAAGTTGAAACTTTATATTATTGAGTAAAATAAAAGTTAATAAAAAAAGCACAATTACTTCAAATGCCGCTGGATCTTGCATTTGAAAAGATAAACTAAAAGAAAGAACAATTATAATTAAACTTTTCAAAATGAGTAAAGGTTGTGTGTTAGTAGTGTTTATGTTTTTAAAAATAGTGTTCTTCCTCTCTTTCTCTCAAATGAAAATTACCTAGCGCCATTTCCGGTTACTATCACATTAAAGGTTTTTATTAAAATGTGAAAATCTAAATAAAGTGAGACGTTATTAATATAAAATAAATCTAACTCTAATTTTTCTTTTGGATTAATTTCATATCCACCATTTACCTGAGCCCATCCAGTCAGTCCGGGTTTAACCTTTATCCTTTCATTAAAACCAGGTATTTCATTGTTAAATTGCTGTGTAAAAAACGGCCTTTCAGGTCTTGGTCCTATTAAACTCATTTCCCCTTTTAATATATTAATAAATTGAGGAATTTCATCTATTCTTGTTTTACGAATAAACATTCCTACTCGAGTAATTCGGGTATCATTTTTCTTTGCCCATTGTGGACCTTGTTCTTCAGCGTTTACAAACATAGATCTTAATTTATATATTAGAAATATCTCTCCATTTAAACCAACTCGTTCTTGGGTATAAAACACTGGTCCTCTTGATTCTATTTTTATTAAAATCGAAAAAAGAGCTAGAATAGGGAGGAAAAAAATAAGACCCAAAAAAGCTGCTATCCAGTCAAAGATAACTTTAATATTTTTGTAACCACATTTTTCATTTTTCTCTTTTTGATTAATTTCTTCTCTTATTTGTCTTTCAACAAATACCTGACTCAGTTCTTTTACTCCCATATTCGTTTTTCCCCCTAAAATCTATTAATAATTTTACTAAAAAAAGTTTGATTCATAATATTGTTAGGCTCTTCTTTCATAACCGAATCCCCAACGGTCAGAAGCCGTGCGTTTTCCTCGAAAAAGTATCTTAGATGAGTTCCATACTCTTTTTGAACTTGCTCATAAGCTTCTCTTAATGCAAATGGTCTTTTGACTGTGTCATGTGCATCGCTCGCGATAAAGTGTGTTAAATTACTTTCGATAATTTTTTGTGTAAAAGACTTAACTTTTCTTCCTGACCTGCCGATATAAGAGCTGGCGGTTACTTGAGTTAATGTGCCGTTTTTCACAAAATTAAAAAGAGCGTCTGGCTGCTCCATAAAATAGCTGTTGCGTTCCGGGTGAACGATAACCGGAGTTAAACCTTTTAGCTGCGAGTCAAAAAACAATCTTTCTGCATAGTTCGGCACATGATTCGCAGGGAATTCTACAAAAATGTAGTTCCCGTTGTTATTAACAGATAGCAACTCATCCTTGTCGTATGTTTCCAGCATTTCTCCAAAAAGTCTGATCTCCTGCCCTGACAAAACACATAGGGGTATATTCATGTCCTTTAATGTGCGATTGAGTTCTTCAGTTTTTGCTATGATCTCATTTTTAGTATTTATGAATCTTCTGTTGTAATGTGGGGTAGCTAAAATAGTTGATATACCGTTTTCTACCGCATTTTTAGCCATTTCAATGGACTCTTCCATACGAGCTGGTCCATCATCAAGGCCCGGTAGTATATGACAATGTATATCTATCATTCATTCACCCTCTTTCTTTAAAAGTTATTTCAGAAAGCAGGATATTTGAAGAAGTAGTGGATTTTAAAGAAGGACTTTTGCATTATTTTTACATCTAAAAGTATCCTACCATAGTTTGGTTAATGGTAAAACAGGGAGAATTTGTCGAATCTTGACTAATTCTCCTTTTTATTAGTAATAATAGTAATACTGTTCCTGCTTTTGATTTTTACCGTTCAGTACAACACCTAATAATCTGCTTTTCCCAACTTGAAGTAAATCTTTCGCTTTCTTTGCAGCATCTTGATCAGTTGATCCACTTCTAACTACTAAGATGGTACCGTCCGATAGATTCGTTAGAACTTGCGCATCCGTTACTGCAAGTACAGGCGGACTGTCGAATAGAATAATGTCGAATTCATTTTCAGCTTTTGCAACAAGCTCTTTCATGCTGTTAGACCCTAATAATTCTGATGG
This sequence comes from Fictibacillus arsenicus, assembly GCF_001642935.1. NCBI lineage: Bacteria > Bacillati > Bacillota > Bacilli > Caryophanales > Fictibacillaceae > Fictibacillus > Fictibacillus arsenicus. The sequence continues at coordinate 3,619,925 of NZ_CP016761.1, forward strand.
GTTTGGAGGTATTGGACCCGACGTCAGAATATGAAGATTTTCAACCGCCGTTTGTTGGATCACTTGTTCAATTTTTGACTGGCGTGATAAAACATTTGTCAGACCAGAAGTGTTTGGAAGACTGAATGTATTTGCGACTGTCGGTTTTCTTAAGTCTGCATCAATCAGCAAGACTTTTTTTCCTTGCTGTGCAAAAGCAATCGCAAGGTTAGCAACTGTTGTTGATTTCCCTTCACCAGGCTTTGGTGACGTGATGACAATCTTTTTTATGTCTTGATCGACACTTGCAAACTGTATATTTGTTCGAAGTGTTCTATATGATTCGAATACAGGAGATTTGCTGTTTAAGTCAGCTACTAACAATCTTTGATTATTTAGCTTTTTCTTACTCTTAAACATTAAGCGAACCTCCTTTTTCAAGCGCAGCTTCTTTTTTGTTTCTCTTTTTTTCGGGTTGGAACTCACTAATCGTTCCTAAAACCGGCAGCCCTAGAACGTTCTCGATATCTTGCTCGGTTTTAATTGTTGTATCCATATACTCTAGTAAGAAAGCTAGTCCTACTCCAGCCATTAACCCTACTACAAGTGCAATTGCAATGTTCAGTAATGGTTTCGGCTTAATCGGGCTAGGATCTTCGGCTAATTGTGCTTTTGAAAGAATACTTACATTATCTACGTTCATAATTGTAACGATTTCTTTCTTAAAGACATCTCCGATTGTGTTAGCTAATTGAACAGCCTGCGCAGGGTCTTTATCCTCAACCGAAACCTCTACTACTTGTGAATTTTCTTTTGAACTAACTGTGATCTGTTCGTTTATTTGGCCGACGGTAGTATCCAAATTCATTTGTGCAATAACTTTTTCTAAGATGACCGGACTTTTCATAATAACATTGTAAGTATTAATTAAGTCCAAGTTTGTCTGTACTTGATTTATATCAATTTGCTTATCTTCCTTTGATTGGTTTACCAGAAGCTGAGTTGAAGCTTGGTAGATGGGAGTCAGGAAATAAAAGCTGATTACTCCGGCAGTCACTGCTGCAATTACCGTTAAAGATATGATAAGCCATAGTCGTTTTCGTAATATAGCAAAAAGTTCTTTCAAGTTAATTGTCTCTTCCATGGGTTCCTCCATTACTTGATTTACAATAAATTATTATAGCACAAGTATTTACATATTAAAGGATAGACTTGAAAATTCTTATAGTTATTTTGCACATTTGTTACAATAGTCACGAAATCGTAATATAAAAACCTTTTTATCCCTAATTGTCAGAATGCTTAAAATTGTTATTCTTGTATAAAAAAACTTTTAATCAATATTAATTGCTTAATGTTTATCTCAGGTGGAAATTTTGATGACCCAGGTTTGTCCAATATATTACAACTAAAAAAACCGGCTAAAATGCCCGGTTTACTTTTTTCGTTTTGACCCTGTTAATTAGTTTTAATTCCTGCACCACATAAAGGAATCACAGTCTTCTCAACAGATGAACGATTATATTTTAAATAACCTGCATAGTTAGCAGCTGTTGTTGGTTCTACATAGAATCCTTTGCTAGCGAGTTCGACACGGGCATGAACGATCTCTTTCTCAGAAGTGGTGATGAACTCACCATTTGTTGCTTTGACTGCTTCTAGAATTTGTGCAGAACGGGCGGGTTTTGCAATGGCGATTCCTTCTGCCAAAGTCCCATTGTTCTTTACTTCAGCTACTCCTTGATTGGTAATAAACGCGCTGGCTAACGGTGCACAGTTTTCTGCTTGTACCGCGACGATTTTCGGCATTTTATTTGTTACTCCACTTTCCTTCAACTCCTTGAATCCGTAGTAAGCTCCTAATAACAACGTTCCATTGCCAACAGGGATTATGAGCGTATCCGGAACGAACTGCAGTTGTTCCCAAATTTCATAAGCATATGTTTTTGTGCCTTCATAGAAGAAAGGATTGTACACATGGCTCGCATAAAACGTTCCCTCTTTTGTTACTGCTTGTTGCGCGGCGGTGGCCACGTCTTCGCGGCTTCCTTTAATTGCCCGGATCATTGCGCCATGTGCTTGGATTTGAGCGATTTTTTTCGGAGACGTTGTATCACTGAGAAAAACATCACAAGTTATGCCAGCACGTTTTGCGTATGCGGCAATGGATGTTCCGGCGTTGCCGCTGCTATCTGCGATCACTTTCGTCACACCCAGTTCTTTTGCTTTTGCAATCAATACGGCTGCACCGCGATCTTTAAAAGATAAGGTTGGCATCATATAATCGACTTTTACAAAGGTATTCGGTTCTTTTTCGTCTAATACAAATTAGCGGCGTGTTTCCTTCCCCCATCGAAACGGATTTCCAGATGTCCGATTGAAACGGCAGAACATCCTGGTATATCCACATCGTTGGGATCTTATTTTGCAGCCGGGATGGATGAAACACAACTTTTTCTTTTACTAGATCTAACATACCTCCACATTTACATCGCCATACAAGCTCTGTTACATCGTACCGTGCAGAACAAGAATAACATACGAATTGTTCGCTCATTCCATGAACTCCCTTTTGTAGGATTAAAAATATGTACATATATATGTTTCTCATGTAAACAGAATGACCATGACACACAAGTAAAAATTGCATTTGGCTCAGTCACTTTGACGTTTGGTTCATAGGATGGCAGTTTCAGTTCATAGAGTGCCGCTTTTGGTTCATAGCCAGTGATTTGATTCATAGAGACATCATTTTAAAAAGCCTTTTGGTAGAGTAACTTTTTCTAATGGTTAATTACTATTATAATTTTCAAAATTTTTAAATAATATATTGACTTTACATAATTTGCCTCGCTATACTTTACTTGAAGCGAAGACTTCAAAATTAAATATTTATGAAGTTTTTACATCAAAATAAAGGAGGTAATGCATTTTGAGAGAACAAGAAGAATTCGTAGAAGATCCCCGATTCGCACAATGTAACAAGGAAATGTGGGCTACTTTAGGCTTGTTTGTTGTCAACATCCTTCTAGTCGGTGGTATTTCTTTATGGTTTGGACTTAATAAATCGGCTGAATCAATGAGATATATTCTTGGTTTTCCTGCTTGGTTCTTCTGGGGATGTTTAGTCGGAACCATTGTTTTTTGTATTCTTCCCTATTTTATGATCAAGGTATTTTTTAAAGATATGTCTATTGAAGCTGAGGATGAAAGGTAGGTGTTCTTTAAATGAAATGGGATGTTCTCATACCGATAGTTCTTTCTTTAATTGTTACATTTTTAATTGGAGGTATACTCCATAAATATATAAAAGTTAAAACCACTAGTTTCCAGGAGGACTACTTTATAGGTGGACGCTCTCTAGGCCCATTTGTGTTAACCTTTACTCTTTTAGCTTCAGCAGCTAGTGCGGGTACTTTTATTGGCTCTCCGGGAGTGGCCTATAATTCCGGATTTAGCTGGGTGCTTATTTTACTTACACAAGTAGGAATGGGTGTTTATATTCTAGGAATTCTCGGGAAGAAGTTTGCTATTGTGGCGAGAAAAATTAATGCGGTCACTTTAACGGACTTTTTTAGGGAAAGGTATCAAAGTAAAGCCGTTGTATTAGGCAGTTCAATAGGAGTTATTCTTTTCATCAGTGCTTATATGGTCGCGCAGTTTGTAGGTGGCGCAAGGATTCTTGAGTCTATTACAGGATTACCTTATAAAACAGGATTAATAATATTTGGATTGGCAGTTGTTCTTTATACAGTCTACGGCGGTTTTAGAGCAGTGGCAATAACCGATGCGATCCAGGGTATCATCATGATCTTTGGAGGAGTCCTCCTTTGGATATTCTTTTTGGTTAAAACGGAAGGATTTAGCGGTTTAATTGGCAAGCTGGCTACGGAACATCCTGAGATGGTTGAATTGCCAGGACCTTCTGGAGCAACCCCATTAATGCTTTTTTCTTATTTCATGCTTTTCGGAATTGCTGCCATTGGATTACCGCATGCTTCCGTTAGAGGAATGACCTTTAAAAATACGGAATCCATGCATAAATCGATTATCTACAGCGGATTAGTTATGGCATTATTTAGTATCGGATTCGCTACTCTCGGTCCATTCGTAAAGGTATTATATCCAGATATTTCAGTACCGGACATGGCATTACCAACATTAATACTGGATATTATGCCAGGATGGGTAGCTGGAATCGTTTTATCAGCACCACTTGCAGCTATTATGTCAACAGTCAACTCTATGCTGCTCGTTACCAGTGCTTCAGTTGTTAAAGATATTTATTTAAACTATATCAATCCAAATGCTAGTGAAAAGAAGATTTCAAAGCTTTCCTATTTTACTACGCTCATTATCGGAGTTGGTGTCGTTTTATTTGCCCTAACCCCACCCGACTATCTGCAATACCTTGTGGTGTATGCAATCGGTGGTCTTGAGGCTACTTTTTTTGCTCCTATTGTTTTTGGTCTATATTGGAAGAGGGCCACTACATGGGGGGCAATCGTTTCAATGTACGCAGGATTAATTAGCTATGTTGTTCTTGGCGAGTTGTATCCCAATCCATTCGGAATGCAAACTATTGTGACAGCTACAGGACTTTCCATTCTAATCATGATAATAGTAAGCTATTTGACGCCTCAACCGTCTCAACAAATTATTAATAAATTCTGGGGTATGCAAAAAAACAGCTCAACTATTAAGAAAGCTATTGGATGAATATAGAGAGGTAATAAACCAACATGAAACAGCTTAAAGAAAGAATCAGAATTAACTTCGAACAATTAACAAAAAGGCAACAAATCGTTGCTAAATATATAAGTGACAATACCGAAAAAGTTGCTTTTTATACAGCTAAGGAACTAGGAGATATAACTAACACGAGTGAATCGACGGTAATACGTTTTTGCTACAACCTTGGATTTTCCGGTTACAGCGATCTGCAAAAACTGATCCAAGACACCGTTTTAAGCGAAAAACAAAAGGCACCACTAGAAAACTATCTGAATTCCACTGGTTCAATCATACAAAGCAATCATCTTGTAGAACACACACTGACTGAAGACATAGCTTATATCAGCAAACTATCTTCTTCTATAAATGAAGAATACTTACAGTCTATTATTAAAAAAATAATAGATTCAGAGAACCGTTTTGTAGTGGGATTCAGAAGTTCACATGCACCAGCTAGCTGGCTCACATTCAGTTTGAATGTCGTGATTGGCAAAACCCAAATGTATCGAGGTGATACAGATGATGCGATCTATTTAATATCACAGATTACAGATAAAAGTTTAGTAATCGCATTCTCCCTCCCTCGCTATACACAAGAGACCGTAACCTTTGTTAAAGCAGCCAAGAAAAAAGGAGCAACTATACTCGCTATAACAGATGACGAACTTTCACCGGTTGGTATTCATGCAGATTATATATTGAAAGTGGAGACCCCTTCCCCATCTGCTTTGAAAGGGATGCCTATTATTTTTTCACTTCTCAATGTATTAGTTAACGGAGTAGCCGTTACTGGATGGGATGAAGTACAAAAGAGATTGGAAGAATACGAGAATATAAGCCAAGACTTCTCCCCTTTTGTAAAACCGGATTAAGATTAGCTCAATGAAAGGAATACACTCATGGAAATTGAAAACATCGATCTGCATCGGTTAAAAATGCCTTTAAAAACACCTTTTGAAACAAGTTTTGGAAGATTGACCTACAAAGATTTTTTGGTGGTATGTGTGAATGGTGAAGGTCAAACAGGATATGGGGAGAGTGTATCATTGCCTTTCCCTATCTATAATGAAGAAACAACTGACACTGTAAAATATATGCTTAAAGAATTCTTCATCCCTAAGCTCCTGAAACTTGATGGGATCGATCATCCCGAACAATTGCAGTCTATTTTTAAACCCATTCGTCGTAATCAAATGGCAAAAGCTGCGATTGAAGGTGCTGTATGGGACTTGTATTGCAAGAAAAAAGGAATATCTCTTTCTGAAGCCTTAGGGGGAACCAAGAAAGAAATTGATGTAGGTGTAAGTATTGGGATTGAGCCCGGAATACCTGAAGTTTTAGAGAAGGTAGAAACATTTATTAATCAGGGCTATAAAAAGATCAAGCTGAAGATTAAACCTGGTTTCGACTTAGAACCGATAGCAGCTATAAGGGACCGGTTCGGGTCTGATATCCCGCTCATGGCTGATGCAAACTCTGCTTATACCCTTGAAGATATCCATTTGTTAAGACAACTTGATCCTTTTCATTTAATGATGATTGAGCAGCCACTTGCTCATGATGACATTATTGATCACGTGAAATTGCAAAGTGAACTCTCAACACCTATCTGCTTGGATGAAAGTATCCATTCCTATGAAGATGCAAGAAAAGCAATTGAAATTGGAGCTTGTAAAATAATCAACATTAAAATTGGACGCGTTGGTGGTTTGGCAGAGGCAGTAAAAATACACGATTTATGTAAGAGTAATGGAATCCCCGTATGGTGTGGCGGCATGCTTGAGGCAGGTATCGGACGTGCCCATAACATTGCACTTTCATCATTGGATAATTTTCTTATTCCTGGTGACACTTCTGCCTCAAACCGGTATTGGGAAACAGATATTGTTACACCAGAGGTTGATTTCCTTCGTCCTGGAACATTAGCTGTTCCTGATGGTTATGGAATAGGATATGAGATCAACGAAAAAGTAATGGAGAAATATAGGCTGGAAACCGAATCATTCTCAAAAGAAAAGTCTATCTATTAAATAACAGGAGGTTTATCTATGTTAGATTATATTATTAAAAATGGACATGTTTATGACGGAACGGAAAATCCTTGGACAAAATCTGATATTGGAATTAAAGACGGTATCATTAGCAGAATTGGTGATTTATCCAGTGAGAATGCAAAACAAGTGATTCAGGCAGAAAAACTTGCTGTAACTCCCGGTTTTATTGACACGCACGTTCATTCAGACCTTCTTTGTACGAAACCTGAAATTCATAAAATCAAAGTTTTACAAGGAGTTACTACAGAGTTATTTGGACAGGATGGTATTTCAGTAGCTCCAGTATCTGAAACAACCAAACCTCTTTGGCAGAAGCAACTTAAAGGGTTAAACGGTGATATAGGAGATTGGCCTTGGAATACAATTGAAGAATACCTAAATTTTTTAGATCACTCAGATATAGCCGGGAATGCCACTTACCTCGTTCCTCACGGGGCTGTACGTACATTAGTTATGGGCTTTGACGGAAGAAAAGCCACCACAGAAGAAATGATTCAAATGAGGGAGTTGGTTGAAGAAGGGATGAAACAAGGCGCTGTCGGTCTTTCATCCGGACTTGTCTACCCTCCAAACGTTTACTCATGCAAAGAAGAACTGATTGAAATCTGCAAAGGCGCCTCAAAATATGATGGTTGTTTTGTTGTCCACATTCGTAATGAAAGTAATAAGTCTTTGGAAGCACTAGAGGAAGTCATTGATGTGGCAAGACAGTCGGGTGTGAGACTTCATGTTTCCCATTTTAAAGTTGCAGGAAAAGTGAATCGTAAAAAATATGAACAGGCTCTTATCAGAATGGATGAAGCAAGGAATGAAGGGATAGAAGTAACGTTTGACCAATACCCTTATACAGCCGGGTCAACCGTTTTTCATGCTATCTTACCTCCATGGATGCATTCGGGCGGAACTTCAAACTTGCTTGAAAAATTAAAGGATTCCGAAGTACAGGCTAGGATAAAAGATGATTTTAAAAATAACTCAGACTTTGAAAATTGGGTGTTGAATTGCGGATGGGAGAATATAGTCCTTACTTCTGTTACAACAGAAAACAATCGCTGGGTGGAAGGGAAGAACATGATTAAAATAGCTGAATCATTAAATCTTGAACCTGCTGATGCTGCATTCAAACTCCTCCTTGAAGAAAATGGCGGAATTACTATGCTTATTCATTGGGGTGATGAAGAAGTTATTACGGGTGGTATGAAGCATCCTTTGCAAATTGTAGGTTCGGACGGAATCTTCGGAGGTAAACCTCACCCACGATTGTATGGGACGTATCCAAGAGTGTTGGGACACTTTGTCAGAGAGAAACAAGCCCTTACACTTGAACAAGCCATACGGAAAATGACCGGTGCACCTTCCCAATTGCTGCGTTTGAAAAATAGAGGTCTCCTGCGAGAAGGTTATGCAGCAGATATTGTTATTTTTGATCCGCAAACTATACAGGATAATGCTACTTATGAAGACCCGTTACAGGAACCAACTGGAATTCACTATGTTTTTGTTAATGGTCAATTAGCAGCTGAGAACGGAAATTATTTAGGGGTAACCGCTGGGAGAGTGTTACGACGGGAGTCTGAATATGCTAAAAACATATCAGTTTAAAGAAATAAAAGAACTGCATCATTTACAGGAAGCAGTTAAACTTCAAATGGAAACATGGGGAAAAGAAGTGATATCTTCTCTTCCCCACTTAGTAGCTGCCATTCATAACGGAGGTTGTGTAATTGGTGTTCTGGAAGATGAACGTTTAATCGGTTTTTGTTATGGTTTTCCCGGTATTAGTGAAACACATCCAAAACCTTATTTAGTTTCACACATGATGGCTATACATCCTGACTATCAGAATCAAAAACTAGGTGAAAAATTAAAGTTTAAACAAAGGGAATGGGCCATAGATAAGGGCTACGAAAGAATGAATTGGACCTTTGACCCGTTAGAAATTAAGAATGGTTATCTTAACCTTACAAAGCTAGGTGGTCATGTAAAAACGTATATCAAATCCTATTATGGCGAGATGAATGACAAGCTTAACAAGGGTACGCCTTCTGATCGATTCCTGTTGGAATGGGAACTGCAATCTCCTGTTGTTATTGAGGCTTCTAAAGGACAAAAAAACACTTCACCTCGGTGGAATAACTATCCCTTATTTTTAAATTTCTCACTAAATGGAGAAATACCACATGCAGAGAGTATTAAAAAACTTTCTGATGAAAGTGGAGTTTTAGTTCCCGTACCTAAACAGATTCAAAGACTGAAAAAAATATCCCCTGAAACAGCCTTCAACTGGCGAATGGAGATTAGAAATGCAGTTACAAAACTTCTCTCTAACGATTACATCTTAAGGGGTGTTTTATTAGACACGGAAATTGGCTATTATGTCTTTGAAAAATCAGGGGTGAATTTAAATGAAAGCTATAAAACGCTGGACAAATCATAAAAGCCAACTCATTTTTGATATATTTAACTATTTAAATACAAATCCAGAGGTTAGTTGGAAAGAAGAAAAAACAAAGGAATTTATCCTAAAGGAAGCTCAAAAATTAGATTTTGAAGTTGAAACATTTGAAAATCATTGTGGTGTTGTCTTAAATTGGTACGGTGAAGAAAATGGAAGAACAATAGCACTTCGAGCTGACATGGATGCTTTATGGCAGAATGTTGATGGAAAGTGGAAAGCCAATCATTCATGTGGGCATGATGCCCATATGACAATGACTTTAGCCGCAGCTCATTGTTTAAAACAATTGGGCTTTAAACCGTTGTCAGGAAATGTGAAATTTATTTTTCAGCCCGCAGAAGAGACTGGAAAAGGCGCATTGGCTCTAATTCAAAATAAAGCCATAGATAATGTCGATTATTTGCTCGGTATCCATGTTCGCCCCAAAATAGAAATGAATATGTCACAAGCATCACCCGCCATTTATCATGGTGCAGCTGCTCTTTTAAAAGGAACGATAAAAGGGGTTCAGGCACATGGTTCAAGACCCAATTATGGAATTAACGTTATTGATTCATTAGGTTCCATAATCTCTGCTGTTAACGCTGTAAAAGTAGATCCTACAATACCTAGCTCAGTTAAGGTTACTCAGGTCCATGCAGGTGGAAGTAATATCAATATTATTCCGGATGAAGCTACATTTTGTATAGATGTACGGTCACAAACAAACAAATCCATGGAAGAACTCCTTAGGAAAGTAAATTCTGCGGTTTTATATGCTGGTAAAGCCAATGGTGCAGAAGTGAATTTAGAAATTAGTGCTCAAATGGCTGCAGCAAATCGGAGCACTGAAATGGAGGCTATTATTAGTTCTGTTATTACTGATATCCTTGGAACTGAAGCACTTGTCCCTCCTCCTGTCACACCTGGCGGAGAAGATTTTCATTTTTATACGACCGAGTATCCTAATTTAAAAGCAACAATGATTGGGTTAGGAACTGATCTAAAGCCAGGACTCCACCATCCAACTATGACTTTCAATCACGACTCTATAATAAATGGCACCGCGTTACTCGCCGCTTCCATTATTAAGCTGTTTGAACATACAGGGAACAAAGCGGTGTATGATCATCTTAGTATCTCATAGAGTCTTGATTGAACTTTAAAGAGGATGACCAAAACTTGCTCGTCATCCTCTTTTTTTATGGAATCATGTAAAGTTTTGAAACAAAACTGTTCTTATTTTGAATGTCGAAGGTTATTTGGATGCTTTTGAGCAGCTGTTTTAATGCCTGGAAGACCAAACACGAAATAAATTCACTTATTTACAGATAATTTCACGAGATTTACTAATAATTTCACGAGAATTTATCATAATTTCACGAATTTTTGCCGGAATTTCACAGAAATTAAAATATACTCGCGAGCCGACACCGCTCGACACACTCCACAACCAGAAAGACGTAAAGCAAAGTTCTTATAGGTCAGCCCCCTTTTAAAATTTGTAGCTGATTAATTTATTGTAAACCCTTTTTGGTAATATTCCTTCATCACTTCACTCGGAACCATATTCCCCCCAGTTCCCCATACAATATGTGATCCACTTTCCATTTTTTCCTGCAATTTATGTTTCGTTACGTATTCTTGACCATCCCGGTGAGAATGGAGCTGAATAGGCCCATAAAAACCTGCAAGTGCAGATGGCTCAAAGTAAATATTTTCCTGATCTGCAAGTGTTCGGAGGAAAGAATATAGTCTCTCGTCTTGAATGGTATAGCAGCCGCTCAGCTGATGACCAATCATGTTGCCAACAAAACTCGAAGGTCTGCCAACTGCTAATCCATCAGCATCAGTAATATTGTCAATACCAAGCTCCTGTACTGAAATTTTATCTTGTAACCCTGTCATTTGACCGATTAAAAAACATGGCGAATGTGTCGGTTCTGCAAAAAAACAATGAACATGTTCACCAAATTCCATTTTTAAACCAAACGTGATTCCTCCGGGTCCTCCACCAACCCCACAAGGAAGATAAACAAATAACGGATGTTCTTCGTTAACCGAAATATTCATTTCATCAAGTTGCTTTTTTAATCTTGAACCCGCTACAGCATATCCTAAAAAGAGATCCTTAGAGTTTTCATCATCAATAAAATAACAAGCAGGATCCGAAGCTGCCTGTTTTCGTCCCTCTTCAACTGCTTTGCTGTAGTCTGACTCATACTCTATCACGTTAACTCCCTTGCTCCTCAATAGGTCTTTTTTCCACTGTTTCGCATCCGCAGACATATGTACAGTCGCTTTAAAACCTAAACGAGCACTTATAATACCAATACTTAATCCTAAGTTACCTGTTGAACCAACTGCAATTGAGAATTGAGAGAAAAATTGTTTGAATCTTGGATAATCTAAGACTGCATATGAATCTGAAAAAGTAAGCATATCGTGTTCAATGGCAAGTTTTTCTGCATGTTTTAGTACTTCATAGATTCCGCCTCTTGCCTTTATGGACCCTGATATAGGTAAGTGACTATCACATTTTAATAGGAGCTTGCCTTTTATATCAATCTCATAATCTTTTTCCAGAACTCTTTTCATTTTTGGGATTTCAATAAGAGGAGACTCGATGATCCCTTTAGCTGGAGTCGTTTCAGGAAAGGCTTTTTCAATGAATGGAGCAAACCTTTTTAAACGTTCTGAAGCATCGACAATGTCCACTTTACTTAAAGAGGAATTCGGGTTATTGGAAGCATCATTTTTATTGATCCAGAAAACTTCTTTTGTTTTTATTATTTCATCTAGATGTGGATAAGCTTCTATCCATTCTTCAATTCTTTTTCCCTCGATTACCTTGTTCATTATAATTGATTACCTCCTTCTTAAGATTAAGGTAAAGATATTATGAAACTTCTAATACTTACTTTAATTTTATCAGTTATAAGAAAAGTAAAAAAGCAAGGGGACAGACCCGGGTCTGTCCCCTTACATTTTTTATTATGAAACCACTACGCAAAAATCCCTTGAGACTCTTGATCTTTGAAGGTCATGCATATTTTTTACGAGTATAAGGTTAACCCAAAGGTCACTCTACATTCCTTTTGGATCAGCCCCACTTTCTATATTTACTGCTTTCGTCACTTTTACAATCCAAAACAGCGACAAACTCACCCCAAAACAGAGAAGTATATCTATACGTACATAATAGAGACCGATTAAAAGCAACAATCCGATACAAGTTAAAGCCGTTCTTCCCCACTGCTGCATCCCCAATCTAAGTCCTTTCTGCACAGCAAATTTCAACGTTGCATCAGGCTCACTATAGATCGGCAGCACATACAGCAGCAAGATCAAAACGGCCAGGATGACACTCATCAAAAACCCGATCCCCACACTTGCTACAAGCGGGCTTTGCTTTGCAAAGAAAAAGAAGTCCATGTATGCAACCAGCGCGAACACGACCAGAATCGCGTTCAATTTTTGCGCCTTTTTTAAGTGCTTCCAATATAAACTCCCGTATTGCTTTACGGAACGCACAGGAGTTTTTTGGTGCAGCCAGCTTTTCAAAATATAGATTACGGTTAATGTCGCAGGCAGCCAACCAAATATACCAAGCCCAATAACCGTTAAAGCTATCCATAATAGATTCAGCGCTAATAGTCTTATAAACCAATCGGCAAATACATATACGTATGACATTATTTTTGAGAACACACTCATTACTCCTCTGCTGAAACTTTCTCCAACTGTGTTAATAATCTTTTCACATATTCGTAATCTTGTTTGACTCGATCAAACGGCGGCAATGGTGCGTGACACTCCAATGTCACCCAGCCGTTATATTGCTGTTCAATTAATGCTCGGAAAACTGGGGTATGATCTACCTCTCCGCTCTCAAGCATCGACTGAACAAAATATTCTGTTCCTCTATTTGTTTTGCTTAAAAAACTGCCTGGCTCTCCTAGGCGTCCGGTCCGTCTCTCACCTTTTACGTGAACATAATAAAGCTTAGAACCTAATCGTTTAATCGACTCTGCTCCATAATCAGCACGCGAGATAAACATATTTCCGGCATCATGAACGAAACCGACATTATCCATGTAAAGATAGCTTAAGAGTTTCAAGGCGTCTTTAGAGCTTTCTACTAACGTGCCATTACCTAACTCAATTACAATTTTCTTATTTACTAGTTTTGCTTTATACGCACATTGATTTACCCATTGTGCGGCTTGTTTATAATCATCTTCATCCGCTAGAAAAGCGTTAGGGCCACCCACTTGCACCCTGATATAATCTGCATTTAAGTGTACAGAAGCTTCTAGTATGCTATCAAATTCTCTCTCCTCTTCTTCATCTCCTCTATTTCCGCCCATATATCCTGACAAATTGGGAATCTCGAGTTCTAATTCTTTGGCAAGACTACCTATTCTGCGAAAGTCTTGCTCTGTCCATTCCATATGAAAATGAGGGGGACGGCAGTTGATCTCTAAGCCGTCCAGCCCTAATTGTTTTACCATCTTCAACGTTTCTTCGAGTGAATAGTCCCAGAATATTTTACTAGACGCTGCAAACTTCATACGTTCAACCTCTTTCTCATCAAAAAGTATGTTGCGACTTTCTTAATCGCCTCACACGTTTCCTCTAAATCAGTATCCGTATAAAACTCGTTAATATTTAAACGCACGGCTGTCTTCAATACCATCTCAGCATTCAGACAGTCCCCTTCTTCATACGTTTCCTTAGTAAATTGAAAAGGCGTGTGCGAACCCGGATAAGCTTCTTTCTTTTGAAACATGGAAAGCTTGTAGATAACTTGCGGGATATATCCAGCACCATTAGGTATCCCTTCAGCCTCTAAGGCTTTTGAAAAGTCATCCCGGGAACAGCCCAGCACCTCTTCATCTACCCTGAACATGTAAAACCAGAACGTACTGTAGCTTTCGTTTGAAATAGTTGCAGGGATAATTCCTTCAATTCCACTCAACTTCTCCTGCAGCTTCATCCCATACTGATTCCTTTGTTCACAGATCCAATGAAGCTTCTTAAGCTGAGCGATCCCAACGGCTCCCTGAAGCTCCGTCATCCGGTAGTTAGGAGCTAAAAAAGAAATGTCTTTATCCACATCTGTTCCGAGACGCTGATAGTTTTTATCGGCAAAAGCATGTGCCTTCCTATAATCATCCTCATTACCTGAGTTTACGGTAACAATCCCGCCATCGCCGGTCGAAATATGTTTAAAATCATTCGTGCTGAAACATCCGTAGTCACCAATTGTCCCTGTCAGCTTTCCTTTATAGGTGGCCAGATAGCTTTGAGCACAGTCTTCAATCACTATTAAGTTATACTTTTTCGCCAGCTCCATTATTCCGTCCATTTCACACGGATTGCCTGCCAAATGAACAACAATAATGGCTTTTGTTCGCGGTGTGATCTTCTTTTCAATCTCTTTCGCGGTCATGTTATAGCTGGTCGGACAAACATCCGCAAACACAGGAACCGCATTTTGATACAGAATCCCGATAATCGTCCCTTGGTCCGTAATCGGGCTCGTAATGACTTCGTCGCCTTCTGTTACTCCGGCTGCACCGAGCGCAACATGAATAGCTGCGGTTCCAGATGATGTTGCCACACTATATGGCACTCCATACATCTCATTAAAGGTATTTAAAAATGTCTTCACTTTATTGCCAAAGTGATAAAAAAGAGTATTTTGTTCAAGAGCCTCCATCACTTGAAGAGCTTCGTCCAAGCCAAAACGCTTTCCGCTTCCAAAAGGAGTTGTTTTAGTTTTTTTACCGCCATAAATAGCTAGTTCCGAATTCATGTTCACCCCTCCATTAACGCTTCGTTTCGAGGTATAGCATGGGTCGTTTTTAAACAATTCAAACCAAATTGAGTAACGGTATCAGCAGATTTTTCTGTGGTTGGGATAATAAAGACCATTTCATGTGACGTTTCTGGTCCATCTATAATGGGAGTAAGCGTGTCTGAAAGCCCCGTAATCTTTACCGATCGCTTTTCCCGCTCCCAGCTGTTTATCTCACATCCGGTCCAGAAAACAAATCCTTCTTTTTTAGCCGTATCCACTAGTTCAACAAAAGCTTCCCTGACAGCAGGCTGTGTGTATAGATGAATCTGGTGAAAGAGAAAATGAGCCACTCCCTTCACTTGCTTTACCGCATTCAAAAACGGTTTAATTACGGAAGTATCTGCTAGCGCATGATGATTTATATCCTGCGTTAAAAATCCAACCTCCAGTACATCATAGTTCCTGTTTTGTTCATCTGCCCACGCCACCGGAAAAAACGGATGACACGTTCCGAAGAGCATGCCGATGTTCCCTTTCTTACTCGGTCCTCTGCTTTCATCACTTTGAATCCCGTTCTCTTCACACCATTTAAAAAACTCTCCCCAGCCTTCAAATCGCGTGTAGTGATTTTTATTTGAAATGACCTTTGTTTTTCCCGTCGCTTTTTTGAGCCACTTTAGCTGCCGTTTAAATTCTTCTGCACCCCATATTCCGTTATCCATCTGAAGCGCATTGTAATGAAGTGCAATTTCCTGACCGGCATCCATCATTTCCGAATAAAGTTCAGGTGAATATCCCGGCTCTATCATGCACCAAGTTGCCCTCACGTCCGTTTGTTTAACTAAATCAAGCGTTGTATAAGCAGATTGATCGTTATTCGTGTCGCTATCAAATGAAATCATTGCCATTTGGTCGACATCTTTCGGCCAATAGGCTTTAAACGGCAACGTTGATCCTTCTTGAAGCAGTTCTTTTACGAGTTGAGAGAAAAACGCTTCCTTCCACAGATCAGCATAAGGATGAGGGAAGTAAGGAACCCCTGTTTTTGTCTGAACGCGATCCCTTTCCCAATCCAACGAAAACTCATCGTCTGCTTTTAAAATCCCTTCATCTAAATTAGCTGTTCCATCTGGTGCGGGAACTCCATCTTTTGTAACGGGGTTCAAACCTTGCTGCAAGGTAACAACCGTAGTTGGAATATCTACAGCCCACCTGCAAAATTTCCCCGTGCCATACGTAAAAGTTTGATAAAGCGAAGAACCGTTTTCTTCAATCTGCCCAATGGACTTTAGAGCACCTTCACCGTGCCAAGGAACACTGTTGAAAAAGCGAAGGGGAACTTGATCTGTCCCCTTAGCTTCAACACGCGCATATCCTTGTTTTAAAAACTCTGCTCCCCTCATCCCAAACTCACCAGCTAGTGTGTTCAGACCAGCAAAAGAAATAAGTGTACCGCCTTGCTTCATAAACGTTTTTAAATCGTTTATCTTTGACTCGGACTCTTCACAAACGGCAGCAATGATACAATCGTATTTCAGCATTTCGTTCTCATCTACTGTATTAATCCACTCGTAGGGTGCACCTATATGATCTAAAATCTCACCCACATAAATCCCAAAAATATTCTCTCCACGATCCCAAAGCATATGTGCCGCTTCAGAATCTAGCAATATACCGACTCTTGCCATCCTCATATGAAAAACCCCTTTACTCTGTGACTGTAATCTTGCAAACTGCGCTATACTCCCCGTCTTCTGTTGTAATCGTAATGTTTGCTGTTCCCGGATTTAACGCTTTTACATTTCCAACTCCGTCAACCGATGCAACGTTACTATTATCAGAGGACCATGAAACTTTTTTATTCGTTGCGATTTCCGGATAAACAACAGCATTAAGCTTTACCGATTCACCCGCTTTTAATGAAACTTCATCTGTGGCAAGCTCCACATGGGTAACCGAAACCGTCGGATCGTTCACCGTATAACGAATCAGGTGGCTCTTTTCCTTCATATAAAAGTTGCCTAATTTATCTTGCGCAAGTCCGCCGATTGCTCCTGAATGAAGTTCTGTGATCTCTTTTGTTTCTGAATCGATCCAGAAGAAATGACCATCAATAGTTGTGTACATTTTTTGATCTTTTTCCGACCAAACCATTTGGGCATCACCCCATCTTGCACCGTTTATATCAAATTTTTCATCCGAGTAGACAACCTCTTTTGTATCTGTGTCAAAGATAAACAGATTCCCATCTGCCCAGCCCCAAATGTTGCCGTCTGGTCCTTTTTTTAGGGCAGTAATGGACTGTGCACCTGGAACAGGAACGAGCTCTAGCGTTTTTTGTTTAGAAGCAACATCATATAAAAATAACTTTGCTTCTGTCTCTGAAGGATCTTGACCAAGACCTCCGCGAATCGTTGTACCGCCATAAACAACACCATTACTGTAAGCTAACGAAACAACTGATTGGTCTTGAACAATGTTTCTGTGCGTTTCTACTGTTTTTGTTTCTGTATCATAAACCGTTAGAGCACCGCCAAGCTTTCCATAGTCAGGAATGGTTCCAATAAATAATTTGTTCTCCTCTTCTACTCCTAACATGGCATATGGACGGTCCTGTTCGGTTGCCTTTAAATCAAACAGCAAGACAGGGTTTACGTTTCTTTTCCACGGTTTTGTTGTGTCATGTTCATAAATCTTTGCGCCAGGATAAACGCCGTAATAGATTTTATTGCCAATTGATGTTATTCCTTCTGACTGCCCAACACCTGAGAACTGCTCTTTCGTATTGGATTCAGGGTTGTAGATAGATACGCCTCCTGATAAGAAACCTGAACTATATATGTTTCCATCTGGCCCTGCAAAAATAGACTTGATTTCTGTCGGCTGGCGCAGCAATGGCAGTTTTGACACTTGCAGCTTTTTTGTCTCCAGATTGTACTTGATATACGTCCCGTTGTAGTTCCCAGCCAGTGCTGATAACGAATAGCCTGGGAATTCAGGATCGCCATAGTTAAGCATTCCGAATCCAACGATATTCTCTCCTAAACTAATTCCAGTATCGCCCGTTTCTTTTGTTTGAATGTTATAAGTAAGCAACTTTCCGCCAAATGTGTAGTAGATCGTCTCATTGTCGGGTGCAAGTGGTGAAATTCCTCTCGAGTGGGCACTGAACGAACTGTCCACTTGCTCTGTTTCAAGGTCAATTACCAGCATCGGGTACGTACTGTTTTCCACTCTCGCAAAAAGTTTTCCACCTGCAATATTCATGTCATAAACAGATTTGGCAGTGGCATATTCTGCGGGCAGAATATCTGTTTTTTCTTGAGTATTCAAGTTAAACTTAATCAAATGTGCGTGCGATCCAATTCCGGCATACACCGTATTCGTTTCAGCGTTGTACTCGATGCTTCTAACGTACTCTTCACCTTCTATCATCGAACCGTAGTTGGTTATCCCTTTTGCAGGGTCATACTCAAATACTTTTGCACGAGGGTACGTACCCCCATAGATTTTTCCGTCCTTGCCTGGCTTGAGATCCCAGATTACAGTTTCGTTCGGGATGGCTTGCCCCAGGTCAACAACCGTTTTTGCTGCTGGATCATACTCGTATAAATGTCCCTGAGAATAAGACCCGACATACACTTTTCCGTTATCAGCTACTGTAATAGCCCATGCCCCAGCTGCACCTGGCAAGTCATACACTTCCAATGACTCTTTCGTCTCTGCATCCAACACCTGCAGTTTTGCGGGTTCTCCAACGACAACCGTATAAATTCGATGTTCACCGTTCTCTGTAGTTACAATTGAGCCTTCCATGACTGTCAGGTTTGAGATTTGTACAGCTAAATCCTCAATCTTTGTTTCAACATTTACTTTGTTTACAGCTTCTGTAATGACATTGCCATCCTTGCTAATGAGCTGAAAACGAACGGAGTATTGACCTTCCTTTGAAAACTTCAGCGTACCGTTATGTTTATATTCAAAGTCGCTTGGAAGATCTAACGAATCTACTGTTCCTTTATTTAAAACCGATTCTGGCTTCCCTTCTTCAAGTTCATAGCGGAACAAAACATCTCCTGGTCCCGAAACTTTTTCAAAAACGAGTTTGGTACCTTCATAGCCTTTTTTTCTATTAACGGTTTCTATTTTTAAAGTCCCTTCGAGATAGCTTCCTACTTGAACCGTTTCTGGAAAATCAAATTTCATCTCATATTCAGAGTGATTTCTTTTTGTAGTTTCAGCGTTTTCTTCTCCCCACACAGATAACGGCATGGACATTGTAAAGGTAGATAAGAATAGAACAAAAGCAAGTAAAGTAATGATAGGCCGGTTTTTCCAATACATGTTTAAATCCTCCTATATTCTTAACTGAATTTGGTGTTCTCCTTTATCAATCACAAGACGCAGTTCAGACGAATTCTTAACATCAATCAAACTTTCGTTTACCTTCACCGATTGCACTGTCCCCTTAGCCGCTAGGTAGATCTGCTGCTGCGTGCCTGAAGAAATCCAAATGGTATGAAGATCTCCATCTTTTTCAATGGCAAATGAACAAGCTTCTTTAGAGACAAGCCAAATTTCATTGTTTAATAAATAACTGCCGTTAATACACCCCCATCTGTTTTTGTTTTGATAGAAATAATGCGCATCCGTATAATCTTTACCAACATTTAAACGGCTGTTTAATAGATTAATAACAAGCGTGTTTGTTGAACGATCCTTCCAGTTTAAAATGATTAATTCATCAGTTCTCTTCACATGAGGTGGTGACTTTTCATTTTGAAATCTTACTAAGTCAGACAGTGGTTCCTTTTTTATAAAAAACTCAGCCATGCCCATATGGTAATTACTAGACTTATCGTTTTTCTCGATTACACGAAACGAAATCGTATTTTTCCCTTTTCTAAGCGGATGTTTTCCTAAATCATGAATAGCCCCATGCAATTCAAACTCGTAATACCCATCTATTGTTGCGGCAATACTGCCATTCACCTCTATCTCATAAACCCCTTGCTTATGACTCAAATAAGGGCGGTAATAAAGAAAGTAATCCCCTTCACTATCACAGGAAAAGGTAAACGAAATCTGATCTTCAATTTTCTGCGAATGAAAATAGACATAGGGATAGTTTGCTGCCCTTCTTTCCAACAGCCTGTCTGTCTTGCATTTCACGGGCAGATTGATAAACGAACAAGTTCCCTCTTCTGCCTTTCCATATAAAGGGTTAATCCAAGATATCGTTGGTCCTTCCTGGCTTTTCACTGAGAGTTCAAGATACTTTCCATAGGACTCTGCACCTTCAAACTCCTTCAGTTCACTTGAGACTAACTTAGGATGTAAAAACTTGAGATCCAATCCATGATTCTCGCCATAAAGCCTATATGACACTTGGCTTTGTTCAATCCATTGACCTAACGAATGAAACAAATACGTAAGATTTTCGTTTTGATCGCTGACCACATCATCAATTACAAGATAGTTTGTCTTGTTGATGTGAAATATTTTTCGATTCCAAATCAAGGGGATTTCATATACATGCTCAGAAGAACCTTCTACATACTCAAAAAAAGAAGATAGCAAAGACTGTTTTATCGAGCTTTTTCCTAACGTGGTTTGCCCTTTTCCATTTACGAGCATGCAGTTATGACCGATAGTTTCAAGGGTAAAGTCACGTCTCGGTCCGGGGACATAATCTTGATAACCCGGATTTGTCAGTAGCCACTCCCCTGAAACGTTCACGGTAATATTATTTTGGTCAAGATGATTGTGATCTCGTTCAGAAGGACTCGATGTGAACCCAAGCATGTGGGTATGATCCTTCCAGCCAGATCGAAGAGCAGCCCACCCTATCGATGGGAATATTTTAGAGGTTGGAAAATCTTCTATATCATCTGGTGAAGCAGCATATTCATCTGCATTCTTCAAATAAAAAAGAACATCTTCAGACCAATAAGCATGCTTCCTTAAATAGTCATACAAAATTGGACTTTTACACGTATTGGATAAAAGCACAAGCAGACTGGTTACATCTAAATTGGTGTAGGAATCAGAAAAGTTAGCAAAAGTTGCTTGATTACCACATCCTTGAAAATAAAAAATTTGATTTAAAATATCGTTTGTTAAATAAGGATGGTGGATCAATGAATTGCCAGTAATCCGATAATTTGCATACAACGCCTTCACGATGTTATGAAGTGCGACCGTATCATAATGCAGTCCCTCTGATTCACGACGGTTGAGTTTCGCGTCTAAGTAGTTCGAAAAGTAACGCTCAGCTTCGTTCACATACACATCCATGTCTTCTTTTCGTCCCTTAAGACATAGAGCCCCAATCATCATAGCTGACATGCCGGCAACAAAGATGTTGTGCTGATCAGAGGCACCAAATAATTTAAGCAGTGGTTTCAATCCCTTTTCTTGGATCGAATCCTCTACAATGTTTTTTTCATCTGAAGATAGTTCGTGATAAAGAAGATCGTACGAAAAAGAGACACACATCGTAATAATCGGAAGGCTCAGACTCCACAACGCACTTTTAGCAGGGAATTCAAACCATCTTTCAAACCGGCAGAGCGATAAAAGAATATCTTTAGCCTTTTCCAAGTATTCTTTTTGATTAGTAAGGCAGTATGCTTTTGTGAGTGTTTCTAGCCTTGTTTTAACATGAAGCGAAACTTGGGTCCAAAACGGATATTCTGTATATCCAGGGGGATCATCAAGGCTAAGAATATCGCTGATCTGAATCGGATAGTTCATCGTGATGATAGTAGGAGCGTTTGGATATGTAATCGTAAATCGATATTCGTTGCAGTATTGATTCGCTTCTTGGAAGAAGTTCTCCCCGATCGCTTGAAAATTTATATTCATTCGATTCGGATCACTGCTCGTTAAACGATTCCTTATCGTGCAGAGTTCCTCATTCGTAAAAAACAACCTTGGACTTGAGAGCTGTTTGATCATGTAACACACCTCCTTGTAGACGTGTATTTTACTTGTATGCGAAAAAGTATAGAAAAAAGGCAATGAAGGGGGAACATTGCCTTATTTCACAGATGTCAGGGTCTTGCTATCCAGTAAATGCTGCAATCTGCTGCAAACCTCATCAGGTCTTTCCATGTTTGCCCACAACAGATGAAGTTCATATTGAATGTTAATGATCTCTGCTTGAGAAAGTTCGAGATCTTTAACCGGAATAGCGGAGTTCATTGATTCAATAAACGCATGATAATGATCAGGATGAATCTTTTTATTAATCAATTCCTTATTCTCTGCGACCTTACGAGAAGCCGGAATGGTGCACATGTTTTTCTTCATCATGGTTTGTGCTTCATCACTTACCATAAAATCGACTAGTGATTTAGCGACTTCTTTATAAGAGCTCTCAGCATTGATCCCGAGTCCTCCACCTAAGAGAAGAGTGGCGGCATCTTTCTGTTTCGGCAGCTCCATAACATCCCAGTCGAATCCGCAATCTTTGAATTCATTCATAAAATAATAGGTTGTTAAAATCATCGCCGCACGTTTCTTCATAAAAAGATTCTCTGCAAGCTGATTGCTTCCGTGTGTAAAGACAGGTGAAACTTTGTGTTTATACATCAGATCTACACAATATTGAAGAGCTTCTATATTTTCTTTTTGCTGAATGACGGATTTACCGCTTTTTCTAAATCCCCCGCTATTCTGCAATAAAAATACTGGCCACCTGTTTGGTGCTGATGAAAAACAAAAGCCAAATGCCTCAACGATATCGTCATTTTTCACAACTGTGCTCTCTTTCGAAACATGAAGCAGGTCTTGCCATGTCTGGATGACAGGTTTCTTTGGCTGAATAAGATCTTTGTTATAACAGATCACCACGGGTGAAAAGACGAATGGAACTGCTTTTTGTTTGTTTTGATGCGTAAACATACTTGTTACTGCGTCATACGTTTCAAATTTCGAAGGTTTATATTCTTCTAAAAGGTCTGTTCCTTTCAGCTCCGCCACATCACGGAAATGATAATCAGAGAGAATAAACACATCCGGCCCATATCCGTTTTCAATCCGGGAAAGAATCGTTTTTGCATAGCTATCGTTTGGATATATCTCCAAATCTACTTTTACGAAAGGATTTCTCTCTTCGAATAACGCGATCATTTTTTTTACTACTTCTATTTCATATGAAGTTGAGAACCATGCTAATTTAATGCTTTGTTTATTTTGATTTTCCTTGAGAACGACACGGTTTCCCTTACCTGGAATCTTTTCAATTAAGCCTTCTTCAACCAACTCAGCTAATCCCTTTCGAATCGATACCCTGCTTAGTTCAAATTCTTGGGACAGCGTGTTTTCTGGGAGAATAAATTCTCCGGGCTTTATGTTCCCGCTTAGGATTTCATTTCGTAATTTTTTTGTATAGTATTGATATTTCTCTTGAAAATCATCTCTTTTTCTTAGCAATACAGCTCTCTCCAAACATTAATTATTGGCGTTTAAATGTACCTCTAATAATTCATACGCCATCTTTCTTATAAATTCGGGAAAATCATGTCCGTTATTTCCGCAAAGTTGAATAAACTTACCTTTTTCATCAAGCCAATGATATAAATCATCTATTAGTTTCATTGATTCAATCGCTGGTTCATAGTGTGGGAAAATATGATCGTTAAACGACATCCAGTTGAAAAATGGAATCGGCGCCACTAATGAAGCAATTTCATGAAATTCAAAAGGGACTTGCCCCTGATTAATATCTTCACTCAGCTTGGGGATGTGTGAAAACCATTCACGTTTTCCCCAACGGTGTTTTTCTGGATCACCTTTGAAAGTAGAAAACCCGCAGCTGCATATGACACATTTAATCCGCTCATCCAATCCTGCCAGAAAATAGGCATTGTACCCGCCAAGAGAATGACCGATTGTTCCTATATTTTTGGAATTAACCTCAGGCAGCTGTTGAAGCAAGCTTACACCATACATATGATCAGTCAGCATTTTTCCAACCGCTGTTTGATCGGGATGTTTTTCATAGAATGCTTTTGTATGAAAAGAGCTTTCACCTTTTTTGACTCGTTCGCCTGCTGTAATGGCGTCTGGTGCAAGTACGGTAAAACCTCGATTTACAAGTTCCAATGCATACAACCGGTTTTCTCTTCCATATTCTGTAGCGATATCGGTTTTTCCTTTTTCATCAGTAGGATGAAGCGCTATGATGCCTGGCCGAGATTCATTCAAGTTCCGAGGTATTAATAAAAGAGCCGGTACATAATCTCCATCTGCTGATTGATAGGAGATCAGCTTCTCTATATAGTTTTCTTTTTCCGTTTCTTTGATTGTAGTCCACTCTATTTTTGCAGGAGGATAGGATATCTTTCCTAAATAGGACAGCCAGCTTGCTTTTATTTTTTGTTTCTTTTGCTGCCATTCGCTTTTTGTTGTACTCTCGGTAATCAGGCTCGGCAATGGGTTGTTGTTTAGATCATTCAAACGATACATGACAAATCCTTTTCCAAAGGCAGCCGATGAAGCGCTGTGCCGCTCGCGTAATAAAGATGTATGTTTATAATCGTGCCACCCATGGTTGCTTCCTGCTTTAATGGATAAAGCAGCTTAATATTCGTATCGGTTACCTCTATGATCGCTTTTGAAAAAACAAGGACAAAGCGATTCTCTTTTCTTTTTATCATACCTTCTCTAACAATATGACCATATTGCTGTAAGTTTTCTCGATACATTTCCTTCTTATTTTTAAGATCCCATACTATATAAAGAGAACAACTTGTTACAATATGCAGAAACCCTTGTTCACAGATTGAAAGCTGAACAATTTCTCTAATACCTTTAAGCGGCATTCGATCTAAGATTTTTTTACTTTTAATATCGAGTAATAAAATAGCAGCCGTGTTGGTAATCGGTTTTGCTCCCCCTGGTGTTTCAACGCTCGTTCCAGCAACAACATAATCTTTTTCATAAGGAGAAAGAGCAATCACACTTTGACCTTGCACAAGATCATGATTCTCCCACACATCTATTTTTTCGGTTATGGGGTCAAGTATGGCAAGGCCTCCGCCTACGGTGCCATAAGCACCAAAACCTCCAAAAACAATACATGACTGGTCATTCAGAATAGCTGATGCCCTTGGTCTATATATCTGCGGAACTGAAGCGAGATAATCAACCGCTAAACGGCCATCTGGCTGCTGCAGGAGCTTATGGATATGACCTCCTGCATAAGCTGCTCCGTAAAGAGCATCTCCCCATTGTGTATATGTGCATATATTGCCGCCTCCACCATATTTAATGGTTTGTTCCGGATAAACCATAAATTTTCCTTTAAACGAAAAAAGCCTTAGCGGATGATTGGATGTACCTATCACATGTCCGTTGTATTTCGTTACCGGGGAAAGATCAGCTCCAGTCGATTCATAATCTAATGAATACGTTTGATCGTTTATCGTAAACCGCTTACTTGGAAGGCTGTACGTAACCTTTTTATCAAGTAAATGTGCGTTTTTGATCCGATGAAATCCTGATCCTTGCGTAGAAAGCTTCAACTTCTTAGGCTGCTCTATACGAGTACATTTCCCGTCTGAAAGCGAAAACCAATTTGCCTCCTCATGATTAGCATCATCACTTCCGTACACCTTTCCGTCTATCGTTTGAAAGATCAAACCATATCCGGTGGTTCTCTCATCATCCTTTATAAAAGTATATTTTCCACTTTTTTCAGGGTGGTACGCAACAAGATCCTTTCGCTGTGTCCCAATGCCGGCATATATCCAGCCGTCTTTACAAACTGCCATTGAACCTGTATACATCTCTGTTTCGTCTAGCTGATCAAGTATGGTCAACTTTTTATACTGTGGATCATATTGAGATAAATATGTTCCTGGATAAGAACTAAAATAAACATTTTTCAGTGACGCCGTCATACTAATCCCTGCAATTTCTTCACTATGCAAAGGATGTTTTTGCATATCGAACCAGCTATTTTCATCAGGATCAAAAACTAAGATTGTATTTCCTGCAGCCGTGTAAAACAGACCTGAACCATCACTGCAGGAATCATAAGGATATTCACCTTTCACTTGATCAGGAAAATCTAACTGGTTCACATGATGATTATCGAGGTTAACGGATAATACTAACCCTTTTGCTGCCATAACCAAGTAAGGGACTTCATTCCGTATACAGATTGCGGCTGTTCGATTTTCCAATACGTTTACCGGTATTCCCAGTGAAACGGTGTTAACTGTCTCCATATCATCACCTTACCTGCGCATCTATTTCAAACCAGATAATGAAATCCCTTCTGTAAAATACTTTTGGAAGAAGATAAAAACTAAAAATGTCGGGATAAAGGATAAGGTAGCTCCTGCCATCTGCAGCCCAAAGTTTCCTGTTTTATCAAGCAAAGTCGCTAATCCAACCGTTAATGGGTACATCTCTTCAGATGTTGTAAAAATCAACGGTGAAAATAGATCGTTCCAGTTACCGATAAATGCAAATGTTCCAATGGTTGCCATCGCTGGCTTCGATAATGGCATGATGACTTTAAAGAAAATCTGCAGGTCTGTCGCTCCATCCATCCAAGCTGCCTCTTCAAGCTCTTTCGGAATAGATTGAAGATACTGCCTGATCAAGAATACGCCCATTATCGTCCATAGTTCAGGAACGATGAAAACAAGATACGTATCAATCCAGCCAAGATAGTTATAAAGAATATAGTTCGGGATGATTAAAAGCTGACGGGGAACCATAACCATCGCTAGCAGTGACCAGAAGATAACCTCTTTGCCTTTGAACTGCTTTTTCGCGAAGATATATCCAATCAATGTACAAAAGAAAACTTGCGTCATTACCGGAATGATCGTAATAATAACTGAGTTCATGAACCATCTCGGGAAGGATTCATTAATCAATATTTGAACGTAATTTTCTAATGTCGGTGTTGTAGGAAGCCAAAACAGCGGATCAGCAACAAACAATTCAAGATCGTTAAAAGAGCCCGAAATCATGATGACAAA
Source organism: Fictibacillus arsenicus (assembly GCF_001642935.1). Classification (NCBI taxonomy): domain Bacteria; kingdom Bacillati; phylum Bacillota; class Bacilli; order Caryophanales; family Fictibacillaceae; genus Fictibacillus; species Fictibacillus arsenicus. The sequence continues at coordinate 3,646,940 of NZ_CP016761.1, forward strand.
AGGGGCAAAGAAGCAAATGGCTATTATCGATACAAGTACGTAAATAATCGCTTTTTTCAAAATCTCACCCCTAGTAATAGCTGACTTCTTTTCCAAAGTACTTTCTTTGGATCAGTGAAATCACGAGTATAATCATAAATAAAATGTAAGCCAGTACACTCGCATAACCGAGTCTTAATGATGTAAAAGCTACTGTATACATGTAATAAACAATGGTCGTTGTAGAGTAGTCTGGGCCGCCTCCTGTTAAGAGATAAGCAGAGTCAAAGACTTGGAATGACCCGATCGTTGTAAAGATCGCTACATAAAAATGAGTCGGCTTTAATAACGGAAAGGTGATCAGCCAAAATGATTTCCATCCCGTTGCACCATCAATGGAAGCTGATTCGTACAAATGACGCGGAATTGAATTCAATCCCGCCAAATAATAAATCATCGTGCTTCCCGCTACTTTAAACACACTTAGAAAAGCGAGTGTTAACAGCGCAAGTTTCTTACTTGAAAAAAAGCTTATGGATTCAAAACCAAACCACGAAAGAACATAATTTACAACACCGTAATCATTTCCGTTAAAAAGCCACGCCCAAATGCCAGCGATAACAACAAATGACGTTACTACAGGTAAAAAGAAAACTCCCTTAAAAAATTTCCCTCCCCATAATCCCATATGTAAAAAGGATGCGAGGATCAATCCTAACGCCATTGTGGGCACAACATAATACAGAGTAAAAAGTGTTGTGTTATATAAGGACTGCCACGCCATTTCATCATGTAAAACGGCTTTCCAGTTTGCCAGCCCTATAAATTTCGGTTCACCGATGATCGGCCAGTTCATGAAGCTTAAAAATAAACTGCCAATCAGCGGCAACCCTTGAAATATTGCAAAATGAATAAAGACAGGGATTAAAACAAAATAGACTAATTTGTTCTTCTTCCATGACTTTTTTAATTGAACTGACATGGATGGTTTATTCTGAGGCTGATTGTGTTTTGGGTGATTAAGATCAACTGCTGGTTGTGCCAACGCCTTCCCTCCTTGAGGTTTAGCAAACAGGACAGATAAAACGATGTTTATCTGTCCCGAGCCTTAAATTTATTTAGCCTTCTTGGTCGATAGTTGCTTGAATCTTCTCTTCAAGTGCTTTAATCACATCTTTAGGTGAGGATTCTCCTAAAAGTACCTTTTGGAAGCTGGATTGAACATCAGGTCCAATTTTTCTTCCAACAGGGTGAAGCACACCCGCGTTCGCTACTTTTGCTTGCTCTACAAGTTTGGACATTAATTCGTCCCCTTCATAGATATCAGCAGCAGATTTTCTTGGCGGGATATATCCAGCCATCTTACAGAATGCGCTCATGTTTTCTGTATTTGTTAAGTACTCGATGAACTTTGCCGCTTCCTTTTGGTGCTTACTAGACGTTGGAACAACAAAGCTTCCTGTCGTGCCATACGTCACTTGTTCTTTATTTTCAAGAATTGGGCCAATTCCCCATTCAAACCCTAAATCTTTGTCTCGGTTTGCAGGTACGAAGTTGTTTGGATACATTAAGACCGCAAGCTTACCAGCCATGAAGTTCGCGATCCCACCATCTGTTTCAGTCGCTGTATCTTTTGATAGATAACCCGCTTTGAAAAGGCTGTTAATATATTCATAGGCTTCTACTGATTCCGGACTATTCACCATCACTTCGCCTTTTTTGTTGATAATGTCTCCACCCGCTTGCCAGATAAACGGATAGATACTCATATTTGGCGTTCCTCCGCCAGAGAAGTTAATGAGGAACTTTCCTTGTTCTTTCAGTTTTGGTCCTAAGGCTTCCAGCTCATCCCATGTTTTCGGCAGGTTATCAGGGTCTCCGCCAGCCGCTTTAATAAGGTCCAGGTTATAGTAATATGTCATAACACTGTTCAGCATCGGAAGTCCGTACGTCTTCCCGTCATACGTTACAACATTTAATGCAGACTCGTTATAATCTTCTAAAGTAGCTTTATCAACGTGATCATTTACAGGAGCTAAGATATTCATAGATACATATTGTGCTAGCTGGTCAGGAATTGAATAAAAAGCATCCGGTCCGTTTTTAGAAGCTAAAGCTGTAAGGATTTTCTCTTCACGGTTTGCCCAAGGCAGGATTTGAAGATCAATCTCTACATTTTTATTCTCTTTTTCATAGTTAGAAATTACATTGTCCCAAAAGACTTTTTCTTCTCCACCAATATCATCTCCTCCCATAAAAGGGTGGGACCATATCTTGAGTTTTACCTTTTCATCTGAGGAACCACCTGCTGATTCTTTATCAGAACAACCAGCTAAAAATACAGATAGCATTAACAGCATTGAAAACAAACTAAGTATTACCTTGCGTTTCATCGCTTTTCCCCCTAATTTTTAATGGTTTAGGACTGACTAAGGTGGTGAGAAGATAAATAAATACATGTATATGACCTGTATTTATAATAATAAATACTTCCACAATAGTCAATATATTCCGAAAATTAATTTGTCCTTTCTTTAAACATGTAAATAACTTTTGGTCTTCCTCTAAAACTTGTTTTTTCTTGTCCGGCAATTTCAACTAATTGTGCATCTTGCCATTTTAATAGAATACGATGAGCACTTCTTAATGTTATATCTGAAACATTTGCAAAATCATTTGCAGTGAAGTGAACAGATTCTTTTCGGGATAAAAAGGCTTTAAGTCGATCCATGTGGACAGCCGTCATTCCAACTTGTTTGGCCTCCTTTATGGCATCCGCGTTCGTTACAATCGTGTGATAGGTCGCTGGTGAACCAAAAGCAATAGGGCCAAATACAGATTGGTCTTCCCTTACGACATAACAGGCACTTTTCTTAAAGGCTAAAGCGTGTTCCAAAGCAATCTTCGAATATGCTCCAGCCTGTTTGTGCGAGGCATGAAACCCTATTCCCATATGAATCACCGCATCTTCATTGCCTGAAATGAGCGGAAGATATTTGTAGCCTTGCGTAACTCTTTCAAAAATCCCTCTTTTAGAGGTAAGTACAAAATAATTGTTATGTGCTTTTACGAGATGACCATCAACAAGATTTGCTAGCTTTTCTAAAAGCTGCGGTTCTCCTTTTTGTAATCGAATGCTCCCCACTACTGCTTGATGCTCTTTTTTTCGGCGTGTTTCAGTCGAAAGAAGAGCTCGCTCCAGTGCAACGATCATATCCTGATCTGTTGGATAAATAAAATTTTTTGGGGTTTCGGTTAGCCCGAAAAAAGTTCTTTTGCTTGCCGTTAGAACCATTGGATAGTTAAAACCATCAATGTTGACCATATGCTGGTGAATCAAGGGTTCATTTGTGGCAGATGTTGAAGATGCCATTTTTAATTCACCTAAAAATGCTGTTTCTTTTAAAAGATTTTTTATAAGCGGTTCACTTAAAGAGTCCACCGATAGCACATCAACGGCATCCAGTATGTTTGCATTCATGTATAGAATTCGATAAAGGCTAGAAGCTGAAGGATATAAAAAGTGTACAGGAAAGCTAAAATCTAAATCATTCACTTTCAAAAAAGAATCATAGTCAAATAATAATGCGACTTCTAAACTTGCATCTGAATGTAATAAAGAGTCCTTAATATTCTCTGCATGACATTCAAAATAAAAAGGATCAAAGGATGGAAATTGCTTTATAATGAGTCTAATTTGGTTCAGCATATAAGAGTCCCCAAATAGACCAATTGATATTTTTGTATAGTTATCCATACCAAACTCTCCGATAGTGTAAGACTTCTATTTGGTAAGTTCGGCTTCTATTGTTGAATTCCTTTTAATAATTTACCTTTGATTTCCACGATTCTATATGCCGCTGTACGAATTGATCATCATTCAGATGAGGGTACATGGTGTAAACTCTGTCAATTTCCTCTTTTTGCCCCTCTGATAATTTTTCTTCAGGATTTAAACACCATATGCCTTTTAATAGACCTTGCCTTCTAAGTACCTCGTGAATTCCTGCAATGCATCCTTTAAACTGATTGTTCACATCAAAAAAAGCAGCGTTGCAATCCGTTACTTCTATTCCGGTTGCAAGAAACTCAGATGTGCTTTTTTTCCTTTCTTTGATTTGTTGAAGAAGGTTTACAGCCTGATTCGTCCACACTGCCCAATGACCTAAAAGACCTCCTACAATCTCTTTTTCACGGTACTCATCATTTATTCTAAATCGATAGGTTGTAAGAAGATCAGCGACGATATTGTCATCATTTCCGGTATAAAGTACAATTTCCTCGTAACGAGAAGATTCACACACTGCCCTTACGACATCAAGCGTTTGGTATCTGTTAAAAGGAGCTAGTTTAATAGCCATCACATTATCGATTTCGCAGAAGGCTTTCCAAAAATCATAGCTTAATATTCTTCCTCCTACTGAAGGCTGAAGGTAAAAGCCAAACACCGGCATGATTGCTGCCACTTCTTTTGTTCGTTGAAGGAGCTGGTCTTCCGAATAGTGATGAAGCCCTCCCATGCTTAGGAGACCAAGGTGATAACCGTGTTTTAGGGCTAGGTTAGCTTCTTGTACTGCTTGTTCCGTTTCGCCGCATATCCCTGCAATTTTGATAAAACTATCTTTTTGAGAGCTGTTGGCGATTTCTTCTGATGCAAGCGACAGAACTTTTTCGTATAAATTGTGTTGTGGCAAGCGGATTTCAAACTGTGTAGTGTGTACTCCCACTGCAACTCCACCAGCCCCGCTAGCCAGGTAATATTTAGTTAGAAGACGCTGATGTTCTTCGTCTAATGTTCGATCCTCATGGAGAGCTAGCGGATGTGCTGGAATGACCACGCCCTGATGAAGCCGATCTTTTATGGCAGACGATAATCTCTCAGTCACTTAAAAAGCCCCCTCCCGTTCTTGAAATTTAGAAGGTTTGTTCAGTGTTTCTCCTCCTTGCTTCACCCAGTTTGCTGTCCAATCAATCATTTCAGCTAGAGTGACCGAAGGATAGCCAAACATCTTAAATGCTTGTGCTGCATTGCTTAAAAGCGATCGATCAGATTCTTCATTTATAAAGATTGGAACTTTGTTAAATTGCTTGCCAAATTCTTCTGCTGCGTAACGGACGGAGAGTGTTTCGGGTCCTGTTACGTTTAGGATTTTAGCAGGTGATGAGCAATAATTTAGTGATCGTATCGCCCAGTCATTGGCATCTCCTTGCCAGATGACGTTCGCATTCCCCATGCTAAGGTTGATCGGCTTTTGCTGATACACAGATTCAGCTATATCCATCAGTACCCCATATCGGAGGTCAATGGCATAATTCAATCTAAAAATTAGGGTTGGTGTATTGTTTGTTTTGGAAAAATGCTCAAAAATACGTTCTCTGCCTAAACAAGATTGAGCGTATTCACCAATCGGATTGGTTTGTGAAGATTCTGTCGAGCCTCCATAATTTACGGATGTTAATGGATACACGTTTCCGGTAGAAAAAGCTACTATATTTGAGTCTTTGAACGTTTCAGCAACTTTACCTGGGAGATATGCGTTCATCGCCCATGTAAAACTTTCGTTGCCGGAAGTGCCAAATTTGTTTCCTGCCATGTAGATGACGTTTTGAAGCTTTGGAAGTTTGTTCAGGTCTTGTTCGTTGAGTAAGTCGGCAGCAATCGTTTGAATTCCCTCATTTTCAAGCTCTTGCTGAAGATTGCCTTTTGAAAATCGTGACACTCCAATTACTTTTTTGCTGACTCCTGCTTGGTTTATTGCTCGTTTCGCAAGTTTAGCTAGGCTCGGTCCCATTTTCCCGCCTACACCAAGAATAAGAATATCACCGTCCATCTTCGAGACTTCTTCAACGAGTCGATCAGACGGGCGAGACAATTTGTCTTCCGATTCGTGTACACTCTTCATAGAATTCCTCCTTCACTTAAGTCTTGTTTTTATGTTAAAAAATTTTGGGATGTCTAAAATAGGACCAAAAATAACTTAAGAATTTAAGAAGGGGGTCTGTCCCGGGGACAGACCCGGGACAGACCCCTTACAATTACAAATCTACTCAATATGTCCACATCAGACATACACACAAAAAATCCCCTAAATCCACGATTATCTCTAGTGGATTTGGGGGATTTAGTTCTAAAAGTCTACCTTTTCCCTTAATTTGGTTTATTTTAATTGAATGAATTCTTGTGATTGCAGCGCATTCTTATATTCAAGTGTTAGTTCTTCTACAACATCCTTAACTCTTGAAACATTCTTAACACTTCCTACTCCTTGTCCAGCTGACCAGATATCTTTCCAGGCTTTAGCCTTGGATTCTGAGAATGACAGATCTACAGAATCTTTTTTCAGCATGTTGTCCACATCATACCCTGCTCTTTTCAAGGATGGTAAAAGATAATTTCCTTTGATTCCGCTTATTGCATCCGTATAGATGAGATCTTCTAACGTCGACTCAATCAGCATCTGTCTGTATTCTTCACTTGCCGATGATTCTTCTGTCGCGATAAAACGAGTACCCATGTATACCAAGTCTGCTCCAAGGATTTTAGCAGCCAAAATTTCTTCTCCCGTTGAAATAGCGCCCGCCAGTATCGTAATTCCATCCCAAAACTCTTTAACAGCTTTTAAGAAAGCAAACGGATTCAGTGTTCCCCCATGTCCTCCTGCCCCGCTGCAGACTAAGATAAGGCCATCAATCCCTGTTTTAGCTGCTTTACGTGCGTGATCGAGTGAAATAACATCTGAAAAAACAAGTCCACCATAACTGTGAACGATTTTTGCTACATCGCTTGGGTTTCCAAGAGACGTGATGACGATAGGCGGTTCGTATTTTTTTATGAGCTCCATGTCTTCCTCAAAACGTTTATTGGTGCGATGCACAATTAGATTGACACCCCAAGGAGCTATTTTAGCGTTAGGATCTGATTGTTGAACTTGTGTAAGTTCTTCTGAAATACGAATCATCCAGTTTTCTAAAAGTTCCGATGTTCTTGCATTTAATAGAGGAAACGTGCCTACAATTCCGTTTTTACAGCTTTCAATAACCATATCAGGACTTGATACTAAAAACATCGGCGCATTAATAATAGGTAATGCGAGCTGATTCGACAGGCTTAGTGGCAATTTATCAGACATATTGCTTCATCCTTTCATTCAAGAACGTTTATTAGTAGGAATATTCTATACTTTAATTTCCACAATCCTTTCGCCAATCCTTTTATTTTAATTTATAGGGGTAGTAATATTTTTCTAATATTACATTTATATTACAGCCATTTTCTGACAACATTCTCTTATTTGCTTGTATATAATCAATTTGTGTTAGGAAATTTTACCTAATCATCCTTCAGACAAGGGCAAACATTCTCGAAAGAAATGGGCGCAAAGCCACGGGTCTAAGGCTTATTGCTAAGATCGCCGGGTTACCTGAACAAAAAAGCTTATCTGGAGGGATTTTTTAGTGGAAAATATTTTGACGTTGGATCGAGAGTGGATTGAATTGATGAAAGAAGCTAGAGATCACGGTTTCACTAAAGAAGAGATTATGAACTTTTTACAAAATCCTCAATTGGCAATGAATGAATACCTACTACAAGAAAATTAGTAAGCAGGTCTCATAATTTATTTACTTCCCAAATGTAGAAAGATATAATAAAAGCAAATTACTACTAAATGGGGATGCAGATGATGATTGGTGAACGCGTAAAAAAATACCGAACTGAAAAAGGCCTCTCCATTACAGCACTGGCTGATAAAGCAGGGGTTGCAAAATCGTACATAAGTGCTTTGGAGCGTAATATTCAACAAAATCCATCAATCCAGCTTCTCGAGAAGATTGCTGATGTATTGAATATTCCAGTCGATCACTTAATAATGCCTGAAGTTGATACTCAAAACCTAGACCAGGAATGGGCCGATCTTGTTAAAGAAGCCATGGGTTCCGGTGTAAGCAAAGAACAATTTAAAGAGTTTCTTGAATTTAATAAATGGAAAAACAAACAAAATTAATTGAGCCACCAGATAAAGATATCTGGTGGTTTTTTCTTTTTTAGGATGTCTTCGTGGAAAGAACAAAGAAGGGGTTTGTCTTTTTATGGGGACAGACCCGGGTCTGTCCCCATGTCGAAAAAATTAAGTTTCATCCAATACAATTAAGGGTAAAAGATAAGGGTGTTTGTATTTTTTAGCCTATGGAGGAAATAGATATGAATAAGACGCCGAATGAATTATTTGATACTCAAAAAAGTGTAGATGTAAATGGTTCTTCTTTTGAATGGGACACTTCCAAGGGAATTTTCCAATTTGAAGGCGGAGACGTCATGCTGTTTTGGATCGATTCAGCGTTTAAAGTTTTTCTTGATTCTATTGAGGAAATTACAGGTGAAGGTACAGCTGACCTCGTTTTTGAAACAGCTGGATACCGAACCGGTTTAGTAGTTAGTGATTTTTATAAAAATAAGATTGGCGATATTAAAACGTCCATAGAAGCCCTGCCAAATATCTATGTAACAGCCGGCTGGGGTAAAACGTTTATCGATGTGAATATAGAAAAGAAAGAAGCAGTGATCACAATCTCCAACAGCTGGGAAACAAAGGTTAAAAAAGCGCAAGGAAGTAAGCGTATGGGACGCTTCTTACCTGGCCACTGGGCAGGTGTTTTCACTGGATTGTTTGATACACATATGTGGTATGAAGTTCAAGAGGATGACTCCACATCTGATTTACTAAAAATAAAAATTACTGAGACAGATATTACTCCTAGCGATAATATTCGTGATCTTGTTCAGCGTGAAGAACAAAACGAAATCATGAAGCTTGAAGCGATGGTTGAGAATCGCACGCGCGAGTTAACAGATCTTATTAGAGAAATTTCATCACCAATCATACCTGTAACCGATCATATTGTGGTTATTCCGTTGATCGGTAAATATAATGAGCTGCGTTCTAAAGATATGCTGGAGCATACACTTACGTCGCTGCCGCAGCATAGAGCGAAGATTGTGATTTTAGATTTGACAGGTATCAAGTCGATTGATTCAGAGATGATTGATATGTTAAATAAACTCGTTTCTTCTGCCCGTTTGTTTGGAATGGAAACGCTGCTTGTAGGTATCTCCCCAGAGTTGAGTATGGAAGTAACGAAACACCAATATTCTTTAGGTGATAGCACTTATTTTAGAAACCTTAAGCATGCGATTCATTTCGCTTTTGCAAAGGAAGGCATGTTCATTCAAGAGCCGAGTCAGCCTTAAAAAGTAAACGAAAGCCACGCCATTTCGATAACGGCGTGGTTTTTTTTGCTTTTATTCGGTTATTTATCCGCGTCCACCCAGGATGGACAAATAAGAGCTAAATGTATTTGTTTGGGGACAGACCCGGGTCTGTCCCCAAATCGCCCCACATGTTCCCAATTTTTTAAAACCCCATCATTCGTCTATGCAACTTGTCTTCACCTACATACTATATAGAGAAAGCCGATCTCTGTTTAAGGAAATCGGTAATATTCCAGAGAGGTGAATATTTATATGTGTTATAAGTGTGGAGATTTCGACCACTGCAAGTTCGAGGAGGAAAAGAAATCCTGGAAAAAGGAAGACAAAAAGGAAGACAAAAAGCATGACTTTAAATGCGAATCTTCCAGCTCTTCTAGCTCTGATGTCTTGAAGTGCAAGAAGGTCAAGGTCATGAAGAAGAAAAAGAAGAAACGCAAATGCTGCTGCGATCCTTGGGCAAGAATCTTGTTCTAGGATAATAAAAAAGGAGACCGAAGTCATCGGGCTCCTTTTCCTTTTATATGTTACAGACGTTTTGTTCCAATATAACGCGGCTTCCAATATGAGTTATCCATCTCAGAGATCGTTACACCTGATGATGAACCAGCGTGTATGAACTTACCGTTCCCGATATAGATCCCCATATGAGATGCACCTGGCTCGTAAGTTTCAAAGAACACTAGATCTCCAACAGCTTGGCTGTACACTTTATATCCTGTGTTCGCCCACATATCTTTCACAGTACGCGGCAAATAAATGCTGTGAGAGTTTTTAAATACATAATTGATATATCCAGAACAATCGAAACCGTCAGGAGTTGTCCCGCCCCACTTGTAAGGCGTCCCCACATAACGCTTTGCATAATCTACTAGATATGAGTTATTAACTTTGTAGACTCCTAGTTTGTTGAATGTGTTACGTCCAGCTATTCCATCAGCTGTTAATCCTTTTGCACGCTGGAAGCTAACAACGGCGCTCTTTGTATATGAGCCATAATAAGTTGTCGGCGATCCGCTATATGTAAAATAACCCTTATCGCGCAATATTGTTTGAAGTGTTTTTACATCTGAATGTGTCATTGTTGGACGAAGCGTTTGATCTCCGATATTTGCAAAAGCTTGTACTGGTGATAATAATAATGCCGATCCTAAAACCGTAGTTGTAATCCATTTTTTCATAATATATCCCTAACCCCTTTTATTTTCCAAGTAATCTATTATTATCCTACTATAGAAAAAGTGGGTTGTGTTTTACGCTTCAATTACGAAAAATAGGCATATTGTCCATCTTGCAAATATTATTATTTTAGTATTCCTTTATTCTAATCCTTCTCTTATAAGAATTTCCTCAACCGACAGAGAGGGTTTTATATTAGGACTTGTAATATCTCCCTCTAATACAAATGCTTCTCCGCAACCGAAATCTGTAACTTTAAATTCTATATAATCGTGTACATCATGTCCCCCACTTCTACTGTCATGAATACAATTATAATCGATTTCCGTTTTCTTTCCCTTTTTATCAACGTAAAAATATTTGTTGTCGATTTCGCCACGCGGTTCTGATAAAGAAGTTAAAGCATACCCTTCTTCATTCACTTTAATAACTTTATAGTCTTTTATTCTCTGAGGTTTGGGTGCTTTTTCAACGTTATATAATACAGTTACCTCACCTACGTAGCCTTCCGGAATTAGATAATATTCTTTGGATTTAAACTTGAGGTATTCGACTAAATTGAAGGAGAAATATCCCATCAAAACAATTAGCACAAGTAATCCTGCTCCATTTTGTACGATATTTTTTTCTTCATAACTTCCTTCTCTCTTTTTAGCCATTCATCACAAAGAAAGAATAGCAAAAAAGCACCCACTGCAAATAATCCAAATCCTTTAAGTACTAATATAGTAAGAAAACCAAAGAATATATGTATGAATCCGGCTATTAAAAAACGTGTGCTATATAGATTTTTTGTCAGGTTTTCCGATAAGAGTGAAACCGGAATACCATAAAATAAACTACCTAACAAAGCTATTATAAAAATAGGAATTACCTCAATAATAATAGCCCATGAAATACCGTATTTCATAAACTCAGGAATCATTAGTATAATTATAAATAATATAAATATTATAGAGGAATATAAGGCTGCCTCACATTTATCAGTAAAAGTTTTGTTCATAATTACCATCCTATATAAGGTTGTGAATCATTTCACAAATAATTATACCAATTATTTCTTTTTCTGGTCTATGGAAAAATAAAAAAACCTGCAGATTAGACTAACCTAGGTAGATGAGACACAATAAAACACCTCCGAAATGATACACTTATTCTAAGTGATAATCGGAGGTGTTTTTGCATGGGCAAAAACGTATATTCAAAAGAAACAAAGTGGGCTGTTGTTAAGGATAAAATGAGTGGCCAATTTACGAATGAAGAAATTATGAATAAGTATGGCATTAAAAATGTTTCGCAAATAAAAACATGGGTGAAATGGTATCGTGAAAATCAAGTACACCGGTTTAATCAGCCAATAGGCAAACAATACTCTTACGGTCTTGGACCTGATTCAGCTAGTGAAGAGGAAAAAAAGGACCGTCAATTCAATCACTATAAACAGGAGAATGAAATCTTAAAAAAGTATTTGGAGATCGAAAAGGAGTTGAAAAAGAAGTAGTTCTCCGTTTGGTAAAAAAATTACGAAAAAAGTACACGGTTACGGCTATTCTAAGCGCGCTAAACGTTCCAAGGTCCACATACTATCGTTGGGTGTCTACTCCATCTAATGATTTGTCTAAATCAGAGAAGGTCATTATCTCACTTTGTGAAGAGACTAACTATCGGTATGGACATCGTAAAATTAAGAATTTACTTAAACGTCGATATCAAATTAGTTTGAATCGAAATTCGGTGCAACGTATTATGCAAAAGCATCATCTACAGTGCCGTGTAAAGCCAAAGCGCAAGTGGAAATCTCAAGGGGAATCCATCATTGTCGCACCAAACATTTTAAATCGAGATTTTTCAGCAGCTCGACCTAATCAAAAGTGGGTAACAGATATAACATATGTTCAATATGGTTCTATTACATTGTACCTATCGACCATAATGGATTTATTTAATAATCAAATTGTGGCTCACAAGCTCTATACCCATCAACAAGTTCCTCTTGTGGCAGATACCTTAAAAGCAGCTTTGGAATCACGAGGGAACCCCAAAGGGGTTATAATCCACTCAGATCAAGGAAGTGTGTATACATCCTATGGGTATCAACAACTAATAAAGGATAGGAAATTGGTCAGCAGTATGTCCAGAAGAGGAAATTGTTGGGATAATGCGGTTATTGAGTCCTTCCATTCCAATCTAAAATCTGAAGAATTTCAATATGTGAAGTTTAATTCTATGCCGATAGATAAAATCAGGGAAAAAGTAGATCAGTACATGAAGTATTATAATGAAGAGCGTATACAAGAAAAATTAGGCTACCACACCCCAATTGAATTTGGTAGTATGGCAGCCTAACTGGTGGTGTTTTATTATTGTCTCATTTGACTAGGCCAGTCTAGATGATGCAGGTTTTCTAACTGTATATATTTCCACTCAGCCAACAATTTCACCCAGTGTCTCAGCAAAATTCTTCGACTGTGCAACTGATCCAAACTGCCTTACTTTTTGTTTCGAACCGTAAAAGAGCAGCTCTCCTTCTTTTAAAATCAAGAAGGAAGTGCATAGTGTTTCAAGTTCTTGTGCGTCATGGCTGGAATATAGAATCGTCTTTCCTTCACTTCCGAGCTGCCTTAGATCGTTCACGATTTCTTGTTTTGCAGAAATGTCGATTCCTACTGTCGGTTCGTCAAGAATTAGAATTTCCGGGTCATGCAGCAAGGCGATCAAGATGTTGAGCTTACGCTGATTTCCACCTGACAGATGCTTTACTTTTTTATCAAGATGCTCAGCCAGCTTCCACTCCTCACACCTTCTCACCCAGTTTTCCTCAGGTGAATTTTTAGCTAGCTTCGCAAAAAAACGAAGATTCTCGCGTGCTGTCAGTTCGTGATATACCGCGATTTCCTGTGGTACATAACCGATCTTTTCCCTTATCTTTTTCGTATCTTTTTTTGTATCCATTTCATCGATTTGCACGGAACCATTTGTGCCTCTCATGATCGTTGCGATGATTTTAAGAAGTGTGGACTTCCCTGCACCGTTGGGACCAACAACGCCGACGGTTTCTCCTTTTTGGATACAAAAGTTTATATCTTTAAGCACTTCTTTACGTCCAAACTTTTTTGATAGATTTTCTGCTGAGATCAAGCGTTGTCACCTGCCTTCATTGTTGAAAGTCCGTATAAGAGGATGCTGATTCCTACAAACACCAATGGAATCATGACCGTCTCTTGGTTTAAAGCTGAGATGATCCAATATTGCGGCGTCCATTGTGCTGCTTTTTCTAAAATACGCGAAAGTTCGTCACTCGGGAAAAAAGTTCCGCTTAAAAGCGATGTTGCGAGTACGATAAAAAGTGTTACGGCTTGCCACGTTCGGTTGGAATGAACAAAATAAGCAATCAAAAGTGATAGTGCGTTCAAAAACAATACATATCCAAGCAATGCTCCAATCGTTGAAGCATTCAACACTAGTTCACCTTTCCACCAGCCAAAACCGGCCATCAGCAACAGGAGTTCGAGCTGAAGAAAAAGTACCCCTAGCGCATTTCCTCCCCAGTAAACCGAAAATCCGCCAACTGAATACGGCACCCTTGAGCGCATTCCTGAATCCCGGTCTTTAATCGGCCAGCTATTCCATAAAAAGCTGAACAGCATAAGCATCACTAGCATTCCAGGTACGTAAATCGATACGGCTTGATTCTCAACGGATTGAGCTTTTTCTTTTGTAGCACCGACCTTATAATCAACTGTCATTAATGGTACAGGATCCCAATGCTTATCACTATACGCCCAAGCCTCTTTCCAAACGGAAGCCTGCTCTTTCGCGTCCAGCTTCTCTCTTTTCCCATATGTTTTTAAGACCGTATTTGCACCGTAAGAATTACTCGATAAACGCTTCACTTCACTCGCAAAAATTTCGCGGACAAGACCGTGTGACAAGGTCCCATTGGAAAGACACATCGTCACGAGTTCGTCTTCATCATTTTCTTGAATGCGTTCCATAAATCCTTCTGGTATTAAAAAGCCGATCGCTGCTTTTTGCGTCTCGATTTCGTTTCGCGCTTGTTCTTGATCAACGATACTAACTGATACTGCTGGATTATCGCTCACACGTTCAATCACAGTCTCGGAGTAATCAGATGCGTCCTCGTCCACAATCACAACGGGGATTTTCGTTGCGTTTGCCGTTTTTTCAACAGACAGGTCTAAGAATCCGAGCAAAAGCACAGGGATTACAAGCCCTGCCCAGCTCCACGGACTTTGAAGCAATAATTTTATACGTGTAAAGGCAATTGTCCAGACCATGGCAACCTCTTCTTTATTGTGATAATAAGGATTCCGAAGATCCAAAAAACAACGGAGAATCCCATTAATGTGACGACCAAACTCCATTCACCCGCACCTGAAAACAGCGTCTCTACTAATCCATTATGCGTGTGATGCAGTACGTTTAAAAAGCTCACGCTGCGCCACAGTTCTGGCAAGTATGATAACGGCAATACACTTCCACTCGTTGCCGTCATTCCAACTACCAGCAGAATTCCCGCTCCCCACTTTGCACCGTTTCGCTGGAAAAGTTCCTGACAAAGGGCAAACAATGAAGAAACGGCTAAACAATAGGTTAGTAGAATGACGGTCGCAAGTATGCTCCATGTTTTTGTCACGCTATAAAAAAGCACAATCAAAAGTGCGCATTGGATTACGAGCAGCATGAAAACCGATATGATGTTTCCAAAAAAGAAAACCGAAGATCTCACTCCTTGAAGAGAAAGCCGCTCCCTTAATGCGGTTTGTTCCCCTCTTGCGGTTAAGCTCATACCAAACAAACCACCGATCAAAAGCAGAATCAATACACCCGAGAGGCTATAGAACTCAACAGGTGTAATGCCTCCAAGCGCACTCAAAGTTTCCGTTTCATAGATCTTGTTTCGGTTCAGCGCTTGCAGTGTAAAATCGGTAATAATCGCGTCTCGATAAGTAGCAAATTCCTCAGAACTCAGCCCCATTTTTCGCAAATAATGAAAAGCTGCATTCGCTCCGCTTTGTGCTGCAGAAATCAAGTTAGCGTTCGATACCATCACTTGCTGCAGCAACTCTGCTTGAAACGGGCGTTCTGGATTCCCGATTACCGTAACAGGAATGTTTTTGCCACGGCGGATCCCATTCGTAAATCCGTCAGGGACAATCACCATTCCTGCAATTTCATTATTCGCCAGCATTTCACTCGCTGTCTTTCCATCAGTTTTTTGAAAAGAAAGAACGGCTTGCAGCTCTTCGGATTCTTCGTATTGTTTCATTAATATTTTTGTTTCAAAGGTGTTATCTTCATCCACGATTGCGACGGTAAAGGGCTCGACCCATTGTTTCTCATCCAAAAGAGGCTTCAATCCCAGATACGTGATGCCGAGCAACAAAAGCGGAAAGAGCATCATGGCGAATAGCGGCATCGGCTGCTTCAGCCAGCATTTTACCGTTAGATGGGCAATGAGTAACGTTTGCCTCATAACAAAATTCCTTTCGCTTAAGAAGTTTTTAAAAATTTTTTTCTAATAGATTGTTGTTTTTGAATTATTTTTTAAAACCCTTCGTTGACAAGTTGATTGGAGCGGAAGGTGCGAGACTCCTCGAAAATAAACTTCACATTTTCTTCGTGCGATATAAAGCTGCCGAAGCCTTCCCTGTCCTGCGGGAGCAGCGTGCAGGTGAGACCCCGCCAGCGCGAAGCGATAGGGAGGCTCACCGCACGCCCCGCGGAAAGCGAGTAGCTGGAGCGGAAATCAACTCTTTCAATGAGCAACAAAGTTTACGAAAATAGGCTTTTAAAAAAAGGACAAAGATCAACTTTATTTTAAGTTATCTCTGTCCTTCTTATTATATATTATAGTCCTTGGAACATTTGAGCGTTTTCACCGACAAATTGTTCGATGTTGCGCTGTATTTCAGACATCATGCCCATCATTTCAGCATCGCTCATCTCTGCTACGTTGACAGCTTTATCTTCTGATAACGTAGGGAATTTAAGCTTGTCGCCAAATGTTGTTTTTGTTTTGATGTTCAATCCAACATTGATGTCGCCCATTGACGGGTCATTTCCGATCAATGTTACTTTATAATCGTGGTTCGCATAATCTTTATCAAGATTCTGGTCTGCTTTATGCTCGATTTCGATTGTCATATCAGGAAGTTCTATAGGTGCTTCTCCTGCTGGAACAAGCTGTACTGTCCAGTTCGACTTCTTGTCAGTGCCTTCACCTTTTACATGGAATCCGATACCTTGTGTAGTGCCGTTTTCGTTCACTTCAAATTTCGCTTTAATATCGCGCTTCTTGCCATCGTCGCCTTTTGGCTCGCTTTCCATTTTCACATCAACAAGCAATGTTTCGCCTTCAGGACCTGCGTTAAGAACCCAAGATGAGTTCGATACATCGCCTTTCGTCCAGCTTTCAGCCTTGTAGTTCATTGGAACAGCTTCTTCGCCATTAGCGCCGATTTTCATAGATAGGTCACGGCTTACAACTTTATCATCGCCGTCAACAATCACAACTTGCTTCATTCCGCCAGGGATTTCTAGATCTTCATTAATTGCTTTTTTAGCATCAGTCAGCATTTTTTCAATTTCTTTTTTCGCGTCTTCTTCGCTCATTGGAGCTGTTGAAGTCATATCGAAATTAAAACCGCCTTGTAATGCTGATTGCTCAGCTAAAGCATTCATGATTTCTTCGTCGTTCTCAACTTTTTCAATAAAGTTGATCATAAGCGTTTTTGTTTCTTTTTCAGAAAGTGAAACCGTTAACTGGCGAAGCTTCTCGCCTTTAAAGTCAACATCATCTTTAAGTGTTACGTTTTCGTCTTTCACGCTGTCTGCATACACTTTAGCAAACTCTTCGAACGCTTCATCGCGTGCTTCTTCACTTAGGTCGCCTTCAACCGCTTTAAAGAAGTTTTGAAGTTTTTCCATTCCAACGTACGCTGGATCGAACTTACGCATTACATCACCAAATTTATTGTTCGGGAAGTATACGTGCTTATCGTAAGCAGCTGGTACGCTTAATGCAGTTTGTTTATTGTTTTGGTAAAATTCAGCTTTTACAAGGTCTGTGTTGTTCAAAACAAGTGCCAAGTCAGCTGACCCTTCTTCTTTCTTAGGATCGTGCTGTGTTGTCATTTTAATTTCACTGTTAGAAAGAATAGAACCGATCATTGCCGCTTCCATTCCGCCCGCCCCAAACATGGACGGATCCATTTCCACACCAACGCGTGCTTCAGACTTATATGCTTCTTCCAATTGCTTTTCTGAAAGTGCTAATGCATCTCCAAAGCTTTCTTCAAATGACTCGTTCATCGCTTTGAACGTGTTCATTTCTGATTTCAAATAAAGTTCACGCGGTGATAGATCGATGAACATTGCATATGCCGTTGCCCCAATCGCGATGATCGCGATAAGTGCAAGTCCAATGATCAACGGACGTTTCTTACTGCCTGTACTCTGATTAACTTGAGTTTCCATCGTTTGGTTGTCCCCCTCTTAATAAATGTATAAGCTTTTCCCTACCAACTTATTACACTGTTATTCTAAAAAAATATCAGCTTATCTCTCTACTGGCAAAGATGGGTAATAAAGGAATTTCATGCCCACAGTTTTCTACTATACCCTAATTATAGAATTATATCCATCAAATTGCGTAGTAAGAAAGGCTGAATTTAATTGGTAATTAAAACCGTCCGAAGCCTCTTGATTGCTGATTTTCTCCACGATTTCACAGCATAAACGGTAACCCCGTACATCTCCGCAATCTCTGCTTCACTCTTCATCTGAAAAACGCGCTGGTTAACCCACCTTTGCTGGTTTTCTGTCAGGTGCATCAGATATAGATTCATTGTTTCATCCTCTAAATATGGAATGGTGTCTTCATGAGAAAGAGTCCGGAACGTCATTGATTCGTGGGGATCTTGAATTTCTTCTGCCTCCTGCCGTCTCGCCTCTCCTCTCAGCTCTTGAAGGATACGGCCTCTGACAAGCAGGTACGCATATGAGGAGAACTGCCCTTTTTCAGGATCAAACGTTTCGTAAGCTTTCCAGAGTCCTAGTAAGCCAGCTTGATAGTATTGGTCGAAATGTGCCGATAAGTGGTAGAGCCTGATCTGTGATTTGATAAGAGGATCGTACATAGAAGCGATTTGTTCAAAGGGCATTTCTTTCATGGGAATACATCCTTTTGGAATGTGCGCACATTCGGGGAATTCCGCGGTATCCTCACTATAAAATTTGAATTTGAATAGAAGCAAAGCAACGTTTTTAAAGAGTTATAAGCTGGACTTGATCAGAAGAAAAATATTATGAGGAGATCGTTTATTGAGTTATCCACAGAATAAAGATCATCTGACAAATTACGACACATTTTCGGCGTGGTATTCTCAATAACGAAAAATTTTAGTCGGATTATTGAGTAAATCAGTCCCAGTTGTGGATAAATAGTGATTTTAAAAAAATTTTATGTGGATGGCTCTTTCCTTTCCTTCTCTGGAACTTATGAAGTGAAAGGAGGTGAGGCACATGGCTACAGCAGCATTAATCGATTCCGCAATGCGCTTAGAGCTTGATGGAGGTTTAGACGCAGACAACAAACCGGTGATGAAGTACAAAAACTTCGCACATGTAAAAACAACATCGACTCCAGACCAGCTCGAAGCCGTTGCGACTGCACTCGCAGGACTTCAAGTTTATCCACTAGTCGGTATCAGACGTAACGATTCCTTCGCGATTCAGCAGTAATGACTGATGTGTGAGGAAAAATATATAGGAAAGGAGGGATTTCAATGGCCAAAGTGCTTGAATTGCAGTTTCTTAACCAGGAGAACAAAACGGTGACAGTCCGTTTGGACGCGCCAATCGAACCGGTTGATCCCGCAGCTGTTAACGCTGCTATGGACACGGTAATCGCCCAAAACATCTTCACTTCATCTGGCGGAAGCTATACGAGCAAAAAAGGTGCGCGTATTGTTGACCGTGAAGTGAGTGACATCGTCCTAGGGTAATTCATAAAATAAGTGACTTCAGCGACCGTGAAAAAAACCGTCTTCTAGCCAATTGGTTAGAGGGCGGTTTTTAAGGTTGTGGATATTGTTGATAATGTGGATAAGTGTAGCTATTTATACACATGAAGCAGAATTTCACTTTTCGCTACCTGTGGATAAGTTGGGCTTGAAACTCGTATATCGATTGTTACTGATTCTTTTTCTAAAGCTGAAATGGTTCCTTCGATGGTAACTGTCTCCCCAACAAAAACGGGTGCTTTAAATTTCATTTCATACGATTTTACCCAATAGCCTTTCTGCAGGTAAGGCTCTACGATATTTGATGTGATCGCCATGGAAAGCATGCCATGTATGATTTTAGCCGGAAATCCTTTTTCTTTTGCAGCACGATCTTCAAAATGAATCGGATTAAAGTCTCCAGATACTTCTCCATATTTTCTTACCATTTGTTCTGTTACCTCTATATGGAAAGGTTTGAGTACGTCACCTGCTTTTATAGAATCAGCAAGCATTTTTACTCCGCCTCCTTTAGAAGAGTCGATTTTGATGAAAATACAATATGTTTATGCTCGTTTCTGCCAATAAGCTCCTGGTACAAAACGAGAAATTGACGTCTTCTTTCTACTGAAATCAAGGAAACGGTACATTGAAGTGTATCTCCGATCGAGATAGGATGTTCGTAATGAAACACTTGGTCTTTGTGAATAAAAGATTGCTCGTGAAACCACGGGACATTGATATATTGATAAAAAATCATCGGAAGAGCAGGCGGAACGTGCTGTGAAGCTTTTGTTGAGATGCTGGCCGCTTCATAGTAAGCATTAACAAGTTCTTCCGTTACCGTAATTAAAACTGGCAATGTTGTTGCCTCTTCCCACTGTTTAAAATTCATATCTATCCACACCTTTCGAAAAGTGTCGCAATCCCGAGCCCGCCGCCAATACCTAATGTGGCTATACCAAACCGGTCAACTGACGTCATTTCCCTTAGAAGTGAAGTCACTAAAATAGCTCCTGACGCACCATAAGGATGTCCGAATGCAATCGCACCACCGCCTTTGTTAAGCTTATCCCACGGTATATCAAGTTCTTGAGCGGACGCGACGACTTGGGACGCGAATGCCTCATTCAGCTCAAATACATCAATGTCGTTTATAGAAAGGTTCATTCGCTGTAATAGTGTGTTTACAGCTGGAACTGGTCCGATTCCTGGCAA
Organism: Fictibacillus arsenicus; assembly: GCF_001642935.1. Lineage (NCBI taxonomy): Bacteria > Bacillati > Bacillota > Bacilli > Caryophanales > Fictibacillaceae > Fictibacillus > Fictibacillus arsenicus. The sequence goes on from NZ_CP016761.1 coordinate 3,667,607, forward strand.
GTTTGGATCGACACCTGCAGTCACAGCATCGATAAACTTTAATTTTGGAGCGAGCTGCAGCTCTTTCGCTTTTTCTTCACTCATTACGAGTACGATAGATGCACCATCGTTTAAGCCACACGAATTTGCGGCTGTAACAGTTCCGTTGTCTTTAAATGCAGGTTTCGCTCTTTTAATAATTCTTTCCATAACAGACAGCCTCTTGCTACCTTCGTCAATGGGAGGTACATCCTTATAGGCAACGAGTTCTTTTTTAAAGCGATTTTGTTCGATGGATGCAATCGTTCGCTTATAGCTTAAAAGCGCATATTCATCCTGAATGGCACGGGTTATGCTGTATCTTTCAGCCACGTTCTCAGCTCCAACACCCATATCAGGATCACCTATAGAATCGGGAGAAAATCGAGCTCTTCTTGGAAACGTTGATGTACTCACAGATTCAGTACCACCTGCTAAATATATGTCTCCTGCTCCAGATTGAACGAGACGACATGCGAGGTTCACCGCTTCAAGTCCAGAACCGCATTGACGATCAACTGTAAAACCAGGAACGGTAACCGGAAGACCTGCCGTTAAAGCAGATAAGCGCGCAAGGTTCCCGCCAGGACCAACTGTATTCCCTAAAATTACATCTGACACCATTTCTGGAGGAATGTTATTTTCTCGTAATATATCTTGGATGACAGCAGCCGCTAGTTTTTCCGCTCCAACATCTTTAAAGTAACCAGCCTTTTTTCCGATCACAGTCCGTTTGGCATCGATAATAACAGCTTTTCTCATGAACTGAAAACTCCTTGGCTATAAATCTCTTTTACCTTTGACCGTGCTATTTTTCCGCTCGACGTATAAGGAAATTCTTTTGTAAAAATGATGTGCTTAGGCACTTTAAATGTTGATAGATGTTTCCTGCAAAACCGATGGATATCACGAACTGTCAGGTCTTCTTTCTCATTTAAGATGATCGCGGCTGAAACCTTTTCTCCCCAATATGAATCTGGCATCCCAAAAACGACTGCTTCTTCAATACCATCTAGTGAATGGAGTACATTTTCGATTTCTTCAGGATAAACGTTTTGTCCTCCCGAGATAATCATGTTGTTGCTGCGACCAATAATGTACAGATCACCTTCTGCATCTAGCTTGGCCAGGTCTCCTACTGTCAGCCAGCCATCTCCGTCCCACACTTCTTTATTCGCATCAGGCCGGTTAAGATAATGTGAAAAAAGCATCTCACTTTTTACATAAAGAGTACCTATTTCACCTTTTTCCACTTCGTATCCATCTTTTCGAATGGAAAGTTCCACATTATGAAATGGACGTCCTACAGATGAAGGCTTTTGTATGGCAGCGCGATGATTGATAAAGCTTACAAAACTCAATTCAGACGCACCGTAAAACTCAAAAAGCTCTGTTTTAGGAAATAAAATATTAATCTTATCTTTAAGTCCGGGTTCCCATTTGGCTCCTGAGGATATAATTTTCTTTAGTCTTGGAGTGTCATGCTGATGATCCATTTCTTTAGTAAGTGCAGCAAGCATAGTAGGGACAGCATAAAGAGCTGAAAACTGGTCTGTTTCGATCTCTTTTAAAGTTTGGGCAGCTGAAAACTTTGGCAGCAGCTTGACCGTTCCGCCTAAATAAAGCGTGCTGATGGCTGCATATAAAAACAAAGAATGCACGAGTGGTCCAGGTACAAGTACTGTGTTACTCTCTGTTAGTCCAAAATCTTTTTTACTGCACGCAAAGCTTTTTACCCAAGAACGATGGTTGCGTACAAAGCATTTAGGTACACCCGTTGAACCTGAAGTAAACCCCATATAAAACAAAGATTCGTCAGTCGAAGTACTACATGTTGATTCATGCATTGCGGATACCAGAATTAACTTTGCACCCTTATGATTAAATTTGTTCTGCAGGTTTTCTGTCGTTATTATCAGGTCAGGATGACTTTGGGAAAGCCTTTCGTTCAGTTCACATTCTTTCCATTTCAAATCGAGAGGAATGGAAATCCAGCCTGCAGAAATAGCTCCTAAGAAGTATTGTAGAAAATCAATTCCGTTGGGCAGATATAGTGCTGCTTTTCCTTGAGATTCATTAAATGACTGATCCCTAAAAAAAGAAGCGATCTTTTTAACGTTTTTGTTCAACTCTTGATAGGAAACTCTTTCTTTTCCCATTTGAATCGCTGTTTTTTCGGGATTTAAAAGAGCACTTTTTTGGATTGTATCTGTGATAAGCACAAGAATTCCTCCTATAGAAAAAGACTGCCCGGAGGCAATCTTATTGGCTGATCGTTCTATTTTGAGTAAGAGCGGTCTGGTTTTTAAATAATCTTTGTCTTATTTTAACACCAAGTGTTGCTGCAATAACAGCTTTTATCAAATCGCCCGGCAAGTATGCTAATCCTGAAACTGCCGCTGTCCCCAGGCTGATGTCCATTACAAAAGCAACAACTGGAATACCGCAAAGGTAAACAAAAACGATACCTGCAACGAAATTGTATAAAAAGACTTTCCACACTTGAAGTGGCTGTCTTGCTTTTTCAATTAATAATCCGATTAGGAAAGCTGACAATGGCCAGCTAAGTATATAACCCGCACTCGGTCCTACAAAAACACCTGCACCGCCTCGTCCACCAGCTAATCCTGGTACACCGGCTGCGATCACTAATAAGAATACAATCATACTCATTCCGCCTAGTCTAGCACCAAGTACCACACCTGCAAGCATAACACCAAGAGTTTGTGCAGTAATCGGCACTGGCGTAAATGGTAATACGATTGGCGGCAGGAACCCTAATACAATCATGATTGCTGCAAATAAAGCTACATACGTCATCTCTTTTGTTTTCATGTATAAAACACCTCGTTGTTTTTATGTTAACTAATATATATTTTAAGTTAACATTAAAAGCGCTTCAATGGCAATAATTTATTGTTTTCGCTATAATTGCTTAACAAATAGAAGTTTTTCATAAATAAAAGGTAAATTTATAACAATTATGGTAAAATAGGACAAACAAGATGAAGTTGGAGGAAAAGGCATGGAATTTAAAATCGGTGATATCATTGAAACGTTTGACGGATTAAAAGGAGAAATTACATCTTTATTAACCAACACCGCTGTTGTGGACTTTTCCGTAACAGAAAACTACGAAGAACATTTTGAAGATGCAAAACAAGTAGTCCGATTAAACGATATTAGACAAGTAGTGAATAACTAAATATTATACACAAAAAACAGCCTGCTGAATTGAATGAAATGGGCTGTTTTTATTTATGTTTTTTTTAAAATGACGATAGAAAGGAAGTAAAAATATTAAGAGGAAATTAGGGATTACTAATGTTTTTTTCAAAATTATTTTCAAAAAAGAAAAAGCCCGTTCAAACTTCCCCAGTCAAAACAAAATACAACAAAGCCAACGAACAAATATCAGTTCGCAAGGGAGAACTGGGAGAATACAAAATTACGATCCAATTATCACAGTTTTCAAAAGAATATAGGGTTCTAAATGACATACTATTACCAAATCCAAAAGCAAAGTCCGGATACTCACAGATTGATCATGTTATCCTTTCCCCTTATGGGATCTTTGTTATTGAAACAAAAAATTTTCAAGGTACCATCTATGGATCACCAGCATACAAACAATGGCTTATTAATGGAAAGTTTAAATTTATGAATCCCTTTGTTCAAAATTATGGACATATCGCATGTATAAAAACGTTTGTTGGTCCAAAGTTTAAAGATGCTTTCGTATCAATTGTTTCCTTTACGAAGAGGTGTACCTTTAAGACAGATTTATCTTATAGAAAAATACAGTCTTCAGAATTAATCATATATGATGTAGAGCTAACAGAAACGATTAAAAGAAAAGAAGCAGTGATTAAATTAACAAATCCTATGCCTTTACTGTCAAATGCGGATATTGATGAATGTTATAGGCTTATTACACAGGCAAATATATTTGAAGAAGAAATTAGGAAATTACATATTGATACTTTGAAAAGTAAAAGCTAAACCTACAAAAAATTCCCCAATTCATCAAAGAATGGGGAATTTGTTTAAATCCTAGACTTAATATTTGCTCGATTTATTCGTACCTGAGGAAACAGGATCATCTGCGTTTTTTGATGGAAAGCCTGTATTGTAGTTGCTCAAGCTTTCGTTTTGTGATGATTTGCTTGTCTCTAATGGATTTTCCGTTATTTCCGTCCCGGCATCTTTAAGCTTTGAAGTAATATTATTAAGGTCCCCTCTAGCTTCTTTTGTTGTGGCGAATACATCATTCGATATTTCTTTTAATGTGTTGATGTTTCCAAATACATCATTATTCAAGCGCTGATACAATTCTTGAGCATCGGTAATCGCTTCCTTCAGTGTGTTAGAAGCCGTTTTGAATTGGCTGATCATCTGATCTTTAACCTCACCTGGATTTTGTTTGACCTCTGTTATCATTTTGCTTGATGAATCTTTCAAGCCCACCGCTGTATTCTTTACTTTTGTTCTTGTATTGTAATCAATCAATGCCAAAGCTCCGCCAACTAGCCCGCCAATTACTATACCTTTTAGAAGCTTGCTGTTTTGTCCGTTTTCGTATAAACCATTTTGTGTAGCGTCATTTTGATAAAATTCATCTTGATAGATATCTCCTGAATTAAAATTTTGTGCCATGTTATTTCCTCCTCTAAAGTTATAGTCTCTTGTAACTACGGATTTCCCTTTTATACGATTGATAAACGTCGCAATGCGCCGGTAAATAATGACTGTGTTAAGATTTCTTGCAAAATCTAGTTCATTCCAATGAAACTATATCTACATAAAAAGTTCTATTTTTTCGCATACTAGAGGGAAATCAAGCAAGAAGGAGGTTTATTAAAATGGGAAAAGACAGACAGGAGAAAAAGCTTAGAGAATCAGGCCGCGTTGAGTCAGACCGAGATCAAAGCTTGAAGTATTCAGGTGCAGCAAAAATGGAAAGCCCTGATGAGGCACGTGCTCGTAATCATCAAGATCAATAAACAGCAAAAACACTTGGGAATCCTTCAAAGTCCCAAGTGTTTTTATTTTAGTTTAATCGATCTCACTATAAAAAATGCAATTGATGCGGTTATCGTAATAATAAAAATCGGCAGGATCCACAAACCTAAACCGTCATTTTCCCCTTTTGCAACTTCAGTACTTACCCAGCTCATATAAACGAAGAAAAAGAGAATTTCATTTTTTATAACATTAAGCATCAGCCGTGAATTTTTATATTGTCTTTCTGCATTCTCTTTGGTTATAAAAAGGTAGTTATACACATGAGGAAATTTTTCAAGGACCGTTAGTAGCACCCACATTATTGAACCTATCACGAGTAAGATCCAAAGATTAACTTTACTTCCCCAGCCATCTGGTTCTCCTGCTCCGTTAAAATGGATCGGAACCGTTCCAGGTATCGAACTCCACTGCATGATTAAGTTTGCGGCACCCGCAATAAACAAAATAATAGACACGATGTCTAAAATATTCTCAAGAAAAGTTCTTGGGATTTTTAATTTGGGGCGATTTTCGTAAAACATGCATCCATCTCCTCTTTATCATTTATACGGTTTCTTCCAATTGAAGTTTCATTTAACTGGTTATAAACAAAAAAATAGCTGCCTATCGCGGCAGCTGATCAGTGTACAATTTATTCTTTGCTTATGATCCCGTCATCAAAAGAGATATTTTGGAACTGTGATTGACCAAACTTTTTGTACATAATTCTGACTGTCTTTATATCGCTATCCCACTCATAATCGTTCGGTTCAACTCGTAATACTAAAGAAAAATAATCATCTGGTTTAAATCCCTTTACAGGAAGAAGTGTGTCATTAATCCCTTCTTTTATTGCATCTTCCTCATAATATGCTCCGAAATCCGCCTTACTTATAAATGGTTTAATCCCCATTGGATCATCAACTTTTGCTACGATTGTTCCATCACTTTTAATAAATTCAACCTTTTCAAGCTCAGGAGTACCCATGCCTTCCCACCGAAAATGATAGCTTAAGTAAACCGCTTTTCCTTCTTTAAGAGTTTACTTTCCGATTGTGACATGGCTATACTTCTCAAACTCACCCTCCTTACTAAAGTAACGAAATGCCAATAGAGTACTGATAACAAATACAAATACAACGATCCACATGATAAGAGTTTTTTTCATATCAACTTTCCTTTTGTTGTTTTTCTGTTTTATATTCAGTTAACCTTTCGATAATTCCTTTATGATAACTTTTAGGAAGCAGCGAACAGCTCATAAAAAAAAGATGGCTCATCTAAAAGCCATCTTCCTCACCGTTTATTTACTTTCAATCCCCATCGCGATGATGAACCAGTTGGCTCCGTTCTTGCTTCCAATTTGGAAAAAGAGCGCAATGATTTCTTCACGTGTAAAGTGTTCGGTTAATCTGGTGTACATTTCATCCGGCAGCTGTCCGTGATATGCCATGATGTGATCGGCTAATTCGAGTGCCAATTTGTGACGTTCGGATAGTTCTGCTTCCCCTTTTTTCATCGCTGTTTGCCTTGAAGACTCATCCAGAGTCCCGTAATCCATGTTTTGTCAGTAGTCGCATCCGTTGTTTGATGCGGAACGCAAACGAAGCATTTCCATCAGCTCAGGTTCAAGGATATTATTGAGCGCGTTGTCCATTTGCTGAAATGCATCCAGAATTTCGGGAGCATTTGCAAGGGCTTTTTTAAAAGGTGTACCTTCTACATTAACTTCAGGCAGTCGTGCCATTATTTAGCCTCCTTTTTTTATGTTTTTCTTCTTGTTTTTAGATTACGATACCTTCTTTCATTTTCCAATTTTTCTGCTTTGTAAAAATATTCAGATATAGTTTTTACATTCGTGTTATGTAATGTTTACTATCGTAACTCTATCTTAAGATAATAGTTAAGTCTTACATGTTACGCTTTATTCATAGTCACATAGACTCATTCATTACTGTGACGTGGTAAGTTATCATTATTTTCAGATAATGTTAAAGGGTTTTGTAGAATATTGTTGAATCCCTATAGCAACCCCAGCCAAGCTTGCTTGGTAAATACATCAGAGGAGTGATTTTATGTTAAAGCGTTTCGTGGCAGGCGCCGCGTCTTTACCATTATTGATATCTTTAGCTCTTCCGGCTTCGGCTGCTGAACCCGAAGTTCTGGAGGCTTCATTTACATCTGCTGCTAAACAGCAGGCTGCACCACAGGAAATTATCGTTCATTATAAAGATTCAGTTTCTGCTGCTTCAGCTGAAAATGGTGCTTCAAGGTTTGGCGAGGTTGTCGATTCAACTGAAGATTTTACTGTTGTAAAGGTGAGCGGCAATGTAGCAGATGCTGTTAAGAAGTTTGAAAGTCTTGATTCTGTAGAGTACGCTGAGCCGAATACTACTTTACACGCAAGCTATGTTCCAAATGATCCTGATTATAAAACGAAACAATATGCTCCTCAAAAAGTTAGTGCTGAACAGGCTTGGGACACTACGCAAAGTGCATCCAGCGTTAAAATTGCGGTGATCGACACTGGCGTTGATTACAACCACCCTGATTTATCAGGAAAAGTAATCAAAGGTGCAGATTTTGTTGATGACGATAACGATCCGATCGACGAAAACGAACATGGTACACACGTTGCTGGTATCGCTGCGGCTAACACGAATAACGGTGTTGGGATCGCAGGTCTTGCTCCTAAAGCTTCTATTCTAGCGGTTCGTGTACTGGATGCGGAAGGGAGTGGATCACTGGACGATGTTGCTCAAGGAATTCGATATGCTGCTGACCAAGGTGCACAAGTTATCAATTTAAGTCTTGGCGGTTCAATTGGTTCACAGACTCTTCAAGATGCGGTTAACTACGCTTGGAATAAAGGTTCGGTCGTTGTTGCGGCTGCAGGTAACTCTGGCGTTGCTCTGCCAAGCTACCCGGCTTATTATTCAAATGCGATCGCAGTAGCTGCTACTGATCAAAACGACCAGAAAGCTTCCTTCTCAAACTTCGGTACATGGGTTGATATTGCAGCACCTGGGGTAGATATTTATTCTACGATACCAAATAATCAATATGCGAGTTTCTCTGGAACTTCCATGGCATCACCGGTTGTTGCGGGTGTAGCAGGACTTCTAGCTGCCCAAGGTAAGAACGCTTCACAAATTCGGGCAGCACTTGAAGATACAGCTGATCCTGTAACTGGTACAGGCACGCTGTTCCAAAACGGACGTGTGAACGCAGCAAAAGCTGTTCAGCAATAAATAGATGTTTCATAGCCTCCGGACATACATGTTCCGGAGGTTTTTTGTTTAAACTTCGCCGCTTTTTGAAACACTGATAAAAAGGTTGAGGTATGAGCGGAGGAATTCCTATGTTTGGTTTTGGAAAAAAGAAAAAGCATGAGCAAGGCAAGGAAGATGGAACTCAAGTTCAGTCTACTAATGCAGAAAAAAAACAAACCGAAAAAGAAGCAGAAGAAAAGATTGTGTATTTCTTTTTAATCAGTACCGCGATATTCGGTGTGGTTTTATTGGTTATTGGTATTTCGAAAGAGTTTACTTGATAACTCAAACTTATAACATGGTCCTCTTTTTTATAAAAGAAGGCTTTTTTCTGTGAATGAGGGCCACGTCTTCAAACAAAAAAATAGTCGTTTTATGTAGAAGGACTCTAGTAGATTGTGTCGAATTTTGATTTTAAGAGATGAAAAATAAGTAAAAATCAAAAACGCTCAGGAGGATGTTTTTCACTTCCCCCTAAGCGCTTTGATTTCTTTTTTAAGTGCATTCAGTTGGTCTTGAATATCTTTCATCTGAGTTTCTTGTTCCTTTGCTTCTTTCTGTTCTTGAATTTTGTCGAGGTAAATCTGCTTGAGTGCGACCGCAGCAGCTATCGTGGCAAGAAAATCACCTGCTGTAACCAGTGTGGATCCGAACAAAGCGAGTTCAGCGGCAAATGTATCTGCGTCTTTTACGCCAGCAAGGTAATCTTCTTCTGCAGCTTCCAATATGACGTCGACAACACGTTGGTTCAAGACACTCACTCCTTCACACCTGCTTTTTAATACAATATGCGTTTGCCCTAGTTGCGGTGCTATAGCCTATTTGGTTTCAAATTTGTTTTTAATTAGCAAATTATTCTTTTTTTCGTCATTGTTTCTTGAATGTGTAGGCATTTCGACCGATATAAAAGATATTAGGGGAGGTTTGGCGATGGAACAGTGGCTTTCTTTTCGAATTCCGTTTGATATTTTTTCGATCTATATCTTGCTCGCAGCTTTTATTGTAGTCGGAATTTTTTCAAGCCTGCTTCGAACAGCCTTACCAGAGTGGTCAGTCAAAATCTTTAGTTACGCAGGGTTTTTAGGAGTCGTTTTTGCTTGGTTAAAGCTTTTGGAATATTAATACTTACATAAATAAAACGCCCGTGGTCACGATGGCCACCGGGCGTTTTTCGTTTATATGGCTTTGAAAAGGAGTTTTCTGAGAACTGGCATGAGATAGTCAACAAGTTCAGCAGCACTTGGCACGACAACGTTTTGCGGACCATAGATATTCTGCATGAGCTTCTCTTCTTCCTCTGTAATTTCACCGTTCGCGATGAACATGCCGATCGTTTCGATTCCAAGCTTTCGTGTACGGGTTACGGCTTCGTGTGTATCGAGTACTCCGTGCGATTCGTAATCGAAAGCTGCTGGTTCACCGTCAGAGAAAACGAGCAGAATTTTTTGCTGCTCCGGGCGTTTTGCAAGTTCTTCACCCATCCGGCGGATTGAGTAGCCGTCGCGGTTATCTTCCTGCGGCTCGAGCTGCATGATGGATGCCCCTGGCTGATGAAGTGAATTTCTGTACGAGATCACTTCATGAAAATAGTTCGGCTGATCATCTGTTGTCGCGTCAGCTGCTTCTTCCCAGAAACCTACGACTGAGTGCGGAATTCGGAGAGCTTTTAACGTTTCATGAAAAAGAACGATCCCTTTTTGCGTCTCTTCCATCTTGTTAAACATCGACGCTGAACAGTCGACAAGTAGCGTGAAGGTCGTGTCCAGTTCATGCTGCGACTCTTGTTTTTTTCTAAAAAGTCTCGGGTTTTTGTCTGTTGCAAGTCTTGTAAGCTTCTTTCCTAGTCGTCCAAAGTGCAGGTCTTCCCTTGGTGCTGAGCGTTTATGTTCCATCGTTTTTAGGAAATTCTGTTTGAGCTGTATGACAAATGGTGCAATTTCTTGTTCAAAGAGCTGGTATTGAGCAATTTCTTCTGATGTTGCCGGTTTCGCAGGCAGGGTATGCTCTGTAACGTTTTTGTTCACTTCGCCATATCGGTAATGATTCGATGAGTCTGAGCCGGTTTGGTTGTTGTCGGTTTCTGCTTCATGTTCGTTTTGAGAGTTGAAGTCGTTGTTATCCGTCGTTTGAGCGCTCGTTTGGACGGAGCCAAATACGGCGTCACCACTATCCGCTTCCCTTGCCGCTTCTCCTAAAAGATCCGTATTTGTCCCTTGATCAAGGTCCATTTGTAAAAATGAATCCTGCGGGTCAGACGTTTCATCATGCCAGGAAGAATACTCTTCTTTCTCCTGTTCGTCTTTTTTCTCTTCTTTATCGTCGTCTTTTTTGATGGTTTTTTTCGTTTTTGTCTCCGTGTTGCGGGTTAAGTCATCAAACGTTTCGCTATCATTTTCTATACCTGATATTTTCGGTTTATCGCTAAAACTGCGGTAGGCTGTTTTCATGTCTGCAAATTCTAGGTGTTTTTTTGTGATCTCCGCAATTTGAATTACGATTGCTGCTATATCTCTTGTTGACTCAGCAGTTGTAAGCTGTGCAAGGAATGGACGCAGTTCCTGATAGAGTGTCTGTGTATCAGGCGGCACAGCAACAAAACGTTTATTCGCTAAAAGAATAACATGGCAAAATAAAGCGTCCAAAATGCGCTTTTGCTGTATATGCTTTCGGTATTCACGGTTGTAATGCACCTGGAACGTCTCTTTCCGGAGCTTGAACGCATGTGTCATCCCGGGCCTGTTCGTTATGCAAATCTGTTCCAAGCGGAAATCTTCCGCAAAAAGCAGAATCTGTTTTAAGAACTCACGGTGCGGATGTGATTTGAGTTCATCGAATGTATTCCAGATCACGTTATCATCGGTATGAAACTGAGTGCCATAACTGCGTAAATAAACGTCGGATTTCCAGCCTTCAAGCTGAATCTCCTGTGGGAATGGGTTCCAAAACTGACTGACATGAGTGATCCCCTTCATTCTCTCGAGGTTAGAATGGTATGAGAAAGACACGTCCATCTTTTCTACCTTTGAAAGGGAACGTGCAAGGTCAATCAACTGCATATGAATGAAAGAATCGATCTTTGTATCCGCAAAAACTAGGAATTTCATCTAGGCGAAACCTCCAAAATCATCGTGGGAAATAAATTGTAGGGGGTCTGACCCCATTTCCCAGCTTACACAAACAGCGTCGCGGCCACGTTGGAAACGAGGGCGCGTTCGCGGGCGTCTTCAAGCTTATCAGCGATTGCGCGCTGGATTGCACGCTTCGCCGGCAAGTAAACGGAGAGGTCGGCAGCATCCAGCAATGCTCGGATGGATGCGGCATCTTCAGATAGATGGCCAGCTTTCGCCTGACCGATGAGGTCTGAAGAAAGCTGTACAAACTTCGCAAGCACCTCTTCGTCCTTTTGCTGAGACTGACTTTTTAGCATTTCTTTTAACGTATCCCCCTGAATATAAGGCACCTCGATTACAACGAAACGATTTTTCAACGCTTCATTCAACGGCACCGTTCCGATATATCCTTCGTTGATCGCAGCGATCGCATTGAAACCAGGCTGAGCTTTTACCACTTCCCCTGTAAACGGGTTAGCGATCGTACGTCGATAATCAAGCATACCGTTTAGAATCGGCAGCGTTTCAGGCTTCGCGATATTTATCTCATCGATGTACAAGAAGTGACCGTTGTTCGCCGCTTTTGTTACAGGGCCAGGGATGAACTCAATCTCTTGTTTGCCGTCTTTGTAGCTTAGCGTTTTATGACCAAGAAGCGCTTCAGCATCAAGGTCAACTGAAGCATTCACCTGGTGCAGCGGCTGTCCAAATATACTTGATAGCAGTTCTGCAAGCTTTGTTTTACCTGATCCTGTCGGCCCTTTCAGCAATACATTTTTACCTAACGCAAGTGCGATAACCGCATCTTCCACGAGCGAAGAGTCAGGTGCTGTGTAGCCCGGCTTTCCGATCAGTTCTTTATATACATCCGGTAATTTTTTTATTCGTTGAGCCGCCTCATTCTGCAGCTTTTCTTTTATCTCAATCGGGATTTGAAGGTTCATTATAAAAAATCCTTTCTTTCATCTATCAACAGTATTTCCAGTAATTCCGTTCCATAAATCCTTACACAATGTAACATTGTAAGCTATTTCAAGGCAAGTTCATTGTTTATCCACAAAAAAAGCTCTGATCTTATTAACGATCAGAGCACTTTATTTACTTATCTAACATCTTTTGTTTTTCTGTATGAAACGTAATAGTAGATAGCGATTCCCACAAACGGAATGATTGATGATAAGATCAATTTCGTTTCTTGATTAAAGGATGTCAATCTTATTAGTATTTCAGGGGTAAATAAAAGCAAAGGGATAATAATAGAAAACCACGTTTTGCTCCAGATAGATATTCCTGCAAAAATGAGAACTGCAACGATGGCAGCTGTAATATTCCCCTTTGAACCTAAATTAATCAACATTGGTGAATCGTACATTCTATTCAAAAACATAACACCTAAAAACAGGCTTAACGGTAAGCAGCCGACTAAAAATAAAACCAGCATATTCGAGGATTTTGGTAATTTCATGCTCGCCGTATACTTGAAAGTTTTCATATAGACAACTAACAAAACCAAACATACAAGTGGATAACCAATCACTTGAAGTAACGAATATTTAACACCGCCGCGAAGGGAATCTCCTAATAAGATGTAAGCAAACACTCCCAAGAGGATTATTGGAACATACTTTATCAATCCCATATAGTCCACCCCCATCTCTTGAGATATTTGTTCCATATACTGTTTTGGAGATTGACCGATGATATCCTCTGTAGATTTGCCGTGTTTTTGTGCTTCAATTAGATGATCTTCCAGTTCTGATACGATATCTTCAATCTCCTCATCTTTTTTTCCGCTCGAAAACAAATAAAGTCTGAGATTGTCTAAAAAGTCCTGACTTCTTTTCGAAAGCTTGTTTGGCTGTACGTTCATCCCTTCCCACTCCCTTTCTTTTGTATGATTAGATGGACGGAACGGCTCAACTGATTCCACCGTTCTATGAAAGCTTCCAATTCTTCCTCTCCTTTTTTCGTTAAGGAATAGTACTTCCTTCTGGGTCCTGCAGTTGATTTTTTTAGAGTTGTCGTAACGAGCTCTTCTTTTTGCATGCGCAACAGCAAGGGATAGATCGTTCCTTCACTCGTGTATTGAAATCCGTATGACTCTAGCTTTTCAGCCAGTTCGTATCCGTACACTTCTCCTTCATTTATGATCGCTAATAAACATCCATCTAGAATTCCTTTTAACATTTGAGTAGTCGACAAGTGTTTCACCTCATTTTTCACTATCTTGTATTACAAGGTAAATGAATAATAAAAAATGTCTTGCATTACAAGATATGCACTTAGTATATAATACGCTAACTTGTATTACAAGGTATTTATGTAAATTTAATCCATATTTTTATTTTCTTCTTTTTTTATGAGTTCCACTACATGCGGTTTCGGCTCCCAGCAATTAAACGTATAATCCGGTTTTGTTTCATACCCAAGACGCGAGCAATAGTAATACATACCTTGGTCAGTTTTCTTAGGTTTGAAGTTCACGCATGTAGCGCAGCAATGGTACTTATTTGTTTTCATAAGAGTCACTTCCTTTTACCGGTCCGTGAAGTAGCTTTTTATGATCGCCATATATTCTCTCACATGAGCTTGGGGAATCGAGGAAATTCTAAGCGGTGACCCGAGCCCTTCCGCTTCAACCCCGACCCGCTTGGCGATCATCTTTGTCCGAAAAAGATGAAAGTCACTTGTCACGATCAGCACTTGATCGTCAGGCTGAATCATCTCTTTCGTATATAAAAGATTTTCGTATGTACTCGTCGCTTTTTCTTCAATTGTTATACGTTCGGGATGGATCCCGTTCTCCATCAGATAATTTTTCATAATGGTACCTTCACTCGTCGTTTTACCGAACCCCAGACCTCCACTTACGATAAAGGTTACTTCGGTATGGTTCTCCGCGTATGCTAGAGCTTGATCAAGCCTTCCTTTTAACACGGCGCCTGGACGATTATTCTTCGTACCGCCTCCAAGTACAAGGATGGTGTCAATTTTTCCAGAAACCTTCTCTGGATCCGTGTTGGCAGATGAAAGAATAAGAGTTTCGAGAGTTGCAGCAAAAATTAAAAGTGTAAACACAATCGTCAAAGTAGTTTTCTTATACTTCCTAAAAAAATAGATTGCCGCTTCGTGCTTGTAAAAAAGAATAAAAAAAATCGCACCTAAAAGGAAAAAAACTGCTAGACCCATGTCCATGTTTGATGTTTGAGCCAGCATGGCAGTGGCATAAACTACAAAAATAATACTGAGTGATAAGAAGAGTTTTTTCATAGAATTACTCCGATTGTTAGATTCTAACTTCTAGTATATAGGAAAAAGAAAAAGAGCGGGTGTTTGAGATTCCGCTCTTGATAATAAAAATTTATTTCGTTATAACTGCCTCAATCGCCTCAGTAATTTCTTGTTTTTGAGTTTCAGAGATTGAATCAGCTTCATTTTTCATATTTTCTTTAACTGTCTTTAAAGCCTCATTTTTGGTTTTGTTAACCTCGTTCATTTCCTTTTTGTAATGATTCTCAATTTCTTTCTTTTCAGCTTCAATCACTTTTTCCTTACTGCTGGTTAATTCTTCAGAAGTTTTTGTAATCATTTCTTGAATATCTACTTTTAGTTGTTCTAATAAAGAATTTTTCTTACCAGTCAATTCTCTATTAATCTCTTCCTTATAGGCATAATTGAGAATTAAATTTGTGATAGTGTTCGCTAATTCTGGTTTCATTGCGAAAGCAGAAGTTGTCCCCAGCATTAAAGCAAATACAGTTACCAAAATAACTTTCGGCCATTTTTTTGCTGCCTTAACCTTCTTTGTTCCAAACTTTTCTTTTCGTGATAGTTCCATAAAAAATACCCCTTCCTTTTATCATTTGATTAAAAGAAGCGGTCGGTTGCGCTACTAGCTCCTGCCGTTCCAAGCGCCCAATTACAGAACGGCATTCATTGCTCCACACTTTGTCGAATTTTACCTAAGACTAATTTACCACCCAACCCATAAACTGTAAACATTTTAGTTTAATAGTAATATGTTTGTAACATATATTAGTAGTTTATTAAAAGGCAAAATAGTTATCTTTTATAATTTTTCTTAGTGCTTTGTTTGTTCCATTGCATTAGGAAAGATAGAAAAACGATATCGTCCACCCGAAGTGGACAATATCGCTTAAAATGTATTTGTCTGGGGTCTGTCCCCCTTTGTGAAACTCCCCACAATGTATGCAAAGAAAGAAAATACGATCGGCATGACTACAGTGTGCATTCCCCAAAGATTTGGATAGTTGAGGTGAAGCCACATATATGAACCTACCCCGACTACAATAGAAGCTATTGCTCCGTTTGCGTTTCCTCTCTTCCAATAGAGACCCATCACAATCGGCCAGATAAAGGCTGCTTCTAAGCCGCCAAAGGCAAAAAGGTTCAACCAGATCAACAGATCAGGCGGGTTGATGGCCATCGTAAATACACTCAATCCGACTACTGCTGTAATACCAAAGCTTAATCTTTTTACAAACCGTTCATCAGCATCAGGTTTTATGTAATTGATATAGACATCCTTGATGATTGCTGAACTTACTAGTAAAAGCACGGAGTCAACGGTAGACATAACCGCAGCAAGTGGAGCGGCAAGTACGATACCAGCTAACCAGCCAGGCAGTACTTCAAGTGCAAGTAATGGCATAACTTTATCAGGCACTTCAATGCCCGGTAATATCACTCTTCCAAACACTCCAGCTAAATGCATCCCCAGCATGATAAATCCAACCACAAACGTTCCGATGATCATGGCACGGTGCATCGCTTTTGAATTTCGGTAGCTCATAGCGCGTACCGATATTTGAGGTAAACCGACTACACCCACACCTACCAAAATCCAAAATGACGATACAAATAAAGGTGTAAGTGATTCATCTGAGCCAAACGGAGTGATAAGGTTAGGATTTTCTGCCCTCAACTCCACTATGATATTTTCAATTCCACCGCCTGCAACGATGGTTCCAGCTAGTATAATTACTGTACCGATCACCATTACAACGCCTTGAATCGCATCGGTTATAACAACCGCTCTGAATCCACCCGCTATAACGTACACTAAAACGGAACCTGAGAAAATGAACAAAGCAGTGGAGTACGATACACCAGTAAATGATTCGATCAGCCTTCCGCCCCCAACCCATTGTGCAGCCATGGCTGAAAACAGGAAGATAACAATGCTTAATGCTGATAAAATAACAACCCACTTACTATCATATCGGGCTTTAAGAAAATCAATAAGTGTTACAGCATTGATCTTTCGAGCTACGATTGCAAACTTTTTCCCTAAAACAGCGAGTGTAAAATAACCTGTTACAAGCTGCGCCATCGCGAGAAGAACCCAGCCAAGCCCAAGCTGATAAGCAGCACCAGGACCTCCAATAAAACTTGAAGCACTTCCGTATGTCGCGACCATCGTCATAGCAAGAACAAAACCGCCAAGCTCACGTCCAGCTAGGAAATAGTCTTGCAAAAAAGAAGGTCCGCTCTTAATGTGCCTTGATGTATAAATACCAACTAAGAAAACAAGTACTAAAAAGAAAGCTAAAGGAAGAATCACATCCCAGTTCATCGAGAGTCACCCTCCCCATCATTATCATCTGAGTCAAACGGAACTTCTTTAAAGAAAAACTTCACCATGATAAAAACTAAAATTGTAAAAAAGATAAATCCTACGATACAGCTATAAAAAAACCATGCAGGAAAACCTAGTATGTAAGTATACTCCTTAACTGGCCGACCACCTAGTCCATACGCAAAAGCATACCACCAAACAAAATTAAGAATTGCCAGCACCGTACCCATAATCGCTTCCTTGTTTGAGATGCGGTATCGCCAGTCATTTCCCTTTTTCATTGTATAACCTCCTGGACTTACCAAGCTCCTCCATTACTATGGCAAATTCACATACTCTTGTCGAGTTCTTTCGACTTAATAACTTCTATAAGGTTAAATAGATTCCTTGTTTGGTTTCTCAATAAATAAAACGTTAACGCTCTCTATTGGCGCTAGTTTTCGTTCTTAATTATAAATTAGGCATGTATATGAGTATTTCCGGGGAAATTTGATAGAATCTGCGGAGAAAATACAGCACTCGACAAAAAAGAGAGAAAAAGAGTTTTCTAAAATTCACAGATTGGTACCGTTTGTATTTCCATTCTTCCTATAGCGTTTTACTCGTAATTAAGAAGGGAAATAAATAGTTTGGGGCCAGTCCCCATTTCCCACAATGCCTTTGCTAGTAGTACAATAAAAGAACAACCCGAAAGGAGGTGATATCAATTCCTAGAACTCGGCGCATTTGGTACCCTGATGCTGTTTACCATGTGACTACCCGTGGAAATCGCTGGGAACCTCTCTTCTATTCCCACTTAGATTTCCATCGTTACCTCAAAATTTTAAGTCACTGCGTAAACAAGTATTCAGTTGATCTATTCTCTTATTGCCTCATGACTAACCACACTCATCTTCAAATTCAATGCAGCAAGTCCCCACCCGGAGATTTCATGAAAGAATTAAACGAAACTTACGCCATGTATTTCAACAAAAAGTACGAGCTTACCGGTCATGTGTTTCAAGGTCGATATGGTGCAGAGTTAATTGAAGATCGTTCCTACCTCTTAGACACAAGCCGATACATTCACATGAATCCGGTAGCAGCCGATCTCGTCATGTTTCCTCTTGAATATCCATGGAGCAGTTACCGTTACTATGTTACTCAATCGGTATGTCCCTTCGTGGAAACCTCAAAGATACTAGAACAATTTCAGTATTCAAAACCTCAATATCGTGATTACGTAGAAAGCAGGACCTCACCGGTAGCAGAACTTTAACCTCATTCTCAACACCTCTAGTATGAAAATAGTCAGTCATAGCAAGGAAAAGCCGGTTAAGTCCTTCTAACGAAGACAAAACCGGCTATAATGTATTTGTCTGGGGTCCCCCTATATGTGTAAAAAAATAATAGACTAGACACAAAATATGGTATATAATTATTACAAGATTTACCGATTTTAATGGTTCAGAAGCAGAAGTGGTTATTATATTTGAGGGGGAATAGACCATGAGCCGAAGCAATGCTCTTGTCTTAACTACAGAGATAGACGCCATTCGCACGACCATGTATGAGGTAAGTAAAAAAGTTAACAGCCTAGCTGATCCGCTGCTTGTTCAGTTAAGTCAAATTCTTGATGAAAAGCTAAACAAACTTGATCAAATTAGAGAATGTGCTTAATTAACACAACAATATAACTGCAAAATTTACCGGAGTCCATGTCTGCATTGATAGGAAGCCGGTTTTTTATTGCTATTTGCTAGTATTAAATCGTAATCTACCCCCGAAATTTATTAACCCTACTTATTTAAATTCCTCCCCTGTCATCACACTCATAAAGTCATTGAAAAAGTAATTGTAATCAAAGTCAAAAGCGATCCGATGCTTTTTTTCCTGTTCACCAAACTCAATATAAGGCCTGATGTCAGCAATACTTTGTCCTCTGGCAATCTGTTCATCTCTAAGTACGATATGTATAGGCAGCGTTTTGTAGCTGAACATATCTTCGCGAATACTTGCCATCAGAGTTATCGCGTCATGAACAGGGCTTCCTTGAATGCTTGGGTTGTTATTTTTATAGAACTTATAATAGAAGTCCAGCAACGGTTTTATAAGAGGAGCTTTTCCTTTGTAGTCAATGTAGTTCACCATCTCTGGTGTTACAATGGCTCGATCTGTCACATTCAACGGGATAATGGTCACGTTGTTCGCATATGTAAGCACGACTCTGACTGCAATCGGGTCTCCATGAAAATTCGCCTCAGAAACAGCCGTAACGTTACCCGGTACCCAGAACGCCCCGCCCATAATATAGTAAGCCTTCACTTTTTTCATCAAGGATTGGAATAAAATAAACATCGTGGCAAGAGAGGTAAGTCTGCCAACGTTAACGATTATCAGTTCATTTTCATATTGATTGATTAAATTTACAATCTCGAAAAAGTTTTCAATAACCCCTTCGTATGTTCCTGGTTCTATAGGACCTAATCCATACTCTCCATGTACTTCAGGGTAAAATGTTGGCTGCTCACCTGTCATTGGAACTTCAGCCCCACCAATGATTTTTACTTCTTTAGGAAAGTTGAACATTTTAGCAATATAATGTACATTAGCAATCGTCTTCTCCATGGAAACATTTCCATAGTCTGAAACTACGCCAACTATATCGATTTCGTCATTTAAATACCCGTAAGTCAAAGCTATGGTGTCATCAATTCCAACATCTCCAAAGAACAAGACTTTTTGCCCCATAACAAAAACCCCTTTTAGGTTTTTCTTCTATCCTATTAAGAGGCATGTTTTTTTATGAAATTTGCCATTAAAAACTATTCTAAAAATCTTTTCCTTAGCTGTGGTGTCGGAATCATACAGCTTTCCCGTTTCCCAAACCAATTGTACCGGTTATGAGCTACCATTTTATAAAAGAAATCACGAATTGTCTTTGGTACTACCATCAATATCTTTCCTGAGCTATATGGGAACTTTAGATATTGCGTTAATTTCAGTACTGCGTCAGATGCAGTATATTCTTGATTATCGGATATTAGGATCACGGAGTTTGTCTGGTTTGGGTCACGCCCATAATGAGTCAGCAGCTTCTCCCCTGCTTCAGACTGGATGGCAGCGAACTTAAGATTTTGGTTCTTCTCGTGTTTTAATATGAATTTCACACTAGAATTACAGAGATTACATACCCCGTCAAAAAGAAGAACAGGTTGACATTCTTGTTCAAGATTTCTCATCTGCATCCCCTCCAGTCTATTTAATAGCTAATTCTATTTTACTTTATAATCTGGCATTAAATAAAATTATAGTCTTTTATGTACCCATAAATTCCTACTTTTCACCATAATATAGTAGTATAATCAATTGAGAGTTAAGGAAAGGTGAAGAGTAATGAAAATTAAAACGTTTAAGAAAAAAGCTAAACAGCAGTTAAAAGGCCAATGGGGACGAGCAGCGTTATTCACCTTGCTTTTTGGTGCTATTTATTACGTAATCCCATTGATAATTGAAATAAATCTGAGCGGCGGGTTTGAAAATTGGATATCAACTGATGCCACTAACGGCTCTACCGCAAGTACGTTCGTAATTACGCTCGTGCTGCTGCCATTATATATCGGATATTTATGGACATTCTTATCCGTCATTCGTACAGGAGAACAAATTAAGTTATCAGGTCTTCTTCAAGCATTTTCAGAGATCAGCATGTACTTGAAAATCCTTGGAACATACCTCGTTATGATGGTTTATATGTTCTTATGGTTTCTTCTTTTAATCATTCCAGGTGTCATTAAAGCTTTTGCTTATTCACAAACGTATTTTGTGTTAAAAGATAACCCTGATATCGGGATTAATGCCGCGATAACAAGGAGCCGAAAGCTGATGCACGGTTACAAGTGGAAGTACTTCCTCCTCCAGCTGAGTTTTATCGGGTGGATTATCCTGAGCTTAATTACTGTCGGGATCGGGTTTATCTGGCTTTCTCCTTACCTAAGTGCGTCAAATGCCGCATTTTATAATGAATTAGTAAAAAAGCAGAGCGATGATGAAGTGGTAGCTTAAAAAAATAAAAATAAAGTTCAAGGAGAACCCCGGAATTGTCCATTTGAGATGGACAATTCTGGGGTTTTTGTATTTGTTTGGGGTCAGACCCCATTTCCCTAAATATTTCCCGCAACTAGGACATATCTATCAGTAAAGAAGACAAGACATCTAAGGGGTGGCATTATGGATCAGCTAACGTTAATCGTCGTCGGGGTCATTGGGTTTCTCATTTTTCTCGGTATCGTCGGATATACACAGACTGCCTATCATTTCCGTAAATGGAACAAAGAACTGCAGCAGCTTGAAACGAATTCAGAGCAGCAGCCCTACTCACACTGGATTCAGCGTGTCACAACGGATTACAAACAGTTCCATCTCGCAGGTGTGCCTCAGCTCAACACACAAGCGCTTATTGAAAAACATTTATATAACGAACGGATTCCGTTGCTCGGCATTTTCCGGGTTCCTGTCGGAAACATCCAAAAGCTTCTGAGTCAGCTTCCGTCTTTCACCATCATCCTTGGTGTACTCGGAACTTTCATCGGGCTCACGCTTTCCCTTTTATCCATGCAAGACACATTAATGACGCTTGGCACACAGCCAGCTGATTCAAATCTTACTTTGAACTCGATCATCTCTTCACTTACCGCACCGTTCGAAGGCATGAGTGTTGCCTTTTTTACGAGTATCGCCGGGATTGGGGCTGCGCTTTTCCTCAACCTGATTCAATCTGGCTTTTTTTCACAAGGAACTTCCCTTTCCTACATGCAAAATAAACTTTTAGCGGATTGTGAAGTCTATCTCGATCATCATGTGAACAGTGTACTGATTAACGACAAGCCACAGGATTCTGTTGAGCGGCTGCTCGACCGCCTGGCTGCCCGAGTGGAGTCTTCTTTTGATAAAACACTTGGGGACTTCGCTTCACAGATGGTTAATTTTACAGCTGGTCTGCAAAAAGCGATGGAAGACGTGAACGGCATTTTCGAAGCGCAGCGTCAGCATTCTGAACGTTTTGCCGCTTCCACCACACAGCTCGATGAGTTCGGCCAGCGCTTTAACGAAACAACAAAAGAGCTTGGCACGATCCAAAAGACGGTCGATACGAGCATCAATGCGCTCGCCAAAAATATCTCCTCGTTCGA
The DNA here is from genome assembly GCF_001642935.1 of Fictibacillus arsenicus. Lineage (NCBI taxonomy): Bacteria > Bacillati > Bacillota > Bacilli > Caryophanales > Fictibacillaceae > Fictibacillus > Fictibacillus arsenicus. Next base: position 3,689,781 of record NZ_CP016761.1, read on the forward strand.
ACAGCAGCTTAAAACAAGCAACGAGCGACATACACAAGGCCAGCAAAAGTTTGAACAGCTTATCCAGCGTTCCGATAAAATGCTTCAGGAAGCTCAGCGCCGGGCAGAAGAACATGCACAACAGATGCTTCGCGGTATGCAAGAACAGCTTCAGCATTACCAGAACCAGCATGACGCGCTAGAAAACCGCCTCGCTCAAAAGCAGGATGAATGGCATTATCGTTACTCTGAAAAACAAGGCGAATACGGAAGAGCGTCAGCTGACTTTGCATCATCTGTCGGTCAGCTCGAAAAAAGCTTTTATTCTGCGGTCGAACACATAAAACGAGATTTTACAGACCAAGTCCGAAACATTATGGATAGCCAGAGCCGTCAGCTTGCTTCCATTCTTAATAACTCGCAAAACCAGAACAGCCGTGATGACGATATGCGTGAACTCGCACGTACGCTTGAGAACCTGCATCAAGGCTTAAACCGCAGCATCACTGACAACAACCGCACCCTATCTGACATGTATCACCTCATGCAGCGAATCTATCAAGCTGCCATGAACCAATCGAATCAGGTCGTCTATGAGACTCGAATTCCCCGCCAGCCTGAATACGTCGATGATGAACGTATGCCTGAGGTCTCGCAGCAGAATTTTAGGAGACGGTGACCAGAATGAAGGCGCGTAAATCGTACTTCAACCAAGACGATCAGGAAACGAAAGAAATTTTCTGGCCGAGTTTTACCGATATGATGGCCATGATGGTGCTCGTGATGGTGTTTATCGCCATACTCGCTTATGTGCAGAGCATCTACAACGCTTATGACCAGGCGCAGATCAAGCGTGAGCTCGGTCAGGTGGCTGAGGTAAAAAAGCATATTTCTGACCTCATCCAAAAGCAGCTGGAAGAGAATGTCGGAAAAGATAAGATTATTCGCGGACCGAATAACACGATATCTGTTGAAGGTAACATTTTATTTGATACCGGAAGTGCGGATATATCTGAAAAAGGAAAGCAGGTTCTCGACCCGTTAGCCGGTGCGCTCGCCGCGATCATCGAGGAAAAAGACATGAGCCAGTACCTCTACATCATTCTAATAGAAGGCCACACCGACTCTGTCCCTTATGACAACTGGTCGCTCTCCACACAGCGTGCGGTTGCGGTCGTCGACTATCTCGGAAAAGCGAACCCAAAACTCGCTAAAAAAGAGTATGCGCAGTACTTGGCAGCAACAGGGTACAGTGAATATAAGCCGATTGCAGAAGGCAGTTCAGCCGATGCTCTTCAAAAAAACCGCCGCATCTCCTTTCAGATCATTTTGGATGACGACAAGTGGCAAAGCAAGCTGAAGGAAATCGTGGAGCAGTAAATACAAAAAGCATCGGTTGCTAAGCCGATGCTTTCTTTATGGTTATTTCTTTTTAACCGGTATCCAAATCTCACTCCGAAATGTTGGCGAAGTGGTATCTTTATCTGCGTTCCACAAAATCTCAGGTCCTTCCGTCTGTTCATAATTTGACGAAGGAAACCACTCAGAGTAAATACGTCCCCACACATTCTGCAGCGTTTCCGGGAACGGCCCAACCGCTTCAAAAACGGCCCAAGTGGAGTCAGCAACCTCGAGCTTCGACAAATGATCCGGACATTCCTCCGTTGTCGCTGCACCAATATAATGATCCAGTTCACTGTTCTCAGCAAGTCTCTCCGAAAAATTAGTGGATGCACTGATCAGCCCTCTTGGCTCGACGTTCGATAAGCTTTTTAACTCGTTGATCAAATCCATATTCAAACTCTGCCACATAGCTGCAATCTCAGGATTTACTCCCTCATAGATCAGCGGCACTCTTTTCTTTATCCCCACAATGTGAAATGCATCTTTTTCGAGGATCCGATAGTTCATTTCACTTCCTCCTTTTATTGATAATTGGAAGGTCATGCGTGGATAAGCTTTTAAAGACTGATCATTTTTCCTGGCTTCGGATGGTGTCACGCCATGCAGCTGCTGAAACGCTTTTGTAAAAGCATCAGGTGAGCTGTACCCGAATTTTATAGCTACATCAATAATCTTTGCATCACCATGTGCGAGTTCAAAAGCCGCAAGCGTCAGCCTTCGCCGGCGGATATATTCGGATAACGGTACACCGGCGAGAAAAGAAAACATCCTCTTAAAGTGGTACTCCGAGCAAAAGGCCCGTTTGGCTACTTCCCTCGTATCAATCTCATACTCTAGGTTTTCTTCCAAAAACTGAATCGCATCATTCAAACGTTTAAGCGAATCCACATCTAAACCCTCCTTTCACCAATAAGGATAGCTGGAGATCTTACTAACCACCCAACAATCTATGTATCCATTCTAACGGATTTTCTTACATCAAGAAAAAGAAAGATGACGCGCCATGCTTTTTTCCACAAAAAAAACAACCGCTGCTACGGGCAACGGTTGTTCAAAAGTTACTATATAAAAGGGGGGGTAGTACTACTATTCCCAACTCACATTTTTTTATTCATCATTTTGCAAGATTGATAGATTTTTTTTGAACAACTTCTGTTTTTCCGTAATAACTGTGTAAAAACATGCCGAGCATGATAACGAGAACTCCAAATAATGACAGCATCGTTGGTGTGGCGATCGATAACAGCCACATTTCGCCTGCCAGTACGAAAATAATTTCAGCTGATTGCGTCGCTTCGACACCTGCTAGTTTCACAGGGTTGTTCGAGCAAAGGTCAGTTGCCTGGAAAAACAGCACGGTTGCGATGACGCCAGAAGAGATGGCGACTAAAAAGGTTTGCCAAAGCTGGTCTGTTGTCGGTGCCCCGCCTTGAAACCAGCCAACTACAGCTAAAACAATCCACCATGGGAGCGATGCGATGGTCATACCAAAAGCCCGCTGAAACGCATCAAGCCGCTTGTTCGTAACGATCATCATCTTTCGGTTACCGAGCGGATAGGCAATTGCCGCAATGAGAACCGGCAGAACAACATGCAGCCAAGCCGCTCCGTTCACCCCATCCGCTTCCTGAATTTGAACAAGCCCGACACCTGCTAATATGAGGACAGAAAAGCCCAGACCTTTAAACGGAATTTTTTGCCGAGATCCTTTGTTTTTTCCTTCTCCTTCATAAAAAAACGGAACGAGCAGAGATCCAGCTACAATCGTAATCTGCCAAGTTGCAGCGACGAGCCATGCTTCTCCAAATCCTGCTGCATAAGTGATCGGTGCGTAAAACAGAACGAATCCGACCGAACTCCACAAAAACCAAGTTCCAAAACGTGCTTTCAGCTCTTGAAAAACCGGCTTTACGTTTCCTCGCATCCAAACGATGATCCACAATAACGGAACCATGTAAAAAAAGCGAAGCGATGCACTCCAGTGCCAGCTTCCGCCGCTCAAGTCCATCGACCGGTTCAATATAAATGTGACGCCAAAGAAAAAGGCGGCAGCAATACCCAACAATATCGGTTTCATCTTAATGACCCCCGCTTCACTAAAAAGTATTCATTTGTTTTGTCCAGAATGCCTGTTACATAATATTGAAACAATTCTATCACAAGGAAGTTAGGAAAAACTGTTTCAAAGTTTTATAAACACAAAAAAACGCCTGGAATTTTTTATCCAAACGCTTTACTTCTTTTATCCCAGGGGATTCTTCTCTATAGTTCTTTGTTTCATTACATCCCAGGCCGCTTTTCCGTCTGTTGGATATCCGTTGTGATTGATTGGAATCAAGGAAAAGAACACGAAATAGAAGGAAAAATACACAAATTGATAGGTGAAGATGCCAGCTTTTATGAATTCCATATGAATGAGCCCATTAACGATCAGCATACTTAAAATAGTAAAAAGGGGACCACCGAGATAAACCGCAACTAAATGCCTTCTTGTATGGTTCTTCAGATTTTCATATTCACACCAGCCATCCCAAAAGTATAACTTTCGGATATGACATGGACCGATTTTAAACAGGCTGTTGCCGCTTCCTATATGGATGCGTACTTTTCCTCCCGTTACTTTTCCGAAAAAGAGATGACCTGCTTCGTGTATGAAGGTTACGATCGGTAATACAAGAAAAAATGAAAAGAAAAACTTCCACATATCCTCAAACCCAAACATGTACATCCCTCCTATTCCCTAGAATTTTCAATAGTTAGGTATACTGTTACCTATATGCCATCCTCTCACACTAGGCTTTTGACCTGATTTTTTAACAGAAAAAGCAGGAGGAGGATTAAATTACCACCGCGAGCTGAATCCTTCATTATAAACGAAAAAGACGAAACCTACATCCAGGTTCCGCCTTCCATCAAGCTAAAAATACTGCTCCATATCCAAGTGATCCAATAATAACAAACACGGGAGAAACTTTAACCTTCTCCATCAATAAAAAGCTTGCTCCAGCCAAGAATAGTGTATGCATCCAGCCCACACCAGTAAATGATTCGAAAAAGAATTGATACGCCATGATTCCGAGCAATACAGCGATTGTTGGTTTCACATATGCACTCATATTCTTTACTCTTGGGGAATCTTTGAATTTATAAACGAGTCCGAGAAAGGCTACCATCAATAAGAGTGAAGGGGCAACTGTTGCAAAAACGCCTACAAGTGCTCCAAGCCATCCGCCTTCCTGAAACCCGATGTAGCCTGCCATTTTTGTTGCGATCGGTCCTGGAAGCGCGTTACCAAGTGCCAATACTTCTGTAAATTCGGTTACGGAAAGCCACTCGTATCGGTCAACCACTTCATTCTCAATCAAAGGAATGGAAGCAGGACCGCCGCCATACCCTAAAATACCTGGTATAAAAAACGCGAGGAAGATGTGCCAAAATGTCATCCTGTTTTTTCTCCTTCCCGCAAACGTACGACGTTTTCCTTCTTTTCTTTCACTGGACCAAAAAGGGCATAAGCGAGTAACAGTCCAATTACGATGCCTGGATGTACGCCAAGAAACTGCAAAAGCAAGACTCCCGCAAATATGTGAATCAAGCTGATCTTGAGGCCAAGGCTCTTTTTCGAAGCATCAACGAACTGCCAAGTTAAAACGGCCAGCATGACAGCAACTACCGGTATAACCCCTTTTGTCATCCCTTGAACCCATGGCTGGTCTTTATAATCTCTTAAAGATGTCAACAATAGGATCATGAGAATAATCGTTGGGAGCATGGTAGCCAGGAGTGCGATGATGAGGCCGAGAAATCCGGCGACACGGTATCCGATATAGCCTGCCATTTTGGTGGCGATCGGTCCTGGCAGCGTGTTTCCGAGCGCTAACACATCTCCGAACTCTTCATCGTTCATCCATTTGTATTTTCCGACCACTTCTTTATGGACTAAGGGAATAGAAGAAGGTCCTCCCCCGTATCCAAGCATTCCTGACCGGAAAAAGGCGAGGAACAAATTAAGGTAGGTCATGTTATCAAGTCCTTTATTCTAGGTTGGTTTTGGTTCGTCTTTTTACCAGGCAGCAATAGAGCCATCTGTTCTTCCTTCCGTACCTCCTGCGAGAACGCCCGTTTCTGGATCTCTCCATATGATCTGGCCGCGGCCGAAGTTCCCCGAATCCATCGCAACCTGTACTTCGTGTCCCCTTCTTGCCAATTCGTCTGCAATATGAGCAGGCAATGAACGTTCAACTAGTACTTTTTTATCCTCCATCCACTGCCAGCGAGGTGCATCCAGTGAGGCTTGAGGGTTTAAATGAAAATCTACTGTGTTCATCACCACTTGTACGTGGCCTTGAGGCTGCATATATCCGCCCATCACACCAAACGGACCGACCGCTTCCCCATTTTTCGTTAAAAATCCTGGGATGATCGTATGATACGTTTTTTTACCAGGTTCCAGTGCGTTATCGTGGTCAGGGTCTAATGAAAAATCGTGGCCTCTGTTCTGCAGCCCGATCCCTGTTCCAGGAACAACAACCCCTGATCCGAAGCCCATATAATTGCTTTGGATAAACGAGACCATGTTTCCATCGTCATCTGCTGTTGCTAAATAGACCGTTCCACCGCTTGGCGGAATGCCTGGTTCCGGCTGAAGGGCTTCAGCCCCGATCAGCTCGCGTCTCACTGCCGCATACTCCTCAGACAATAACCCTTCAACAGAGACGCTCATTCTTGATCGATCAGTTACATATTTTTTAGCATCCGCAAAGCCGAGTTTAATGGCTTCAATTTGTTTATGGTACGTTTCGGCTGATTCTTTTTCTGTAATATCAAAGCCTTTTAACGTATTCAATGCCATGAGTGCAACGATTCCTTGCCCGTTTGGCGGAATCTCCCACACATCATATCCTCTATAGTTCACTTTGATGGGATCTACCCACTCTGGATAAAATGAAGCTAGATCTTCACTTCGCAGAAATCCGCCTTGGACTTCAGAAGCTTCGGCAATCTTTTGTGCAAGTGCTCCTCTATAAAATGATTCGCCGTTTGTTTTTGCGATCTCCCGCAAAGTCTGTGCATGGTCTGGCGAACGCCAAATCTCACCCACTTCAGGAGCACGACCGTCTGGAGCAAAGGTTTTGAACCAGCTCTCAAACGCTTCACCTTTCAATTCCCGTTTGTACGTTTCATAAGCTCGTTTCCAGTACTTTCCGAGAATCGGTGTAAGCGGGTAGCCTTCTTCAGCATACGAAATAGCTGGTTCGAGAACTTCTTTTAATGAAAGTTTTCCGAATCGGCTGGAGAGTTCTGCCCATGCTGCCGGTGCGCCAGGAACTGTAACAGGAAGCCAGCCAAACTTTGGCATCGCGTCAAACCCAGCCTTCTTCACTTCTTCGATGGATATACCTCTTGGCGCGGGGCCGCTTGAATTCAAGCCATGCAGTTCACCGTTCACCCAGACGAGTGCAAAAGCATCTCCCCCGATTCCGTTTGAGGTCGGTTCTACAACAGTGAGACAAGCCGCTGTGGCGATCGCTGCATCAACCGCGTTTCCGCCCTTTTTTAAAATATCAAGACCTGCTTGTGCCGCTAGCGGCTGGCTCGTTGCGACCATGCCTTTTTTGGCGTAAACGGTCATCCTCTGAGAAGAATAAGGGTTGTTCAATGCATTGTACGTCAGGTTTTGTTTTTTATGCGGTAATGTTTGATTCGTCTGATTCATCTACTTCACCTCTCATGACAGGCGATAAAATGGCCGTCATCAATTTGACGCCACGCCGGTTTTTCTGTTGCGCAATGATCTTTTGCGATAGGACAACGGGTATGAAACGGACAGCCAGTCGGCGGATTGGAAGGACTCGGCAGATCGCCGGTTAAACGGATCCGTTCTCTTTTTCGCCCGACAGCTGGTCTTGGAATAGCAGACAATAAAGCCTCTGTATAGGGATGTGTCGGATTTTCATATAGCTTCTCTACAGGCGCGAGTTCGACCATCTGTCCTAAATACATGACGAGCACCCGGTTACAAAGGTGACGAACGACTCCCAGGTCATGTGAAACGAACAAATACGTCAATGCGTGCTTTTCCTGCAGATCTTTTAATAGTTTAATAACTTGGGCCTGTACAGAAACATCGAGTGCGGAAACCGGTTCATCACATACGATAAAAGAAGGATTGATGGAGATCGCACGGGCGATGCCGATGCGCTGACGCTGACCGCCGCTGAATTCATGCGGATAACGCTCATAATGATCTTCTTTTAAACCGACTTCGTTTAAAAGCTTGACCACTTTTTCTCTTCTTTCCCGTGCCGGAAGATCTGTATGAATAATAAGTGCTTCCTCTAGAGCATCGCCAATGCGCTGTTTTGGGTTAAGAGAAGCGTACGGATCCTGAAAGATCATCTGCATCTCTTTTTTGAACGGCTTTAACTGGCGTGCTGAGTACTTACTGATGTTATTCCCGTTAAAGACAAGTTCTCCTTCTGTCAGAGATTCAAGTCCGAGGATCGTTCGCCCTAATGTTGATTTTCCGCAGCCAGACTCACCAACGACACCCAATGTTTCCCCTTTATAAATATCCAAGGTAATACCATCGACTGCCTTTACATGGCTTTTTACCCGCTGAAGCAGACCGCCTTTAATGGGAAAGTGCTTCTTTACATTTTTTACGCTATAAAGAACTTGCTCGTCTACCGCCATTCTGCCCTACCTCCTCTTGCAGCCAGCATCGTACGTTCTGTTTATCTGTTACCGAAAAAGTCTTTGGTGATTCACTGAAACATTTTTCAAAAGCATAAGGACAACGCGGATGAAAACGGCACCCGCTGATCTTTTCATTTAACATTGGCATCGACCCCGCTATCGGTTTCAATTCAAAATCAGGATCATCTACATTTGGCACAGAGGACAAGAGTCCTTTTGTGTATGGATGCTGCGGGTTTTCAAAAATTTCTTCTACCCGTCCTTCTTCTATCACTTCTCCTGCATACATAACGATGACACGGTCAGCGATCTCAGCCACAACACCCATGTCATGCGTGATCATGATCATGCTCATGTCTAATTGTTCTTTTAGATCGTTCAGCAAATCAATGATCTGCGCCTGTATTGTTACATCCAACGCGGTAGTCGGCTCATCTGCAATCAGCAAGGACGGATTACAGGATAAGGCGATCGCGATCATCACCCGTTGTCTCATCCCCCCGCTTAATTCATGCGGAAATTGGTTCATCCGTTCTGCTGGAGACGGAATTCCTACCATCTTCAAAAGCTCGATACCTCTTGCATGGGCTTGTTTCTTTGATAGTTTCTGATGGATCATCAATGGTTCACGAATTTGAAAGCCAACTGTAAATACAGGGTTTAAAGCTGTCATCGGTTCCTGAAAAATCATAGAAACATCGTTTCCGCGCAGCTTCTGCATTTCTTTTGGAGACATCGAAGCCAAGTTCTGATTATTAAACGATATGGACCCATCTGTTATTTTTCCGTTTGAAGGAAGAAGCCCCATGATGGAAAGGGCTGTGATACTTTTACCACAGCCTGATTCTCCAACGATGCAGAGCGTTTCTCCTTTTTTTACTGAAAAAGAGGCGCCGCGGACAGCTGGTAAAAGACCGTCCGCAGACTTAAACTTTGTTACTAGATTTGTCACTTCTAACACAGTATCTTTCATCGTTATCCCTACTCTCTATGAACGCTGTATAGTGACCACTGTCCTGTAGGTTCCATCTTAAAGCCTTTAACTGATTTATCGTAAGCAGCTGATGCGATCCCATGATAGATCGGCAGTACCGGCAGCTGTGTCATTACGTATTCGTCCGCTTTTGTTAAAATTTCCTGACGCTGTTCCTGATCAACAACAGAACGTGATTGTTCGATCAGCTTGTCGAGTTCAGCATCTTTATAACGGCTTAAGTTTGTTGCATCAATGTTTGCTGAATGCAGACGCGGGAACAATAGTTCACTTCCGTCACCTGTTACATTCGACCAGCCGGCAATCGTGATATCAAAGTCACCTGTCTTGGATACATCGAGATATGTACCCCATTCAAGTGTTTCGATCTTGGCTGGAATACCGACTTCTTTTAATTGAGCTTGAATGACTTCTGCCATGTTCATGTATGATGCTGTGTTCGCCACAAGCATCTTGACTTCTTTTTTATCAAACCCGCTCGCTTTAACGAGTTCTTTTGCTTTTTCTTGGTCAAACTTAGGTCCTTTATCGTCTTTCGGATGTCCGAACACTTCTGGACCGATGAATGAGTTAGAGTAGACGCCCAGCCCGTTCAGTTTTTTCAGATAGCCTTCACGGTTGATCGCCTGAGATACAGCCTGTCTGAATTTCAGATCGTTCATCGGCGCTTTTTCCATGTTGAAGGCTAAGTAATAAACCGGTGTTCCATCTACTTTTTGTGTTTCCACGTTCTTGATTTTTTCCAGGCGCGGCATAAGTTCAGGTGCTAACGCGTCAATCAGCTGAACCTTTCCTGTCTGCAGCATAGAGATGGCAGTTGATACCTCTGGAACAACCGTAAACGTAATCTTCTCCAGCTTAGCTGGCTTTTGCCAGTAATCTTCATTCTTCACAAGTACAATGTCATCACCGTTTACTTTTTCAGAGAACTTGAACGGTCCTGTTCCAACAGGGTCTTTCATAAGATCTTGTTTTTTGTCAGCTGTCGGTGAAACGATGGCTGCATTTGAATGTGTTAGAGCAGCAAGCATCGGACCGTACGGCTTTTCTGTTTTTAAAACGACTGTGTGCTCGTCCTGAACTTCGATAGATGAAACAGGTGCTAAAAGAGAGGCACGCGGTGCAGCAGTTGCTGGATCTTTTAGCTTATCGAATGTGTATTTCACCGATTCTGCATTAAAAGGTGTTCCATCATGGAACTTGATGTCTTTCTTTAGCTTGATCACCCACGTATTCTCATCAGGATTTTCATAAGATTCTGCAAGGTGAGGAACAATTTCCCCTTTGTTGTCGCGGACAAATAGCGTTTCATAGATTTGCTCGATAACAGTAGAGGATACAGAATCGTTTGTGAGAATTGGAGAAAGTCCTACAACTTTCGAGGTTGTTGCATAGGTTAGCTCTTGTTTAGCATCACCAGCACTTCCGCCTGATGAAGAACTGCTGCTGCAACCCGTTAAAGCCAAAGACAATACAAAAAGAACCGTTAACAAACTAGTAAACCACTTTTTTCCCATTTGTAATCTCCCCCTTTTATTTATCCAAACTCATTCCTTGATCTAGAGCGTCGCGAAGCGCGTCGCCGACAACATTAAACGCAAATACAACGAGCATGATCGCTATACCCGGAACGACGATCATATGAGGCGATGTCCACATATACTCTTGTCCTGCAGCGATCATCGCTCCCCATTCAGGAGTTGGCGGCTGTGCACCTAACCCTAGGAAACTTAATGATGCGGTCGATAGAATCGCCGTCGCCATTCTCATTGTGGCAAAAACGATGATCGGCGCTGCACAGTTTGGCAGAACATGCTTGAACATAATGCGAAGATCGCTCGCTCCAAGAGATTTCATGGCAATGATGTACTCTTGTTTTTTAATAGAGAGAACACTTCCTCTTACAATCCTTGCACAGGTTGGAATGGACCAAATACTGATCGCAATGACGACATTTACTAGGCTTGTCCCTAAGATTGCGATAACTAACATGGCTAGCAGAATACCAGGGAACGCAAACATTAAATCTACAAATCTCATAATGATGCCATCTAGTCTTCTGTAATAACCTGATAGAAGTCCAAGGATCACACCGCCAACCAGTCCTAGACTTACCGCGCCGATTCCGACAAACAACGAAATTCTTGCCCCGTATACGATCCTGCTCCAAATATCCCGTCCGTAATTATCCGTCCCGAGCACATGGCCTTCTGTACCAATCGGCAATTCACTCAGTTCCAGGTTCTGCTTGTTCGGATCAACCCCAACGATAACTGGTGCCGCAAGAGCCATGAAAAGTTGTAAAGCAATGATCGCTAGTCCAACAATCGCCATTTTATTTTTGATCAATCGTTTCCACGTTTTTAACAGGGCAAATTCTTTCTTTTTCTTATGTGCGGGCAATTGCTGTGTAACCACTTCTGTTGACATGTTATCCCCCCTTCCCTTTTATTCGTAACTGATTCTCGGGTCGATAAAGGCATACACGATATCGACAATAAGGTTTACTAAAACAAAAAGTGTCGCTACAAGAAGAACCGAGCCTTGTACCATCGGAAAGTCACGGGCCGCAATCGATTCAATCATGAGCCTTCCTACTCCATTAATGGCAAAAACAGATTCTGTAATGATGGTTCCGCCAAGCAGGAATCCGAAGTTCAAGCCGATTACCGTAATGACTGGTATCATGGCATTTCTTAGACAGTGCATCATGATTACTGATTTTTCGCGAACGCCTTTTGCTCTGGCTGTTCTTACATAATCTGCCCGGATGACTTCGAGCATTGCCGACCGGCTCATTCGAGCGATCATAGCAGCTGAACCTGTACCAAGTGTTATGGCTGGTAGTGCAAGCTGTTTCATCCCTTCGATCGTCCAGAACGGTTCAGTAAGTCCGCCTACAGGAAACCACTGCAGGTTGACGGCGAAAATCAGGATCAATATAGCACCGAGCCAAAAGTTAGGTATAGAGATGCCCCCTAATGCGATGACAGTGCTTAATCCGTCAAACCATGTGTTATGTTTTAATGCAGATATAATGCCTGTTGTTACTCCGATTACGATTGCAACGATAATACTTGCAATCGCTAGATTCAGTGTGTTTGGAAACCGATCGATGATTGCTTCTGACACTGCTTGTTTCGTTTGATAGGAGAATCCTAAGTCACCCGTAAAGATACCTCGTAAATAATCAAAATACTGGGTAAGCAATGGTTCGTTCAAACCAAGGTTTTCTCTTATTGCCTCTACATCTTCCTGGGTTGCAGTTGGTCCGCCTATAATACTTGCAGGATCTCCAGGTGCAATGTGCATGCTCATGAAAACGATAAATGAAATGCCTATTAACAAAAGAACTAGCTGGAAAACGCGCCTTACAATCAATCCTGCCATTTCCTCTTCACCTCTCCCCTTTTTTCAACTTTTCGATTACATTACGTACATTTACATTCCGTTTGTTAACCTAAATTAGATTTTGAATTAACAAACGGTTTATTGTTTCTGATTATAAAATATATTCAGAATATTTTCTATACGTTTTTATAAACAAAATAAAATCACGACTATGTTCTTACAAGTTTTGAAAGAATGTGCGGAATTTTGTCCTATTAGAACGGAAAATGTAGTTATTTATACTTATAAAAAAGTTTCGAGGGGATTGATAGTGCTCACTGATGGGGTATGTAACCAGTCGATTGGTTTCCAGGCCGTAATTTTTGATTCTGTAATTATTTATAAGCCGTAATTTATTTTTCTAGGCTGTAACATTCATTTCCAGGCCGTAATTCTTCATTTATAGACTTTTCGACAAACCCACAGCCATAAAAAAGAAAGGCCGCACGCCTAAATTACTGGCATGCAGCCTCACCCTTTTCTATCATTCTTTTATTATAGTTTTAATCCAGATCTGCTCTTGAATCTTCTTAAAAGAATATGCGATTCCACTCTGGAAATACCTTTGATTCCATAGAGTTCATTGTTTATGAATTTCTCCAGTGAAGGAAAGTCTTCCACTAATACGTGCATATGTAAGGTACTCGGCCCTGTCATCTGATAGCAGCTGGCCACACTTGGATTATTCACGAGCTTTTCCGCTACTTTTACGAGGTATGCCGGTTCACAGTCTACTTCGAAAAACGCTGAGACTGTTTTACCTGCCGCTTCTGAATCAATGACCACGCTGAACTTTTCAATAACACCTGCTTTTCTCATCTGGTTCACGCGCTCCCGAACAGAAACCCGGGAAAGGTTCAGCTCTTTACCGATCTCTGCATAAGACATTCTTCCATCTTGAGTCAGCAGCTCTAATATTTTTCGATCTGTATCATCTATTTTCAATAAAATCACCACGTTTACTTTGAATGTGTTCATTGTAAGCGTTATTTTCTAAAAATTCAAATAAGGCTTAGGTGGACAACTGTATTACAACAGATAATCGTCCTCTATGATAGGACAAAATGGTTATATACCTGTAAAAACCTTCAAATAGCTAGGACAGATGACTTAATTTAAGAAAAAAACAAAAAATGTTATAAAACAGCTGTTGCAAAATATAATCTGTTATAATACAATGCATTATAATCAAATCAAACAAAAAAACAGGAGGAATTTAAAATGAAAAACTATCTTGAGCTTCACTTCAATATCCCAAAGAAAACGTGTGTCGAGTGTGGATGTGTGATTGAGGAGCAGCATGAATCTTACCTTTATGAGTGCGAACGCTGTATCGGAAAACACGAGAGGTAAATTTTTTTACACATGTTGTTATATAACAATTAATATTTGTTTCATCTGTTCAATAACATAATCAGAAAGGAATGTCGCTAAAAGTGAAAATTGATACGTCAAGTCTTCATGTAACAGGAAATACCCCGCCCGAATATGAAAAGATCTTAACACCTGGTGCAATTCTATTCTTAAAATCGCTTCATCTGCAATTTAATTCAACGCGAAAAGAACTTTTGGAAAAGCGTAAGATCAAGCAAAAAGAAATTGATTCTGGGGTATTCCCCGCCTTTCTGAGTGAAACAGAGCATATCCGCAACAGCAATTGGACGATCGCTCCACTTCCTCAGGACCTTCAAGACCGCCGGGTTGAAATTACAGGACCTGTTGACCGGAAGATGATCATCAATGCTCTGAATTCCGGTGCAAAAGTTTTCATGGCTGATTTAGAAGACTCCAACTCACCGACTTGGGAAAATACAATTGAGGGCCAGATTAATCTAAAGGACGCGGTCAACCGGACGATTTCTTTTGAAGGACCAAACGGGAAAAAATACCAGCTCAGGCATAATCCCGCTGTACTAATCGTTCGTCCCCGCGGCTGGCATTTAGAAGAAAAGCATATTGTTGTCGACGGAGAACCGATGTCTGGAAGTTTAGTAGATTTTGGACTTTATTTTTATCACAATGCAAAAACGCTGATCGAAAAAAGTTCTGGTCCTTATTTTTATCTTCCTAAGATGGAAAGTCACTTAGAAGCACGACTCTGGAATGATGTTTTCATCTACGCGCAGGAACAGCTGGGCATTCCGAGGGGTACGATTAAGGCGACTGTACTAATCGAAACCATTGTTGCCGCTTTTGAGATGGATGAGATTTTATATGAACTGCGCGATCATTCTGCAGGCGTGAACTGCGGACGCTGGGATTATATTTTCAGCTACATTAAGAAGTTCCGCAATCAGCCGCACGTGATTCTGCCTGACCGTTCCCTTGTTACGATGACTGTACCATTCATGAGATCGTATTCTGTTCTTGCGATTAAGACGTGTCACAAACGGAACGCACCTGCAATCGGCGGTATGGCGGCACAAATTCCGATTAAAAATGATGAGAAAGCAAACGCTGCTGCTTTTGAAAAAGTGCGTGCTGACAAAGAACGCGAGGCATCTGACGGTCATGACGGGACATGGGTTGCCCATCCGGGACTCGTACCTGTTGCTATGGAAGTGTTTGACCGAATCATGCCGCAGCCGAACCAGATCGACCGAAAACGAGAAGATGTCGTTGTAACGGCCGACGATTTAGTGGCTGTACCAGAAGGCGAAATTACAGAAGAAGGCTTGCGCGTCAACATAAGTGTCGGTATTCAGTACATCGCTTCATGGCTGAGAGGAAAAGGCGCAGCGCCAATCAATCACTTAATGGAAGATGCCGCTACGGCTGAGATTTCGAGAGCCCAAGTGTGGCAATGGATCCGCCATCCGAAAGGTGTTTTAAGTGATGGACGTAAAGTTACATTCGAACTGGTAGAGCAGCTAAAGTTAGAAGAAGTTCAAAAGTTGAAACAGCAAATGAGTGAGGATTCATTCAATAACGGCCGGTTTATGGAAGCGGTCGGGCTGTTCGATGAACTAATCCGCGAAGATGAGTTTCAAGATTTCCTGACTAACAGAGGCTATGACATTTTATAAATGGATGGTTTAAGGCTATTTATGTGACCCTTCATTGACAAGTTGATTGGAGCGCAAGGTGCGAGACTCCTGCGGGACGAGTGGGACAGGTGAGACTCCTGAGGGCGCAAAGCGCTAGGAGGCTCACCGCCCGCCCCGCGGAAAGCGAGCATCTGGAGCGGAAATCAACCACTTCTACAAAAAAATAAAAACATTAAGGAGAGGGACTAATGACTAATTCACGTGTGGAGAAGCTTAAGGAAATGTGGAAAAATGAGGAGCGCTGGCAAGGAGTAAGCCGCCCTTATACAGCGGAAGAGGTTATCCGTTTGCGCGGATCGATCGATATTGAACATACCCTTGCAAAACATGGGGCAGAAAAATTCTGGAACATCCTTCAAAATGAAACATATGTAAACGCTTTAGGGGCTTTAACGGGGAATCAGGCTGTTCAGCAGGCAAAGGCAGGTCTGAAAGCCGTATACTTAAGTGGTTGGCAGGTCGCAGCAGACGCCAACCTTTCTGGAAACATGTATCCGGATCAAAGTTTGTATCCGGCGAACTCTGTGCCACACGTGGTAAAACGTATAAACTCTGCTCTTCAGCGCGCAGATCAGATTCAGCATTTAGAAGGTGGAAATGAAGTGGATTACTTCTTGCCAATTATAGCGGATGCTGAAGCCGGGTTCGGCGGACAGCTAAACGTATTTGAACTGATGAAAGGCATGATCGAATCTGGCGCTTCCGCTGTTCACTTTGAAGATCAGCTGTCTTCTGAGAAAAAATGCGGACATCTTGGCGGAAAAGTGTTGCTTCCGACTCAGACGGCGGTTCGGAATTTGATTTCGGCTCGCTTGGCAGCTGACGTGATGGGTGTTCCGACTGTGCTGATCGCCCGTACGGACGCTGATGCGGCTGACTTAATTACGAGCGATATCGACCCGGTTGACCAGGAATTTATTACTGGTGAGCGTACAGCTGAAGGATTCTATCGTACAAAAGCTGGTCTGGATCAAGCGATCGCGCGCGGTTTGGCTTATGCGCCATATGCTGATTTAATCTGGTGCGAGACATCTGAACCAAACTTAGAGCAGGCACAAAAGTTTGCGGATGCGATTCATGAACAGTTCCCTGGCAAACTATTAGCCTACAACTGCTCGCCGTCTTTCAACTGGAAAAAGAAGCTGGATAATGCGACGATCGAAACATTCCAACAGCAGCTTGCGGCGATGGGCTACAAGTTCCAGTTCGTAACTTTGGCTGGCTTCCACGCGCTGAACCACAGCATGTTTGAATTAGCAAAAGGCTACAAATCTCGTGGAATGGGTGCATATTCTGAGCTGCAGCAGCGCGAGTTTGATAGCGAAATCGACGGATATACCGCTACCCGCCATCAGCGTGAAGTAGGAACAGGCTACTTTGATGAAGTAACACAGCTCGTTTCCGGTGGTACAGCTTCTACAACAGCATTGAAAGGATCTACAGAAGAAGATCAGTTTCAACAGCAGGAAGCTTAACTTCGTTGTATAGATAGAATAAGTGAATAGGATAAATATAAAGAAAGGACAGGAGACGAGTGGCTCCTGTCCTTTGTTGGTTAGTTTTACGGTACGTGTTCTTTTATTTGTTACACGTCCGCTCAGGCTCATTGGGGTTTCGCTCAAAAACGTCGAGTTACGCTCAAGATCCTCTTGCTACGCTCAAACTGCCTTTAGTTTCGCTCAAAATCTTCCTTTTTCGCTCAAAGTACCCCTTTACATCATAAAAAATGGGGACAGACCCGGGTCTGTCCCCTACTATTTTACTATTAAGCCTTCACGTCCCGCTTTTGGAAGACGGTAAACGTGATTGCGAGCATGACTGCTGTGTAAATCGCTAGCATGCTGATGGAAAACGGAAGAGTTAAATCTTTGATCAGCTGGTTTTGCCCATCAATCAATGTACTGAGGTCCATGTTCGCAAACAGCGTGTAGATGATCCAGTCTTTGTTCGCGAGGAGCATCACGATCGTGTTTCCTGCAAACATCGTGAACATCGCTACACCAATCGCGACAGAGTTACTCATGAAGAGTGTTGAGATCATGAACGATAATGCGACTAGTGCAGTTAATTCAATAAATTCTACACCGATGTTCGCAAATACATATTCTACAACTGTTCGTTCTCTCACTTCCTGACTATCCGTTACGACTAGGTATGTCTGATCAATCCCGCCAAATCCATATGCGAGGCCGCCGACGAGCCATGTTGTCGCAATAACAACAAGCCACATGACAAACGCAAACCCAAGCGTCGCTAGAAACTTCGACAAAAGAATCTTCCATCTGCTGTAAGGACGGATCAGCAGCATCTTAATCGTCCCTTTTGAAAACTCGCTTGATACGATATCACTCGCCACAACGATTACAAACAATCCGATCAAGGATGAAATTGGAGCCATTTCTTTCATGTACTTCCACGTTGTTTTTTCATTGGGCGAAATGTCATTTTCAATGGCATATTCGTTTTGCTTGATGTTTGATTCAAGCATATCAATATAAATTTGATTCTCGTTATTTTTCTTAGCATCTTCCAGTGCTTTCTTATCATCTTCAAGCGTTTGTGTAAGCAATTGCTTCCAGTTATCATTCTCTACTTCTTCAGTCGTCACTTTATCGTAAACCGCGACACCGATAATAATTAAAATAGGAAGTGCGATAAAAATCCACGTTCTGATTCTGCTAAAGATCTTAATCCATTCATTCGTTAACAGGGACAGCCACTTCATTCATATCGCCCCCTTTCTTTGTCATCTCTAAGAATCGCTCTTCAAGCGTCTTCGTTTTGCGTTGGATACCAACTACGAGAACACCAGCAAGCACCAGCTGTTTGTTAATCTCTGCAATCGATTTTACGTCAGAAGTCTGAACGATCAGTTCGTTCCCGCTTTCCGCCACAGCCAGCTCAGGATTCATGTCAGAAAGAACCTGTTTCGCTTGTGTTAAATCGCCTTCGATCTGGAAATGAACCTTCACATCTGCTTCATCTTCCTGATTCGTGATCTCATCGATTCGGACAAGCTTTCCATGCTGAATAATCGCAACACGGTCGCACATCATCTGCATCTCAGCAAGCATATGAGAAGAAACGATAACGGACGTCCCGTTGTTGGCAAGCATACGCAAATAGTTTCTCAAATCATAGATTCCTTGTGGATCAAGACCGTTAGTAGGCTCGTCTAAGATCAACACGTTCGGCTTATGTAAAAGTGCCTGTGCGACACCAAGACGCTGCCTCATTCCAAGTGAATATGTTTTTACTTTGTCGTGAATCGCATACTCTAAGTCTACGAGTTTAATTACTTCATCAATTCTTTCCTTCGTAACGCCAGGCATGATCCGCGCATATTGCATTAAGTTTTTGTAGCCTGACATAAAATCATAAAGCTGCGGGTTTTCAACGATTGCCCCGACTTGTTCCATCGCTTTTTCATAGTTTCCGCGAACATTGGTGCCATTTATAAAAACATCACCGTCCGTGATCGAAATCAGCCCTACAATCATACGGATAGTCGTGGTCTTCCCCGCACCATTAGGCCCAAGCAATCCAAAGATCTCGCCTTCTCTGACAGAGAAAGATAAATCATCAACGATCGTCTTGCTCTTAATCTTTTTCGTCAAATTTTTAAGTTCCAACGTATGTGTCGTCATAGTTCCTCCTATCCTATCTCTCAAACATATCCTGCACTATAGATACGATTAAGAATAGAAAATAGTTTCATAAATTTGTAAAATAATCCATTTTAATGGATAGGGGTGGGGGTAGGGGTCTGACCCCTACCCCCACCCCTATACCTCCTGCTGTTCAAGTTTTGTCATTTTTGTTGATATATAGACGCCGCATATTACAAATACTCCGCCTAATGCTTGGTACCAGGCAAGTTTTTCTTCGATAAATAACACTGCAAAAATGGCAGCAAACACCGGAATCAAGTTAAGAAAAATTCCTGCTTTATTCGGTCCGACTCGTTCTACAGCTGTGTTCCATGACATAAATGCAACAATAGAGGCAAAAACACCTGTATAAAGGATCGTCAATATGGAACCTACCGACCATACAATTTCAGTCGTTCTCGCCTCCTGTATAAAGAAAGGAAGCAGAATAAATATACCAAGAACCATCGAGACCGCAAAGGTGCTGTATCCTGGTAATTTACCGGCATTTTGTTTTACAAGCAACGAATAAATGCTCCAGCAGATAACAGCAGCAATCACAATCATATCCCCTGCGTTAAATGAAAACTTCAGCAAGACATCAAGTGAACCTTGGGAAATAATAATGAGCAGCCCCGCTAATGATAGCACGGTTCCGATGATCTGATTACGGTTCAACCGATCGCCCAGCATGAAAAAAGACAGTATATAAATGATGATTGGTGTTGAAGTATTAACAAGTGATGCATTTATGGAAGTCGTGTAATGAAGAGCGATATATAAAAGCGTGTTAAATCCGGCAACACCAGTGAGTGCCATGAGCAGCACAATCGGCCACTTCTTCTTAACAATTGGCCATTCTTTTTTAATCATCGGCCACACAAACGGCAGAAAGATAAGGAAAGCTGTGCACCAGCGCAAAAAGGACAGTGAAACGGGCGGCAAACTGCTCGTAATCGCCCGTCCGATCACGAAATTTCCTCCCCATATTAAAGTAGCCACAATAAGCAGTACGTATGGATTCACTTTTTTCATCGTAGATCTCACCGCTTTTCTGTAGATTAAGTCTATTTAGCGTGCAATAAGGTCTAAATGCGGATGCATTAGGTCTAGATTCAAAAAATTAAGTCTTCTCAGATATAAATTAGGTCTAATTTGAAATATATAGGTCTTTCGACAAATCTTCTATATTCCTCTTACTATAGCAGTTCTGAATAAGAGCAGTAAAAGTTCTGCTTATCACCAGTAAAATTAGTCAATTCGCCTTAATCTTAAAATTCCAAGCTTTTTCTCTTTAAAAATTCTTCCAATAAGGTACAATTGAAACTAAAATCATTTTAATACTTTACTTCGTTAAGTAAAAGCAGAAGAAAGAAGATGACATGATGAAACCATACCGAACGTATTTGATATTATTCTTTGTTATGATTGCGTGGGGTTTGAACGTAACGGCGACGAAAATTCTCGTTACGAACTTTTTGCCTGTTACCATCACGGGTATCCGTGTGTTAACAGCAGGATTAACCGTATTTCTGCTTCTTTTTTTAATAAAAAAAGGCCGATGGCTGACAAAAAAGGAATTCTGGTACGTTTTTGTTGCCTCACTATTTAATGTTGTTGCCCATCACTATTACTTGTCGATCGGACTGACTGGAACGACTGCTACAAACGGCGGATTGATCATGGGGATGTCGCCGCTTCTCACGACTATTCTGGCTATCCTTTTTATTGGTACACCTTTAACGCCTCTGCGCGGCATTGGTCTTTTGCTAGGATTCACCGGAGTTGCTTTCATCGTCCTTGAAGGCAGTGAGGTTACGGGGATTTCGTTCGGAGATGCTTATATTCTTTTATCAGTACTCACTCAAGCTGTAAGTTTCATCTTGATTAAACGCGTGGCCCACACGCTCGATCCACGCTTGATGACCGGTTATATGATGGTCATCGGTTCGCTGTTCTTGATCGTGATCGGACTATTTGAAGAGCCTGAAGGGTTTGCAGGGATCATTGAGAATTCTACCGTCCCGCTATGGCTGATCTATTTCGCTTCTGCCTGTATCGCAACAGCCGTTGGGCATATGCTTTATAACGAGGCAATCGGAAAAATCGGTGCATCCGAAGCATCGATCTTCATAAACTTAAATCCTTTCTTCGCATTAGTCGGCGCATCACTCTTTTTAAATGAAAAAATCGGATTTCAGCACATCTTAGGCTTTTTACTCATTATCACTGGCGTTCTGTTAGGGTCTGGTGCAGTTGATGAGATCCGAAACCGAAGACTGCGCAAAAAAGATGCCGCCTAAACTTGTAACATAATAATAAATTCACTATCAAATCGCATCGTAATTCGTTGCGATTTTTTTTGCATAAAAGGGGCTACACTTCGTTTTAGAATGCTTTATAGCCTGCCAAAGGATTGAAAGACAATTAAATCGAATAGTTATAAGGGATGGAATTTATCTAAAAAAATGGGGGGGAGTAACCAGATGTTTGAAAAATTTAATTTTGACTTAATTTATCGGGAGCGAGATGACTTCACCCCTCTAGTGGTAATGATGTGTGGTGTGGCTGGTTCTGGGAAAACGACATTCTCACAACTATTAGAAAAAGAAGGCTTTGTACGTCTATCAATTGATGAAGAAATATGGGCTGTGAATGGTCGTTACGGGGTTGATTTCCCACTTGAAAAGATTGAGGAATACAAGAAAGTAGCAGAAAGTAAATTGCGCAATTATTTAATAGAGTTGATTCATGATAAACAACAGGTGGTCATTGACTTCAGTTTTTGGGATCGTGCAAGAAGGGATCAATATAAACAACTTATTGAAAAGGCCGGCGGTAAGTGGCAGCTTATTTATTTAAAAGTTCACCCTGATGATTTGCGTGAACGGCTTAAAATACGGAAAAGACGCTTTGATGCTAATGCGTTCCCTATTACAGAAGAAGTTTTAACTTCCTACCTTAATGGTTTCGAAATACCAAAAGGTGAAGGAGAAATTGTAATTGAAAACTAAACCTATAAAATAAACCGAGCAGACAATAATCTGGTCGGTTTTATTCCTTTACCCTATGAACCTATTATAGATGGATTTCGCTTCTGCCGTATTTTTCGTTCCATGAACGAGCGCACGGCCGTCTTTAAAAAGGACGAATCGGCGGCTGTCACTTTCAACTTCAAGCAAATACGCGTTTCGCCGTACTTTTCCATGAGATACAAGTCTTCTCTCCATCTCTTCCAAGTCGATCTCTCGGTTGTAAGATGGGCGAATCTGGACCGTATCCCTGCCGCATAACACAGCCGTTTTCAATTCAGCCTTTCTTTCTAAATAAGGATACGCCGGATTAGCTCCACAGGATGGACAATCCTCTTTTTTCGCCTTTTCCATTCCCAGCTGCATCTGCTGATTCTCCCAAAGATCAAAGGTTACGATCTTACGTCTAACCGCTTGGAAATCCTCAACGAGTATCTTTAATGCTTCTGCTGTCTGGTAAGCGACCACCATCTGAACCGCTGGCGCAATGATTCCAACCGTATCACACGTTTGGCCGTTCGCCGGAATTTTATCAAGAAGACAGTTCAGGCACGGCCCTTCTCCCGGGAGGATCGTATAGCTGATTCCGTAGCTTCCGACACATGCACCGTAGATCCAGGGCACCTGATATTTTTGAGCCAGATCGTTGATCATGAGCCTCGTCTCGAAGTTATCCGTAGCATCCATAATAAGATCGATTCCCGAGATCAGCTCTTCTGCTTCCTCGATCCCCATATCCATCACATGAGCCTGGATTTCAACATCACGATTGATCATTTGCAGACGGTTTTTGGCAGCAATAACTTTTGGCAGCTGATTCCTTGCATCATCTTCTGAATAAAGCTGCTGACGCTGAAGATTCGTCCAGTCCACATAATCCCGGTCAACGAGGACAATCCTCTTTACTCCTGCACGGGTGAGCGCTTCAGCACTGGATGCACCAAGTGCCCCTGCTCCAACGATCAGCACGCTCTTCTCCCGTAATTTCGTCTGTCCTTTTTTACCTATCGGATTAAAAAGTTCTTGTCTCGAATATCTGTCATTCACTTCACACTCAACCCTTCTAAAGGACTGCACGCTGTTGCCGTTTCTTTTCTCGGGATTCTGCCCGCTTCAAACCCTAGCTGCCCGGCTTCTACAGCCATCTTCATCGCCAGAGCCATCTTCACAGGATCCTTTGCACCTGCGACCGCTGTGTTCAGAAGCACGCCATCTGCCCCAAGCTCCATCGCAATCATCGCGTCACTAGGCGTACCGATTCCGGCGTCCACGATCACCGGGACCTTCGTCTGCTCGATGATAAATTTTAGATAGAGAGGATTAATGATTCCCTGCCCAGAACCGATCGGAGAAGCAGCAGGCATGATCGCATGCGCACCCAGTTCTTCCAGACGTCTCGCCAGCACGACATCATCCGATGTGTAAGGCAGTACAATGAATCCTTCTTTTAGCAGTTCATCTGTCGCTTTTAATGTTTCTACAGGGTCAGGCAGCAGCGTTTTGTCGCAGCCGATTACTTCTACTTTTACCATATCACATAATCCGGATGCTTTCGCCAGTTTTGCAATGCGTACTGCTTCTTCAGCTGTTTTGGCACCCGCCGTGTTTGGCAGCAGGGTGTATTTTTTCAAATCAAGCATCTCCAAAAAGTTTGGCTGACTCGCTTCATAGATGTTCATCCGGCGTACGGCAAACGTTAAAATCTCAGAACCGGAAGCGTCTACCGCTTTTTTCTGTATCTCAAAATCCGGGTACTTTCCTGTTCCTAAAAGCAGTCTTGATGAAAATGAATAAGGTCCAATATGTAACATAAGATCATCCTCCTCCAACAAATCGCACAAGTTCGATTTTGTCGTTTTCTTTTATTTGGGTATTATTTTGTTTTTCGTTCTGGATAATTTCCTCGTTCACTTCTGCGATGATAATCTGGTCGTTCAGTTTCAAATGTTCGAGCAGTTCTTTAACTGATTTCAGTGCATCTGGCACCTGTACTACATCGCCGTTGATTTTAAGTTTCATATAAACGCACCTCACTTTCTATTTGGTCGGCAATTATTTTACCGGTGACGGGTGACAGAAGGATTCCGTTGCGATAATGACCTGCCGCAACATGTAACCCCTCATGCTGCGGATGATGGCCGATATAAGGTTTTCCATCTTTGGTCTGAGGACGAATTCCCGTCCATGCTTTTTCAAACGCGGCTTTATTTAAATCGGGGACCATCTGTTTCGCTCGTTCCATCAATTCAAAAATACCTGCAAACGTAATTTTTTCATCGAATGTATGTGGAACACTTGTGGCACCAACAAAGATTCGGTTGTTTCGTTTTGGCACAAGATAACAGCCGTTGTATTTTACGGTTCCGTGCAGAAGCGGGTCGCTGGTCATAAACGAAATGCATTCGCCTTTTACCGGAACCATCTGGAGTTCAGGCAATAGGTTTGAGCTCCACACGCCGCCTGCTAAAATGACGTGATCTGCAAAAATAGTTTTCGAATCTGTTTCAACACCTTTTACCTTGTTTCCGCTTTGGATGAGTTGAACCGCTTCTGTTTGTTCTTTTACTTCTGTTCCGTAAAACGTTGCGCCTTCCAGGTAAGCTTTTGTCAGTTGTACCGGAGAAACCTGACCGTCATTCGGAAAATAAAGAGCTCCAAGTGCTCTGTTTGAGATGGCTGGCTCCCGTTCTTGCAACTGACTAGACGATAGCCAGCTGACCGTTTCACCCTGAAGTGTATCCCGTTCTGCCCGTTGTTGATGCCGATCACACTCGTCTTCCTTAAAAGCGAGTTCATAGATTCCATTTTCCATGAGTTCGATGTCAATACCGCTAATCTCGTACAGTTCTCGCGACAGATCTCGAAACATCTGCCGACTCATTTTTGCGAGCGGATAGAAAGGATCATCCACATTGAACTCCATTTGTGCGCCAAGCATGCCAGCTGCGGCACTGGATGCTCTCTCTCCGACTTTGCCTTTTTCCAGCAGAAGAACTTTCTTTTGCTTTTTGGATAGCTGATAGGCGATGGAACATCCGATCACACCGCCTCCAATCACAATGGCATCATACGTTAAGCTCATTCCAAACCTCCAATTCGCGTTTGTAATTTTTCGCTGCTTCAAGCGGTGATTCAGCTTCTAAAATTCCAGACATTACGGCAATGCCAGCAGCACCTGTATGAAGAACCTCACAAACGTTTTCCGCCTTAATGCCTCCGATTGCGATAACTGGCACCGATGTTTGCTCTACAATATGATGCAACGGCTCAATACCCCTAGGATCTTGCTCTCGTTTTGATTCTGTCCAGAAAACATGGCCATAAAGGAGGAAATCTGCCCCTTTTTGTTCAGCATTTTGCGCTTCCTCCAAAGAATGGACCGAACAGCCAATCATCATATCTGGAAAAGCTGCCCTGACAAGAGCTGCGTCCAAGCTGTGGTAAGCTAGCTGAACTCCTTTCGTCTGCCAGCAAACAGCCACATCGACACGATCATTTATGATAATTTTACTCATGGGCACGCCGTTTCTTTTAAGCTGTTCGAGCAACTGGGTCAGTTCTTTCGCAGTCTTTGTTTTTTCACGTATGTGAAGAGCTGTTATGTATGTATGGATGTCGCGTGCGATACGGGTGATCTCATCACCAGTTTGCTTGCCGTTTGTGATGACATGCAGTTGTTTTTTCACAATAAAAAAACCACCTCCTTTATGCAGCAAAGAGGTGGTTTCACAAATTTTTAGCGGATAATATCGTTAAAGATCTGTTCCACACACCACTTCCCTACGCTGGTTCTAACCAAATCAGGTTCCAAGGGTCTTAAAGTTCACTTCAATCTCAGCCTTCTAAAAGGCACCCCTAGTGGCAATAAGTATTCATTTTTTATATTTTCATTCTATCGTTTAAGGGCTTACATAACAACCGGTTTTATAACAATAAATACGCGAGTGGAGTCGCTAAGATTAACGCCAACACCGTACGCTGGAACCAGATCAGCACAAGCTTCGGCAAACTGACCGGAATATCCGTTGACAGCACACACGGAATACTTGCTGAAAAGAACAGTATAGAAGCTACAGAAACAACCCCGATTACAAATTTTGTTACAAGTGCTGCTTCGGCAACAAGCAATGCTGGCAGGAACATCTCAGCAACTCCGATTGACGCCGCTTTCGCAGCAAGCATGGCATCCGGAAGCTGAAGCGCCCATGTGATTGGATAGAACACGTAGCCAATCCAGTCAAAAACAGGCGTGTATTCTGCTAACAATAGGCCGATCAGACCAACGCTCATGATCGAAGGCAATATACTCATCGCCATCACGAAGCCGTCTTTTAAGTTGGACCAGATATTAGTCAAAAAAGCAGGAGCGTTCTGTGATGAATCCATCGCATTTCTCCACGCGGTTTGCAGATATTTCTCGGTTACCACTTCCTCAGGGTGACCTTCGCCATCTGAGTACGTATCATCCATTCGGCTTAAAGGACGGATTCGAACCGTAATTGCTGTTACAAGGAATGTCACGACAAGTGTCGTCCAGAAGTAGGTGTTCCACATTTCCATGAGACCGAGCGTGTTTGCCACAACGATCATGAACGTTGCAGAAACGGTAGAGAACCCTGTCGCGATAATGGCCGCTTCTTTCACCGTATACTTTCCTTCTTTAAACACGCGGTTCGTGATCAGAAGGCCAATGGAATAGCTTCCTACAAATGAGGCAACGGCATCAACCGCTGACCTGCCCGGTGTTTTCCAGATGGGCCGCATGATTTTTTGAACGAGCACTCCAATGAACTCCATCAGACCATATCCTACGATAAACGCTAAGAACACCGCTCCGATTGGAACAAGCAATCCTACAGGAATAACGAGTTTTTCGAATAAAAACGGCCCCATGTTCGGGTCGCTTAACCAGCCCGGACCCCATTCAAAATAAAGAAGAACGGCTGCAACCAATCCCACAACTTTTAACAGAGAGAACGTGGTTGTGACCCGGTCTTTGTTCCACGTTTTCGTATAAAAAGGATAAACAGCGCCAAGAAGAATAACGAGCAATGCATAGAGCGGAACGGCTTCACCCGCCGTATCCCTTACCCAAGTCACGAGGTGATCGAGCGGAATAGACGACTTTCCTTTGACCGTAATCGGAATGAAGAACATGAAAATACCAACTGCACTGAACAAAAGAAATTTTAAGGAATGAGACCAGGAACCTGCAGTTTTCACTTCTTTCAACTCCCTTTCCGTGTGATAAGCCCGCCGTGCCAGGCTCTCTCTACAGTTTATCGGGACAAAGTTCGAATTATGCCGAGTCCTGCTTGTACAATTTTTATAAGTTATTTTCCCTTTCTGTACCTTTTCATGTCTGATTATCACGTGTCTAGGGAATAACATTTACATAATCAAAAAACAGGAGTGTTTTGAATGAAGTATTTTATTAACGTTAATAAAAGTGTGGAAGAAGAGTATGGAAAGATGTTTGTTTATGATCCTGACCGCAACAAGGAAAACGAAGATGAACTTGAAGTGCTAAACAACCTGGACGAACAGGATCAAGGCAAGCCTTATATCTTTCCGAAAAGCTTTTTGTTAGAGGTTTCGGCTGAGGATTATGAGAGGTATGCTGAGGTTAAAAAGAGGAATGGAGATGTGGAGTCGGTTACGGAGTCGATTTTGGAAAGATATAAAAGGTAAAGAGCTGCCGAATTTGGCAGCTCTTTTTTCTCTATGAACCAAAGTCTCTGGTCTATGGGTCAAACTAGGTTTCAATGGGTCAAACCTGCCTATCTATGAGTCAAAATGCACGCTCAATGAACCAATTCTATTTCTACGAACCAAACTGGCAGCTCTATGAGTCTAAACTGCCCATTCCCCACTCAAATAGGATGCCTCATGAAGAGACATTCTATTTTTTATGGACGAATAAACATCTGCGTCCAATACGTCTTATAACCTGTTGTACCTTTTATATAACCCACACCGATTTGTGTGAAGTTATCACTCAAGATGTTTGCTTTGTGACCTGTGCTATTCATCCAGCCGGTCATAACGGCACTCGTGGTCGTATAACCTGCGGCAATGTTCTCCCCTGCAGAAGTGTACGAAATGCCAAACTGCTTCATCATATCAAAAGGTGATCCATATGTTGGCGATGTGTGGTCAAAATAATTTTTCACGAGCATGTCACGGGATTTTTCTCTCGCCACATTGCTTAATGTTGGGTTCAAGGCTAACTCTTTCTTACCATAACTTGAACGGTATTTGTTTACGGAAAAGAAGGTTTCAAGCTCATAAACGTTTTGTTTACTGATTGATGCAGTAGACAAATGTGTTTTGTAAGTAGGATCTGCTAGATGAAGTGACCCTGTTTCTTTATAAGTTGCTGTATTCGTACTTCCATTCCAAAGCACGTCATATCCGTATGCTTCTCCAACTAATCGAAGCGGTATGTATGTTCGATTGTTTATGACAACGGGCTTAACGTCAGATTGCTGAATGTAGTATTTATTGCTATATTGCTTTTCTAAAAAAAGTGATTGTGTGTTTAATGCTAGTTTAGCTGTTGTACCATATTTCGATAGCTGTGAGGTAACAGCGTTTGTGTCAGGATTCCACTTCACATCGGCATTCATGGATTCAAAAACCGGTCTCAGCGGAACTAACAATCTATTATTTTGAACAATAGGTTTTGCGTCCGGAAAAACAACACTCTCATTACCGATCTTCACGTTAAAAGATTCTGCAGCTGCGTCTGTGCTGTAGAGCCCTAAGAAAAATAGACTTGCAGCAAGTAGACTCCCCAAAAATTTCATACTCTTCCCCCCTCTAAAATCATATATGAATATAGCATATATACACTTCCAAAAATGCTCAAAACTAGAATAGTAAAGAAAATGTAATGAAAAAAGATGCCGTCGGAATTTTAATCCAGCAGCACCTTCTCTTTACTAGTTTTTAATAATAGTCATCGGAATATCTTTCGTGTTCTTCCCAATTGCCCCGCCGTCATTTTTAAAGATTTCAGATTTGTTTTCTTCTGACGGCTCAATGTGGATGTTCAGCTTGTTCTCTCCATCAGTCAAGTTAACTGTATGCGAGAACATCATGTCATCATTGATCGTGACTGCTTCACCGTTAATCGTCATCACGCCTTCTTTAATCGCATTTCCTTTTAGCGTGATCGTGTCAGATGTTACAGTTTGGCCGTCAGCATGTGATGTTACGACAACCGGCATGTCGATCCAGCGCAGGATCTTATTTTGAACAACCATCTCGTTGCCGCCTTGGTTCGTAACAACAAAGCTCAGGTCCGTTCCTGGTGCGCCGTAGCCGTAGTAGCTCACGTCATCATCGTTTGGGTTAGCTGGCGTGTGGTCAGCAAGCCCTTCTTGATCCCACGAGCTGTTCTTCGCGTACTTGTACGTAATGACTTCGCCTTCTTGCGCTTCAAACGTGTATTCATAATCGTTCGTTACAGCACCACCGCGCGTCATCTTCCACGCACCTGTGTTCCAGCCGTTTTTGCTGCCCGGCATCGTGATATCTACGCCCTGTGGTGTATACGCTGGTGCGTTTACTTTCATCGTTACTTTTACCATCACAAGGTCAGGCATTACGGTTACCGCATTTGACTTCACGCTGTTCCCTGATTTGTCGTAGATGTGCACTTCGTATGAATATGTTTTGCCATTAGTTACGTTCATGTCCTTGTAAGTTGATGAGTTCGTATCCAGGATCTGATCGATCACTTCTCCGTCTCGGACAATGGTGAACAAGTATGGCTCGTTCGCTCCTTCAACTGACCACTTTAAGTTCACTTGTCCAGACTCTTGAGCTGGTTCTTCTAAAGTGACAGAAGATGCCGGAGCTGTTGTGTCGTCACCTTTTGTGAACGTTACGGATTTTGTTTCACTCGTTACCCACGTTCTTCCTAGATCTGTCGAGAACGCGTAGCGGTATTCATACGTTCCTTCGTTAAACGGCAGGAATGTACCGCTGAAACTGTTGAACTCGCCGTTTTGCGTTGTGTAGCTTGCTGGATGTGATGTCCATGTGTCCTTGCCTGGTTCCTTCACTTGAAGTTCGGCTTGCAGACCTTCCGCTAAATCACTTTCTGTTTCACCTTTTATAAAAATGTCAGCTGAAACGTTTTGTGATTTGGAAAGATCGATCACACCGTTTTGAAGCTCCGTTACATTAGCAATCTCATAGTTTCCTTCTTTTAAAGCAACGTGCGGGATTGCTGCATCCGATTCTGTTTTCACAGATTTGTTATTGTTCTTGTCGATCGCAACTACCCCGAAATAGTATTTGCGGCCGTTATCTAAGCCATCAATTTTGATAGAATTACCTTTTGTCTCTGCGACCTTTTCATAAAAAGCCCCAGAGATTGTCGTTTGGTAGACTGCATAACTTCTCGCGTCGCCTTCCCATGTCAGCGATACTGAGTGGCTAGCTTCCGTTGCCTTCACGTTCGTTACCGCTTCAGGACTCTTTAAGATCTGTCCTTTGTCTGACACGAGCATGCGTCCGCTCATCGCAGGAACGGTTACTGTCAGCTTGCCGTCTTTCACGCTTGCTTTGTATGTTTTATCGAGCTGATCAGTCAGCTTCACGTTGTTTACGATCAGCTTTTTCACATCTAGCTCAACTGTTTTTTCTTCACTGCCGCGGTTTGTGATCACTACCGCTGCGTTCTTTTTGTCAGTACGTGTGTATGTCAGCACGTCTTTTTCAGCGTATAAGTGATTTAACTCACCATAGCTGAACAGATTATGATAGTAAGCACGAACTTTACCGATTTCTTGATAATGCTTCACAAGTTCCTTATCTTCAGAACCCCACGGATATGTTCTGCGGTCATCGGGATCCTTTGAGCCTGTAACGCCAGCTTCATCTCCATAATAAACGGTCGGCGCTCCGGCATAGCCCATCTGTAAAATCGCCGCAAGCTTCAGACGCTTCACGCCAAGCTCATGGTTATAATTCGGATCCAGCTCAGCACGTTCGTAGGAGTCTGTACCGTTTCCAAGCACAAAAGCAGCACGAGGTGTATCGTGCGATCCCATCAAGTTCATGAGCGCGTAGAATGCTTCCTGCGGGTAATCTTCAAAAACAGCGTTCAGCTGATCTTCAGCACCCTTTGCGTTCCCGTTCTTTAAGTAGTCGATCATCGCACCGCGGAAACGGTAGTTCATTACAGAGTCGTAAAGATCGCCAAGGAAGTATTCAGACGCATCATCCCAGATCTCGCCAAGGATCAACGGATCGTCCTTCTTGCCTTCTTTTAGTTCGTCACGGAACTCTCTCCAAAACTCGGTATCTACTTCGTTCGCTACATCCAAGCGCCAGCCTGATGCACCGCGGTCCAGCCAAGATTTTGCCGCAGAATCTTCGTCATACATGATATAGTCCGCGAATGGCTTGTTATTTAACTCAGAATCATAGTCTACTGCTTCACCTGGAATCGATTTGATCTCTGGAAGTGAATCGAATCCCCACCACGCTTGGTATTTATAGACACCGTTCACTTTTTCGTTCTCGATGTTAAACCAGTTGTGGAAGCCGTATGAACTGAATTTCTGTCCTTCTGCTGTGAACTTCTCTTCAGTTTGTTTCTTCGCTTCTTCTTCTGTTAAGCCTTGCTCGTTCATAAGATCATAAATGCTTGCCCAATATTCGTAAGCACCAACCGTGTCGTATTTTCCGTAACGGTCAAAATAGATCGAGTCGTCACCAACGTGGTTGAACACGCCGTCTAAGATCAGGTGCATCTTGCGTTTTTTCAGTTCTTTTGTAAAAGCTTTGAATTCTTCAGGTGTTCCAAACATCGGATCGATCGCCTTGTAGTCTGTCGCATCGTACTTATGGTTCGATGCAGCATGTGCGATCGGGTTCAAGTAAAGTGTGTTCACGCCAAGAGATTGAATGTAGTCTAGCTTCTTTTGGACACCGGCAATGTCACCGCCAAAGAAATCGTTCGACCAGATCTCGTCGCCTTCGTATCCTTCTGTTTCAGCTTGACGCGGGTTGTCCGGAAGCTCACTCCACTCTTGATGTTCGATAGGTTCTTCCCCGCGCGCTGTTGTTTTTGCTGTATCGTTCTTTTTGTTGCTATTGAAAAAACGGTCAGGGAAAATCTGATAAACAACAGACTCTTTCATCCAGTCTGGCGTTTTATAAGAAGGATCGTAAACGGTCATTTGGAAAAGACCAGCGTTCGTGTCAGCAACCGCACCTTTTCCGCCTTCCGCAGTGTCCTCACCGTATTCTTTTACAGCGTCTCCATCACGTGCCGTAAATTTATATCCGTAAACACCTTTTTCCTCAGGTGTAACCGTAGCTTCCCAAAGCTCGATCTCTTCACCGTTAACCGTTGTCCATCCACCGTTCTCCATATCTTTTACGGTCGTGCTGCCAGAGTTGTAGTTTCGGAGGTAAAGTTTCGCGCCAGTCAGGTCGCCTTTTTTCGTTTGAAGGCGCAGTGTTACGGCTTCACCTGCTTTGATCGCCCCAAATGGTGCACGGAATGCTTCGTTCCACGTATCATGGTACAGCTTGTCCCCGTTCACACTGCCGTCCGGCAATCCAGCATCATAGTTGGTATACACTTCTTTTGTGTCATGGTTATAAAAGAACGTAATTTCAGCGTCTTTTATGACGTTTAGTACAAAGTTGTCGGCTGGATAAGCAGGCGCATTCCAGTCGTTTCCGAGAACAATTTTAAACTCGTGCTTCCCTTTTGGCACTTGTGTTGTATATGTGTAGATACTGTCTAAATCTTCATCTTGTAAAAGTGCCGTGGATTCTCCTGGTGACCATTCACCGCCAGCACCGATATCAGGCTGGATGTCGCCGACGATACGCGGAGTCTGTTCCGCTGGAAGTGGTTCAGGAATTGTAACTTTATGCGTCGTGTCGTCATACATAAACGTTACCTCTTTTTCAGAATCCAGAGTAAGTTTGTAGTTGTCACCACCCGCTTTTCCATCAACGCCATAGTTCTCATCCCAAGAACCGTTGATGGCGATCTTGTATTCATAACTGCCTGCAGGCAATGTTCCTGTAAGCTTGTACTTTCCATTTGGCTGTAGCTCCATCTTCGTTGCAGGATCTGCTGGATTCCACTCTCCAGATCCGCCAAGTTCGTCTTGCAGGCTGCCAACGAGTGTCACCGTTCTTTCTTCAGCTGTCGTTTTCGCTGGCTGTATAAGCAGTGCAGATGCAAACGTTTGCAAAATCATCGTAAATAATAAAAGCCATGATACTGCGTAACGCGATTGTTTCTTCCTCACTTTGTATCCCCCTTTTTAAAATGTTGTGCAAATAAGTGAAAGCGTTTGCACAAATGCATTTAAGTTAGCGCTTTCATTTCAATTATTATCCCATGTTTTCTTATATTGGAAAATGCGCCATTCGGCTGATAAGACTGTAAATAAATAGGTAAATATTCTTATTTTCCTTTAAAACCTTTTATCTAATTAATTTCTAACCGATATAAAGCATGAATTACGCACACTGGAAACGTAAAAGGATAAAGGCAAACCTATGGAAACATAGCGACGCAAAGCTAAAGGGGCTTCTGCACACCGTGTAATGCCAGCCAGCTGCGATCGTAAAAATGACCGTGGAAACGAAGAAAAAGGTAAAGAGAAAGAAAATAAAGGCAAGAACAAAGAATAATAATGAACCCTTCCGAAAACTTATGGAAGGGTTTTTTACTTATAATCGCACGTTATTTTATAAAATCACACGTTAGCAACCTGGAATCGCACATTAAAATGAAAAATCGCACGTTAATTAAGAGATACACGATTTTTGACACTAGGTTTCATTACCGGCAACCTCGCTCCCTCCAAAAAATAAAACACCAGGTCCTCTCTGGAAGGTAGAGGCCTGGTCCGTTTTTATATCTTATTCAGCTGACTCCTCAGTTGATTCCTCATCTGTTGTAGTTTCTTCAGTAGAACCTTCTTCTGTTGATGTTTCCTCGTCTTGGGTTTCAGTTTCTTCCGTATTTGTTTCTTCTTCCGTGTTGTCTTCCTGATTGTTACATGCAGTGATTAACATAATTGCCAAAAGAGATGCTCCGATTTTCGCCATAAACGTTTTGCTCATCTTAAATTGCTCCCTTCGGATTTTCATTATGATTTGCATGAGTACGGGATTTCTTTGTCCCTGCTCAGAATATATCACGAAAAAAAACCGAAAAGACGGAATTTACCAAGTCATAACGGAGACTTTACACTTTCTGTATAATGTTAATATTTGCTTTACAAATGTTCTTATCATTCACTTTTTAATAGCTGATCCATTCTTGCGGCTGCATCATCTAAAGTTGTCTCAATGTCCTGTTCATGAAAAATAATAGCTTCCATCGCTTTCGTATAAATATTTTCCATACGGGACCAGCTTTTTACTGGCGGACGCAGACGGGCGTTTTCCAGCCCTTCCACATACGCCTTCATATAAGGCGTTTTTAACATCGCTGAAGAATTAGCAGCTTCTTTATTGGCAGGGAGGATACCCGAATTAAACATGCGCAGCTGTATGTCTTTACTTGTCATCCAGTTCATAAACGTCCATGAAGCGTCTTTATGTTCTGTCCCTTTCATGATCACGAGGTTTTCACCCCCAAGTATTGATCCTTTTCCTTGCTGATCTACCGGAAAAGGAGCAGGAATCGTTACGTTCATGAGTTGTTCCACAGTGTAATAAGAAGTGGATAGCACACTGTAAAACCATGGTCCATCTTCCGCCATAAACGCCTGTCCCTGAAGGATCGAGTTCCATGTATCAACCGATCCAGCTGTAAAGTTTGGCGCAAACAGTCCTTTTTCTTTCCAGCCTTTTATCGTTTTTATCGCCTGAATACTTTCTTCGCTGTTAAAATATCCAGTTGCTTCCGTATAATCACCGTTTGTTAACATGCCGCCAAGTCCCCAGAAGAAAGGAAGGCTATCCCACCCATTCACTCCTTTCATCCCAATATATGCTTTTCCCTGTTTTTTTTCAGCAAGCTTTAAGAAATCCTCCATTGTTTCAGGAGGCTTCTCAAAACCTGCTCTGCGAAGGGATAATTTGTTGTATATCGCTGCTTTGGTGGTGATATTAACGGGAAGTCCGTAGTATAGTCCGTTGTAAAAATTGGTTTGGAGTGCATTTGCATATAATGTTTTTTTCTTGTGATTAAAACCCGTAAAATGATCCAGAGGTTCGAGCAACCCCAGGGAAGCGAATTCCGGAACCCAGGCAATATCAATCCTTACTACATCCGGGGCTTGTCCTGAGGATCCTTTTGATATAAGAGCGGATTTTAAATGCTCATTGTATGGCTGCCTGACGGATGTAATTTTTATGTTCGGGTACTTTTTTTGAAAAAGCGGCAGCAGATCTTCCTCGAACACCCTCGTCTCTTCATCACTGTATGTGTGCCAAAAGACAAGCTCTTCTACTTTCTCTTTTTTATCGAGAGCAGGAACGGTGTCTTTGTTATTAATAATCTGATCAGAGCAGCCGTTTAGAAGTAAAGCTAAACAAAAAAACAAAAGCATTTTGTAACCATACCTTTTTTGTTTAACCATACGTAACCTCCTCTGCTCTGTTTTATTGGTGCGCTTTTTCCCGAAACTCAACTGGACTGAAACCTGTAAGCTTTTTAAAGAGTTTGCTGAAATACTTTACATCATTAAATCCGGATTTGTGTGCGACCTCATATACTTTTAATGAAGTATTGGCCAGCAGGTCTTCTGCCTTTTTAATCCGCAATGAGATGACATAATCGATGAAGTTTTGATCCATGTATTTTTTGAATAATAGACTGAAATAATTTTTGCTTATATAACTGTAGTCCGCCATTTTTTGCAGGGTTAGATCGGATGTGTAATTTTGCTTGATATAATGCAATGCTTTTTCCATAAGATGCTGATGGGAGGTCAAGGAATCAAATGATACAGGGTGTTCTACGTCCCATTGTGCGATTGTCGCATAAAGGAGCGCTTTAAGCTCTTCCACTGTTTCTGTATGAGTGAGCTCATCCATTTTCTGCAGAAGAATCGGAATATCTACTTTCCTTTGAAAAAGGATGCTTAACATCTGACCCGCTTCACGTTTTACTCTATCAGGTGCCGCCGACCTTTTTTCCCATTCAGCGATCCATTCTTCTTTTATAAGCTCTATTTTTACGCTATCACTTTCACCGACAGCTTCTTTCAACGAAGTTTGATAACCGTTAGTCTTACTCTCTTCCTCTAAAAAGTCAGCAGCATACGGATAGCATTCATTTGAAACGTCATAAAAATGATGATCACACGCTTCTTTCGCCTGATAAAAACACGTATTAAACTGAGTGGCCTCTTCCCCTGTCTGGTAACCAAAAAGCAGGGTGATGCCCGTTTCCCCTTCGAGCTTGTTTTTTACATGATGCAGACCGTTCTCTAATTCCTTCTCATGAGGCAGAACTAGAACAACGTCAGAATTATAAAGAGAAAACATCGTACCTGTATCAAAAAATCTGTAAAAGACATCGACCACTTCTTCTGCTTTAATCCCAGCAAAAAGATATCCGTATTTTTCTGCAAGCTCTTTTCTTTTATGAATTCTTCCATATGCGATGACAAAGCCTTTTTGAAACACGGAGTTCCATTTCACGGGATCTGGCCGATGTTCATTTGTAGCCAGCGTCAGCTTCAGTTCCTGTTCCAATTCTTTTCGGTGAAGCCCTTTTTGGGTCTCTCTATGCTCATGAAGATCATGCTGAATCTTTTGTTCCTGCTCAATAAGCAGTGCGCATTTTTCAATCAACTGAAGCAGATCTTCCGGCTCTAATGTTGGTTTTAGCAAGTAATCAACCGCACCAAGCTTGAGACCTTCTCTTACATAATTAAAATCGCTGTAGCTGCTGATGAAAATGATCTTTAGGGAAGGATGGATGTCTAACGCAAGTCTGGCCAGCTCTAATCCGTCCATTACTGGCATCTTAATATCTGTGATCAGGATATCAGGACATTGCTTCTTAAAAAATCCGAGCGCTTCTTTCCCGTTTGCAAAAGCACCTGTTAGTTCGTACTTGCCGTCATCGAGCGGTATCGATGCTTTTAATCCATAACGAATAACAGGCTCATCATCCACAATCATGACTTTATACATGACCTTCACCTTCCTTTAACGGATAGAGCAACAGTGTGATCTGTGTTCCCGTCCCTTTTTGGCTTTCAACGATCATTGTTGATTTTGGCGAGTAATAAAGCTTAATACTTTCGTACACATGCGAGAGTCCAATCCCTATAAAAGCATTCTGTATAGACGTTGCCATATCTTTGACTTGTTTTAATTTTGACGGATCAAATCCATTGCCGTTATCCGTAATGGTAAATTTCATCGCTCCCTTTTCCTCTTCTTCTGCTTTTAATTGGATCAGCCCGACTTTATCCGTTGGAACGATGCCATGGAAGATCGCATTTTCCACGATAGGCTGCAGCAGCATTCTCGGAATCCGAAAATCCAGAAGCGTTTCAGCAATATCGATATCCATCTTAAATTCCCGATCATATCTGATTTTCAGAATCACTAAGTATTTTTCTAAAATATCTAGTTCCTCTTTAACGGTAATGAAGTTTCCCTTCTTGCCCATGTTCGCTTCAAGCAGCCGCGTTAATGCCGAGATCGCTTCATTCGCCTTTTCGTTCTGCTTAAACTGGATCAGCCATTTGATCGTGCTTAACGTGTTAAAGAGAAAATGAGGATTGATGCGGTTCTTGATCGCCCTTAGCTCTGCCTGCTGTTTTTTACTCCGTTCATCTTTAACACTTGCCATTAACTCTTCTATTCGGTCGATCATCGTGTTGAACTGATTGCTCATCAGTCCGATCTCATCACCAGAGATAACGTTTGTGCGTGCTTTTAAGTTCCCTTTTTCAACACTTCTCATTTGTGTCGTCAGCTGTTTGATCGGGTTTGTAATCTTCCCTGCGATAAATAGTCCGATCAGAATGGCCGCAATGGCCAATCCGAGCGAGGATAGCAGCACGAGACGGTGCAGCTTCTCCATCTGCCCTGTTATCTCGTGGATCGGCACGGTCCCCACGATCATCCAGCCATTGCTCAACTGCTGCTTAACACCGTAATAATTCGTGTCGTTATGTACATATTCAAATTCTGCTCTCTCATTTTGGACGACCGATCGAAACAGATCATTATTCTTAAGCTTGCTTCCAACCAGGGAGATATCCGGATGGATCATAATTTCTCCTTCTTCGTTCACGACAAAGAATTTTCCCGTCTTGCCAAGCTTCAGCTGATCAATCTTGGATAGGATATTCTTCCCATCCAGATTCACTAAAATATAGCCGATATTATTAAGCGTTTCAAAATCCTTTAGGACGCGGCCTACCGGCAGGACAAGCTCTGTATTGTCTCCGCCTCCGCTGTATCTGTCTTTTTGGAGACCCATCCAGACAAGCTTACCGTCTTTTTCTTGTGCCTCCCTCAGCCATTTTAGCTCTGACTTTCGTTCATTGTTCCATTTATAAAAAGAGAATGTACCGCTTCCCCAGCTCGTATTTTCTTCCTGCAGCACATATATAATTTTTATGAAGGAGCTCGAAAAAACATAGTTATTCAATTTGTCTGTCAGAATCCTATTGTTTTCTTGCTTTTCAATGTTTGCTACAGAGGCATCTGTATCCATTTTAACAGTTTGCTGAACAGCAGGATCCGCGTATACCAGTTCCGAAGTATCACTGCCAACCGTAAAGATATACGAGAGTGTGTTTGCTGCTTGTTTTGTAATTTGAAGAGAGGATTCGCGGACATTCTTTTTAATGATTGCAGAAGAGGAGTTGTAATAAAAAAAGCTTAAGAAAAAGGCTGGAATTAAGATCACGACCAAGAATGCTGCGATTAGCTTTACAGCAATACTTTGTTTTTGCCACGTGTGTCGGATCATCTTTCCAGCCCCTCATTTGTAAGACTATCAATTTATGATTTTATTTTTCATATTCAATGACAAGCATATCCCAATATTTCAATGCTGGTATGATTACAGTCATTTTACCATCTTTTTGCTCAAAATCTAGTGTAACCGGGGAACCCAAATATTGGTCTGGAGAAGCAATCCATACGTTCTCCACCTTTTTATCTGCTCGAATCTCTAACTCTATGTCTTTCATTTCTTTCGGCTCTGTCTGCATACCCTCATTATCTCTCCACTCCATCGTAGATGCATCTGTAAAATTAATAAGGTGGACGATATCCTGATTCTCTTTTTCATAGGAAGAATAGTGGATCTCACCTTTTTTAAACTCAGGAGAAACCTTGACCTCTTTACTGACAGCATCCACTTCAAAAGATCCTGGCTTAACACCATCACGAAGGTAGTTTTGATAACCTGTTAAAAAATCGTAATACGAGATTAATCGACTCTCGAGCTGATCTGTTATCTCCAGGTTTTTATGTGGAAAGTATTCTTTGGAAAGCATGTTTTCCCCGAGCTCTAAATGAGACCCGCCTGCTGAAAAGATTACGGCATTCGTTAGCAGAACGGCCGGTGTATTAAATTCGCCCGTACTGTCTGACAGATCATAATTCATGTAGGCAGCAAGGACCGTATTTTTTTGGAAACCGCTGTAGTTATTGTTCTGCTCAATAACCTGCTTTAGATGACTGAAGTGATTGAAAGGCTCCCAAATTTCCGTATAAAGAAAGTCAACAGGTGCTTGTTGAGCGATATTGATCTGTGCATACTGATTTACGGCGTTCATGACCAGAGGGACGTTCAACGCTTCTTTTGCCGCTTTTAAGAAGTCGATGTATGACTTGTCAAGCGCTACGATATTTCCTTCATAATCCCAACGCATTCCCCGGTCACCGAGCTGGTCCACATGCCAGCCGTCAAATGGGAGCTTGCTGAATGCTTCTATTTCCTTTTTAAGCAAAAAGGATTGCCACTCTTTATTGGACGGATCAAGGAGCATAATATCACTCGCCCATGAATCGGGCAGCGGGTGAGAATCCTGTGTCTCATGAGCAGAGTCTTGAAACAGCCCCCACTCCCGCTTCACGCCGTCTTTTTCCGAATCCTCATACGCACCGAACAACAAGTTATAGTTCATAGCCATCATGTTGAGTTTATGGGACAAGTCTATATATTGCTTAACGGTTTGGTAAGAAACAGGTCT
The DNA here is from genome assembly GCF_001642935.1 of Fictibacillus arsenicus. NCBI lineage: Bacteria > Bacillati > Bacillota > Bacilli > Caryophanales > Fictibacillaceae > Fictibacillus > Fictibacillus arsenicus. Next base: position 3,730,149 of record NZ_CP016761.1, read on the forward strand.
GTTCGCGATATCTGGCCATTCCTTCTCTAGTGGGCTGCCTTCCGGCGGAATCGGCTGATTATGTTTATACTGCCAATCGTAAAATTGAACACCGTTGATATGATAGCGATTTAAACGTTTCATCACCTTTTGCTGCTCAGCCGCTTCCATCTGACCAAAATCGGCTAAATACCCGTAACGCGGGAACTTTGACCAATCCTCTGATACATCCACTGCAATGTTCAAATGGTCAACATACTCTTTTTCTTTCTTTAAAAGGACTTCTACCAAATATCCTTTTTCATTATCTTTCGGTGTTTTCCACTCCCAAATAAATGTTTCGTCTTGCTTTATTACTTTTTCCTCTTCTTTTACCGTTTCGTCACCATGACGATAACGAATGACGAGGGACTCTCCGTTCATTTTTTGTTTTAAGTTTAATGTAAAGTGAACCGTATCACCTGGATTATACCGGGCTTTGTCGGTTTCGACCGAATCCAGATAATCGGTCTTCTCTTCTTTTTCATCGATCTCAACGACAGTGCTTTTGGATGAGCATGCCGCAAGCAAAAGACACATGCAAACAAACATCGGCAGAATGATTGATGAATTTTTTCTCATCCTTTCATACTTCCTTCACTTAACCCGCTCTTCACAAAATGTTTTTGGAAGATGATATAGATCAAGACAACCGGCAGAAGTGCGATGATAGACGCCGCGAAGATCCATGCCCAGTTGCTGGCGTGCTGCCCTTGAAACATCATGAGTGCGATCGGCAGTGTACGGAGTGCTTCATCTTTTATAATGGTAAGTGCCACAAAGTACTCATCCCATGTTCCTGAAAAGGAGAAGATGGCCATTGTTCCTAATGCCGGTTTCGACAAGGGCAAGTAAATATTCCAAAAAATACGCCAGTTTCCGCCGCCATCGATCCGGATGGAATCTTCGAGCTCTTTCGGAATCGTTTCAAAAAAGCCCCGAAGAAAGAATGTTGATCCGACTACTCCGCCGCCGATGTAGAGAAGCCATAATCCTGCGTACGTATTTACGAGTCCAAGATTACTGATAACCGTAAATTGAGGAACGATTGCAAGCACAACGGGAATCATCATCGTAAAAAGGAACATGCGAAACAGAAATTCTTTAAACGGAAAATGAAAACGTGCGAACGCATATGCGGTCAACGCACCTAAAAACAAGCTGCCGATCATCGAAACTCCCGCGATCAATAAGCTGTTTAAAAAATAACGGAAAAAGTTATTCCTGTTCCAAACCGTTTCATAGTTATCCAGATTCGGTGTGACGGAGAAAACCTCGCTCGGCCGGGGCAGCGTATACGCATTGTCTACGAACGTCGTTAAAAGCATATAGATAAACGGAACAATAAATATGGCTGCACCTGCTATCAGTACGGCATATACGACAAACTTCCAAAACAAACTCGTTTTTGTTGTATACACGCTTTGTCCTCCTTTCTAAAAGACAAAATTAAAAGTATCTCTGGTTTCCTATCTTCTTTTGCTGTGTCCATGTTATGAAAAAGATCGTAAGTCCCATCATGACACCTAGTGCAGAAGAATAGCCAAAATTAAAATTGTTGAACGCTTCCTTATAAATCATGCTTTGTAAAACTTCGGTCTGGCCGATCGGGCCGCCATTCGTAATAAAGTACACTTGCGGGAAAATATTAAATGCGCCGATCACCAGGTTTATCAATACAAAGATCGTCACCGGACCTAACAATGGAATCGTAACATTCCGGAACAAGCGCAGTCCGTTTGCGCCGTCAATGCTCGCTGCTTCATACAGCTCTTTTGGAATTCCCTGCAGTGCTGCTAAATAGATAACAACCGTCCATCCGACTGTTTTCCAAATGTGAAATGTCCAGATCACAAACATGGCTGTCCATTGATTTTGCAGCCAGCTGATTGGTTCATCGATGATTCCAAGCTTCGTATGCAGCAAAAAGTTAATAAGGCCATTCTCTCCGTCAGCAAACAAATAGCGGAATAAAAAAGCAACCACGATCCAGGATGTGATGATAGGCAAATAATAAAGCGTCCTGAATGTAATTTTGTATTTTATAAAATGCATGTTGATCAAAACAGCAAATACCAGACCTAAAAACCAGTTGATCGGTACGGTAACCACTGTGTTTAAAAGTGTATTTCTGACTGCGTATTTGAATTGTTCATCACGAAACGCTTCTTTATAATTTTCAAGACCTACAAATGGACTCTCTGCCCCTGGAATGATGCTGTAGTCTTGAAAGCTCATAATAACCCCTTTAATTAAGGGATAAATAACAAAGACTACCGCTCCAATCAAACCAATCATGATAAAGGGAAATACTTCCCCCCATTGTTTGATACCTTTTGTAATGGCACTCTTCTTTCCTTCTGGTTTGGGATTTGGCTGCTGATTGTATTTTGGCGCATTATTTAATGCTGGTTTTACAGATGCCATCTTTCTCCCCCCTTGCGATCTGATAGTGGAACAAATGCACTCCACTCAATGTGAAGTGCATCTGCTTTTTCCTATTTCTTAAGGATGGCTTCTCCTTGTTTAGCAGCATCATCCAGCGCTTCTTTTGCTGACATCTTGCCGCGGAGTGCTTTTTCAATGTTCAAGTTAAACACTTGTTCAAATTCAGACCATTGCGGAATTGGTGTCCTTGGTAATGCGGTTTCCAATTGATCGACATACTCCTTTACAAAAGGAACCTTTAAAAACTCAGGATCTTTTGCCGCGTTCATGTTTGTTGGGATCAGGCCTGTTTCAGACATCAGTTTCTGAGGTTCTTCTGTCAGCATCCATTGTGCAAATGTCCAAGCTTCTTCTGGATGCTTGGAGTTTGCAAAGATGACGAGATCCTCTCCACCGATTACAGAACGGCTGCCACCCGGCCCTTCAGGTATCAGACTGCGAACGGTATACTCCAGCGGGTCTTCTTTTTTCTTCTCTTCATTCATCAAGACACTGTAGAACCAGGGTCCGTCATCAAGCATCATATATTCATGCTTCTTGATTCCATCCCAGGCACCTGGCTCACCGCCAAGGATGGTTGGGCTTAAGATTTTGTCTTTGTTCCACTGGATAAGCTGTTCTAATGCTTTTACGCTTTCAGGACTGTTTACAAAACCATCAATCTTTGTGTAATCATCGTTGGTTAATTTTCCGCCTAAGCTCCAGAAATATGGAAGCACACCCCAAGCATTGGCTCCCCCGATCGTGATTCCGCCTTTAGCTCCAGCATCCTTTGCTTTTTTAGCTGCCGCCGCAAGCTCTTCCATCGTTTTTGGAACTTCTGTTACACCAGCTTTGTCTAATACTTTCTTGTCATAGATTGCTATTTTTGTGTTCGTATTCACTGGAACACCGTAGTATTTTCCATCAAAAATATTTGTAGCCATTGGACCTTCAAATACAGACGATTTTACATTATCGAAACCATCTAAGCTGCTGACTTCTTTTAAAGCACCCATTTTTGCAAACTCTGGCACCCAGATGATGTCCATACGCATGAGGTCTGGAGCTGCGTTTCCGGAGACACCTGCGATAACTTGCTGCTTTAGTCCTTCATAAGGCATACGTGTTAGTTTTAGCTTAATATGAGGATGTTCTTTTTCAAACATCGGTTTAATCTTTTCTTTTAATACTTTTTCTTCTTGATCACTGTAAGTATGCCAATATTCAATCGTCACTTTTCCATCTGAGCTCTTTTCCGATGAATGATCAGAGGATGAGCAAGCGCTTACAAAAAGCAAAGCAATAATAGACAGGATCCCTAACACTTTAGAAAAAGGTGTTTTCATTTTTAAATCCCCCTTTGGTGTTGTTCGTTCTATTATTAAAAATTTTCAGAATATTTGTAACCGCTTCCATTATCAGAATGGTGTATTATCTTCCACACTCTATCTCATCCTTCTTAATGAACTAATAAAAAAGGTGTACGATCTCCCTTTTTTAAGAGAAATAGTACACCATAACTTTTATATCAATGTTTGTTAGGCTGTTTGCCACACAATCACTCGGTGACAGGTCCAACATTAGAATCGATTTAGCGAAAACAAAGATATGTCATGTTCCGTTCGGCCACTCACAGCTAGCTGACTAAGCACCTCACCCATAACACTAGCAAACTTAAAACCATGCCCGGAAAATCCACAAGCGATGATGACATTTTCATTTTCAGGGTGCTGATCAATAATAAAATGATGGTCACTCGATTGGGTCATTAAGCATGTTTTCCCTTCGTTGAGCTTTCTATTTGCTTCGGGAAGATAGTTTTCTAGAAAATCACGCAGCTCACCTTCATCCGATTCATAAGCTCCAAAGTTTTGGGAATGCTGATCAGGATCAATGGGTTGGCCGCCGTCCGTTCGTCCCAACTTAAGACCAGTACCGTTGATATTAGGAAAGCCGTAGAACATTTTATCAACATCATCGACATAAAAGGATGGAAAATGACCGACATTGAACAGGTCCTCCGGTGTTTCAAACCAGCATACGACTTTGCGGACGGGTTGTACAGGAAGCTTCAACGAAGGTAACATCTTAGCCGCCCATGCTCCTACGGTCACAATCACTTTTTTTGATAAATATTCATTTCTCTCCGTTTTAATTCTAATTAACTCATCACTATTTATTTCAATTTGTTGCACGGGAGAATTTATCAAAAGCTTGGCGCCATTTTTAAGTGCCATTTCTTTATAGGCTTGAACTGCATTTTCGCTATACACCAATCCAGATTCTGTTTCATAGCATCCAATAAAGTCACTTGGCACATGAATTCCCGGCCATTTTTCCACTATATCGCTTGCAGACATGACGTTTAATGGGAGGTCATACCTCCGAGCTGCTTCTATGGTTTCTTGGAGAAACACAGAATCCTTTGGACCTAATCCGAGAACACCGGTTTTTTCAAAAATTTTGGTTCCACTTTGTTTTTCTAATTCTGCCCATAATTGCTGAGCACGTTGAACTAACTTTACATACTGTACTCCTTCTCCATATGCATGGCGGATCATCCGGGTACCCCCATGGTGACTGCCATGATCATGCGGAGGATTAAATGAATCGATCAATAGTGTCTTTACATTTTGTTTTGCTAGAAAAGCACCCGCCGCCATTCCCATTGTGCCGGCGCCAATAACTGTTACATCAAAAACGGTTCCTTGTGTCATCTTATTTACTCCTATGTTTTTTCTATGTCTATATAAAAATTGAACTGTTTATTTTATTAAACAGTCCAATTTCATTACTTAATTTTGTTTATAATCATCTAAATAAGAGATTGGTTCTACAACTGGAATCGCAGCACCATTAAAGTGTTTTTTGATAAAGTTTGTCACTTCTTCAGTATGATAGATATCTGCAATTTGTTTCAATGTCTTATCATCTTTACGTTTCGTTTGAGCAGCGATAATGTTAACGTATGCTTTATTGCTTGCATCTTCACCAAAAATAGGATCTTTTGTTGGGTTTAACCCAGCATTAATCGCCATATCACAGTTAATAATGGAAGCCGCCGCATCGTCTAAACCACGTGCTGTTTGCCCAGCGTCTACTGGAGTGATTTTTAAGTTTTTAGGATTTTTTTCAACATTTTCTAGACCGCCAGCACCAGTAAAGCCTTCTTTTAATGTGATAAGACCTGCTTTTTGCATTAACAATAGTGCTCTTCCTAGATTCGTAGGGTCTTTTGGAATAATCACTTGGTCCCCGTCTTTAAATTCGCTAACTTCTTTAATTTTTTTAGAATACATTCCCATCGGCCAGATAGAAGTTGTACCTATAGCTGCTAAATCAAGATTACGGTCTTTTTTAAAGCTATCAAAATATACAACAGTTTGAAATGCATTGATATCAATTTCTCCACTATCTAATGCAAGGTTTGGTTGAACATAATCATCGAATTTGACAATTTCAAGAGTAATTCCTTTTTCTTTCGCAAGCTTTTTAACTAATTCCCAAGTTGGAACTTCTGCTGATGATGTACCGACTATAACTGTTTTACTGCCTTCGCTATTATCTGAACTGCTGTTTGAACCACAGGCAGAAAGTAATAGAAGTAATCCTACTAAAATAATGGCTAATTTTTTCATGTTTATAATCCCCTATGCTGTTTTTTTTTATAAAAGGATAACCTTTTACAAACGAATATGTTTTAGTTTCTTCTCAATTTTTTCGCGATCACGTTCCCTATTGATTGAACAAGTTGAACCATGATAATGAGTGTGACAACGGTAATGACCATAACCTCTGTTTTAAATTGGTTATATCCATACGTAATCGCTAGATCACCGATTCCACCGCCACCAACGGCCCCCGCCATTGCGGAAGCACCGATTAATCCAATTGTCGCGATGGTTAAAGCTAACACAAGAGAGCTTCGTGCTTCAGGAAGGAGAAATCTCCAAATAATTTGCCAAGGAGTCGCCCCCATGGCTTGAGCTAATTCGATGGTCCCTTGATCCACTTCAAGAAGTGAGTTTTCAACTAAACGCCCGATATAAAAGGCTGTATAGAGGACAAGTGGGACAATTGCAGCAGTCGTACCAATTGAAGTTCCGACTACTAAGCGAGTAAAAGGAATAATCGCCACAACTAGAATAATAAAAGGAATCGATCGAAAAATATTGATAATAACGTTAAGAATATTGAAGACTATTTTATTTTCTAGAATCCCGTGTTCTCTCGTAATCACTAACACTACGCCAATTGGCATACCAATAATGATCGAAATAATCAGCCCTACAATAACCATATATAAGGTTTGATCAATAGCAGTTAAAAATTCAGGCCAGAACCAGCTCCAATCAAATGGCATCTTTAGACACCTCCTTTATCACAGCATCATTCTCGTTTATATATTGAATCGCACGATTAATCTCTTCACGGTCTCCCTTAAATTCAACTAGCAAATTTCCAAATGGAACTCCCTGGAGCTCTGTTACCATCCCGTGGATCACATTCAAATCGATAGAAAATTTTTTAGCCGTATTCGAGAGCAACGGTGTATTGGTCGATGCGCCCTTAAAGATAATCCGGTAAATACCATGTGGGTTCGTCTGACTACTTTCCTCAATTAATCGTTTGATCGAAGGTGGAATCGTTTGGTTCAATACCGTCCTCACAAAGCTTCTTGCAATTTTCGTTTTCGGCTCGGTGAACACATCGATGACAGAGCCTTGTTCAACAATTGTTCCCTTTTCTATGACCGCAACCTTGTCACAAACATCACGGATGACATTCATCTCATGGGTAATCATTAAAATCGTGATGCCTAACTCGTCCCGAACCTTGCGCAGTAATTCCAGTACCGCTTCCGTCGTATTCGGGTCAAGGGCAGATGTCGCTTCATCACAAAGGAGAATATCTGGATCTGTTGCCAATGCTCGTGCGATACCCACCCTTTGCTTTTGACCTCCTGATAGTTGTTCAGGATAATGATTCATCCGATCCGCCAACCCAACGAAGGATAATAATTTTGTCACTTTCTCTTTAATCTCATCCTTCGGGACGCCTTCTAAAATAAGCGGCATCGCAACATTTTTGAAAATCGTTTTCGCTTGCAATAAGTTATATTGCTGAAAAATCATCCCGATTTTTTTTCGTTGCTTGCGTAAGTCCCTTGGATTAAGCGTAAGGAGGTCAACGTCATTAATCAGGACTTTCCCGGAAGTTGGACGTTCCAATATATTCACGCAGCGGATTAGTGTACTTTTCCCGGCACCACTAAATCCAACCACGCCGAAAATTTCTCCTTTATCAACTTTTAGGTTGATTCCTTTCAAAGCTTCAACTTTTTTGTCTTTCCCTTTCCCAAAAACTTTGTGAACATCATCTAGTACAAGCATGTTGTAGTCTCCTTTTTCAAGCATCTAAACCTAAATAAAACACAAAAAAACCACAATCATTTGAAAGTGGTTAGCCGTTTATCTAAACCTTATCTTTCAGAATGATATCATTCTGCAGGAATTAGCACCTTTCATAAAAATGATGGTTGCTGGACGTCATAGGGCCTGTCCCTCAGTCTCTCTGGATAAGTTATTCTTTTATTTTACTTTTTTTAGTATATAAAAGTAATAGAATATAGTCAATATTTTTTATTTTTTATTTTTTAAAATATGTGAAGGATAAAAAGGAAAAGTTATTATTTGCGTAATTCTTAAAAGTTTTAACGGTCGTTATGAAGTATGCGATCCATGACTAACTGAACTAAGTGTCCATCATAAAAGTCAGGCTGTTTTATAACACGAGAAGGATCTAAGATGCGATCTACCCATTTCCATATTTCATTTCTTGACGTCAAACGCCAAGGGCGAAAATTCCCTTCTCCGCTTTCTTCCTTTTCATTCCATGTATGGGTCTTGTTCGTCCCGTTTTGAACAGAAAGTTGAATGCCAAATTCTGTTGATAACATTTCCATTTTTCCATTGTCACCATACACGTTGATTTTAATTGTTTGTCCCCTGCCTCCTTGATAACGAACCCAGCTTGTTTGGAAGCTTGAGATCGCGTTATTGGGCAGCATCGCTGTAAAAAATACCGAATCAGGTGCTTTCTCTTTATCATTTGTATCTCTTTTTACAATTTGATAGGAAGCTGACAGTGGATGAATAGGTCCGTCAAATAAATAATGTGCCAGATCGATAAGATGGGAACCTAGGTCAGCCAGAACACCGCCTTCACCACCAAGCTGAATATCCCCTCTCCACCCTGGTGAGGATTGAATACCATAATCACCGGTATATTCAAAATCAGCTTCAAGTATGTTTCCTATTCTTTTCTCACGCAACTCATTCTTCATCTGCTTAACGGCAGGATTTTCACGGTATGTAAAATTCACTGCATGTATGATAGACGAATGAACACCCTCTATTATTCTAGTAGATTCTTCCGTATTTAGGGCTAAAGGCTTCTCACAAATAATGTGCAAGCCCCTCTTTGCTGCCGTTAAGATTATGTCGGCATGAGTACAGTTCGGCGTTATAATACATACCCCGTCTAAATTCTCGTTATCTATCATTTGTTCGTAAGAAGTATAACTTTTTGCAATGCCGTATTTTTTAGCCATCAAACGAGCGTTGTTTCCATTCTCACTGCAGATGGCGGTCAACTCAGCTTGAGGATGCATGTTAAGGACGGGTAAATACCATAGATCCGCAAACCAGCTGGCTCCGATTACACCTATTTTAATCGGTTTCATTTTATCACCTCATGCTCAGAGGTGATTCTCGTGTTTTCAAGAATTTGATGAAGTACCTTTTGATTTTCATAGCCATCATAAAAGGTTGGACAATCCTCTGGTGTAAGACCGTTAATCAAATCTATGAAATCTTCGAGCTGATTTCTTTTATAGGTGACAGGCACTTCTAAACTTGTTTTATCTCTTGTTTTCTGTTCGTGGTTGAACCGGATCAAATGTATATTGTCAGGTCGCTCACAAGAAAGCTCCATCGTCCCTTCATCTCCAAAAAGAGTAACCTCTAGTGCGTTCGAAAAACCTACTGCATTCCTTGTTGTCATGAACTGGCCACCGCGATAAACGCTGAATAATCATCAACATCTACTTCTTCAATCTGTTTGTTTGCGTCTAGTGATGCTCTTTCTTTTACAAAAGTCGTATTTAAACTCTTAATCTGCTGAAATTCTCCAGCAAAAAAACGAGCCGCATCGATCATGTGCGAACCAAGATCCCCAAGTGCGCCAGAACCGGAAAGCGCTTTCTTAAAACGCCAGGTTAAAGGAATTTGAACAGCGGGGATGCCCCAATCCTGTAAATAACGGATAGAGATATGCCGCAGCTTGCCGATCTTGTTCTGCTGAAGTAAATCTTTCGCATAGCGGAACGAAGCAACATAACGGTAAGAAAACCCAACCATGCATGGAATAGGCTGTTTTTCGTATTGCTTTTTAAGTTCTATAGCCTCTTCAAAGTTTAATGTAAATGGTTTCTCTGTCATAAGCGGTTTTTGATGCTGTATACAATTACTGATTATTTCAGCGTGTAGATAGTTAGGTACGATTGAAATGACAGCATCTACCTCTGAATCTTTGATCAGTTCCTCATAATCTTCATATCTCTTATTCTGAGGAATATCCAGCTTGTCTCCAATCACCTGAAGCTGCTCTTTATTCACATCTGATATAGCGCCCACCGAAACATTTTTTAATTGAGATAAAAGATAGATATGATGATTTGCCATGCCTCCTAAACCAATTAAGCCGATTGAAATATGATTTGTCATCTTCTTCATTCCTCCTTGTTTCGTTACACCCTCTATACAAGAAAAACTGAAAAATACCTTCTTATTTCTTCAACTTCGGAAATTAATTACACGATTATTAGAAAATAATACGATAAGATTATATATCTAAGTGCAGCACATATTGAGGTCCAACCGGTCCGTGTTTGATCTGACCGCGGTCTTGAAAACCTGCCTTTTCATATAATTGTTTGGCAGATTCGTTTTTAAAGTTTACCGATAAAATTAATTCATTGATTTCAGGATAATGGTTAGAAACAAATGCTGGCAGCTGCAGCATCGCTTCTTTCGCATATCCTTTTCCCTGCTCAGACTGATTGATTGACAGGGCACGGATTACCATAGCCTGAGGGTTCGCTGTAAAATCCCGGATATTCTCCCCAGCATGCAGAACAAAAAAGCCTACTGGCACGTCTGATTCCGTGATAACCACTGGATTTCGGCTAGGATCTTCTTCGCATATTTTCAAGGCATCACTTGGCATGGCGGTAAACTTCTTTTGGTCTTCTACTAGATAGAAGGCATTAAGAGCTTCACGATGAATTTCTTCAAAAAAAGTGAGTGCAACGTTCCCCATATTCATAACCCCTGTCGTTTTTATAGATCAATCAATGATTCTGCTGCTTTTAGCCAAGCTTTCGCCATCAGTTCATTCCCTTTTTTTCTCATATGTACACCGTCTGTTGTCAATGAAACATCAGGCTTTTTTGTTAGGTGGCTGATGAAAATGTCATGTGTTGGGACGAGTACTGCGTCAAACTCCACCGCTAGCTTCCGAACGGCATCAACATACGGGATCAGCATCTGGTTTCCTTGAGATTGCGGGTTCTCTTTTATGATCGTCGGTTCCATGAGTACAAGCTTTGTGGTGGCGGGAAGCTGTGACAACAGGTCACGATAGACCTCTTCAAATTTAGAAACATCAATCTGAGCAAGATCTGGGCTATCCAGCTGTCTCCAAACATCATTGATTCCTATGGAAACTGATAAAAGATCAGGCTCTAGATCAATAACATCCCGCTCCCAGCGGAAAGCAAGGTCTGTAACGCGATGTCCATTGACGCCTTTGTTGATCACCTTAACATCCTCTGGCAGCACTTCTTTAATCATGCGGACATAGCCGTTCCCCAGTCTTTCAGGATCAGTATTTTTAATAGAAGCTGTGATGCTGTCACCGATAAAAATAATTTTCAAGGCTGTTTCCCCCTCCGGTTCGTTTTTTCTTATTTTACCATGTGTGTGAATAAAACATGATTTAAAGGATTTTGGACAGCTGTTTTGGAATACATATAGAAAATCCTTTTTACAGGAGGAAGAACATGATTGAAACTGCTGTTCATCGCCCAGTTACATTAGGTCAGACGGAAAAGATGCCGTCCTACCGTATGGATTTGCGGCAATATAAAAATCAGAAAGAATATGAGAAGTTTGTAAAAGTAAATACGGTGAATGACTGGTCGACCGTTTCTTGGAAAGACATCGGGAAGCCGTATGAAGTGACTTCGTTTTCTAAAGATAAACTGGATTGGGAGGAAGAGCATGGCAAGACCCTGCCTGTTCACACCTCTTGGACGATGTTCAACCAGTCTTTTCATGAGTGGTTTTCGAAGGATGTTCCTGCTGAAATCCACGAAAAGAAAGGTGCCTTTTTTCATAGTTTAAAAAGCTTTAAGCCTTCTGAAGTAAAAGTAGCGCTCGGAGATTATATTCGCATTCATTTATGGAATTATGTTCACCGGGTACAGGATGGCATTTGGGATCCTCGCGGGAAACGAGCGTTGTTTGAAGGGCTGGATATTCAAAAGCCTCGCATTTTATTTTTAGGTGCGGCTGAAGGTTATGAGGCGATGCAGCTATCTGCGATGTATCCAGGCGGTGAAGTCGTGATGGTCGATTATGATGCGTTCTGCCGGGATGCGAGGTTTGCAGAGTTCCCTGAATCCTATCCGTTCTTGGGGAAAAATCCTAGTACAGGCGGAGAAAAAGTTTATTTTAAAGACGATTTTAAAATTTCGTATGTGGTGGATGACATTCGCAATCTTTCCTTTGGAGCGGAGTTTGATATCGTGCTGAGTGTCGGTTTGCTTGAGCACTTCCCAGATTCTATGAAGGCTGAGGTTGTGGAGTGGCACCGGAAGTTCTTAAAACCGGGTGGCTATATTGTGATGACAACTCCGCGAGCCCAGCTTCGGTCTAAGCTGTATTACGAAATCATGGCGGATGTGATGAACCATACGTACCGGGAGCTCATGACGCTGGAGCAGATGGGGCTTTATTTGTACGAGAACGGACTGGATATAATGAATCACGGTTATATAAAAGTGCACAATGGGATTGTGGCGAGGGCGAAATAAGGAATTTTAGCGAAGGGTGGTCGTTATGAAAGTTGGGACGGCACGAGCAATTGCTGCTGAATGGGTGATGCTACATTTGAGTGAAGAGCCATGGTTTCGCGGAGCATATTTCAGCGGTTCCACGATACATCTAAACGAAAATGAGGAAATGTCAGCAGCTTCTGACATGGATGTTGTTGTCGCTATGGCTCGTGATGAAACACCTCTGAAACTTGGAAAATTTCGATATGAGGGCGTTCTGATCGAAATTACGTATTTGTCATGGAGTAAGCTTCAATCGGGTGAAGATGTGCTGACAGACTATCATCTTGCAGGGAGCTTTCGAGTAAACACCATCATTAGCGATCCCACCGGACATTTGGAAAAATTGCAACACGATGTTTCAGTTCATTTTACGGAGGAAGCTTGGGTTCTTTGCAGGTGTGAGAATGCTCGCCTTCGAATTGAGCATGGGTTGAAGTCTATTCATCCCCAGGACCCTTGGCATGATCAAGTGACCTCTTGGCTGTTTCCGACAGGCGTGACTACTCATGTCATTCTAGTAGCAGCCCTTCAGAATCCAACGGTTAGGCTGCGTTATTTGAAGGTCCGAGATGTCTTGAAGGAGTATGGTTACGAGGACGTTTATTCCGAGCTGCTTAAATTGTTGGGTGTCTGGGATATGACTGCGGAACGGGTAGAGCTTCATTTACGTGCGCTGGAACAAACATTTGACGCCGCTGTTTCGGTATCTAGGACTCCTTTCTTCTTTAGCAGTGATATTACGGCGGAAGCACAGCCGATTGTAATTGACGGAAGCCGCGACCTTATACGATCGGGATTCCACCGGGAAGCTGTTTTCTGGATGGTTGCGACTTTTGCACGCTGCCATAAAATTTTTGAAGTGGACGGTAGTAATGAAATTCAATTGAAACATCGTCCAGCTTTTGATGCGATGGTTGCAGACCTTGGAATATTTTCAACAAATGATTTAACTCGGAGGGCTGAAGACGTTCTGGATTTCTTGCCTAGACTTTGGGAGACAGCTGAGTTAATTATTTCTGCAAACCAACATATTTTTAAAAAGAAACATTAACAATAACAAATTTTGCGAGGAAACGAAATGATGAATCAAAATGAGGGACATCATAATAAACTCCAAAAGTTATATGAAACACAAAAAGTTGCTTTGTATGTGTTGTTGGGACTTATTTATTCGGGTTTCTTAGGAACTCAGCTTGGGAGGATCCAAGCGATTTCTGACTTTAATTATACGCTGCATGAATTATTGTTTGTACCAGCGACATTGGCACTTTACCTTGGACCTGTCATGTTTCTCGTTTATTTTTATCTTCTTATAAAATATATAAAAAAACGTGAAAGAGGTCATTGGGGCATTAAATCAGCCGCCAAAACCATTTCGGTCATAGCTTCTATTGTGGCGATTCTAATCATTATGAATCATCAATCCCACGAAGTATCAACAGCCGGTATTTTTGTTTTAGAACAGAAACATCTTGTAGAGGGAAAATATTATTTAGTGATTGATGAAAGACAGATTAAGGTCTCTAGGAATGAATACCAGTTAGCTGAAGTTGAAAATGAGTATCTTGTAAGTTTCATTTGGAATTCACGCTCTAAAAAAGGTATCCTGGAAACGATTGAACCAGTTAAATAAAAAAGGTCGCACACATATATGACGATATGTGTGCTTTTTTTGTCGTAAAAATAAAAAGGTAGGAAAATGAAGCTTGAATTGGAGCATTCCCTATTAGACATTTGCTCCATTTCTAACTTTTATGATAATTGTGTGGGGACAGTCCCCCCTTATTTACCTAGAGCAAATGTGATTTCTACTTCGCATGCTACCTGTCCATCAACCGTTGCGATTCCTTTGCCTTTACCGATCGAACCGCGTACGCGTGTCATCTCGACTTCTAGACGAAGCTGGTCGCCTGGTACGACTTGCTTTTTAAAGCGGCAGTTGTCGATGCCCGCAAAAAATGCAAGCTTCCCGCGGTTTTCTTCTTTTTTCAGCATAGCTACAGCTCCTACTTGAGCAAGAGCTTCGACGATCAACACGCCTGGCATTACCGGGTACTCAGGGAAGTGGCCGTTAAAAAATTCTTCATTTGCTGTTACATTTTTGATACCGACTGCACGCTGTCCTTCATCTATTTCTAGAATGCGGTCAATTAACAAGAATGGATAACGATGCGGGATAATTTCTTTAATTTCTTCGATGGTTAACATGGTCTACATCACCTTTCTTCTATTCACTTTTTTATTATTTGTTTTTTATTATACTTGGTATTGTTACCTGGTACTAATTATAATCAAAAGAAAAACAATGACTCTGTAAATCTGCCATTGTTTTATTATTATATCTTTACTTCTCTTTTTCTACAAGGTCGATAATGTGTGTCCAAGTTTCCTTCTCAAAGACATTCATCGGCTTTCCGTCACCGATCACACCATAGCCCACCATTGTACCAATCGCAAAACAAACCACGATTCCGCAGATCAGCAGCAAAAGCCGAAGCCAGATCGGAAAGCTTCTCTTTGTGCCGCGGTGGATTAGTTTCTTCTTTTCTTCCTTTGAAGAACTCTTTTTCTCCTGATAGCGCTGTGTTTTTTGATTTTCTTTTTTATTTAACTCTTGCTCATGCATTTCATTCGTTGTCATACAAACCTACCCCATTTAGCGAAGCCCGTTTACTAACCCCATCATCTGGTCAGCAATTGTAAGAGAACGCGCGTTAAATTGATATGAACGTTGTGTCTGAATCAGTTCCGTCATCTCAGTAGAAATGTTCACGTTGGAAGACTCCAATACGCCTTGCTGAACGAAGTTGCCTGCTCCAGCTTCTATTTCCTCAATTACTTGATTTAACGGAATGCCTTGTGGCGCTTGGAAATTATGTCCGACTGCAAGCATCAGCTGCGGCCGAATAATATTCGCAAGTGCTAGCTGTCCTGATTCAACAACCGCTCCATTATTTAACGTTACCGAAACTTGGCCGTTTTGTCCAATGGTAATTTTATTATGGTCACTAGGAATCGTGATTGGGCCGTTCACACCCATCACACGATTACCTTCTGACGTAACGAGTTCCATCTCATCAGGATTTCCTGCAGACGGCGATAAGTAAAACGCACCGTCACGAGTATATTGAACAACTTCTCCGCCATTATTATCCGTCGTTTGAATCTGAAAAAACAACCCTGGCTGCGTAAGTGCCACATCGAGCAAACGGCCTGTTTGCTGCAATGTTCCTGATTCTAAACTAACCGCTGTCGAAGAAATACGCGCGCCGCTCCCAAGCCGGATGCCGTTCGGAGTCAATCGTCCATCTTCTGTAGGGTTTAGAGCCTTACTCTCCATCTGCTGAAAAAGCAGATCAGAAAACTGTGCTTCCCGTCGTTTGTAGCCGTTCGTCGTGCTGTTCGCCATATTATTTGAAATGGTATCCAGCTTGTGCTGAAGCTGTCCCATCGTCACTGCTGCTGAAATCATAGACTGGTTCATGCGTGATCCCCCTAGCCGATTCGGCCAATTTCATTTGCGGCTTTTTCCATCGTACGGTCATAGGCTTGAAGCACTTTTTGATTCGCTTCAAATGCACGGTATGCCGTCAGCATCTCCGTCATCGTCTGTTCTGTGTTCACGTTGGAGCGTTCAATAAAACCTTGCTGCAGGTTATACGTGATCGCCGGGTTGCCGATAGCGCTAGCCGCTTCTCCATCTAGTCTGAAAAGCCCTGTTCCCTCTTTTACTAGATTGTTAGGATTCACCACATACGCAACATCGATCTGTCCTGCAACGGTACCGTTATCGATCACCTGGCCTTCCTTGTTAACTGTAAAATTATCGCTTGTTACTGTGATTTGTTCTCCATCCGTCCCAAGAACATAATGCCCTTCAGGCGTTACTAAACTGCCCTCTGCATCAACTGAGAAATGACCGTTTCGTGTAAAACGCTCCTGTCCATTTGCGTTCAACCGGAAAAAGAGTCCGCCTGGAAGCCCTGTTTCAGGATCGGCCGGTACTTGTCCTTGTAAAAGAGCAACATCCGTTTTGATTCCTGTCTCGCGAAGATCTCCTTGCATGAAGTTCGGTGTCGTCTCTTGAACATATACTCCCGTTGAAAGTATTCCAACCGGGTGATTGTTCGGAATTTTATTACCGTTCATTTCGGTTTGTCCCATATGCTGAAGAAGCATTGTAGGGAACGTGCGCAGACTTGCGTTGTCTGCTTTATATCCAGGTGTATTGGCATTTGCCATATTGTTCGTTAAAATTTCTTGTTTGCGCTGCTGTGCCAGCATTCCGGCTGCAGCATTATAAAAGCCTCTTAACACGGAGTATTCCTCCTGTAATTGTAATCTGGACACAAAATGTCTCATCGGTCATATCGACAGATTTTTACATTTCTTAATAAGATTCTGCGAAAAATGACGGATTCCTTTTTAAAATGAGGAATTTGTACCAGAAGATTGATAGCGGTCGTTTTGTCGAAAAGCCTATAAATGAAAAATTTTTGAAGGCTCATAAATCTAATTGAAGGACCATAAAAAATTTTGAAGGCTTATAAATTCAACTGAAGGATCATAACTCTTCAGATATTAAAATAAATAGGTTGCTTGGCACTCGCCAAGCTTCTTCACTAACCTAAAAACCAAAAATGCCACCCAACTTGGGCGGCATTTTCCTCATTAAAACACTTTTCTTTTCGCAATCTTATCCATATGTTCAAGCATTAAGCCCGTTCCGTTCGCTACGGCTTTCATTGGCTCTTCAGCAACCAGTACTGGAACCTTCAATTCTTCTGCAAACAGCTGATCGATTCCGTGAAGAAGCGCTCCTCCGCCTGTCAGCATAATACCGCGGTCGATGATATCAGCGGATAGTTCTGGCGGCGTCTTCTCAAGCACGCTTTTAGCTGCTTGAACGATTACCATCACTGGCTCCATCAATGCTCTTTGAATTTCTTTTGAGTGAACCGTAATGGTACGCGGCAATCCGGATACCATGTCACGGCCGCGGATCTCAAGCTCTTCATCACGTGCGCCTGGATAAACCGTCGCTACGTTCAGCTTAATGTTTTCCGCTGTGCGCTCCCCGATCAGCAGTTTGTACTCTTTCTTTATGTACTGGAGGATCTCTGAATCGAACTTGTCCCCAGCCATTTTAATAGAAGAGGAGGTGACAATATCGCCCATGCTCAAGACCGCAACGTCAGTTGTGCCACCACCGATGTCAACAACCATATTGCCGCTTGGCTGGAAGATATCCATCCCCGCCCCAATTGCAGCCACTTTCGGCTCTTCTTCAAGAAAAATATGCTTAGCGCCGCATTTTTGTGCAGCTTCTCTAATGGCTTTTTGTTCTACAGACGTAATGTTCGTTGGCGTACAGATCAAGATTCTTGGCTTAGCAAACACGCCCTTCACTTTGATTTTATTAATAAAGTGTTTCAGCATTTGCTCAGTTACTTCAAAGTCAGCAATTACGCCGTCTTTCAGCGGACGAATTGCTACGATGTTGCCTGGTGTACGGCCTACCATGCGGCGGGCTTCTTCTCCAACAGCGAGTGCTTTTCCGGTATTCGTGTCGATCGCAACGACGGATGGTTCGTCAAGCACAATCCCTTTTCCTTTTACATAGATCAATACATTAGCGGTACCAAGGTCAATTCCAACGTCCCTTGAAAACATGTTATATCCTCCCTGTTAAACATCCATACAATATAATGACATTTTTAGTAAAAAATCGAAGTTCTATCCAATTTATCATTATATCACAAGTTTGTCGAACAAGGTGAAATATTGTCAAAAATTAATTATTGGACGTCAGACCTATAGGCACATAATGATTTTGGTGTCATGTTGCATCCCTATCAATCGTAGACTTATTGAACAACTTCCTCTGTGCCTTTTTTGTATTTCACGCGCGTCGCTTCCCCACCCCGCAAGTGGCGGATGGACTTGTGGTATTCGAGGATTTCTTTTACGTTATTTGCAAGATCCGGATTAATTTCAGGCAGTCGCTCGGTGAGGTCTTTATGCACCGTGCTTTTGGAAACCCCGAATTCTTTTGCGATCATGCGGACTGTTTTTCTTGTCTCCACGATATACCGTCCTATCTTGATGGTTCGCTCTTTGATGTAATCGTGCACACCACTCGCCTCCCTAAAATGGATGTGAGAGATGCGATAGAGACTTCTATGAACAAGCTACGTGACAAGTTCTGTTGTCATCTTCGGCTTATAAGTATTGCTTCCATTCCCCTTTTTCCACCGCAGCCATAGTACGATTTCTCACCGCTCACCCTCAATTTGAATTATTGTAGGTTTTGTAACATCTTATTAACCAAGTTTTCGTTATATGCCTAAATCTCAACTGGGACAAGGGGAAATGTCCATTTTTGTGAAAAAACCTCCATAAACAGGTGAAAAATCTATTGGTGAAAGGAAGCCTGTCTGAGGAAATTGGTGGGGATTTTAAGATTTACGGTACGTGTTCTTTTTTCTGTTACACGTTCGCTCAAGCTGACCTAATTTTCGCTCAAAATCCCCGATCTACGCTCAGAATCTTCACGCTACGCTCAAATCTCCTGTACGACCGCTCAAGAATCCTCTGGTACGCTCAAACATCTTCAAATCGTCCATTTTGCCCTGCAAAATCTTCATTATTTCTTTTAAAAAACGAAAAGCTGCCCCGATATTCTCGAGACAGCTTCTTTTTTTAAATTATTCGCTTGCACCTGAATCATCTGCTGATGTTTCATCTGATTCTGCTGGAGCATCAGTGTCTTCTGCAGATTGAGATGATGATTCTTGTTCACGGTTGGCATCTTTGCCGTCTTTACCGTCTTTTGTGCCTTTTGTGTCTTTTGTGTCTTTGCCGCCTTTATCGTCGGCTTTTGGTGCTGCTGGCTTCTTTTCTTCAGCAGGCTTTTGCTCTTCTGCTTTTTTCTGCTCTTCAGCCGCTTTTTGCTCTTCTGCTTTCTTCATCTCTTTACGAGAATCTTCAACAGCGCTTGCAAGCTGTGCTACAGATTGATCCCAAGCCATTACTGGGTCCACTGCTTCTCCATCTTTGCGGACTTCGAAGTGTGCGTGAACTTTCGCATCCTTATCATAAGCATTTTCGCCAGCTTGTCCAAGAACTGCTCCTTGTTTCACTTGGTCGCCTTGCTTAACCGATACAGAGGCTAATGATGAATAGTGTGTTACAACACCTTTGTCATGTTCAACTTCTACAACCCAGCCTAGTGCAGGGTCTTTTGCAACTTTTACAACATTACCACTTAGTGCAGCTGTTACATCGAACGCTTTACCATCTTCTGTCGCTAGATCGATACCGCGATTTTGGTAGTAGATATTGTTATAGAATACGAGTGCTGCTTCTTGCTCTTGGGCTGTAGCTTCTGAACTAAAGAAATCCTTCACTACTTCAATGGCTTCAGGGTCAGCAACTGGCATTTGGAATACTTCTTTTGTAAGTGATACTGGTACTGCTGTTCCATCGTCTTCTAATGCGCTTTCTGGAGTATTATTATTCTCCGTATTTTTCGCATCGTTTTGATACCATAGAACAGATGTTAAAATGACTGCTGCAAAACTAAGATACACTGCAGGATAAACCCAACGTTTTTTCATAGCATTCTTACCTTTCATCGGTACTGTTTTTTTGGTTTGTTTTTCTTCTTCTTTCATTTTTCATCACCTCAGCAACAAGTTTGAACAGAATTCTGAAAATATATACTTTAGTGCGAAAATTTTTTGAAAGTTTCTTTCGACATATTAAAAAACCGCACCATGTTTTATGACACAATGCGGTTCTCTATATAGAAGGGGTCTGTCCCGGGACAGACCCCCTACAATTCTCACACAATTCACTTTAGGGCAACCCTTTTGTCAGCGAGCGGCTTGTAATCTGTAATTTCAATCCCCTTATAATAATAGTTTACGATCTCCTTATACGACTTGCCTTCCTCTGCCATTCCATTCGCTCCGTACTGGCTGAGTCCTACTCCATGGCCATAGCCTTTTGTGGTGATGGTGATCTGCTTGCCCTTTTTCTCCATTTGAAAATCGGTTGAGCGCAGCCCAAGCTTCTCTCGTATTTCTTTTCCGGAAAACTCTTTTTTCCCGATCGCGAACTTACCGATTCGTTTTCCGCTCGTTGTTGCGACAACCTTGCCGACTTTGCCATCCTTTTTGATCGATACTCCCAACTTTTCCTCAACAGTTCTAACTTGCAATTGAATAGTCTGCACGTACTTCGGCGACTTTTTATCCCATGGGCTTTCTACACTTCTTAAGTACGGGTATTTATTTTTCCAATAGTCTTCTGAATTAACGGTAAAGCCATTGCTTGTGGAGAAGAAGCTTGCCTGGATCGGCTCACCTTCATACGTTAAGATCTGCCCTTTTGTTTCTGTGACAGCTTCAACGATCTTTGCGAGCTTTTCGTTAAAATCATCTCCCCAAAGTGCCTCCAGTTCATCGTTCCCTTTGTACACCTGATGCATGATCGTGTCTGTTACAACGGCTTCATCTGGTAAACTATCATCTTTCCCGGGGTTTAGCATAGCTTTTACAATAAACGTTCTAGCGGTTAATGCTTGAGCTTTCAGTGCCTCGAGCTCAAACTCTGCAGGCATCTCAGAGGCTACCACACCTGCCACATACTCTTCTAACGGGATGTTCTCGACTGTATCCTTTGATGTGCGGAATACAGGGACGACGATGTCCGAGTGCGGAATTTCCAAAGCTAGCATTCTCTCAGACGGCCTTGCCTGATTCTCTTCTTTCCATTCAGGAGGCTCCGACGAAAATGGTAGCACGAGTATGGCGGGAAGCAGGACGATTACGGCAACAAAAATTGCTAGAATCCAGATCAGTGGCTTGATTTTCACATTCACTTTCCAATGCCCTCCTATTTTGTTTTCTACCATACAACTTATACAAAAGGTGCAGCCTTTAGAACATGAAAACTAGTATTTTTACAATTGAAATGTGCTTGCTATGACATGTTTACAAGTTTTGTTTTGAAGCCGACTGTTACAAGCTGCCCGCTGCATAAATTAATAAGAGACCCAACGAAAGGGTGAGCGGCATGGACAACTTTCAGCCTCCTGTTCTTGTCAGGACGCTTACGTATTCCCCTGGTCAGATGAGAATTTACTATCCGCAGATTGAAGGCAGAATCAACCCTCGCATCCAACAGCAAGTGAATCAGCAAATCATTCAGATCAACCAAGAGCTCCAGCAGATGCAAAATCCTGAAGCACGACCTACTATGTACGGGGAGTTCGCTGTAAAAACAAACGAAAAAAAAATTCTCAGCATCGGATTTTTGAACTACGGCTACACCCCAATGGCTGCACACGGGATGACGTATATCAAATCGCAAACATGGGACCTGACAACAGGACGGACATATCAGCTAAAAGATCTCTTCAAACCTGGCAGCGACTACGTGCAAGTTTTGAACCGGATCATAAAAGAACAAATAAAACAGCAGCAGATTTTCACGTTTGAACCATTCATGACCATCAGCCCGAACCAAGATTATTATATTGCCGATAAAGCACTCGTCATCTATTTTCAGCTGTATGACCTTACTGCTTATGCTTACGGTTTTCCGATGTTTGTTATCTCGGTGTTCGATCTGCAGAATATTATTGATGAGAACGGACCGCTTGGAAAGCTAGCGGTGAATAGTTTATAACGATAAAAAACCCTGATCCTCACTTGGAAGATCAGGGTTTTGCGTTTATTTAGTTTACACCGACTGCGTCATAAGATTTTTTCACAGCATTCACTTCAGCTGATGTTGCACCATACAGATCAGCTGCCGCTTGAACTAGAGCCGCTCTCGCTTGGCTGAAGTTAGAAGAAGCCGTTAAGTAAACCGTGTTAGCTCTGTAGTAGATCGCTCCAACTTTATCGTTTCCGATCGCAGGAACTGTCACACCATAATGCGTTCCGCCAATTGCCAGCAAGTAAGCTGCTTTATTGATGATTCCACTGTTGATGTGTACACCGCCGTTATCTCCTGTTCCTGTGTAGCGAACAGAATAGTGGTCAGGATCATTGTATTTCGTCGGATCACTCATGGAACGAAGCGCGTCACCATTCGTTCCTGGCGTGTAGATGTCTTCACCAATCTCGTAATCCGGGTTATTGTTTTCGTGATGCTCTACAAGCGTTCCGAAGATATCAGACATCGCTTCGTTTAGAGCACCTGACTCATTTTGATAGATCAAATCAGATGAGAAGTCTGTAACAGCATGTGTTAATTCATGAGCTACAACATCCAGACCGCCGGAAAGTGAAACGAATGTTGTTCCATCACCATCTCCGTATACCATCTGCTGACCGTTCCAGAATGCGTTGTTGTAGTTGCGACCGTAGTGGACAGAAGATTTAAGCGCAGCCCCATTATTGTCATACGAGTTACGGTTAAATACTTCTTTATAATAATCGTAAGTCGCACCTGCATAAACGTGAGCATCTACAGCTGCCCGATCATATGAAGCATTGAACTGGTTATCCGCATCCGCCCAAAGGCTGCCCGGCAGCTGCTGGCGATTCTTTGCATCGTACGTGAATACACCGTTTCCTCTTGTGTTATCTTGCAGGTAGTACGTTCCGTTTGATAATAACGTGTTCAGCGACTTCGTGTCACCAAGGACACCAGTTCCAGAGCCGACAGCATCTGTTCCAACTAATGTACCTCCTCCGCCTCCAGGAGGTGCTTTGTGACCGCCGTTCGCTTCATCTAAATCATTGTAAGAATTGAGAATCTTTCCTGTTTTTGCATCTACAAAATAGTTGTAGTTGCCTGGTTCAGGAGATAAGAAGTTCAGGTTTACGAGATAAGCATAAGCTGCTTCGTCCCCTTGTGTGTAAACCACCAAATCTGAAGTTGGATCTGCTTCATATTCAGGTGTGAAACCTAGATCTGCAACTGCTGCTTCAACTGCTTTGGAAGCTGTAATCTTTTTCCCAAACCCTAGTCCAGGCTTGTCCTGCAGATTCGGAACCACTGTTCCAGAGAATACAAGAAGCTCTCCTTTATCGTTCACATGAGCGACTTGTGTGGAGCCCCAAACCGGTACTCCTTTATATGTTTGCTGAAGGCGGACCATTTGGCGCCCAAGCTCATCTTTCGTTACTGATTTTACTGAGAAAGCTTCACCCGCTTTTTGGCTTCCGAGTTTGAAAGTCTGGGATTCTTTTTGAATATATGTAAGAACCACATCTTTAGCGGATTTGCTTGTAGCCTCAGACAATTTACCTGATACGAATGATGGTGTACCCATAAAACTGTTAAATTGCTTTGTCGATAAAACGTTAACCGGTGAATCTGCTGATGCTTGTCCTCCTGCTAACGGACTTACTGCCAACCCCAATGCTAAACCCAATGCTGCAAATCTCTTTGTGTTCATCCCTGTTCAATCCCCTTTGCTTTATGTAATTTTTTTGAAGCCAGTGGATTCATGTTACCATTATTTATTTTATTTTCAAACTATTTAAAAAATTTTGATTATAATTCACCAGTTGAAAGCTTGTTTTCATAAAAACAGGTAATTAGACACATAAAAAAAGAAGCGTTTCATAAGGAAACACTTCTTTAGAGAGGAGATATAAAGTAAAACTGGGACAAGAGAAAAGGCTTTGCATGCAGATAGTTGTTAACCGTACAAAAAATCGACTTAACCGAACAAAAAAGCAGGGTCACCGAACAAAAAATAATTTTCGCTCCTACTACTGTATTGACATCAAAAAAAAGCCAGCCATCATGGCCGGCTTTTTCTTCAGCTATTTCATTTTTCTGCCTTTAAAGAAGTTCAATAGGAAGACGATCACAGCGATGACGAGAAGAATATGGATGATTCCGCCTGCGACGTCGAAAAGAAAACCTAGCAGCCATAATACTAATAAAATTGCGGCTATTGTCCAAAGCATGAGTTCGACATCCTTTCAAATTGTATTCTTGCAACTAGTTATAGATTTCCCGAACCATCGTTGTTATAAACGCTTTTACAATAAAAATGAAAGGCTCTTTTCTAAAAAAGAATGTTGCTACAGAGTGATCTTAAGAAATGCTTCATTGAAAGTTAATTGGAGCGAAAGGGCGAGACTCCTGCAGGATGAGTGGGACAGGTGAGACCATTCAATGACGCAAAGCGTCGAATGAGCTCACCGCACACCCTGCGGAAAGCGAGTCCTGCAGCGGAAATTAGCCTCTATCAAAAGCAACAAAGTTTAGCCAAATGAAAAGAACCCTCTCATCGAGGGTTCTTGGATTAAAAATATTATGCTAAATTACTTTTTAATGATTGCTCTTTCGCTGGTGTTGTTTCCACACCTTCGTTTACACGCTCGATGTCAGCACCTAATGCAGCAAGTTTTCCAGTAAAATCAACGTATCCGCGGTCAATGTGCTTCAATTCAGTTACGCGAGTATAACCTTCTGCAACAAGCCCAGCAAGTACTAAAGCAGCACCTGCGCGAAGATCAGTTGAAGCAACCTCAGCACCTTGAAGATTTACAGGTCCGTTGATTACAGAAGAACGGCCTTCAATTTTAATGTCACCATTCATGCGGCGGAATTCTTCCACGTGCATGAAGCGGTTTTCAAACACAGTTTCCGTAATAACACTCGTTCCGTTTGCACGAAGCAATAGTGCCATCATTTGCGACTGAAGATCAGTCGGGAATCCTGGGTGAGGCATTGTTTTAATATCAACAGGCTTTAATTCACGAGGTCCGCGAACACGAAGTCCTTGGCCTTCTTCATGAATCTGAACACCCATCTCTTCCATTTTTGCGATCAAAGGACGTAAGTGTTCTGCGATAGCATTTTCAATTAACACGTCACCTTGTGTAATTGCTGCAGCTACCATATAAGTTCCTGCTTCGATACGGTCTGGTACAACAGTATGCTCAGCACCAGCTAGCTCTTCTGCTCCTACGATGCGGATTGTGCCTGTACCTGCACCAATTACAGTAGCACCCATAGCATTTAGGTAGTTAGCTAAACAAACGATTTCTGGTTCTTTTGCTGCATTTTCAATAACGGTTGTTCCTTCAGCAAGTGTTGCTGCCATCATGATGTTCTCAGTAGCTCCTACACTTGGGAAGTCTAAATAAATTTTAGCGCCTTGCAAGCGGCCGTCGATTTTAGCTTCGATAAAGCCGTTGCCGATCTTTACTGTAGCACCCATTGCTTCGAAACCTTTAAGATGCTGATCGATCGGACGTGATCCGATTGCGCAACCTCCAGGAAGTGCAATACGAGATAGTCCTACACGAGCAAGCAAAGGTCCCATCACTAGGAATGATGCTCTCATTTTACGGACATACTCAAATGGTGCTTCTGTCTTTAATTCACTTGTAGCGTCTACATGGATCTGCCCATTTTCGAATGCTACATCAATATTTAAATAGCGTAATACTTCATTAATTGTAAAAACATCAGCAAGAGTGGGCACCTCTTTTATAGTACTCGTGCCTCTACTGGCTAAAATGGATGCTGCGATGACAGGAAGTACGGCATTCTTAGCTCCCTCAACTCGTACAGAGCCCTCTAACCGCCTACCACCACGGACAATGATTTTTTCCAACGATATTCCCCTCCGCGTCCAATTTGTATATTAATATTCAGACGTAATTATTGGTGTGCCAATTGTGACAGTAGTTTTACTGCCCAATTCTTCAGATCTTAACGCCACCTGAAGATTCATTTTATTTTGATGACCGGTATAAATCGCTTGTTCCCACTGTCCAGTATATGCAGATAGTGACACAAACGTCTCTTCCTTTAATTCCTCGACAGAAACTCCAGAAAAAGCTTGTACCAATTCATTTGCTTGCGAATACAAATCAACCACCATTTTATCACCGTATGTACCGGTAACACAAGAGAAAATTTTGGGATTTCCTCCTACAGAATCTTCAATACGGTCATCCAACAAGCGTCGAATTTCTTTCCAATTCTGATTTGTATTTACAAGTCCTTCAACCGCATAAATAAAATACGATGCAGTTTGTTCTTTTTGGGGGTATGTGATGATGGTCACCTTCTCAGTTAGACCTATTTCATCATGCTGAAACTTCCCGGTCATTTTGTAATGTCCGGCATCATCTTCACCTTCCGCCCAGCTAAATTCAGGATAATTACGCTTAAGCTCTTCTGCTTGTTTTAAATACCCTAGTCCTTTAGATGTAAAACCTAATTCTCCATTAAAATACATGGTCCATTTGTCAGGTTCTGCACCTTTTTCTTTTAAAACGTCTATTATATGTGCTACTTCATTTGTTTTATCGTCTTTTGCGTATCCAGATGAAACCATAATAATAAGCAAAATTGCTGTAATCGTCATTGTCCATTTTTTCATTCCCCAGCACATCCTCTCTATTTCTCATTGTTGCCAAAGAGAGAAAGGATATCCGTGGAACTTGTAGTCATATTCCGACAATTCCGTTAATGGAATTGTAACTCGGAATTAACCAAATAATTGACTAAGATTGGTGGAATACTGTAGATACTTCAAAAAGAAATCACTGGCTAGACTTGCAAGACTGATGACCATTAAAATGTAGAGCACTCTAGCCTGCATAACTTTGCCTTTTTTGATCCATTTGTCAAAGTGAATCGCCTGCATTGCCCACCAAGCAATAACAAGAAATAATAAATGTACGATTATATGTAATAAAGCCTGTTGTCCTACTGGAATCATAATTCAACTTACCCCCTATTACATATTTCGACAACTTTAAGCATAATTCTTTCTTCTCATTAAAAAAAGATACTTTATCCCTACTTTTGCCTTATGAAAGCCCTTACTTTTCAAGTGTTCAAAAAGTTGTAACGATTATTTAATTTTAAAATTTTACTTCCTCATATATAGTCGTATAAAAATGGTACAGGTTACGGTAGTTTCGGCTCATTTTTGAATCATTTTCATATAAGAAAAGTGCCGTTCCTTTTGAGGGAAACATCTTGTTTGATAGTCCGTACTGGGCGCACAGATAAATCGCTAAAAAACTGCACAACTCAGAATTCCTGGCTTAATTCAAATAATCCCACGTTAATTGGATTTTTCCCACGCTTAGCTCAATTAATTCCACGTTAAATGAAAAATAACCACAAGTCGACAAACTCAGGTTTAAACACTGCTAAACATCAATCCACCGGCTGCAATAAAAAAAGCCCGCTAAGGTTAACAAGCAACCTTAACGAGCTGATGGTTAATGATCATGCGTATGAGTATCAACCGCTTCGATATTCATGAAAAACTCATTAATATCGAAGTTTCCGTAAAAGAAATCCAGTGCGAGATCTGGCATTACACCAAGGATGACCGTCGATACCGCGCAAAATGCGAGTACCGCTGCCAAGCCGGATGGCACTGCAACCTTCGCCCCTTCACCATCCCGGAAAAACATAACCGCGATGACATTAAAGTAGTACACATATGAGACTAGCGTGGTTGCCATCATGACGGCTGCGAGCCAATAATGAGCCGGCTCCAGGCCAAGCGCTCCCATAAAGATTCCGAACTTCCCGACGAATCCAGCGGTGATTGGTATCCCTGCCAGTGATAAAAGAAAGAACGTCATCGGTACAGCTAGCCACGGTGATCGTTTAAACAATCCGCGGAAAATACTAATGTCGTTTGATTTTTCCTGAGCGGTTAAAACTTGAATTATGGTAAAGGCACCGATATTCATAAACAAGTAAGCCAAAAGATAAAACCAGATTAGTTCAAATAAAAGCGACGAATTTGATACAAATGGAACGAGGATATAACCAGCTTGGGCAATGGACGAGTAGGCGAACATCCGCTTAATATTTCTCTGTCTCAGTGCCGTTACGTTCCCGATGATCATTGTAGCAGCTGCCAGAATCATGACATAAGGCTGAACTTCCAGCAGCAATGATTCACTATCGATTCCAGGAGCTGCGATAAAAGTAATGATGATAAAACGCAGCAAGATCACAAATCCTGCTGTTTTTGAAACAACGCTTAAAAATGCTGTGACCGGAACTGGTGCTCCTTCGTACACATCTGGCGCCCACATGTGAAGAGGTGCTGCTGCAATTTTAAACGTAAGTCCCGCAAACGTGATAAGGAATGCAAACATCAATAGAAATCCGTGCTTCAATAATTCTGGGTCCTGCATATTTTGAGCGATCAAGAACAGGTTCGTTTCACCTGTCAGACCGAAAACATAACTCATTCCGAACAAGGTGATCGCCGTTGCAATTCCGCCAGAAACCACATATTTAAACGCTGACTCATTGCTCCGTTTATTGCGTCTTTCAAGCCCTGCCATGATATAAGAAGCAAGAGAGAGAAGCTCAAGACCGACGAACAAGGTGATTAAGTCTGCGCTTGAAGCCATCATCATTGCCCCTAATAGAGCAGACAGCAGCAAATAATAGAATTCTCCGCGGTTCTCTTCAATGTCTTCCTTCTTGTAGCTTGCTGCTAAAACCAAGACCAGAAGCGTTCCAAGCAAAAGCAAAATCTTGAATGCTTTTGAAAAAGAATCGAGTCTGTACGTATCATAGAGAATGGACGTTACTTCTGTATCCAGCTGCATGAAGATCGCAGCAAGTGCACCAAGCACCCCTGCCCCGGCAAGCCATGCTAAAGGTTTGCGGCTGGATTCTTTTTTCATAAAAAGGTCGATCACAGAAAGCAGCGTCGCAACACCAAGTATGATAAATTCGGGAGCCATGACGCTCCATTTAAAGGATAATAACGTATCTAGATCCATCGATTAGCCCCCTAACCCTAGCAGAATGGCATCTAATGTTGGACGGAGCATATCACTTAACCACGCTGGATAAATTCCGATAAAAAGAATCGCTGCGAGCAGCACGAACGCCGGAACCCGTTCTGACGATGATAAGTCACGCGTTTCATTCAGTTCTTTTTCAGCTCCAAACGTGATAGCCAGTACGGCTCTCAATACATAAACCGCTGTTAAAATCAGGCCAAGGGTTCCCACTGCAGCTAACACTGGCATTTTTTCAAATAACCCTAAAAACGCCATGAACTCGCTAATGAAGCCGGACATACCCGGCAGACCAAGTGATGCGAGACCGCCGGCTAGGAATACACCAGCCAGAATCGGCATCCTTTTTGCCACTCCGCCAAATGCACTTAACTCAGAACTGCCGGATCGTTCATATAATGCACCCACTAAGAAAAACAGCAGTGCTGAGATCAAACCGTGAGAGACCACTTGGAAAACGGCTCCCATCATTCCTGATTCATTGCCGGCAGCAAGACCAATCAGTACGATTCCCATATGTGAAACGGAAGAATAAGCGAGAACGCGTTTTACATCGGTTTGGGTTAATGCTAAAAACGCTCCGTAAAGCAGGTTGATCACACCGAAAAGTCCGATAATAAAAGCGAGTGACTTGAACTGATCAGGGAACATGCCTGCCCCAAACACGATCACTCCGTAAGCTCCAATTTTCAACAGGATTCCTGAGTGAATCATGACAATCGCAGGCGGCGCCTGAACGTGCACACGGACCATCCATGAATGCAGAGGGAAAACCGGCAGCTTTACGGCAAATGCGACCAGCAGCGCAATCAGCATCCCCATTTTAAAGCCCTTTGTAATAAACAGCTGGTTCAGCTCTGCTTGCGGCAGAGAAAACGTGTAAGCGAGCTGTTCGAAGTTCATCGTGCCTGTTTTCATGAACAGCGTAACGAATACAATAAGCAAAATGGCTGAACCAACACCGTTATAGATTAGAAAGCTGTAAGCCGCTTTTTCTTTTTCTAAGTAACCCCAGCGTCCGATTAAGAAAAACATCGGAATGAGTGTGACTTCAAAGAAAATAAAGAATAAAAACAGATTTTGAGCTGCAAACACGCCGAGCATTCCCATCTCCAGAAGGAAAAACAAAATGAAGTAGCTTTTCCAGTTTTGTTTGATGGAGAAAGAAGCGATTGCTGCGAGCACCGAAACGACAGCTGTCAAGAGGATCAGCACCATCGAAAGTCCGTTAACCCCTACTTCATAAAAGATCGGATAGCTTACCTGACCTTTTGACTGAAAAACTTCATAAGAGATCCAGCTGAATTTTTCCGTCAGCTGCAGCCCTTCTCCTCCCATTTTGAAAGCTGAGAGGACGACTAGTGCGATGCCTAATGGGAAAAGTGTTCCTAACACACCAAGCCATTTAATCGATTTTTCATCGTTAGAAGGTACAAACATGAGTACCAGCACACCTAACAAAGGGGAAAAGATCAAGATGGAAAGAAGCCATGCGTTCATGAGAAATACCCCCCCGTCAATGCCACAATAAGCAATAAAATCACGATTCCAAAGATAGCCGCTGTTCCGTAGGACTGCACTTGACCGTTCTGCAGACGCGAGCCGATCTTGCTAAGTCCTTGAACACCGTTTGTTACAGCTGTTACGAGTCCATCAACAACATAGCGGTCGAAGAGAACACCAAGCTTGCTCAAACCTCTCGTTCCTTTTACAACGGTTTGATCATAGCCTTCATCGATATACCACTTGTTGTAGATAACATCCGCGAGGCTAGGGAACGAACGAGTAATCCAGTCTCTGGAAAGAGTCCCTTTTTGATAGATTAAATAAGCGAGACCGATTCCTAAAGCGGCAGCCAGTGTGGCAACAAGCGGGATCCAAGCAGGTCCATGGTGATCGCCGTGCGTCAGTTCAACCGGGCCTTGTGCCAGGTAATCGGATAAAAATGTTCCAAACCATGTTGTGTTCAGGTAACCCGCAACGACAGCTAACACGCCAAGAACGATCATCGGGAATGTCATCACGCCTGGTGATTCATGGACACCCTTCTCGTTACCTCGTTCCTCCCCTGTAAACACAAGGAAAAACAAACGGAACATATAGAACGCAGTCATGAATGCAGCGATGACAGCGAGCCAGAACAGTCCGTACTTGCCGTCTGCATATGTGCTTGCTAAAATTTCATCTTTTGAGAAGAATCCTGATAAAAGCGGAACGCCTGAAATCGCGAGTGCTCCGATCAAGAAGAGTGGCCCCGTGATCCGAAGCTTTTTCCAAAGCCCGCCCATTTCTTCGATGTTTTGTGTATGTACGGCATGAATGACACTTCCGGCCGCTAAGAACAGCAATGCTTTAAAGAAGGCGTGTGTCGTCAGGTGAAAAATCCCTGCCACATAGCCTGATGCACCAAGCGCGAGCATCATATACCCTAACTGGCTGACAGTAGAATACGCTAAAACGCGTTTAATATCTTTTTGCATGAGGCCGATCGATGCTGCGAATATCGCTGTCAATCCCCCGACAACAGCAACAACCGTCAATGCTGCTTCTGATGCTTGAAAGAGCGGATACATCGCCGCTACTAAGTACACCCCAGCTGCTACCATCGTTGCAGCGTGGATGAGTGCCGAAACAGGCGTAGGGCCTTCCATCGCATCCGGAAGCCACGTGTGAAGCGGCAGCTGACCTGATTTACCGACCGCTCCTACAAAAATACAAAGAGCCGTGAGTGTCAGCATCCCTGATGAGATATCGCCATTTTTTACAGAAGCAAAAATCTCGTCATATTCGAAACTGCCAACTTGCCAAAATAGCAAAACCATTCCGATAAACAGGCCAACGTCTCCGATACGGGTCATGACGAAGGCCTTTTTAGCAGCGGCCTTTGCTTCCGGCTTAAAATAATAGAATCCGATTAATAGAAAAGAACCAAGTCCTACAAGCTCCCAAAACATATACAGCTGTAATAGATTAGGAGAAAGAACCAGTCCGAGCATCGCGAATGAAAACAATCCTAAATATGCGAAGAATACCGGGAATCGTTCGTCACCGTGCATGTACCCTTTTGAATAAAGGTGTACTAAAAAACTTACAAGTGAAACGATTACGAGCATGAGCGCATTAAGAGGATTCACCTCAAAGCCCATCGTGATCGCACGTTCTCCGATCTGAAACCAAGTTCCCTCTGTCTTTATACCCTCACCTTGCCAGACGGCAAAAAATACGCCGAAGGACATGACGAGCGAAATTCCTGTTAAAAGCACTCCAATCCAAGCGGTGCTTTCACTTTTGGATTTCCTGAACAGCAGTAAAAGAATGAAGGATAAAAGCGGGAACAACGGTATAAGCCAACTCATCTGCAACATCATATTGTCCATCTCCTCTCTTATCGCTTCATCGTATCCATTTCATCCACATTTACCGTTTGACGGTTGCGATACAACGCGATCAGAATCGCGAGTCCCACTGCCGCTTCTGCAGCCGCTACCGTAATGGTGAACAAGGAGAAAATCTGTCCGGTGAGTCCCGGATTAATCGAGTATTTCGCAAAAGCTACTAAATTAATATTTACGGCATTCAGCATCAATTCTATTGAAATCAGCACAATGACCGCATTTCGTTTTGTAAGTGCACCGAACAAACCGATGCAGAACAGGATCAAGGCAAGCATCAAGTAAGCCGTTAAAGGTACAGAGCTCATTTTTTTGCCTCCTTCTCATCATCATCGCGTTTTGCGAGGATGATGGAGCCGATCAATGCTACCAAAAGCAGAACTGATGTTAATTCAAACGGGATAACGTAATGGGAATACAGCTCGATCCCGATCTTTTTCGTGTTATCCACGTGCAGTTCCACGTCCTGCTGGCCAAAGTTTAAGTCTTTGATTTTTCCGTACATAATCAGAAAGAAAAGACCGATCGCAAGGCCCGTCAGTATAATTTTTAGCCGCGGTGCACGCTTCTCTTTTTCCTGATGCCTCGTCAGCATGATTCCGAATAGCATGATAATTGTAATGGCACCTGAATAGATGAGCACTTGAACAACCGCTACGAATTCAGCAGACAACGTAATGTAAATACCTGCAATCGCAATAAATGTGAAAATAAGTGCGACAACCATGTGTACGACATTTGTCAGATTGATCAGAAGAACACCGCCGGTAATCGCTGTCAGTGCTAGCAGGAAAAAAGCTATCATTTCACCGGTCATGCTTTGTTCTCCTTTCTGACGTTCTCATCGTTTTCATCCAGCCATTCGAGATTTTTAAACAGATCGTCGCGGCTGTATTCCGCGAGTTCAAACTGGTTTGTCATGACGATCGCCTCTGTTGGACACACTTCTGTACAGAGATCGCACAAAATACATATTTCAAAGTTGATATCATACGTATCAATGATTTTTCCTTTTTTCGCTGGATCCGGATGCGGCTTACCCGTTAACTGGATGCAGTCTGTCGGGCAAATCTGCGCGCACTGGTTGCACACGATGCACTTTTCCGGATAAAACTTTTGGATACCGCGGAAACGGTCGGGCATTTGGATCGGCACGTCCGGATAACTTGTCGTCACGTTCTGCTTCGTCAAGTTCTTAACGGTGTAGCCTAAACCTTTCACAAGACCTTTCATCCTGAGATCACGCTCCTTATGCTTTGGTCTATCTATTGACTGGGCTTGTTCTAGTGGAAGTCTATTAATCTAGTAGCTCTGTTGGACTCTAGCTGTTGATCTTCCAAAGAAGCTAGGAAATCCACTCCCTTTCCGCGGACGAACCGCCAAGCCTCCTCGTTCGCAAGCTCTCTGTGGGGTCTCGGCAGTCCGTTTTCCCGCAGGAGTGTCGCAGATTTCCTTGCCATCAACTAAGATGCCCTTAAAACGTTTTTGTGAAGATACTTCGTTGCAAGTTGATTGGAGCGCAAGGTGCGAGACTCCTGCGGGATCAGCGGGACAGGTGAGACCATTCAATGTCGCAAGGCGACGAGTGGGCTCACCGCACGCCCCGCGGAAAGCGAGCATCCTGGAGCGGAAATCAACCCCTTTTAAAAGCAACAACGAATCCCAAGAGCTGTTTTATAAAAATAGTTCTTTTACTGCTGCACTTACAAAGATATTTAATAGTGCGAGCGGAAGAAGTACTTTCCACGCAAAGCCCATCAGCTGATCAGCACGCAGACGAGGAAGTGTTCCGCGAATCCAGATCATGAAAAACACAACTAGGCTGAATTTTACGCCAAACCACAACATTCCTGGAATGAATCCTAAGAACGGTATCGGCATCCATCCGCCGAGGAACAGTACTGTTGTCAGCGACGCCATCGCGAACAGATACACGTACTCTGTCAGCATGAAGAATGCCCAGCGGAAACCGGAGTATTCCACGTGATAACCGGCAACAAGCTCTGATTCTGCTTCTGGCAAGTCAAACGGTGTACGGTTCAGCTCAGCGATCGAGGAGATCAAAAAGACGAAAAACCCGATCGGTGTTAAAAAGATGTACGCGATATTTTCTTGTCCTCGTACAATGTCGTTTAAGTTGAGGCTGCCGGCAAAAAGGATAACGCCGATCACCGAGATGACGAGCGGGATCTCATACGAAATCATCTGTGCCGCAGCACGCATGCCGCCTAAAAGCGAGTATTTATTGTTTGATGCCCAGCCGCCCATTAAGATGCCGATCGTTGAAATCCCTGAGATGGCTACATAATAAAGCAAGCCGACACCAAGGTCTGCGAACTGCATGTTTTCCGAGAACGGTATCGTCGCGAGCACCATGAACGCAGGTGCGAACGCGATAACCGGAGCCAGAATGAATAGTGGACGGTCAGCAAGCTTTGGAATGGTATCTTCTTTTATTAAAAGTTTAAATACGTCAGCGACGGTTTGCAGAAGACCGAATCTTCCCCCAACGCGGTTCGGCCCTGTACGCATCTGCATGAATCCGAGCACTTTACGCTCAGCTAAAATTGCGTATGTTACGAAACCTAAAACGGTCATAAGCAGCGCTGCACCAAGTGCGAAGAAGATGGCTACATGCATCCAGCCAGGCTGTGCGTATAAAAGATCCTCCATCATCAGCCATCAACCTCCCCGAGCACAATGTCGATTCCGCCTAAAATCGTAATCAAGTTGGAAATGTTTTCGCCGACTAAAAGCTTAGGCAAGATCTGCAGGTTATAAAAAGACGGTCTGCGGAACTTTAAGCGGTAAGGCTCTTTCTTTCCTTCTGATGCTATGTAGCAGCCGATCTCGCCACGCGGCGACTCTATTCTGACAAACGCTTCCCCTTTTGGCGGCTTGATAATTCTTGGCACTTTTGCAATTACAGGACCCTCTTCAGGGAATTGTTCAACAGCTTGTTCTAAAATTTTTAATGATTCCTCAATTTCCTGCATGCGGCACTGATAACGCGCCCATGCATCGCCTGTATGAAAGACAGGTACATCAAAATCAAAACGGTCATAGATTGAATACGGCTCGTCTTTTCTAAGATCCCAGCTCGTGCCGGTACATCTTAAGTTCGCACCGCTTAATGAGTAATCGAGTGCTTCTTCCTTCGTGTAATAGCCGATCCCTTTTACACGGTTCAGGAAGATTTCGTTTCCTGTCACGAGATCGTGATAGCCCGCAAGTTCTTCTCTCATATACGGAATAAAATCACGAACCTTTTCGATCCATCCATCTGGCGCATCCCACTTCACGCCGCCGACACGCATGTAGTTGAACGTAAGGCGCGCACCGCAAATTTCGTTCAGCATGTTGATGATCGCTTCCCTTTCACGGAATGCGTATAGAAACGGGCTCATCGCACCAATATCAAGTAAATATGTACCGAACCAAACGAGGTGACTCGCGATTCGTCCAAGCTCCATCACAATAACGCGCAAGTATTCAGCACGTTCCGGAATCTCAAGACTCATCATCGTTTCAACGGCATGGCAGATCACGTAGTTGTTCGTCATCGCAGCCAAATAATCCATGCGGTCTGTGTAAGGGATGATCTGCGTATATTGTAAATTTTCAGCGAGTTTTTCAGTACCGCGGTGCAAGTAGCCGATTACAGGTGTCGCTTCAATAATGGTTTCACCGTCGATCTTCAGTACGATCCGGAAAACGCCGTGTGTACTTGGATGCTGAGGTCCTACGTTAAGGAGCATCTCTTCTGTTCTGATCATTCTCTACACCTCCACGTCATGCGGTTCGTAATCTTTTCTGAGCGGATGACCTACCCAGTCATCCGGAAGCATGATGCGTGTTAAATTTGGATGACCTTCAAATTGGATTCCTAAAAGATCATACGTTTCACGCTCAGGCCAGTTTGCGCCTGCCCATAACGGGGTAATAGAGTGGGTAACTGCACTATTTCTGTCTATTTTTACTTTTAATGCAACGGACTGGCGATTTACAAACGAATATAAATGGTTATAAACTTCAAAATGGGTTTCAAAATCTGTCCCATGCATTTCAGACAGATAATCAAAACGAAGCTGATCGTTGTGTTTTAAAAACTCAGCGATTTTGTAATAGGTATCGGGTTTCGCGACTAATGTCGGCACGTCTTTTGAGAGTCTGTTAATATAAGCATCTTCTAAAACATCTTCTCCTAAGTGCTCTTTGATGACTTTTATGTAGGTATCGAGGATCGGCTGGTTTGGAGATGGTTTCTCTTCTTCTGCTGGTTCTGATGCAGCTCCTTTTGCGTTAGCTGCGGCACGCGCTTTTGCAGCGGCTGCGGCCTTTGCTTTCGCGGCAGCGATGGCTTTCGCCTTTTCATTGTCCCCTGCTGGAGCATCTCCGCCCGCTTCTCTTGCTGCTTTTGCTTTCGCGGCTGCAGCTGCTTTTGCTTTTGCAGCGGCGGCAGCCTTTGCTTTTGCTGCTGCTTTCGCTTTTTCGTCGTCGGGTGCTAGTTCTGATGCTGCATCTCCGCCTGTTTCTCTTGCTAGTTTTGCCTTCGCGGCAGCGGCTGATTTCGCTTTCGCAGCTGCAGCGGCCTTTGCTTTTGCTGCTGCTTTCGCCTTTTCATCATCCCCCGCTGGCTCAGTTGATTCAGTGGAAGCTTGGGCTTTTTCAGCCTGACGCTGCTTCGCAAGCTCAAGCGCTTTTGCCTTCGCTTCTGCAGCAGCTTTCTTTTTCAGCTCTTCTTTTGTTAATTCAGGTTCTGCCGCTGGTTCAGGCGCTTCTGCCGCTTTCGCTTTTTCAGCCTGACGCTGTTTTGCGAGTTCTAGTGCTTTTGCCTTCGCTTCAGCTGCAGCCTTCTTTTTCAGCTCTTCTTTTGTTAATTCTGGTTCTGCAGCGGGTTCTGATGCTTCCGCCGCTTTCGCCTTTTCCGCCTGACGCTGTTTTGCAAGCTCATGTGCCTTTGCCTTTGCCTCTGCGGCTGCTTTCTTCTTTTGCTCTTCTATTGATAATCCTTCATTTGATTCACCATGCTCTTTTGTCATTCGCTCATCACCTTCTTGCCGGTCTTCGCTTCATAACGGATTTTTTCCTGAAGCTTGTTGATGCCGTAAATAAGCGCTGCTGGGTTCGGTGGGCAGCCTGGTATGTACACGTCGACAGGGACGATCTGATCGACCCCTTTTACAACGGCATATGATTTGATATATGGACCGCCTGCAGTTGCACAAGAACCCATCGCAATGACCCACTTTGGCTCAGGCATCTGCTCATACAATCTTTTTAAAACAGGCGCCATTTTTTTCGTAACGGTTCCTGAAACGATCATGACATCTGACTGCCGAGGAGACGTCCGAAAAATACTTCCGAAGCGGTCTAAGTCATAATGCGAGGAACCCGTTCCCATCATCTCAATCGCACAGCACGCGAGTCCGAATGTGAGCGGCCAAAGCGAGTTGCTTCGTGCCCATGCTTTTACTTGTTCGAGTGTTACCATAAAGACGTTGCGTTCCAGTTCTGAACGTTCTTCAGCCGTAAGCTCCCATTTTATGTCCATTTAAGCACCTTCTTTTTCCAAGCGTATACGAGACCTAACGTTAAAAGAACAACGAAAATTCCCATTTCAATCAGGGCAAAAACACCTAGCTCTTCATAAGCCACTGCCCATGGATATAAAAACACGGTTTCAACATCAAAAATGACGAACATAAGTGCAAACAAATAATAGCGGACATTGTATTGAACCCAGCTTTGGTGAAAAGGTTCGATCCCGCTTTCGTAAGTGGTGTATTTTTCTGCTGATGGCTTATAAGGTCGCAGCAGACGACCCGCTGTCAAAGCGACAACCGGCAAAAGAATCCCTAAAAAAAGAAATACAGCCACGATGAGGTAATTGTTCTGATATAAATTGTAAAAATCCATTCTGACTACCCCCATAAAAACTCAGAATTTTTCAAATTGTGTAACCGCTTTAATTATAACAAATTCCATTTTTTGTGTCGATGATGCCTTTTTGTCTTACCTACCTGTACTAAATAAATGTTCTATCCTTATTTTTCTATAGAAAAGTTCATAATCCTGTAAATTTTTTGATGTGAATCATAGAAAGATAGCAGTATGATAGAAGTGTAAAGAGGAGGTAGATAGATTATGGATTTTTGGTGGATTGCTTATTTTTTAATTGTTGTCATTTCAATCGCTGGGTTAGTAGGAACGATTTTGATCTCCAGGACTCAGGATGAAAAATACGGAAGTTCAACAAAACAAAATCTCTTTCGTTTAACTGCGATTTACGCTGTGCTGATTCTTGTCTCATTAATAGCACTCGCGCTTTACGTTTTCATTTAATAAAATGCCTAAAAAGAGGATGTGATCTCTACTTGAAAAAAGAGACCGAACTGCTTTGGGCTAGTGAAAAGTATTCTGTAATGGCCAAGGGCTATAATTTTTATAAAGATATTCAGGGTAAAATGAGAGAAGCACGATCTGCAGAAGATTATTATGAAATTCAACGTTTGATCGCCGATTATAAACAAAAACCTTACGATAAAAAAGCACTTATCAATACATTGGAACACGTCTGGGGTTATTTTAAAAAAGAGGCTGAAGAAAACGATAAAAAGCACTTTTTTTCTTTATTAAATGAACTGAAAGAGTTAGAAGTAGTTGAGATGGATGACATTCCATATGAGATGAAGCTATTTTTGCATTATCTGCTGCAAAAATACCCGTCTGACTTCTTAAATCAATCTACTTTTATAAAAAAGTGAGGATGCTGCCCAACGTTATCGGCTGCATCCTTTTGTTTTGTTTAGAAATAGGGAAAGTTTCGGCGGCCGAAACTGTTCATGATCTATACCTTAGGAGGTATTCGGACATATAATCCCACGTTAAATCGGATAATCCCACATTAAATTGATTTTTTCTCACGTTAATTGAAATAATCCCACGTTATTTTGAAAATAACCACGAGTCGATACACCGCGACAAATTTCGCAAACTGCATACCCCACTACCTAAACGCCCTACAAACAAAAAAGCTACCCCGCACCAAAAGAGGGCACTGAAAAACCGGTTGAACAGAAAAAAGAATCAAACCACCTGATAAGAGCTGGTTTGATCCTTTTTTTGCATACAAACATGTAAGGATTGTAGCGGAAGGGTACTGACTCCTGCGGGACGAGTGGGACTGGTGAGACCCCTAAAGGCGCGTAGCGGCAGGGGGCTCACCGCCCGCCCCGCGGAAAGCATGTACCCTGGAGCGGAGATCCCCGCATTCAACATTTTATTTAGAGACTTTTTCAGTGCCCTCCACCTAAACGGGATAGCTCTCATTTTAGTCATTAACCGGTTCAACTGACAATCTCAGCTGCTCTTCAAATTCTGCTGCGTAATCACGCTTTTCTTCTTCATCCCAGCCTAATTTATCCGCCATGCATCTGATGACGTTTTCCTTCCATTTGTACACCGTATCGATATCAAAATATAAAGCGGAAATCCGGCGGATCAAGAAGTCAGATGGCGTCGAAGCCATCTCGTATTCCAACGCATATAGAAGGGACGCGTACAGACTCTTCGGCAAGTTGCAGCTCTTCGCTTCCTCACCGCGCTCTTTCATAAATCCATAAACAACGTCAATATTAGTCCCGTAACGCTGAACAAGCTCTCTTGCTTTCGCTTCATCCAGTCCTAATGCTAAACCTTCCTGCACTTTCTTACGTAAAAAGTCTCCAAAGTTTTCACTTCCGCCCATTTTACCGCCTGACAGTTCCAAGTGCTGCGTTCTGCAATCTGGGAACTTGGCATTCTCTTCGTCTGCCAGCTGGTCACGAACGATATCCACTACTTTTTCCGCCATTTTGCGGTAGCCGGTAAGCTTTCCGCCTGCAATCGTCAATAGACCAGAAGGCGAGTGGAAAACTTCATCTTTTCTCGAAATTTCAGATGGCCCCTTTTTCGGCTCATGAATCAACGGACGCAGTCCTGACCATGAGGACTCAACATCATCACGGGTGACCTTCACTTCCGGGAACATAAAGGAAATGGTGTTTAGGACATAATTCAGATCTTCCTCAGTCATGCCTGGGTTTGCGAGATCTCCTTTATAATCTGTATCTGTTGTTCCCACATACGTTTTACCAGCTCTCGGGATCGCGAACACCATTCGGCCGTCTTCTGTGTCGTAATAAACAGCCTGTTTGAGCGGGAACTTCGACTGGTCGATCACAAGGTGGATTCCTTTTGTATGGTGAATCTCTTTACCTGTTTTCGAGCGGTCTTCTTCGCGGAGTTCATCAACCCAAGGGCCAGTTGCGTTCACGATTTTCTTCGCATAAATCTCATGAACTTCCCCAGTCAGCTGATCTTCTACTTTTACGCCTACTGCTTTTTTTCCGTTATATATAAAACTTGTAACTTTCGAATAGTTAACAGCTGAAGCACCACGCGCAACAGCTTCTTTCATGATTTCAAGAGTCAGACGGGCATCATCCGTTTTGTATTCCACATAGTACCCGCCGCCTTGTAGCCCGCTCTTTTTCAAAAGTGGTTCGTGTTTCAATGTTTCTGAAGCTGAGAGCATTTTTCTGCGTTCTTGTTTCTTTACGCCTGCTAAAAAGTCATACACTTTTAAACCGATAGATGTAGAGAATTTACCGAACGTTCCATTTTTATAGATCGGCAGAAGCATCCATTCTGGTGTTGTTACATGCGGTGCATTCTCGTAAACGATTGCGCGCTCTTTTCCGACTTCGGCAACTAGCTTCACTTCGAACTGCTTGAGATAGCGCAATCCACCGTGAACGAGTTTTGTTGAACGGCTGGATGTTCCCGCTGCAAAATCCTGCATCTCGACGAGCCCGACCTTCATTCCGCGCGTCTGGGCATCGAGCAGAATACCTGCTCCTGTAACACCGCCGCCGATTACGAGCAGATCAAGCTTTTGTTTTTTCATATTTTCGATGATTGCTTCTCTATTATAGGTTGAAAATGTTGCTGTCATTTTCCTCTCACTCCTTCTGTTAGAACCGCCGGACACGTAATGCTATGGGTAGTTTTCCCGTAAATTTGCTAAGCAACACCCAGATTTTACGTTTGGTGCGCTCTAATTACGCAAAAAAAGACCACAAGAACCCCGCAACTGTTTACGAGGTTTTGTGGTCTCTCCTGATCTCCAACCGGTTCAATATCAACTTGTTTTCAGTATAGCTTAAGTTTTAAATTTTTTAAAGGGTTATGCTTTCGGTTTATAGGCAATCGTTGCTTCAACAGCTTTTTTCCAGCCGCCATAAAGTTCGTTGCGTTGTTCTTCTTTCATGTTTACGTCGAAATCTTTGCCCACTTTCCACTTTTCTGCGATTTCTTGGCGGTCACTCCAGAAACCTACTGCAAGGCCTGCAAGATACGCCGCTCCAAGTGCCGTCGTCTCATTGATCTTCGGACGTTCAACAGGAACATTTAAAATATCACTTTGGAATTGCATC
This sequence comes from Fictibacillus arsenicus, assembly GCF_001642935.1. Classification (NCBI taxonomy): domain Bacteria; kingdom Bacillati; phylum Bacillota; class Bacilli; order Caryophanales; family Fictibacillaceae; genus Fictibacillus; species Fictibacillus arsenicus. The sequence continues at coordinate 3,772,435 of NZ_CP016761.1, forward strand.
AAGAAATTATTCTTAACCGCTCCGCCATCAACACGCAGCTTTTTCAGCTCGATCCCAGAGTCTGCTTCCATCGCAGTGAGTACATCTCTCGTCTGATAGGCGAGTGATTCAAGCGTTGCACGAATAAAGTGCTCTTTCTCTGTACCGCGCGTCAAGCCGAAGATCGCCCCTCGGGCTTCAGAATCCCAGTACGGTGTGCCAAGACCCACGAAAGCCGGCACCACATACACACCGTCTGTTGAGGAAACGCGATCAGCATATTTTTCACTGTCTGCAGCATCTTTTAGCATGCGCAATCCATCACGGAGCCATTGAATCGCAGATCCTGCCACAAAAATACTTCCTTCTAAGGCGTATTCTACTTTTCCGTCAATGCCCCAAGCGATTGTTGTAAGAAGTCCATGTTCTGACGGAACAGCTTTTTCACCCGTGTTCATGAGCATGAAGCATCCAGTACCATAGGTGTTTTTCGCCATTCCTTTTTCATAGCATGCTTGTCCGAAAAGAGCAGCCTGCTGGTCACCGGCGATTCCTGCGATCGGAATGTTTTGACCGAAGAAATGATAATCAATCGTTTCTCCATATACTTCAGAAGAAGATTTTACTTCTGGAAGCATTGACTTTGGAACACCTAAAATATCGAGCAGCTCGTCATCCCATTTTAAATCATAAATGTTATACATTAGTGTTCGTGATGCGTTTGAATAATCCGTTACGTGAGATTTACCGCCAGTCAGCTTCCAAACGAGCCACGTATCGATCGTTCCGAAAAGAAGATCACCCTTTTCCGCTTTTTCTCTTGCTCCGTCAACGTTATCAAGGATCCACTTTACTTTTGTTCCAGAAAAATAAGCGTCGATCAAAAGTCCCGTTTTGTCGCGGAACTTGTCATTAAGCCCTTGTTTCTTCAGTTCATCACAAATTTCAGCCGTCTGGCGTGATTGCCAAACAATTGCATTGTGAACTGGTTTTCCTGTGTTCTTGTCCCACACAACAGTCGTTTCACGCTGATTCGTGATTCCGATCGCCGCAATCTCAGCAGGATTGGTATCTGTTTTATGAAGGACTTCTGCAACAACCGCTAAAATAGTTCCCCAGATTTCCTGTGCATCATGCTCCACCCAGCCCGGCTGAGGAAAATGCTGTTTGAATTCCTTTTGAGAGATTTCAACTATTTCCCCAGCTTGATCGAATAGAATAGCTCTTGAACTTGTTGTTCCTTGGTCGAGTGCGATAATATATTTTTTTGCCATTTCAAAAACCCTCCCGAGTATCTTATTTGTATTTTAGTTTTCAATTTTATTTCCGTGCGGTATCGCGTGTGTGCCTTTTTTCCCTAACATGAACGTTATTGCCAAAACTCCTGCACATACAGCTGTCCAGATCCAAAATAGCGATGTTACTTTACCAGTGAAAACAGCTTGATAAAACAATGCTCCGAATATTCCTCCAAGAACTGGCCCTACAACCGGAATCCATGAATATGTCCAGTTTGACCCGCCTTTTCCTGGAATCGGCAAGATTGCGTGTGCAATTCTTGGTCCTAAGTCACGGGCTGGGTTGATCGCGTAACCAGTAGTACCACCAAGTGATAAACCGATTGCGACGATCAGGAATCCGACGATCAGCGGATTAAGTCCTTCTGAAAATTTATTCGCTCCGATCGATAATAATCCTACCAGCAAAACAGCTGTTCCGATAAATTCTGAGAGCAAGTTCGAAAAAGTGTGCGGGATCGCCGGGTCAGTTGAGAATACTCCGAGCTTAACCGCTTTATCGTCAGTTGCTTTCCAGTGCGGCAGGAAGTGGAAGTATACAACGATTCCACCAAGCATTCCTCCGATTACTTGAGCGATAATGTACATCGGCACATCGCTCCAAGCAAATTCACCGATTGCAGCAAGTCCGAGCGTAACAGCGGGATTGATGTGTGCACCGCTAAAACCTCCGACAGCGTAAACCGCTACTGATACTGCAAGTCCCCAAGCTAATGCAACAACAATCCAACCGCCGCCTTGTGCCTTGGATTTATTTAAGGAAACGTTTGCAACAACGCCACCTCCAAAAATAATGAGGATCATAGTACCGATTAATTCTCCCATAAATGTAGACATCATTTTTTCCTCCTTTGTGCTAAACTGACAAGATAATTTTTATGATAGCTTTTTGAACCGTGAAGAAAGCAAACAAAAAAAGACCCAGCAAAAGATACCTATAGTTTTGCTATAAGTTACCCCTTGTGGATCTCCATGTTCTCCGTCACGTGTATGAACTTGTCTCTATTATAGCAAGGATGTAAACGTTGTCAAACGTTATTCAGGAAAAATATTAGATCCACAATTCTGGATTAGAGGTCGTTACTGCTTCCGCACCTGCCTCAAGCGCCTGCATGACATTTTCTTTTGTACGAATAAGTCCGCCAGCAATTATTGGTATTTGCGCTTGTAGTCTTACTTCTTTAATTATTTCCGGCATGATGCCCGGCAAAACCTCTAAATAGTCTGGCTGAGCACGTTCGATTACTTTATAACTCGTTTCTAGAGCTAGTGAATCTAATAAAAATAAACGCTGCACAGCAATCATGTTCCTTTTTTTTGCCCGGATGATGCAGTTTGAGCGTGTCGATATAATCCCAGCCAGCTTCATTTCCTGAGCTAAAAAATCCACGGCGTATTCGTTCGCTTTCAGGCCATTGATCAGATCAAGATGAACAAGAACTTTTTTATTTCGCTCGTTCGCCATGGAAATCATAAATTTCAGCTGACTGATATGCGTATCTAAACAAACGATGTATGTATATTTGCTTTTTAGCAGTTTCTCAAAATCTTTCATTTTTCTGGCAGCGGGTAAAACCTTTTGACCGTGAAAGCTCATCGTGCACACTCCTCTTACCTTTTATCATTTTCAAAAAGCAGCTATTTTATCGGGATGCTGAGCCCTTTTTTATATTCTGTGATAATAACACATACCAACTGCCCTGGACGAGCATTTAATGTGGTATGGCTGTTCTGTTCCATGATAAGGAGTGATAAAGTGGAGAAGAAAAAATTAGCTAAACCTATATCACCTTTTGTACGTTTCCCCAACCCTTTTGGAGACGAAGTGGCAGAACTTCATGAAAAAATAGAAGCTTCAGCGGCAGCTGATGAAAATGGCGAACAGATTTGGTTAACACAACGAAACGATTTACCGCCGATTTTCGGAAGATCTTGACTTCTATCCCTCAAAATAGTATTTCTTCATTTCAACCTCCCTCAATAATGAAATGAACGTGATGAATATCCCTTCTGACCCATGTTTAGAAGGGATATTTTATTTTCAAACTAATAAACCATGGTTTAGGCACAGTTTTGGAACCGAATCGGTTAAATCAGGGTACCATAAGGGGTATTAAGAAGATTAATTCCTGAAATATTGGATATAATTCCTGAAATTTTGCTGTTAATCCCGCGAGTTTTTGCCATATTCCCGCGAATTTTAGGTGTATATCCGCGAGTCGATAAAACTCGACAAAAACGACTCGCATTATACCCACCACCCATATCAACAGAACAAAAAAGCCCTCCAGCTCCACTATAGAGCTGAAAGGCTTGAAAATTAACGTTTTGCTGCAATGTCGATACGGTTGATTGCACGTTTAAGTGCAAATTCCGCACGAGTTGCGTCAACGTTATCTTGCTTGTTGCCTGCAAGACGCTTCTCGGCACGTTCTTTTGCTGCACGTGCGCGATCCACTTCGATGTCGCCAGCAACTTCAGCAGCTTCTGCTAAAATTGTGACTTTTTCAGGTCGCACTTCAATAAATCCACCGCTAACGGCCACGTATTGTGTTTTCCCATCAACGTCGTGAACACGCACGGCGCTGATCGTTAAAGGAGCTACAAGAGGGATATGGCCTGGAAGAACTCCAAGCTCCCCGCTTTTTGCTTTCGCGCTGACCATTTTCGCATTTCCTTCAAACACAGGACCATCAGGGGTTACTACGCTGACTTGAATGGTTTTCATCCAATCTTACCCCTTTCAGGCATTAGGCCAAAGTTTTTGCTTTTTCAATAGCATCCTCAATAGAGCCTACGAGATGGAACGCTGATTCCGGAAGATCATCGTATTTTCCTTCAAGGATTTCTTTGAATCCACGAACTGTTTCTTTAACAGGAACGTATGAACCTTTTTGTCCTGTAAATTGTTCTGCAACGTGGAAGTTTTGAGATAAGAAGAACTGGATACGGCGCGCACGGTGTACAACTAGCTTGTCATCTTCAGAAAGCTCGTCCATACCAAGGATCGCGATGATATCTTGAAGTTCTTTATAACGCTGTAAAGTCGCCTGTACTTTACGCGCTACTTCGTAATGCTCTTCTCCAACGATTTCAGGAGAAAGTGCACGAGAAGTTGAAGCTAGTGGATCTACCGCTGGATAGATACCCATAGCTGTTAATTTACGCTCAAGGTTTGTTGTTGCATCTAAGTGAGCAAACGCTGTAGCTGGAGCCGGATCCGTATAGTCATCGGCAGGTACATAGATCGCTTGGATAGATGTTACAGAACCTTTTTTCGTAGATGTGATACGCTCTTGCAGCTGACCCATTTCAGTTGCAAGAGTTGGCTGGTAACCTACCGCTGATGGCATACGGCCAAGAAGGGCAGATACTTCAGAACCTGCTTGCGTGAAACGGAAGATGTTATCTACGAAGAAAAGAACGTCTTGTCCTTGCTCATCACGGAAGAATTCAGCCATTGTCAAACCAGAAAGAGCGATACGTGCACGTGCTCCAGGCGGCTCGTTCATTTGTCCGAATACCATTGCTGTTTTCTTGATAACACCAGAATCGCTCATCTCGTGGTAAAGGTCATTACCTTCACGAGTACGCTCACCAACACCTGCGAATACGGAGATACCGCCGTGCTCTTGTGCGATGTTGTTGATTAGCTCCTGGATAAGAACTGTTTTACCTACACCCGCACCACCGAAAAGACCGATTTTCCCACCTTTTACGTATGGAGCGATAAGGTCAACTACCTTGATTCCTGTTTCAAGAATCTCAGTTTTTGTTGTTAATTCTTCAAAAGAAGGTGCTGAACGGTGAATTGGGTCACGGCGAACATCTGCCGGTACTGCCTCACCAAGGTCAATGTGATCACCTGTTACGTTAAATACGCGACCAAGTGTTGCTTCACCTACTGGTACAGAAATCGGTTTTCCGCTATCCGCGATCTCCATTCCACGAACAAGACCATCCGTTGAATCCATTGCGATTGTACGAACCATGTTATCACCAAGGTGAAGTGCTACTTCTAGTGTTAAATCAACACCCTCAGCGCTAACAGTTAAAGCGTTAAGCAATTCTGGAAGCTCGCCTTCAAACTTTACGTCAACGACCGGTCCAAGAATTTGAGTAATATAGCCTTTATTCATCGGTTTCCCTCCTATCTTACTTTGCACATGATGCACTTAAATCAACTTTTATAAAGTTCTATTCAAGTGCTGCTACACCGCCGACGATCTCCGTAATTTCCTGAGTGATAGCTGCTTGACGCTCACGGTTATAAGAAAGTGTCAATTGGCCGATCAGTTCATTAGCGTTATCGGTTGCATTTCTCATCGCAGTCATACGAGAAGCATGCTCGGCTGCTTTCGCATCAAGTAAAGCACCATAAATCAAGCTCTCTGCATATTGAGGCAGAAGTACTTCAAGGATCTCATCCTCTGAAGGTTCATACTCATAAGAAGATTTTGATTTAGTTTCAGCGATATCAGTTAACGGAAGAAGCTTCTTCTCCGTAAGATCGCTCTGAATGGCACTTACAAAATGGTTGTAATACATGTAAAGCTCATCAAACGTACCGTCCGCATAAAGGCTGACTGCCTTCGATGCAATCGCCTTAATTTCAGCAAAGGATGGCTGGTCTGCCACACCTGTGATGCTGTCCAGTATAGACATCTTACGGCTTTTGAAAAAGTTTACACCGACTTTACCGATGACGATCAATGCGTACTCATCAGGTGACTTGTGACGCTGCTGAATCGTGCGATAAACGTGACGCAAAATATTTGAGTTATAAGCTCCTGCCAATCCACGGTCAGCTGTAACGACGAAGTAACCTGTCTTCTTCACTGGACGTGTTAAAAGCATGGAATGTTTCGCGTTGCTGCCAGACGCAATGCTTCCAACCACTTCTTGGATTTTATCCACGTAAGGGCCGAAAGATTTTGCATTTTGCTCAGCGCGGTTTAGCTTTGCAGCTGAAACCATCTCCATCGCTTTCGTGATCTGCATCGTCTTTTTAGTAGAATCTATTCTAGCTTTAATGTCTCTTAATGCCATTCATTTCACCACCTTTATAGCGGAGGTTTAAAATGCCGGTTAACAACGAGCAAATCTTGCACGAAGGCTACGAGTTGCACCGAGTAATCGCAGGTGCATGTTACTGCGTCGCCTCGAACTCCTCCGCCCTGTTAATCCTCATTTTAAACAAACCTTTTTAGTAAGCTGGTTGCAGGGTGCGAAACTTTGCCGCACCGCTGCTTTTGGGTCTTTTATTTATAAAAAATTACGCAAAAGTCTTCTTGAATGCTTTGATCGCTTCGTCTAGGCTGTCGTCGCCAGGAAGTTTTCCAGATGTCTTGATCGCATCAAGAACGTCTTTAGAGTTAGCTTCCATGTGTGCGTAAAGCGCTTCTTCAAAGCGGCTTACATCTTCAACAGCTACATCATCGATGTATCCGCGAGTCAATGCATAAAGGATTGCAACTTGGTGCTCAACTTTTAGCGGCTTGTGAAGTCCTTGCTTAAGTACTTCTACAGTACGTGCACCACGGTTAAGTTTTGCTTGAGTTGCTTTATCAAGGTCAGAACCGAACTGAGCAAATGCTTCAAGCTCACGGTATGAAGCAAGATCCAGACGAAGTGTACCGGATACTTTACTCATCGCTTTAATCTGTGCTGCTCCCCCTACACGAGATACGGAGATACCTGCGTTGATCGCCGGACGAACACCAGAGAAGAACAAGTCAGATTGTAAGAAGATCTGTCCGTCTGTGATAGAGATAACGTTTGTCGGGATGTATGCAGATACATCAGATGCTTGCGTTTCGATGAACGGAAGCGCTGTGATTGAACCGCCACCCAACTCGTCGTTCAACTTCGCTGCACGCTCTAATAGGCGTGAGTGAAGGTAGAAAACGTCCCCTGGATAAGCTTCACGGCCTGGAGGACGGCGAAGGAGCAAGGAAAGTTCACGGTATGCAGCAGCTTGCTTAGAAAGGTCATCATAGATGATCAATACGTGCTTGCCAGCCCACATGAACTCTTCAGCCATAGATACTCCAGAGTAAGGAGCAAGGAACAACATTGGTGCAGGTTGAGAAGCAGATGCTGATACAACGATTGTGTAATCAAGCGCTCCGTGTGAACGAAGTGTTTCTACAACGCCCGCAACTGTTGATTCTTTTTGTCCGATCGCTACATAGATACAGATCATATCTTGATCTTTTTGGTTAAGGATCGTATCAATCGCTACAGCTGTTTTACCTGTTTGACGGTCACCGATGATAAGCTCACGCTGTCCGCGTCCGATTGGCACAAGTGCGTCAATCGCTTTAATACCAGTTTGAAGCGGCTCGTGTACTGATTTACGAGCCATTACACCTGGTGCTTTTTGCTCGATTGGGCGAGTCTTTGTAGTAGCAACTGGACCTTTGCCGTCGATAGGCTGTCCAAGAGGGTTAACTACACGACCAAGAAGCTCTTCACCTACAGGAACTTCCATGATGCGTCCTGTACGTTTTACTTCGTCACCTTCACGAATTTCTTGGTAAGGCCCAAGAATGATGATACCTACGTTGTTTTCCTCAAGGTTTTGGGCCATACCCATTACACCGTTAGAAAATTCAACTAGCTCACCAGCCATTACGTTATCTAATCCATGGGCACGGGCAATACCGTCACCGACCTGGATAACTGTACCCACATCATTTACTTCGATCTCAGATTGATAGTTTTCAATCTGCTTTTTTATTAAAGCACTGATTTCTTCAGCTTTAATGCTCATGAATTTCACCCCTATCCTCTCAGCTTCCGTTAGAAGCTAATTGACGTTCCATTCGATTCAACTTTCCGCTGATGCTTCCGTCAAAAATACGGTTGCCGATGCGGATTTTAATTCCTCCAACTAGTGAAGGATCTACAATATTATTAATGCGCAACGCTTTTTTGCCGACTCGGGCAGCAAACGTCTGCTCCAGCTTCTGTATTTCTGTGTCTGATAAAGGACGAACAGAATATACATTTGCGTCAGCAATGCCTTGTGCCTCATTTGCTAATTCAATGAACTGCGCTGCCATTTCTGTGATGTATGTGTAACGATTGCGGTCTACCATCAGGTAAACGGTGTTCATTACAGCAGGAGTTAGGTCAGCTCCAACACTCTCTTTGATCAATTCTTTCTTTTGATCTTTCGATACTTTTGGATGTGCTAAAACTTTTTGAAGATCTTTGTTCATCTCCAGAACGTTTTTCACAAGACGCAATTCTGAAACTGTTTCTTCAAGTTTCGTAACACCAACTACTTCAAATAGTGCCAATGCATAACGTTTTGCTACGATTGCTTGATCTTTGCTCATCGAGACTCGCCTACCTCTTGAAGGTATTCGTTAATGAGCTTCTCTTGAGAGCTTTCATCGAGTTCTTTTGCAATAACTTTAGAAGCGATCTTAACGGATAGAGCAGCAACTTCTTGACGAAGTGTAGCAACTGCTTTTTCTTTTTCAGAAACGATCTCAGCCAATGCAGCTTCTTTCACGCGCTCAGCTTCGTCACGGGATGCTTTAATAATCGCTTCACCTTGAGCTTCGCCTTGCTTTTTCGCATTGTCGATAATAGCTTTTGCTTCTTCGCGCGCTTTCTTTAACTCTTCAACTTGAGTTTCAAGATAAGTCTTAGCTTCTTGACGGGATTGTTCAGCCGCATCAATTTCGCTGTTGATATGTGATTGGCGCTCTTTCATGATTCCCATTAACGGGCCCCATGCGTATTTGCGCAGCAATACTAATAGGATGATAAATGATACTAACTGGAAAAGGATATCTCCAGTGTTAATTCCACCTGTAGCAGCACCTAGAATTAAGGATTGCACAGCATTTCCTCCCTTCAATCGATCATACATAAGGAATGGCGAAGGGTAGTCCCTATTCGGAAACTTGCTTCGCCATTATAAAAATCGTAATAAACAATGCTTGTTATGATTACTCAGCGCCAAGAGCGATGAACGCGATAACTACACCGATGATTGGAAGTGCTTCAACTAACGCAACCCCGATGAACATTGTTGTTTGAAGAGTACCACGTAGTTCTGGTTGACGAGCAACTCCCTCAACTGTACGACCTACGATTAAACCGTTACCAATACCAGCACCAAGTGCCGCTAGACCTACCGCGATTGCAGCTGCAATAAGATTCATAATAAAAATTCTCCCTTCTAAATTCCCTTAAAATTTTTATGAAAATTGGCTCCTATGTTAGAAGCTTGATTTTTCCCGATAATTAGTGATCGTGGCTTACTTTATGTGCTAAGTAAACCATTGTCAGCATTGTGAAGATAAACGCCTGGATTGCACCGACAAAGATCGAGAACCCTTGCCATACCATCATCGGCAGCAATGCAAATACTCCTTGGAAAATACCGCTTGTACCAAGTCCTGCTAATAATGCTAAGAGCATCTCACCAGCGAAAATGTTTCCGTAAAGACGAAGACCAAGTGTTAGAGTGTTTGCAAACTCCTCAATGATCTTCAACGGGAACAAGAACTTCATTGGCTTGAAGAATTCAGCTCCATATTCTTTGAATCCCTTCATTCTCACACCGTAATAGTGTGATAGCACCACTACCATAACCGCTAGTGTCAATGTAATGGTCGGGTCTGCAGTAGGTGACTTCCACCATAGATTATGGTCGACTACTACTGCAAAAGGTAATCCCAGCATGTTGGCCACGAAAATATACATGATAAGCGTAAGTCCTAAAGCAAGAAAACGTCCGCCAGTATGCCAGTCCATTGTGCTGCCTATGATTCCTTTTACGAAATCGACTACCCATTCAAGGAAGTTTTGCATTCCTCCTGGTCGCATTGACATGGATCGAGTAGCGAGTACCGCAATTAGGAAAACAATAACGGATGAAACTGTGATCATCAGTACGTTCGACATATTAAAAGTCAAACCGAGAAAATCTTTTGTAACTGCACCATGTTCCACCTATGTTCACCTCTTTTCCTTTGGAGTACGTATAGCTTGAGTTAGTGAATCTATTAACATGATAATGTAGACCGACATCAATCCCACTACCACACTTAATAAATGAAAATGTTCCGGGTATTTCATTGCGATGAGCACGGCTAACCCTGCTAGTAGGAGTCTTGAAAGTGAACCGAGTGATTTCACTTTTTTTTGCTGAATCACTGCTTGTCCCATCCGTTCAATCTTAGAGTACATGCTCCAAAGATTGTAGAGGCCGAATACAGTTCCTAAAGCAAGTCCTAAAAAGACCGTTTTGTAGGGAGTGACAGCATATCCGATGAAAAGAAGCGAGAGCAGATACAATGTGTACTTTATGTATTTAAAAAACACCGATTTGTACTCATTCATCATTGCCCGTCCCCTGAAAACTTCGATATTAAGCGGATCATCCCGTAAACACCTGCTCCAAGACCAAGAAACAACCCGATGATGAGGAAGATTGGAAATTCATTGCCGATGTACGCATCAAGCCATTTGCCTCCAAAAAGTCCGATCAAAATGCAGCCAACAAGCTGAGAGAGAATGCCAGACATTAAAGCCATTGCTTTATAAGGGCGTTTCCCATTGCTCATAGATGTGGACTCCTTCCTTCTGGAAACAGGTAATTTTTTCTTAAAAAACCCTTGAAAAGACAAGAATGTAAACCTTACCATATTCCCTTTGTAAGAATACAATAGTGACATTTCTATGTCAACGACTTCCGGGACGGTTTATTAAATAAATTGTGGAAATTTTGTGGCTTGTTTCAAAGGTTTATAGTTAACATTGTGTACTATCTTTCCCTTCATTTTCCAAGAATCCGAATAATTCCACCCATTTGATAAATACTTACATTAAATATATGGAAGGAGCTTGGTCAAAATGAAACAAAAAGTATTAATTTTGATAGCCGTTATTGGTGTTCTTGCAGCAGGTTGCATGAACGACGACAAAAAACCAGTGGAAGAGTCCCGCGATATGAGAAATAATGTCGAGCAGGATCGAGACAAACCTTTAAACGTACAGTATAACGATCAGACACCAACGAACATGACCCAAGTTGATTATGCAAAATGGGGTAAAATTGCCTTAAAAGAAACAAAAAAGAAGTATCCAAACAGCCGTGTCAGCGATTATCAATATGATACCCGCAGAGTAGCCCCAGATGGGACCATCACCGATTACTTCGACTTTACCGTTTATCAAGATAATACGAAGCGCTTGGTAAAAGTCGGCGTGATGCATGATGACAACAAACTGATCGATATGAAGTTTGAGGAAATGAGTTAATACTGTGGCGAGGGAGGCTGACGGGTGTCAGCCTTCTTTTTTTGATTTTGCCGTTTTACATGTTTTACGGTACGTGTTCTTTTATTTATTATACGTTCGCTCAAGATGTATCGGTTTTCGCTCAAAAACACCAAGCTACGCTCAAAAAAGCCGTTCTACGCTCAGAATCTTCAAGCTGCGCTCAAAACACAGCAACTTACGCTCAGAAACCATTTTGTATACCCTTTCTCAGCATGAAAAAGGGCTTCAAATTGCTGACCAAAGAAAAAAACTGACCCGGCAGAGGTATTTTCGCCTTCCATCGAGTCGGTTTCATCATTTTTCGTATTATTTTGTTCCGAACAAACGGTCACCAGCGTCGCCAAGACCTGGAACGATGTATCCGTGGTCGTTTAACTTCTCGTCTAATGCAGCCAAGAAAATATCTACATCAGGGTGCTCGTCCTGGATCACTTTTACACCTTCTGGAGCAGCAACTAAGCACATAAGCTTAATGTTCTTAGCACCGCGGTTTTTAATAGAAGTGATTGCTGCAGAAGCAGATCCGCCTGTCGCCAGCATCGGATCGATCACGATAAAGTCGCGCTCTTCTACATCAGAAGGAAGCTTTACGTAATATTCGATCGGTGTCAGCGTTTCAGGATCGCGGTATAGACCGACATGTCCTACTTTTGCCGCTGGAATCAGTTTAAGAATGCCGTCTACCATACCAAGACCGGCACGAAGGATAGGTACTAGCCCTAATTTTTTTCCGGCGATTGTTTTCATTGTTGCTTCAGCAACCGGCGTCTTCACGGTAACTTCCTGCAATGGAAGATCACGCGTGATTTCAAAAGCCATCAGCCCAGCCACTTCATCTACAAGCTCGCGAAATTCTTTTGTACCCGTTCTTTCATCTCGAATGTATGTCAATTTATGCTGAATTAACGGATGATCAAGGACATATACATTGCTCATGTTTAAAGCACCTCTCCTTTATGTAACTTTTATTGGTGTTTCTAAAAAAGCATCTCTAGCATTGTACAGAAAAACATGATGCACTTCAAGGAAAATCAGCGGTAATATTGCCGCAATATGGACTCCAAATATTTCTTGTTCAGCTCACTTGTTACTATTCCCCTTTTTGGCGGTTGAAACCATGAAAAATATCCAACATAAAGCAAAGATCATGTCCGCCTGAGCAGGACACTCTTTCCCTCTTTATTTCGGATATAAAAAAGAGATCGCAGCACTTGCGATCTCCACTACATCTTAATTTAATTTCTTCTTATCTTTGCTGCGGATTGTGATCGTATAAGAATCGCCTTTTACCATTTCTTTCATTTCGTCTGTTTTCAGATAGTCTTCAATCACTTTCTCCAGCTGTTCTGCATGCTCTTTTGCATCAGGATCTGTGCTTTTTAAAGAAGTTTTAAAAATGATCTCAGGAGATGGGTAGACAGAGTACGCCAGACCGGTTACCTTATACACTTTCTTGCCCATTAGATCCTCGCCCACGATTGTAAGGATCTCTCCCCATCTCCAATCCTGATCTCTTTTCTTAATATTTATTTTCTTAATCTTAATCGTGTAAGACTCATTCGTATGAGCGCTAACAATCTGTTGAACTTTTTGTTTCATTTCATCTGTTCTTTCAACCGTGTCTGGAACTTCAATCTCTATTATCTTTTTATTTGGGTCAATACCCAAACCTTCTAAATGATATTCTTCACGCATCTCATTAATAGCCGTTAATATTTTCTCATCTTGTTCTGCTTGTTTTTCCTGCTTTTCCATAAACTTTTTGTCTTCTTCACTTAAGATCCGTTCTTGATATTTATCGACCTTAATGGAATATGCATCATAGTCTCGGGATTTCAAAATCTCTGCAGCCACGGATTCGACTTCACTTTTTACTTTTTCGAAATATTGATCATCGCCTTGTATATCAATAAATATTTCTTTTTTTCCTTGATAAGAGGCACCAACTCCGTTTATGTGATATCCTTCTTCCTTCAATTTTTCATGTATGACATAACCTATATTTTCAGATTCGAAGTACTGTCCTAAGTACGGGATCTTTGCGGCCATTTTTGCCATTGCGGGAGAAACAAAAGCTGAGCCTATAAATAATGCAAAAAGAAGTACAGCAGCAGCAGTAATGTACATGAGCCTTTCCCCAAGAAGGTTCTTCTTGCTGGTAAAGCTTCGTTTTTCTATCCGTTCATGTATTTTCCGCTCCAGATTTTGATCAAATGTAACATCTGATAAAACCGTACTGGTCATGCTGTCTCTTAATTTTTTCAGCTTATCTTCCATGACTCCCACCTCTTTCATACATTTTCTTTAAAAGATCTCTGCCTCTGTGCAATCTCGTTTTTACCGTGTTTGTCTTTATTGATAGAAGGATGCTGATCTCATCCAGTTTTAAGTCTTCAAAATAATAAAGGTATATCACTTCTCTGTATTTGAGAGGTAAAGCCAGGACTTTTAGTGAGAGTTCATTTTCGTCTGACTTCTTAATAAAGGAATCTTCTGGTGTCTGGTCAGTAGAAAAATAGTGGTCAAATAAAGATTGTGTGAGTTTCTTATACTTGTATGCTCGTGATTTCATGACATCTTTGCATCTGTTGCTCGCAATCCGGTATATCCATGTTTTTATTGATGATTCTTCACGAAAAGTATCCATCTTTTCGTAACAGCTGATGAATACATCCTGTGTAATCTCTTCTGCTAGATTTTTATCTTTTACATAAGAGTAGGCTAACCACAAAACACTTTGCCCGTACTCTTTCATCAGGCTGTCAAGGCTACATTCTTTACTTTTTACGAGATCATAGCTGGTATGCTTACCGGCTGCAGACTTTATATTATTGATCAAAGTCGTACCTCCTTTTCTACAGATACAGACGACATTTTTTCAAGACGGTTCCGTAAAACTTACATTTTTTCATAAAAAAGAGCATCGGTAAAAACCGACACTCCTAACATACACTTTTTTACAGTTGGTGTAATGATTCTTATTCCGCCTTCCCGCTCCACCTGAAAAATTTATTAGACAACAGGATTGAAACAACTGAAATACTTAATAGAACATACACTGGTGTCATGTTTTCCCATATCGGTGATGTGTTCCATGTTGCGCGGACGAGCTCGATCACATAATAAAGCGGAAGGACTTTCGCTACGTATTGCAAAATGTCAGGCATCATTTCTAACGGGAACGTTGCACCTGATAAAAACAGCATCAAGTTAAGAAAAAGTGAGCTGATCGCCGCTGCCGTTCCTACGTTTTTCGCCAGCGATGTAAGAAAAAGAGCAAACGGGAAAAATGCAATGATGCTCAACAAAAGAGCTAGCAATGTGCTCCCTAAATATTCAGGAGCCTGCAGATCGAACACGAGAGCTCCGAAAACAACAAGAACAACTGCTGAAAAACTAAAGATTACCGTTCCTTGAATGGTGTGCGCAAAAAGAATCTTCCAAGGTGCCAAAGGAGTAGATTGATACCTTCTGAGAACCCCAGTTTCACGGTACCCCGCAAGCACAGTCCCCAGCGTAAAAAATGCGGTGGTGACGATGTTTACTCCGATCCAGGATGGAATGTACAGGCTCGCAAACGTTAACCCGCCCATCTCCTGGCCTTGAAACATCGATCCAAAAAGCCAGATCATGAGTACAGGGAATAAAAAGGTCCAAAACACTTGCAGTTTATCCCGAAAAAACATTTTCGTTTCAAGCTTTGTCAGCTGCCATAATGCCGTCATGCCGTTTGCCCCCCTTCTAAATAGTGAACAAACAAGTCATCAAGCGTGCCTCGTTCGAATTTGAAGTCAGAGATATGATAACTTCCTTCCTGTGCGTTTTTAAAAAGATGATACGACGTTTCTTGAAGGTTCTCCGTATAAATTTTGTAAGCATCTACTTCTTCATCCTGCTCTACTTTTATGATGCCTGGCAGTGCGTGAAGCTGGTCCAGCGGAAAATCTGGACTGCGGAAACTTACATAATGAGCAGAAACATCCTCTACTAGCCGGGCTGGTTCGTCTAATGCCCGTAGCTCTCCGTTATAGATCATAGCGACCCTGTCACATAGCTTTTCCGCTTCTTCCATATAGTGCGTCGTTACTACGATTGTTGTCCCTTCATCTCGAAGTGCTCGGATGATATTCCACATTTCGCGTCTCGCATGAGGGTCCAGCCCCATACTCGGTTCATCGAGAAAAACAATTTCAGGCTGATGTAAAGTAGCCAGTGCAAGAGTCAGCTGCTGCTTCTGGCCGCCGGATAAGTCATCAAAATATGTATCCATCTTTTCTTCTAATCCGAGCAGCTTTAACATATGGTCACTCGAGCTTTTTTTATTATAAATAGCAGAAAACAAGCTTAAAGCTTCTTTTACTTTCATCTTCTTTTGGATCGAGGTTGCCTGAAATTGCACGCCGATTCTGCTGTTCAGTTCTTTCCCGTCTTTTTCCGGATTCAGCCCTAAAACTGAAACTTCACCCGAGTTCTTTTTCCGAAGACCTTCCATAATTTCAATGGTGGTTGTTTTCCCCGCGCCATTTGGTCCGATAATGCCAAAAATCTCACCCTTTTTTACAGAAAAAGATAAGTTGTTAACAGCTTTTTTCGTTCCGTACAGTTTACACAAGTCCTTAACTGAAATGACTTCCTCCACACACACCACACCGCTTTCCTAAATTTTAAAACACCTAACATGTTTATTCAAAAATTTCCCATTATATGAGTTTCATTAAGAAAGCAAAAAACCCTTCTACCAAATGGCAAAAGGGTTCAAATTCAAATCTGTTTTTTATTCGTAAAGCTTATATTTACCTGCCAGCTTCTCAACGCGTGCTTCTGCATCTTTCAGTACGTCAGCATCCTCAACGTTCTTTAGAACTGATGCCATGATCGATGCGATTTCATCCATATCTTCTTCAACAAAACCGCGGGAAGTAACAGCTGCTGTTCCGATTCGGATTCCGCTTGTTACAAACGGGCTTTCTTGATCAAATGGAATTGTGTTTTTATTCACTGTAATTCCGATATCATCAAGCGCTTTTTCAGCAACTTTTCCTGTTAACGCAAGCTCGCTCACGTTGATCAGAATTAAGTGATTGTCCGTGCCGTCAGATACAAGCGTTAGTCCTTCTTTTTTAAGAGACTCAGCAAGGCGCTTCGCGTTTTTCACGATCTGCTCAGCATACACCTTGAAATCATCCGTTAAAACTTCACCGAATGATACTGCTTTTGCAGCGATCACGTGCATTAAAGGACCACCCTGAATGCCAGGGAAGATGGATTTATCAATTTTTTTAGCGAATTCTTCTTTACATAAAATCATTCCGCCGCGCGGTCCGCGAAGCGTTTTGTGTGTTGTAGTCGTTACAAAATCAGCATAAGGAACTGGATTCTGGTGAAGGCCAGCCGCTACAAGACCAGCGATGTGGGCCATGTCCACCATAAGGTAAGCTTCCACTTCATCCGCGATTTCACGGAACTTCGCGAAATCAATCGCACGCGGGTACGCGCTCGCTCCAGCTACGATAAGCTTCGGACGGTGTTCAAGCGCTTTTTGGCGAACATCCTCATAATCGATGACATTCTTCTCTTTATCCACTCCGTACTCTACAAAGTTGTATTGAATTCCGGAAAAGTTAACAGCACTTCCGTGAGTTAAGTGGCCACCATGAGAAAGATTCATACCAAGAACTGTGTCACCTTGCTCTAAGATCGTAAAGTAAACCGCCATGTTTGCTTGTGCACCAGAATGCGGCTGAACGTTAGCATGTTCTGCACCGAAGATTTTCTTCGCGCGGTCTCTTGCCAGGTTCTCAACAACA
Organism: Fictibacillus arsenicus; assembly: GCF_001642935.1. Taxonomy (NCBI): domain Bacteria; kingdom Bacillati; phylum Bacillota; class Bacilli; order Caryophanales; family Fictibacillaceae; genus Fictibacillus; species Fictibacillus arsenicus. The sequence goes on from NZ_CP016761.1 coordinate 3,789,827, forward strand.
TCCACATGCTCACATCCGCCATAATAGCGTCTTGACGGGTAACCTTCTGCGTATTTATTCGTTAAAACGGAGCCTTGAGCTTCCATTACGGCTTGGCTAACAAAGTTTTCAGAAGCAATCAATTCTATTTTTGTACGCTGGCGGTGCAATTCATCCATGATGGATTGGTAGACTTCTTGATCAGCTGTTTTCAAATGGTTCATTTTCGCTTCCCCCTTACCTTATGTGAAAAATTATTATGATTGTAACATACCCTTCTATCTTACACATTTATGTCTTCAGTTGTAAGAGGAAATGCACAATCTTTCACAAAGGTGTGAAAATTCATTTTATTTGATAGGAATGAACATGGTATGATGATACATAATAGAGAGAGAAACAGTAGATTTAAAAGGGGTGTCATACATCATGAAGAAAAAGTGGTTTGGAGCAAGTCTTCTAGTCCTTATGCTTGCACTTGCTGGCTGCAGCGAGGAAAAAGCAAAACCAGAGGAAAAGCCGAAGAAGGAACAAACGGAAGAGAAAACAGCTTCTGATGAAACAGCTAATCAGGCTAAAATTATTAAAAACATGCAAGAAAATGCAGTTGAATTAGATCCAAAAGCATTAGAAGCAGATCCTAAAGCTTACGAGGAAAAAATCATTAAAGCGGTTGGAACCGTTAATTCCGAAACTCCAGTAGCAACAGGCGGAAGCTTCGAGCTTAAAGTGGGAGAAACAAACTTTAAGGTTATGAACTTTACGATGAGTAAAGTTGCACCTGGTTCTGACATCATCGTCTACGGAAACGTGAAGACTGGAAAAGATGCAAAGTCAGGTCTTTCGTTGATCAACGCTACTTATATTGAATAGAGAAAGGGGCTGGTCCAAAAGTTAGTAAACATACTTTTGGCAGCCCTGTTTTTTTAGAAAAAAATAAATAACACCTTCTAATTTTGGCAGGATCAGTGGGACAGTCGAGAATCAGAAGTATCGTTTCAAATCCAAACCCCTGCCCTTTATTAATGCGATATTTACGGTACGTGTTCTTATATTTATTACACGTTTGCTCAGAATCACCGAGTTTCGCTCAAAAAAGACGATCTACGCTCAAGATCCTTTATCTTCGCTCAAACTGCCTTTCGTTTCGCTCAAAATCTCCTTTTTTTGCTCAAAGTAACTAAAATGAAGACAGAAATGGAGGGGGCAACCATACGTTCCGCGAAAAACGAGCATAAATCCTGTAACGAAGATATCAACTACTTCCAAAAGCAACAGAGTCTGCTAAAACAGCCATAGAAAAAGAGCGGGCTGCATTTGCCGGCTATCTTTTTTCATTTATTTTGAAAATCGATTCTGAAACTCATGAATCGCTCTATATTGTGATTCCATCGTTTTTGATAAACTCTGATAGATTTCAAACAGCTCCCCGTATACCTCTTTATGTTCTGCGTTCGGCATTACTGTTCCATATTGCTTTGTGTCCTCAGACACTTCACGTAAAACTTCTGTTTCACCGATGGCAAATCTTCCAAGCTGAACCGCTCCAAGACATGAACTCTCTGTATGCTCAGGAATGCTGACTTCCTTCTGGAAAACATCGGCTAAAATCTGCTTCCACACCGGTGAGTTCGTAAAACCGCCCGTCGCAAAGATCTTAACGTCTGCTTTTTCCTGTGCTTGTGTTTTCACTAGGCTATAAACCTGATACAGATTGAAGATCGTTCCTTCTAATACCGCACGAACCATGTGATCTTTTTTATGGCGCAGCGTCAAACCAATAAAAGAACCTTTAGCCTGCGCATCCCATAATGGTGCACGTTCACCCGTTAAATGAGGCAGAAACACTAAGCCTTCTGCGCCAGGCAGCGCGGCCACGGCCCGCCGAGAAAGCTCTTCATATGATCCTTCCATTTCCTCTTCTGTAAAAAGGTCGTGAACCCATTGAAAAGCAATTCCTCCGTTATTCACAGGACCGCCAGAGACCCAATGCTTTTCCGTCAACGGATAACAAAATGTTCTTCCCTCTGCATCCAAAACCGGTGTCTCCGAAGTCGTTCTGATCGCACCGCTTGTCCCGATCGTTACGGCAACATCACCAGACGAAATCGCACCTACTCCAAGATTAGATAAAGGACCGTCAGTTGCGCCGATCACTACTTTTACAGATGAATCGAGTCCGCTGATTTTTGCAAGGGTTTCAGAAAGGTTTTCCCAGAAAAATGTCGTAGGCTGGATCACCGGCAGCTGGTCAGGAGTAACATCCGCCATCAGCAAAGCTTCTTCATCCCACTCGAGTGTGTTCATGTTCCATAAGCCCATTGCTGCAGCTGACGCATAATCGGTCGCCCATTCACCAAACCAGCGGTACAGTATGTAATCTTTTATGCCGACAAACTTAGCTGCTTTTTGAAAAATCTCTGTATGCTCATTCTTTAGCCACTGCAATTTAAACAGAGGTGTCATCGGATGCAGCGGGACGCCTGTTCTTTTATATAGATCTAATCCTTCTGGGCTTGATTTCACCGTAAAAGCATATGACTCACTGCGCGTATCTGCCCATGTGATGCTGTTCGTCAGGGGTTTTCCATCCGCATCCACCGCAATGAGAGAATGCATCGCTGTACTGAATGAGATTAAGCCAATTTTTTCAGCGAGATCCCCGCTCTTCCTCACAGTCTCTCTTAGTGAAAAGACGACTGCTTCATAAATTTCATCGGGTCTTTGTTCCGCCGCACCTGGCGCTTCTGCAAGCAAAGGATAACTTTTTGCATGATGAGCAACGGCCGCCCCTTTTTCATCAAATAGGACGACCTTCGTGCTTGTTGTTCCTATATCAATGCCGATCGCATAACTTTTCAAAATAAATTCTCCTTTCAAACCGTTCACAAAAGGGAGCAGCATTAGTATGCCCTCCCTCATTAAACCACTATCCTATTGTATAAAGAATCCTAATACAAATACGACCGTAAATCCAGTTAATGCAATAATAGTCTCCATTATTGTCCAAGAACGAAGCGTGTCTTTTACATCCAATCCGAAGTATCGGTTTACGAGCCAGAAGCCAGAATCGTTAACGTGTGACAGAATCGTTGCACCTGCTGCGATCGAGATAACAATCAAACCTAGCACTGGTCCTTCTAAACCTAATGTGTCGATAAGCGGAGAGATTAAACCAGCCGCTGTAACCATTGCAACTGTCGCTGAACCTTGTGCAACACGAACGATCGATGCGATCAGGAACGCTAGTAGGATCGGAGGCAATGCAGAGCCCGCCATCATGTCACCTAAAACTTCCCCGACACCTGAATCGATCAAGATCTGTTTGAAAACTCCGCCTGCACCCGTAACTAAGATGATAATCCCAGCTGGCTCAAGCGCTTTTGTTGCGATGCTCTGAATCTCGTCACCGCTGTATCCTCTTCTTACCCCTAAGAAGTAGAATGCGAGTAATGTCGCGATAATCAATGCTACAAACGGATGACCTAGGAAAGTTAGTACAGAGCGTACTGTGTTACCTTCTTCTAATAAAACGCCTGAAACTGTGTTCGCTAAAATCAATACGAGCGGAATGAAGATTAAGCTTGCGATCATCGCAAAGCTTGGAAGCTCTTTGTCATATTGCTTTTCTTCAAGCTCCATATAATCCGGTACTGATACGTGAATCTTTTTTGCAATGTATCTACCGAATACAGGTCCCGCCAGGATTGCAGAAGGAATACCTGCAATAACACCAAATAGGATAACCCAGCCAAGCTCAGCTCCTAATAGGTCAGCAACCGCGATCGGGCCTGGCGTCGGCGGTACAAAGCTGTGTGTTACCGCAAGACCTGCTAACAGCGGAATTCCGTAGTAAAGCAATGAACGGCCTGTCTTTTTCGCTAAACCGTAAACGATCGGAACTAAAATAATGAAACCAACATCGAAAAATACTGGAATAGCAACAAGGAAACCTGTCAGTGTTAACGCCCATTGCGCTTTATCCTGACCAAACTTTTTCACTAATGTCTGCGCAAGCCGTTCAGCACCGCCTGACACTTCAAGCATCTGCCCGAACATCGCACCAAGTCCAACGACAACAGCTACAAATCCGAGGGTCCCGCCCATTCCGTTCGTGATGGACTCTATGACTTTATTAAGCGGCATGCCAGCAGCTATACCTACCAGCAAGGAAACGAGAAGGAGCGCAACAAATGCATGCAGCTTCGTTCGGATAACTAAAAATAAGAGTGCAAAAACACCAAGTAATGCAACGAGAATCAATGTAGACCCTGACATACTTATCATCCTTTATACATTAAAATTTTTTTCATGTAACGGTATCTTATAATAAAAATTTTTTATTGTAAACGTTTTCAATAAAATTATTTTCAAGATTCTTTTTCTGCGCTACACTTAACTTACTAACCTTTTCTTAAAAAGGAGTCTACCTATGAATCACTTGTCTTGTATTTTACGAATAAAATCATCCTATTTTTCTTTTAGCGAAAAAGAAAAGCAAATCGCAGACTACGTCTTGAAAGATCCTAAACAGATGGTTCATAAAAGCATCAATCAAGTCGCAGATGATCTTGATGTTGCTGATGCAACGGTTTTCCGGTTCTGTAAGCGATTGGGGTATAAAGGCTACCAAGCAATGAAGATTGCCCTTGCCGCAGATATCGTGACCCCAATAAAAGATATCCACGAGCAGATCTTGGAATCGGATGCTGAGATTGATATTGCGTCAAAAGTAGTAAAATCCAATATCCGTACATTAGAAGAAACGTTAAATATCCTGAACAGCGACGTTTTAGACCGTGCAGTTTCTGTTTTGAATGCGGCACGGAAAATCGATTTCTATGGAAACGGCGGCTCAGGTGTCATCGCAATGGACGCTCATCATAAATTTATCCGGACGGGTAAAAGCAGCTCCGCATACAGTGACACTCATATGCAGCTCATGTCCGCCTCCCAGCTGACTGAGAAGGACGCAGCGGTGTTCATCTCTCATTCAGGGACGAACAAAGATCTTCTGGAGGTTCTTTCCGTTGCGAAGGAAAACGGCGCTGTCTGCATCGCGATAACAAACTATGCGACGACACCATTAAGCAAACAAGCGGATCTTGTTTTTTATACGGTCTCAGAAGAAACCGCTTACAGATCAGAAGCGTTGTCATCCAGAATCGCACAGCTTACGATTGTTGATCTGTTATTCGTAAACTTTATGATGAAAAATAAAGATAGAGTGCAGGATTCTATTCAAAGAATGCGAAATGCTATCTCTATTAAAAAAATGTAAAAGGGGAAATTAAAAATGGCCGCTTTTCAAATACGTCCTGTCGTAAAAGAAGATCTCGAGCAGCTGAAAAATTTGATGCTCGCTTATATTGTTGATTTTTATAAGGGTAAAAAGCCTGAGGATACGCAATTGGAGAATCATATTTTGCACCTGCTGAACTCTGAGGAAGCAGGAACACAATTTGTGGTGGTTGGCGATAACGGGGAACTTGCCGGGTTCGCTACACTCTATTTCTCGTTCAGCACCACTCGTGTGCAAAAAATCGCTATTTTGAACGATCTTTTTGTAGATTCAGAGTATCGCGGATCAGGACTGGGCGAAAAATTGTTTAAGCATGTCCTGGAATATACGAAAAATGAAGGCTATGCGTACATGACTTGGCAAACAGCAGTCGATAATACATCTGCACAAGCACTTTACAAGAAAATGGGCGGAAAAAACATCAATCCAGAGTGGATCCACTACGAGATCGAACATAATTAGGGGCTTGGCAGGCGCCAAGCTTCAGATCATTGGTTTTGAAGGCACCAGAACTAGCCGAAAAAAGCCCTGTTAACAGTAATCCCACGAAAAACACCCATGAATCCACGAGTTTTGGTCCTGAATCCAAAAATTTTGGTGCTGAATCCAAAAGTTTTGGCTGTTTATCCACGAGTCTAAAATCCTCGACACAGCTCGACAGCAGCTTACCCCCAAAAATCATATAAAAAGCCCTCACCAGAGGGCTTTCCTAATTAAAAACACCGTATGTCTTCTTTGCTCGGATAGACCGCGCGTTCGCCGCCGATTAGCTTCGGGCGGGTTTTCGCCAGCGTCACATGTGCCGCGCCCACCTTCTTCACTTCGCTTCGAACCGGCACTGCGACATGCTTCAGGTGCATACCGATAAAGGTGTCACCGATGTCGATGCCTGCATCGGCTTTTATATATTCAACGATCACGGGTTCGTTCATATGGTGATAGGCATGTGTAGCCAATGCACCGCCGGCCGATCTAGCCGGAACAACCCGAACTTCTTCATAGCCTCTTTTTTCTGCTTCTTCCCGCTCCATGACGAGGGCGCGATTCAAGTGTTCACAGCACTGAATTGCAAGTGCAACTCCTGTTTCCTCTTGAAACGCTATGATACCGCGGAATAGTGCACCCGCTGTATCCATCGTGCCTGATGTGCCAATTCGTTCACCAATTACTTCGCTCGTACTTGCGCCTACTACTAATAATTGAGAAGATTTTAATTGTGCATGCTTTTGCAGATCTTGCAAAACATTCAGGACTTGGTCTTCGATTTGTTGGAGCTCGTCGCTCATTTGATGGTCTTCCCTTCATATTATGGGTTTATTGCTATTGGCCTTCGTATTGAGAGATTTTACCCACACGGCGTCCGTGGCGTCCGCCTTCATATTCTGTCGTCAGCCATACTTTTGCAATTTCCAAAGCGAGACCTGGACCGATCACACGTTCACCCATGGCAAGTACATTGCTGTCATTATGCTGTCTCGTTGCCTTTGCACTGAACAGATCATGAACAAGCGCGCAGCGGATTCCTTTAACCTTGTTTGCTGCAATACTCATACCGATTCCCGTTCCGCAAATTAAGATTCCGCGATCTGCTTCGCCGTTTGCTACTTTTTCTGCTACAGGAATAGCATAGTCCGGGTAATCTACAGATGTCGTGCATTCACAGCCAACATCTTCTACTTCCATTCCCAGCTCTTCGATCAGGGCTATAATTTCTTTTCGTAATTCAACTCCGGCGTGATCTGAACCTATTGCTACTTTCATGTTGCCTGCACCTGCTCTCTCATACTTTTTTCCATTATATTCTTAACTAGTACCCTATTCAATGCCACTTCACGCCCATTTAGGACAGCCTCATTCGAATATGATTCACTCTTTAGTTCTATCGTCTTTTTTCACTAATTTTTCAATAAGCGCTTCAATTTCGTCCCTTGTTTCCTGATAAAGATGTAAAGGACCGCCGAACGGGTCTGAAATGTCGAGTGACGGGACAGAATTCTCAAGCTTCATCCGCTTTTCAACGAGCGGCCTCACTTCTTTTTCGAACTCTTTTTTCACATCTTCACTGTTATGGTCTTTTGACATATATTGCAGTTTCAGCATTTCAATTTCTGTATATAACTCGTAAATCTCTTCAATTTTCTTCAGATCCTCGTCGTCCATCACGTATTCTTTTAGCGTATATGTTTTGTTGACAGCATCCGGCCATCTTCCAACGAGGGCATGCTTATGATTTTCAGTCATCGTTAAAATAAGATCTGCCCACTCGATCAAGTAATCGGAAACACCCTGTGACTGGTGGTTCTCTTTGATCTTTCTCTCAGAAAGAGCCTGTGTTGCATTCGAGCTCATAACAGCGCCGTTTCCAGCAAATACTCCTGCAGACTTCACGTGGAATCTTCCCTTTCCTTTTTCCCTTAAAATCGCTTCAGCCATCGGACTTCGGCAAGTATTTCCTGTACAAATAAATAATACGTTCATCGAGTGTTCACCTCATATTCTAGCTTTCCCTATTTTTATAGAGAGTAACGTTTTTATTAGTATATCACCGGATTCTTATAGAAATAAATTTTACCAGTTAAAAAGGAAAAAGAATCTTTACGCCAAACGCGAGCAGGATGCAGCCGCCTAAAGCCTCGCTGTAGGAACCGAGCCATTTCTGCACTTTCTTCCCCATCATCAGTCCGCACCATGTAAGAAGCATGCTCATCATCCCGAACATAAAAATAGTCAGCCACGTTTTTGCGCCGTAGATTCCTAAACTAAGACCAACAGAAAAACTGTCGAGAGAAGCGCTCAATGCAAAAACAAGCAGACCGAAGCCAACTGGCCGAACAAACGGCTCATCGTCTTTTGAAAACGAAGAGCGGATCATCGTCACACCCAGTATAACGAGAAGGATCCCTCCCACTACTCCTGCGATACCGCCAAAATGAACAGATATCTCTTTGCCGATCGTCATCCCCCCAAGCGGCATAAGCATGTGGAAAAGACCGATCGTAATTCCTATTTTCATAATTTGCTTTATTCGAAGTGAAAGCATTCCCATCCCCAGCCCAATCGAAAAGGCGTCCATACCGAGTGCGATGGACATAAACCATAGTGTCATCCATTCCCCCATCGTTGCCAAATAGTTCCCACTCCTTTATCCATCATACTTTCAGCCTATGCATGTCTACTTTTAAAAAGACTAAAAAATAAACAAGCTGTTTAAACGTTTAAAAATTGCACACTTTACAGCGGCATAGGAAGGGAAAACGCAAGGGAGTAGCGTATATAAAAGAGATATAAACCTGTTCGAAAAAAGGGAGGAACAAGCATGGTCCATAACGTACCGGCCATTCCGGCAGCAGGAGAAAACATATGGCGGTTTTCTCCGTTCAAAACCGGTATTTCCCGCCAAAAAAGCATGACCTTTCGATTTATAAAGCAGGATGATGAGATCATCATGACCGAGAGCCAGGGTGAGCTTTTTGACATGTTCGGTCTCAAACAGGAAAACGTTCTGCAAAAAAGAATAGAAGATATCTTTCCGCAAGATATGGCCGTTTTTAAGAGAGAAGTTTACGAGAGAGCGTTAAAGGGAGAAAGTCTGACGTACGAATCGAAGCTGAACGGCATTCCTTTTCTAGCAGCAATCGGTCCGATTTATAAAGATGGTGCTGTTTCTGAAGTTTACGGGTTTTGCGTGGATCTAAGCGAAAGGGTACAGGTAGAAACACAGCTCGCTGAAAGTGAACAGCGATTCAGGTCATTGATGGACCATAACATCGATGCCTTGTTCTCACTCGATCTGGACGGCAAATTCACTACAGTAAATAAGGCTTGTACCGATTTGACAGGTTACAGCGAAACCGAGCTCCTTAACATGACGTTCGATCCCCTAATAATGCCAGAACGAAAATCGATTGCGATCGAACAGTTTAATGACGCTTTAAATGGCAACTCTAAAATGCATGAAACACGCATTCGGCAGAAAAACGGAGAGATCCGCCAGATCACCTTTACCCTTACGCCTATTATCGTGCTGAACAAAATACATGGTGTATTTGGAATCGCGAAGGATGTTACAGCCAAAAGAGAAGCGGAAAAAGAGCTGAGAGAAACAAAGGATCTGCTTGAGTCTGTTATCTATCATTCAAGTGACGCCATTTCCGTTGTGCATTTAACGAATTATTCCGTAAAAGTGAACCCAGCTTTTGAGCTGATCTACGGATGGTCGCAAAGTGAACTGAACGACGATCTCTCTTCACACATGCTGCCGATCGTTCCTAAAGACAAAGCCGCAGAATCCGAAAGGCTGATGACGATCGTTAAACATGGCGGGTATGTAAAAGGCGTCGAAACGATCCGGCTGACAAAAAGCGGCAAACGCCTTAATGTGAGCCTTTCTCTAAGCCCTATTTACGGAGAGAATGGTGATGTAGTTGCCTTATCCGCTATTTCAAGGGATATCACAGAAAAAAAATTAAAAGAAAAAGCATTAAAAGAAAGCGAAGAAAAGTACCGGATTATCGCTGAGAACACGACTGATTTAATAGGAGTTGTAGACCTTGAGGGGAACGTAAAATACTTCTCACCTTCAAACAGGCTGCTGCTCGGCTTCGATCCGTCCATTTATGATGGGAAAAAGATTCAAGGCTTCTTCCATTCAGATGACAGACCAAAAGTGAAATTCGCGATCAACGAGATGGTCCAGACGCAAAAGCCTGTGAAATTTGAGGTAAGATGCAAGCATGCACACGGTCATTGGGTAACCCTTGAAGCGAACGCAACCCCAATCATCAATGATCTTGATCAGCCAGAATCCTGTGTGGTTGTTGCCCGCGACCTTACTGAACGGAAAAAAACCGAGGAAATGCTCAGAAAATCAGACAAGCTCTCTGTACTCGGGCAGCTAGCAGCAGGTGTGGCACACGAGATCCGCAACCCGCTTACTTCAATTAGAGGGTTCTTACAGCTTCTCCAGTCAAAAGCATCAGAAGACAAAGATTATTACGAGATCATGCTCTCAGAAATCGACCGAATCAACAGCATCGTAGGAGAGTTCATGCTGCTCGCGAAGCCGCAAGCCATGAATTTCACGAAAACAGACTTGAGGGATCTGCTCAGACATGTCATCTCGATCCTTGATACCCAAGCCATATTAACGAATGTTCAGATTTACTTTGAAAGTGAACCTGATCTACCTGAAATCTGGTGTGTGGATAATCAGATCAAGCAAGTGTTTGTGAACATGCTGAAAAACGCAATTGAAGCGATGCCGACAGGCGGCTCCGTACATATTCACCTGCGAAAGCAAGAAAATCACGTAATCGCGTCCTTTATCGATCATGGCTGCGGAATTCCTGAAGAGCGTTTAGCGACACTCGGTGAACCTTTCTATACGACAAAGGATAAAGGAACAGGTCTCGGCCTTATGATCTGTTATAAAATTGTGGAAAACCACCACGGAAAAATTTTAATCGACAGCAAAATTGATGAAGGAACGACTTTCTCGATCATGCTGCCGATTCATAAAAATAAGCCTGTGTCGCAATAGACACAGGCTTTTCTTTATGGTTAGTTGCTATTAGACACTGTTGATTTCCGCTCCAGGATGCTCGCTTTCCGCGGGGCGGTCGGTGAGTCCCCTCGAGGTCTGTCTTCATTTTTAATTGCTTTGAGCGAAAAAGGAAGATTTTGAGCGAAACTAGAGGTAGTTTGAGCGAAACTAGATGATCTTGAGCGTAACTCGGTTTTTTTGAGCGTAACTCAAAGAATCTGAGCGAACGTGTAATAAATATAAGAACACGTACCGTAAAATTACATCAGCTAAGTTCAATTGGCTAAACTTATTGTTCTTTTATGATGTTGCCGCCAGCTGATTTTTCGAGCCGGTTCATAATAGCCACTCCAACTCCTGTTTTCGGGAACACTTCCCCAAAAATCTGATCGACGCTGGCTTCATTAAATGATCGGAGTGCTTCATATAAATGCTGAGCAACCGTTTCGGGATTCTCTCTTCTTCCAGCAGGAATTACGCAATCTGCTCTATAAAAATCCACTCTTTCATCCGTAGTCAGGATTCCGATTTTCTTCCCGGCAGCTCTTTCTTTATCCACAAGCTGCTGCAAAAAATCAGGACTTCCATCCACAAGAACAAACGGAGCATCCGGTGCATAGTGCGTATATTTCATGCCTGGTGACCGCGGAGCCAGTTTTTCGTTCTGAATGCCTGGGTCGATCATGACATTTCCGGTACCTACAACGTGTTCCAAATCCTCAAATGTTACTCCGCCTGGCCTTAGAATGGTCACCGTCTCATCCGTACACTCAACGACGGTCGATTCTACACCGACTCCTGTAGAGCCTCCGTCCACAATTCCAGGAATTTTTCCTTTTAAATCTTCGTATACGTGGTTCGCTGTAGTCGGACTAGGTTTGCCTGATAAGTTCGCACTCGGTGCAGCAAGCGGTACACCTGAAGCTTCAATAACAGCAAGAGCTATCGCGTGGTTTGGCATTCTAACCGCAACTGTGGATAACCCCGCCGTTACTTTTTCACTCACGTCTTTACCTTTCGGCAGTACAATCGTAAGCGGACCTGGCCAAAAGGCATCCATCAGTTTTTGGGCATTTAAAGGTATAGAAGATACGAGACCCTTGAGCTGCTTTCGGTCTGATATGTGGACAATGAGCGGATTGTCACTCGGTCTGCCTTTTGCTTCAAAAATTCTTGCTATCGCATGGTCGCTTTGAGCGTTACCTGCCAGTCCATAAACCGTTTCAGTCGGCAAAGCAACCACTTCATTTTGTTTTATCCACAAGGAAGCCTGAATAACATGTGGATGCTTTATTAAATTTTCTTCAAAGTTATCCACAGTCCAGCGTTCCGTTTGGAATGATTTCATGGTTTGAATCCCTTTCTATTACTCAGGTCGACAACCTTTTAAAAGGTCGATCCACAAAACTTTTATATCCACAGAGTTATGCACAATTTGTCGCGAATTGTGGACAAGTTGTTGACAAACTCATCAAGAATCTAACGCATACGCTAAAAGTTCTGCTCCTGATGCTGCATTATTTTTAACATGATCGGCATTTTCAATATGAGGAGGCACTTTATCTTTCGGAATGACTTTAAAAGACAGCGATTCAAACATATGCACAGCCTTCGTGAGTAAATAAAGTGTTTCGACTCCCTTATCTTTTGAGTATACCAAAATTTTATCGATGAGTTTAAGGAGAAGGGATTCAGAAGAATATTTCTGCTTCAGTACGAAAGAACGCAGCAACCCGTCGTTACCGATGCGTTCAAGTCCTACCGTTCCGATCGTCTCCCCTTCATCATTCACGACAACAAGATAGTTTTCAATGCTGTCTTTGATTCCTTCTGACTGAAGTCCAGCTTTTCCAACAAGCTGCAATAAATCCTTTGCCTCATGCTGCATAGCCTGCCTTAAAATAATCGTCATCTTCAACTCTCCCCTGTTTTTATATAGATTCTTTTCTAAAGGTTATTTCTTAAATTTTGTTTAAAGGCTCTTCTCTACAAGATTGTTGCTTTTGAATCGTTTTTTCATTTTCATCATTGGCAAGTTTATTGGAGTGCAAGGTGCGAGACTCCTCGAAAATGAAAAATCACATTTTCTTCGTGCGATGTAACGCTGACGAAGCCTTCCTTGTCCTGCGGGATCAGCGGGACAGGTGAGACTCCTAATGGTGCATAGCGCCAAGGAGGCTCACCGCACGCCCCGCGGAAAGCGAGCATCCTGTAACGGAAATCAACCACTTTCAAGGGCTGCAAATTTTACTGAAACCGTCTAGTTAAAAAAGAAGGCAGACCTTTGGAGGCTTACCTTCTTCATTTTCTATAATCTATGAAAATAGGGAGGAACTTATGCACAATTTAAGAGAATAACGACCCTACTGCACTTACAAGGCTATCAAACAACTCTACGACGAAGAATTTCGTCTGGATTTCTTCCGTTTCATCCGCCTCTTCAGCAGAAACTGTTTCGGTTTTATCACTTTTGCCTTCTTTGTTTTCTTTTACAGCATCTCCGTTTTCAAAGTCCAGGAAACATAATGGCGGGAAAAGCACACACCACCAGTTCTTACCTTCGCCTTCTCCAAGCGTAATAAGTACTGCTTCGTATTGACCTGCCGGATAAATATAGTCGCCATACATTTTAGTAGGAAACGCCACTTTGTTCAGCTCTACTGAAAATGTCTTTTCGATGCCCGCATCGTTCAGTTTGTTTTGAACGATCTCTTCGATTGCTGGAAGCTGCTTGCGGATGATTTCGCGTGCTTCGCTTAATGTTGATAGTTCATCAACCCATGTTGTGATCTGTGCGTTAACTTCATCACGGATATCACGCTTCAGTTTTTGATCGGCAGCCGTGTTGCTGTTTGCTAAAATGCGAAGTCTGATTGAGTCTTCCGGTATCTTAACAGAGGCATTCATTGTCGCGTTTGCCACTTTTGTTTGTGTTTCAAAGAATAAGAACATCACCGCTAAAGATATAAGAATAAGAATAAAGAAATGATTGCGTTTTTTCATCGTTTTTTCCTCCCCTTCGTCTCTAACCACAGTTTGGTCAGTGTAAGAAAAAAACATACTAGCAAACTACTAAAATCTTTTCTGTCCGTTTCGACAAAGGTTTCGTCAAAACTTCTTACAAGAAGCGGTTGATTTCCGCTCGAGGATGCTCGCTTTCCGCGGGGCGTGCGGTGAGCCCACTCGTCGCTTTGCGACATTGATAGGTCTCACCTGTCCCGCAATCCCGCAGGAGTCTCGCACCTTGCGCTCCAATCAACTTGCAATGAAGTTTCACAAAGCTATCTAAAAGATGCTTCAACGAAAGAAATAATTACCAGCTTGCTTTACGTCAAAAACCATGTTAATTTAAATGTGTAAACGGTTACATACAAGAAGGGAGGCGACGCTGTTGGCTACAATTCGAGACGTAGCAAAGGAAGCAGGAGTATCGGTTGCTACGGTTTCCCGTGTTCTGAATGAAACAGGATATGTTCACGAAGATACACGAAAACGCGTAACGGGAGCGATGAAAAATTTAAATTACAGTCCAAATGAAGTGGCCCGCTCCCTTTATAAGAAAAAATCAAAACTGATCGGCCTTTTGCTGCCTGATATTACAAACCCTTTCTTCCCACAGCTTGCAAGAGGCGTGGAAGATGAATTGCAGAAAGGCGGCTATCGGATTCTTTTCGGAAACAGTGATGAAAACGCAGAAAAAGAGCTGGATTACTTAAACACCTTTATTCAGAACAATGTTGTCGGTATCATTTCTGCGACCAATAATAAAAGCAAAACGAATTATGATGGCTTGTCCATTCCCGTCGTCTTTTTAGACCGGACATCGAGCGACTATCCATCCGTTTATGCGGACGGTAAAGAAGGCGGAAGGATCGCAGCCGGGGAAATCGTAAAGCGCGGAAGCAAACGGATCACCCTTTTAAAAGGACCTGCTCACATACAGCCAGCGCTAGATCGATTTCAAGGAGCACTAGAAGAGTTAAGCCGCTCGGACATTGATTTTCATGTCATGTCTACTACATCATTTGCATTTGAAGATGCAGAGAAATGGGCAAAAGAGCTTTTTTCCATGTATCCAGACACAGACGGAGTGCTCGCAAGCAACGACATCGTCGCAACTGCTATCCTGCATGAAGCTCTAAGACTTGGCAAAGCAATTCCTGAAGACATTCAGATCATCGGGTTTGATGACATTCCGCAAAGCAGCTTGCTGTTCCCTTCCCTTTCTACCATACGCCAGCCTGCATATGAGATGGGAAAAGAAGCGGTTCAGCTTTTAATTAAACTGATCAATAGTGAACCCGTGCATCAGCAGCACATTCAGATGCCAGTTACTTTTATAGAAAGACATACCACAAGAAAGGTTGATACGAATGGTTAAGATTGCAGTAATCGGAAGTTCTTCGATGGATCTAGTCGTTACTTCTGACAAACGCCCTGGTGCGGGTGAAACGGTTTTAGGATCTTCATTTAAAACAGTACCAGGAGGAAAAGGCGCGAATCAAGCAGTAGCAGCCGCACGATTAGGTGCAGACGTATACATGATCGGCTGTGTCGGGGACGATCATTACGGGTCGGCTATTTTAGAAAACTTTAAACAAAATGGTGTAGATGTAACAAATGTGGAACCGGTTACAGATACAGAAAGCGGAACGGCTCACATCATTTTAGCTGAAGGCGACAACAGCATCGTAGTTGTAAAAGGCGCAAACGACCATGTGACGCCTGACTATGTTGGTAAATCGCTAGGAACTATTGAGCAAGCGGACATGGTTCTCATCCAGCAAGAGATCCCTGAGGAAACGGTCGAATACGTAAGTGAACGCTGCAAAGAGTATGAGGTGCCTCTTTTATTGAATCCTGCCCCATCCAGACCTATATCGAAAAAAGTGATCGAAAATGCCGCTTATATTACACCAAATGAGCATGAAGCGTCCGTACTGTTTGATGGCTTATCAATTGAAGCAGCATTAAAACAATATCCAAACAAAGTATTTATAACGGAAGGAAAACAAGGCGTTCGCTATTTTGACGGTGAGAAAGAAGTCCTTGTTCCCTCTTACGAAGTGAAGATAGTCGATACAACGGGAGCTGGAGACACATTTAATGCCGCACTAGCTGTAGCGTTAGCAGAAGGAAAAAGCATCACGGACAGCCTTCGATTTGCAAATAGGGCTGCTTCCCTCTCTGTCACAAAATTTGGCGCACAAGGCGGTATGCCATTAAGAAAAGAAGTGGAGGAAACGTTATGAAACGACATGGGATCCTAAACAGTCATATCTCAAAAGTCCTAACTGATCTTGGTCATACAGATTCAATCGTCATTGCTGATGCCGGGCTGCCGATTCCAGCTCACGTTCCCCGAATTGATTTAGCACTGACACTTGGTGTACCAAGCTTTGAAGACGTAGTAAAAGCCGTTTCCGATGACTTGGTTGTTGAACACGTAATTTTGGCGAGTGAGATTCAGGAAAAGAACGTAAAAACGCTTCAATATTTGAATCAGACTTTTTCAGATAGAGACATTGAATTTGTGTCACATGAACAATTTAAAGAACTGACAAAACACGCGAAAGCCGTTATTCGAACGGGCGAAGCAACTCCGTATGCCAACTGCATTTTAAAAGCAGGTGTAATCTTCTAGAAAGGAGTGATTGTGATGCACATCCAAATGAACGATATTTACAAAGCATTTGGGGCGAACCAAGTATTATCCGGAGTGGATTTTGAACTTCAAGAAGGCGAAGTTCACGCCCTAATGGGTGAAAACGGTGCAGGTAAATCTACCATAATGAACATTTTAACGGGTCTTCATAAGCGAGATTCAGGAACGATTCAAATAGATGGACAGGAAAAGTATTTTGACAGCCCGAAAGATGCAGAGAAACATGGGGTTGCGTTTATTCATCAAGAACTGAACGTTTGGCCGGAAATGACGGTGCTTGAAAACTTATTTATCGGCAAGGAGCTGCGCTCGAGATTCGGTCTTTTAAAAACAAAAGAAATGAAAGCGCTGGCAAAAAAGCAGTTCGAAAAGCTCGCTGTTAACATTCCTTTAGACAGAAATGCAGGTCTTTGTTCAGTAGGTCAGCAACAAATGATCGAAATCGCGAAAGCCCTTATGACAAACGCAAAAGTCATCATCATGGATGAACCGACCGCTGCCCTTACTGAACGTGAAATTGAAAAGCTGTTTGAAGTCATAAACGCTCTTCGTAAAGAAGGAGTTTCTATTGTTTACATCTCGCACCGGATGGAAGAGATCTTTACCATCTGCGACCGTATTACCGTGATGCGTGACGGAAAAACAGTCGATACAAAAGTCATTTCAGAAACAAACTTTAATGATGTGGTCCGT
Source organism: Fictibacillus arsenicus (assembly GCF_001642935.1). NCBI lineage: Bacteria > Bacillati > Bacillota > Bacilli > Caryophanales > Fictibacillaceae > Fictibacillus > Fictibacillus arsenicus. The sequence goes on from NZ_CP016761.1 coordinate 3,807,008, forward strand.
AAAATGGTTGGCCGTGAGCTGACGGATCGTTTTCCTGAAAGAAATCCGAGTGTCGGCAAAACGATGCTCGAAGTCAAAAACGCTACAAGAAACGGCGTGTTTGAGAATGTAAGTTTCTCAGTAAAATCTGGTGAAATTGTCGGGGTGTCAGGTCTTATGGGAGCCGGCCGCACCGAAATCATGCGGGCATTGTTCGGACTCGATAAGCTGGATAGCGGTGAAATCTGGCTGGATGGCAAGAAAGCGGCAATCAAAAATCCTTATGAAGCTGTAAAATATGGCATTGGTTTTATTACGGAAGACCGCAAAACTGAGGGGCTTGTGCTCGATTTCTCTATTCGGGATAACATGGCACTTCCGAACTTAACGAGCTTTTCGAAAAAAGGATTCATTGATGATAAAACAGAGAATGAATTTGTTGACTTGTTGATTAAGAGGTTACAAATTAAAACGCAATCTGGCGAAACGAATGCGAAAGACCTTTCGGGAGGCAATCAGCAGAAAGTCGTTATCGCGAAATGGATTGGCATCGGACCAAAGGTTTTAATCTTAGATGAACCAACAAGAGGTGTTGACGTTGGTGCTAAGCGTGAAATCTATCAGTTGATGAACGAGCTTACCGATCGCGGTGTAGCGATTATCATGGTATCTTCTGAACTTCCTGAGGTGATCGGGATGAGTGACCGGATCCTCGTTGTTCATGAAGGTAAGATCAGCGGTGAGCTGGCAAAAAGCGAAGCAACGCAAGAAAAAATTATGACGTTTGCAACGGGAGGACAGTAATATGAAAACATCACCTGCAAAAGTTAATCATGTAGATAATATCACGCAGAAGCTGGGACCATTTTTAGGCTTAATAATCCTTGTCGTCATTGTATCGGTCCTGAATCCAAGTTTCTTAGAACCTCTGAATCTATTAAACCTGCTGCGGCAAGTGGCGATTAACGCACTTATTGCATTCGGTATGACATTCGTTATTTTAACGGGAGGCATTGATCTGTCGGTTGGATCGATACTTGCCCTCTCCAGTGCTTTGATGGCCGGAATGATCGTATCAGGCATGGATCCTATGCTTGCCATTTTAGTTGGCTGTTTACTCGGCGCTGTTATGGGAGCTATCAACGGCCTTTTAATTACTAAAGGCAAGATGGCGCCATTTATCGCAACACTCGCTACAATGACCATTTTCCGCGGGTTGACGCTCGTTTATACGGACGGAAATCCTATCACAGGTCTTGGCGAAAATTATTTATTCCAGCTTTTCGGACGCGGGTATTTCTTAGGCATTCCTGTACCAGCCGTTACGATGATGCTTACTTTTGCAGCGTTCTGGGTGATTCTTCACAAAACGCCATTTGGACGCAAGACATACGCGATCGGCGGAAATGAGAAAGCAGCTATCATCTCTGGAATTAAGGTAACAAAAGTAAAAGTAATGATCTACTCTCTCGCTGGACTTCTTGCGGCGCTAGCAGGAGCGATTTTAACTTCAAGATTGAACTCAGCACAGCCAACAGCAGGAACTTCATACGAACTTGATGCGATCGCTGCGGTTGTATTAGGCGGGACAAGTCTATCAGGCGGAAGAGGTCTTATCATCGGTACGCTGATCGGTGCTTTGATCATCGGAACATTGAACAATGGTCTGAATCTACTAGGTGTCTCTTCCTTCTTCCAGATGGTTGTAAAAGGTGTCGTTATCTTGATCGCCGTATTAATTGATCGTAAAAAAGCAGCATAGGAGGGTTTCAGTTGAAAAAAGTTTTAATCGTAATTCTAACGTTGTCGGTGTTTCTTTTAGGAGCTTGTTCAATGGAACCTCCTTCATGGGCAAAACCTTCGAAAAAAGGTGAAGGAGAAAAGATAAAAATCGGTTTATCTGTTTCTACTTTAAACAATCCGTTCTTCGTTTCATTGAAAAACGGCGTCGTGAAAGAAGCAAAAAAGCAAGGTGCTGAAGTTGTAGTGGTCGACGCACAGAACGATTCTGCTAAGCAAGTGAATGACGTAGAGGATTTATTGCAGCAAGGTGTTGATGCCTTACTGATCAACCCAACCGATTCAGCAGCTATTTCTACAGCTGTTCAATCCGCCAACAGCATCGGAGTTCCTGTAGTAACGTTGGACCGTTCTACAGAAAAAGGCGACGTTGCATCGTTCGTCGCATCTGATAACGTAAAAGGAGGCCAAATGGCAGCCGATTATATTGTAGAACAAATTGGTGAAGGCGCAAAAGTCGCTGAACTCGAAGGCGTGCCTGGTGCATCCGCTACACGTGAACGCGGAAAAGGATTCCATAACATTGCAGATAAAAAATTAGATGTGACTGCTAAACAAACCGCTAACTTTGACCGTACAAAAGGGTTAAACGTTATGGAAAATCTGCTGCAAGGAAATCCAGACATCAAAGCCGTATTCGCTCATAACGATGAGATGGCGTTAGGAGCACTCGAAGCAATCAACAGCTCCGGCCGCGATGTGATCGTCGTTGGCTTTGACGGAAACGAAGACGCCGTAAAAGCCGTAGAAGCAGGAAAACTAGCGGCTACAGTAGCTCAGCAACCAGAACTCATCGGAAAACTGGCTGTCGAAGCAGCATCTGACGTATTGGCAGGGAAAAAAGTAGAAAAGAAAATATCCGCACCGCTTAAATTGATGGTGAAGGAATAAAAAAAGAGGCTGACTCTATAGCTTAAAGCTTAAGAGTCAGCCCTTTTTTGTTGGAAAACCGCCCAGAAAAACAGTTATGATCCTTCATCCGGATTTATGAGCCCACACACTAAAACGAAAAGGGGACAGACCCGGGTCTGTCCCCTTTTCCCAAATTATTTCCCAATCACTGCAAACACCATACGGTCCTTACCGCTGATGTCATACTTCACGTACACTTGCGCATCTCCAAAGGTATCTTTCAGCATGCTGGCAACGGTTGCTCCCTGACCTGCACCCACTTCAAAGCCAACTAACGCTCTTTCCTTCAAAACTAGCGGCAGCTCATCCATGAACCTTCTATAAAAATCATAGCCATCTTCCCCGCCGCTCAACGCGCGCATCGGCTCTCTATCTTTTACGATTGTATCGAGAACTGCGATCTCATGATCAGGAATGTATGGTGGATTCGATACCACCACATCCAGCTCGATGCCTTTATCTATAAAAGGCTTCAGCAAATCGCCATGAAGAAACTCAACATCTGCTCCAAGCTTTCTCGCATTTCCTCGTGCTACTTCAATCGACTCTTTCGCAATGTCCACTGTGTATACTTTCAAATCCTTATTCTCAAGCGCCATCGTAACGGAAATTGCACCGCTTCCTGTCCCGATATCTGCAACAGCGACTTTCTCTTCACCAGGAAAATGTTCAGAAATCAGTGTCAGCATATGCTCCACTAATTCTTCTGTTTCAGGACGCGGGATCAGAACTTCTTCATTCACAGAAAACGTGCGGCCGTAAAAATCTTCCCTGCCTGTAATGTATTGAACGGGCTCACCATCAACATGACGTTCTACTGCCGCTTCTAGCTCTTCATACTTCTCTTCGCTTATCGGATCGTGAAGACGCATCAGCATATCCGTACGGCTTACATCACCCAAGACATGTCTCATAAGAATCTCTGCAGCAAAGGCTTCCCGATTATGGTCTGCTAAAAAAGAAGAAGCCCAGGCGAGGGCTTCATGAACTTTCATACTCATTTTACGCGTCCGCCTGTGCTTTCATCTTGCTTGTTTGATCCTCTGTGATGAGCGCTTCTACAAACTCATCCATTTTACCAAGAAGGATCTGGTCAAGCTTTTGAATTGTCAGGCCGATACGGTGATCGGTAACACGGTTTTGCGGGAAGTTGTACGTACGGATACGTTCAGAACGGTCACCTGATCCAACCGCGCTCTTACGTGTCTCATCGTACTCTTTTTGCTTTTCTTGCTGAATCTTATCATATACACGCGCACGAAGAACCTTCATCGCTTTTTCTTTGTTCTTGATCTGCGATTTTTCATCCTGACACGATACAACTGTACCTGTAGGAATATGAGTTAAACGGACCGCAGATTGAGTCGTGTTAACAGACTGACCCCCAGGACCAGAAGATGTAAACGTATCTACACGTACGTCTTTTTCATGGATTTCAACTTCAACCTCTTCCGCTTCAGGGAGAACCGCTACTGTAGCTGTGGATGTATGGATACGTCCGCCAGATTCAGTTGCTGGTACACGCTGAACACGGTGTGCACCATTCTCATACTTAAGCTTCGAATAAGCGCCAGCACCGTTGATCATGAAGATAATTTCCTTATAACCGCCAAGTTCAGTGTAAGAAGCCTCGATCACTTCAGACTTCCAACCTTGCATTTCAGCATAACGGCTGTACATGCGGTAAAGGTCGCCTGCAAACAATGCTGCCTCGTCTCCGCCTGCAGCACCGCGGACTTCGACAATAACGTTCTTGTCATCGTTCGGATCTTTTGGAAGCAATAAAATTTTCAGCTTGGCTATGAACTCTTCAATCTGATCAGAAAGACCAGAGATCTCTTCTTTTACCATTGCTGTCATTTCGGCATCAAGCTTTTCCTCAAGCATCATCTTTGCTTCGTCCAGCTGTTCTTTTGCCTCTTTATATTCACGGTAAACCGCTACAGTTTCCTGAAGAGAAGATTGCTCTTTTGAATACTCGCGCAGTTTGTTCGTATCATTAATAACTTCCGGATCACTTAATAATTCATTCAATTTATCATATCGCTGTTCGATCGTTTCTAAACGTTCTAACATGGTTTTTCACCTCTGCTTTGTATGCATAACATTATAATTATAGTCGTTATCAGCTAAACTCTCAATCTTTTTCAGGTAATAACTCTCGCCATAATCATTGTAACTATTTTCTACCCGTTTAATTCCACTTTTTCAACATGGCTTTTTCCCCATTCACTCATGTGGTTTAATGTGGCTTCTAAATCTTTTCCGTATTCCGTTAAAGAATACTCTACTTTTGGAGGTACTTGCGGATATACTTGACGATTGATCAAGCCATCAGCTTCTAATTCTCTTAGTTGAAGCGTCAGTGTTTTTTGTGACACTTTAGGAAGCAGTTTTTTGATTTCACCAAATCTTAAAACGTCGTTTTGCTGCAAATGGCATAGAATGACACCTTTCCATTTTCCGCATACCACATCCATCGTCACTTCAATTGGATGAGAATATTCTTTTCTCAAGCGAAAACACCCCTTAGTTTCATTTCGTTCCCTTAGTTACAAAAATGTACCTTCTTGCGTATGGATACTAACTCTCATTATAATAACTACGATAAGAAAAGACTATAAAAATATTGGGGACCTGCCGATGTCTAAAACGATTCGAATCGTAAAGAACGGAGAAAAAAGGAAAGTACATCCAGAGGACTTGCCTTGGGTCATCCTTCAGCTTGAAATGGGTATGGAAAAAGGACTGATTGAAATTGTTCAGCATACCCCCTCCATACGGGCTTTCAGAAAAAAAGATTATGTATTTGGATCAACCATTTTCAGCTGGAATCATAAAGAGAAAGACCAGCTTTATTTTGATTACTATCAATTTAAAGTACTTTGTGATGACTTGGACGTGAAGGTTAGATACTCAGAAGTAAGATAGAAGAATCATCAGCAAAAAAGAGGCTCCAGAAAGGAACCTCTTTTTGCATATTTTTAAAGTACTCTTGCCGCTATCAGAAGATGTTGATTTCTGCTCCAGGATGCTCGCTTTCCACGGGGCGTGCGGTGAGCCCCCTAGGCTAATCAAGCCTGCCGTGGTCTCACCTGGCACGCTGATCCCGTAGGAGTCTCGCACCTTGCGCTCCAACCAACTAGTCCCATTAAATGAGCTTATTAAAATTATCTTGTCGCTGCGTAAACATCAATTACGCCATTGCCATAATAGAACGCATCGCCAAGCGGTTTTGCCGTATTCACTAGCTTTTGACGGACTTGAACGTTTGAAAGTCCTGGGTTGCCTGCCATAATTAGCGCTGCTGCTCCTGCTACGTGCGGTGAAGCCATTGACGTTCCGTTGTAACTGTCATAGCCATTGCCTGGAACACTGCTTAAAATGTTTACCCCTGGTGCCATAACTTCAAGTTCTGAACCTACGCTTGAGAAAGAAGCACGGTTGTTGCTGGAATCCACAGCACCAACTGCCATTACTGAAGCATATTTTGCAGGATAGCCGATCGTGTTGCGCTTTCCTTTTGTTCCTGAGTTTCCGGCAGCTGCCACTACAAGAACGCCAGAGTTATATGCATTATCACAAGCTTGCTGAAGCGCTGTCGAACCAGAGCTTCCACCTAAGCTCATGTTGATGACATCCATATTGTTTGAAACAGCCCACTCAATCCCTTGAATGATTCCGCTGTATGTTCCGCTTCCAGAACTGTCTAGCACTTTTACCGCATAAAGGTCAGCTGAATAAGCTACACCAAGAACACCTGTTGTGTTATTAAGAGCCGCAACTGTACCTGCAACGTGTGTACCATGGCTGTTGCCGTCTGTCAGTGCATTAGGCTCACCTGCCACGAAGCTTGCACCTCCGCGAACGTTTAAATCTGCGTGACTAGCATCGATCCCTGTATCTAAGATTGCAACTTTTACACCTGAACCTGTGTTTCCAGTCGCATGGACTTGATTTGCTTTAATATGTGTAATGCCCCATGGCGTTGTTTGAGCTGTTGCATATGCCATGTGATCTTCTTCAACATAAGATACATTCGGGTTCTTATTAAGTGCTTCTGCTGCCGCCTCTGGCATAGAAACAAGCATCGTATCCATAAATTTGAACTGATGCTTAACTTGTCCACCCATTTTTTTAACATCATTTACTTGAGCCGTTTGAATATCTGATTTAAAACCAACGAGGAAGTTTTTCGGTCCTTTGTCAACCGTTGCAGCAGATGCAGAGAAATGGAGATTTCCTACCAATAGGGATAGGACAAACAACAAACTGAGTATAGCACTAAACGTGCGTAATACAGTTTTTTTCATTTCTTTTCCCCCAATCATGATTTTATAACAATCAAACCATGTGCTCTTGGTGGTCAGGTCCCGGGCCCGTATGTATATTTCTGAATTGTTTGACTATTACTGGATAATTGTAACATGATTGGGGATTTCAAATATTGGGAAAAAGATGTTCTTTTATATGAAATGAACAACCTTAATAAAGAACAATTTTCCCAAGTCTACAATGGAGAAAAAACTGTTACAATAAAAGTTTTAACTTTTCTTTATCAATGACTGCCTGAAATTTTCAGCCAGCTCATTCACTTCGATCAGCCGCTGGATTTTCGCCGGATCTTTTTCAAAGCCATACTTTATCTGGTTGGATTCTGTAACCGAGATGCCTGCAGAGTGTTTTTCAATTCGAACCACCTCATCACCTGCAGTAACGAGTCCTTCTTTTAATACACGAAGATAATAGCCGGTACGGCCAGTGTCCACGACTTTTTTTATCATATCAGGACGACACAGTATGGACGCCAACGTATTGCATGGCTGTCTCGGCTGTGTAATCTGTACGACCGCTTCCCCCATCTGAAAAACGTCACCAATACACACATCGTCTTCTAAAAGGCCGGACGGTGTAATATTTTCACCGAACGAAGGAATCACAAGCGGTGTTTTAAGCTGCAATTCAGCATTCCATTTTTCATAGTACTCATAAGGATAAACGCACACGGCTTGGTCTTCTCCGCCATGATGAACGGTATCTCCTACCCCGTCACCTTCAAAATGTGTTTTATGTAGGAAAACAGGTTCCTGCTGAGGAATTTTATTATATCCGGTAAAAAAGGATCTGCCCGATGCAGTAACTTGCTCTGGAAGCTTGATATTTAAAGAAACGACTTTTCCGTTCATCATCCTCACCTCAAAAAAAGCATAGCATAGGACAAAAGGAAATTAATAGGAAAATATATTTTTGCGCAGCTGCTCGTAATCCAAGCGTTCCTGATTGATTCTGATGGCTTTTGTAAGCTCTTCAATAATCACTCTTTCATCTGTTATCACATTGAACACGTATGGAATTGTTGCAAAATGCCCTAAGAAATGCGTACATCCCACATAACGGGGGTTATTTACATGCTTTTCCGTTTTATATTTTATAATAAAATTCCCCATTCCTTCATAAACAGGGTCTAAAGGTTTCTGGTCAAGTTTTTTCAGCAATGTATGTATCGGCTGAACAGGAGCATTCCAGTCTGTTCCATTTGATTTAATTTCAAGCACACTACCACCCCTTCTATTATCATAGTTCGTTTTGGAAAGCGGCTTCTTGTTGGTCAATTGCTAATATTGGCGAGGCTTTTGATACTTCACGTTACTTTTTTAAAGCCGATGGGAATAATATAATGTTAGATACATGGAAAGGAGCTGATCAAATGAAATATTGCATAATTGGAGGAGACGCAGCCGGGATGAGTGCCGCGATGCAGATCGTTCGAAATACGGAAAATGCCGACATTACCGTTCTGGAAAAAGGCGGGATCTATTCATACGGACAGTGCGGTCTCCCTTACGTCGTTGGCGGGCTGATCCCTTCAACCGAAAAATTAATTGCTAGAAGTATCGACACGTTCCGTGAAAAGTACGGAATGGATGCGCGTACTTTTCATGAAGTAAATGCAGTAGACACAGCTTCTAAAACCGTTTCCGGTGTCCATACGAAGAGTGGTGAACCTTTTGAGGTAACCTATGACAAACTTCTGATCGCGACAGGTGTAAGACCGATCATGCCTAAAGAATGGACAGGTGTTCATTTGAAAGGAATCTATCCATTAAAAACGATTCCTGATGCAGAAGAACTGATGGCTGGCCTTAAAGACGTTCAGCATGTAACGATCATCGGCGGCGGATACATAGGGCTGGAGATGGCGGAAAACGTGGCAAGACTCGGAAAAAAAGTACGCATCATACAGCGCGGCAAACAGCTAGGAAGCATCTTTGACGAAGACCTTGCGCCGCTGATCCATGAAGAAGCTGAAAAACACGGAATCGAACTTTGTCTGCAAGAGGATGTGATTGGCTTTAAAGGTGATGATCACGTTCAATTTGTAAAAACAGCGAAAAAAGATTACCCGACTGATCTCGTCATCGCAGCAGTCGGTGTTAAGCCCAATACTGATTTTTTAAAAGATACAGGGATTTTGTTGAATGAACAAGGCGTGATTGTAGTTAACGAGCGGCTGGAAACGAACGTTGAGGATGTTTATGCAGCAGGAGACTGTGCTACGCATTATCACCGGGTAAAAAAGGTGAACGATCACATTCCATTAGGAACGACGGCAAACAAGCAAGGCAGAATCGCTGGCCTGAATATGGCAGGCGTGGATAAAACATTTAAAGGAATCGTCGGGTCTTCTATCATTCAATTTATGGATCTGACTTTAGGAAAAACAGGACTTTCTAATAAAGAAGCTGAAAAACTTGGGATTCCATATGATGAAATTCGAATCACATCAAAAAGCCATGCGGGCTATTATCCGGATGCTAAAAAACTTGAATTAAAAATAACCTATCATAAAGAATCAAAAAAACTGCTAGGCGGACAGATTATAGGTGCTGAAGGCGTTGATAAACGAATCGACGTTCTTGCAACAGCACTTTATCACGAGATGGATGTGGAAGAGCTGACAGATCTGGATCTGTCTTATGCTCCTCCATACAATGGTTCATGGGATCCGGTGCAGCAAGCGGCGAGAAGGCTAAAATAGAATTTAAAAAGGGGCTGACTCAAAAGTGTAAAAACTTTTGAGGTTCAGCCTCTTTTTCTGTAAAAGTGTCTCTATATGTTTTTAGGCGGCCTTCTTGGCCGCCGATTTTAATAGGTTGTGGGCTAAACTGATCAGCCCAACCTCGATATTTACCTTCGGTAGTCCACGGAGCGAAAACCGCCGGAACGACCGATTGCCCTTGAACTGACCGAAAACACTCTCTATGTCGATTTTTCTTCTCGCATAGAGTTGTTTTCCTTCGTCTGTCCAAAGGCGTTTTTTTGCTTTCGATTTTAGTTCCTGATAGGTCTCATTCACTTGCGTACTTCTTCCATCCTTTGATGTTGTGCATTCTTTTCGAAAGGGACAACCCTCACATTCGTTACACTTATAAACTTTGATTGTGGATTCATACCCTGATTCCGTTTTTTGTTTCTTTTCCCCGGTGAGATAGAGAAGTTTGCCTGCAGCACAAGTGAACGTGTCTTTTTTTACATCATAAAACCAGTTCGATTGGTGATGAGGATTCTTCTTAAAAGACCTTTTTTGTTCTTTCTCAAACAAACCATATTTAATGTATGCTTTCTGCTTTTTCCCTTCTAAATACGCATAGTTTTCTTCAGAACCATAACCGGCATCTGCGATAATGCGTTTTGGATCAATATCAAATTTTGCTTTGACTTCTTGAAGATGCGGGATAAGACACCGTGTGTCTCCCGGGCGCTGGTGCAGGGTATACGATAAAATGAACTGATTGTTGGAGGCCATTTGCACATTATACCCGGGTTTTAATTGTCCGTTCTTCATATGATCTTCCTTCATACGCATGAAGGTCGCATCGGGATCTGTTTTGGAAAAACTTTTTCGATCGCCACATATGGATAATTGCTTCTTATATTTAAGACTTCTTGGCAGATAGTCTTTCTTCATGACCTTTACAGCTTTTTTCAGTTCTTTGTTTTTTGGTTCTTTTTCCAGTTTTTCTTCCCATTCATCTACTTTGTTTTGAATTTTCTCAGGTGAAATCACGGTCTTTTCTTTGTCTTCACAAGACGCTTCTTCTCTCCAAACACCATCAATCTGGGTGATAAGCTCTTCGACTTTCCCCTCAAGTTTTTCCTTATATTTTTCCGTACTCTTCTTCCAAACAAATGTATAACGATTGGCGTTTGCCTCAATTTTTGTACCATCTAGAAAGTAGGATTCGAGCTGAACTTGTCCTTCTTCTACTAAAAGAACGAGCACTTGTTTAAATAAATCGTCTATTAATCCTTTTAATCGTTCTGAACGAAAACGGTTAATGGTCCGGAAATCGGGTGTTTGAAAACCACTCAGCCATATTAGGGGAAGATGCACGGTTAGTTGGTGGGCAATTTCTCGCCCAGAATACATGCGCTGCGTGTAGGCATAGACCAAAACCTTCGTCATCATTTTAGGATGATACGTGCTTCGTCCACCGCCAGGATAATATTTAAGAAAATGTTCATCAGGAATACGTTCAATCATTTCGTTTACAACGCGAGCTACATTATGTAGGGGAATTAATTCACTAATATCCATTGGAAGAGTCAATTGGTCCATGTTATAATCGATGAAAGAAATATGATCATGTTTCATAAAAAAATCGCTCCTTTTAGTTGGTTGTGTTGTGGTGACTTAATCATACTAAATAGGGCGATTTTTTTATTGTGCAAAAAGACATATTAAAAAAGGCTGACACCAAAAGGTCACGTTACGTGTCCTTTTGGGTCAGCCCCTTTATATTTAATTATTTTTTGAACCTTGGTTACCTGTGTGATCTGGTTTATCGGGATCACGCTGGGGTTCTACATCCTCATTCGACCGTTCCTTCTCCTCTTGTTCTGGAGAGTCCTCAGACTTTCTTTTTTCAACCATTACAATCCCTCCTCTCATCAGATACGTACTTTATTTCCCTATCGGATGAGATAAAAACATGAAAGGTTGATAAAAAAAGTTATTGATCCATTTTAAGGGAGAAGTTATACCTTGGAACAGCACGTTCTACTGCATTCATAATCTTTCGATACAAAGCAGAGCGTTCACTTTTGGACATATCGTCCGGTACATTCACATGAATGTGGGCGTAATTTCCGTTTATTGTCACCATTTGCGGGTTGATTCCCGAAACATCTTTTACTGTTTGACGAATCAAATCCTGATCATCAGATAAATCAAAACGCGATTGATTCATACTTCTATAATCACTTGGATTCATGTTCGTGTCATAACTGTAATTGATGCGGGGTTCATTTTTGGTCAGGTGGTAATTTATAATTCCGTGACCAAACATGTTGTCACGGATTTCCCCATTTTCATCATGAGCTGCCGGTTCCGTTTTGGCTCCTTCCTCCTTATACGACTGCATAGGAGAACAAGCACTAACTAATAGCACCAAAAGTGGCATAAGAATAGCCTTTTTCACTACAAACACCTCCCATATCATTAGGATTTCCTGACCGGGAAGTGTTTATGAACAAAGAGGTTCAGTTTTGCCTGGCAAAACTGGTCCAATTATTAAGGTCTAAAGTCAGATGAAGAGGATGAAACCAGAAGTTTAGAGCATGAATCCAAAAGGTTGATGCTCCATTCCAAAAATTTTGGGTCTGAATCCAAAAATTTTTACCAATTATCGACGAGTCGACAACCCACGACAGCGTTCGACACCTCATTCAGCCTATACAACAAAAAAGCCCGGAAGCACGCAAGCTCCCGGACAACAACAATCATATTTTAGTTAGAACGCCCTTCCAAGCCCTCTACGCCTGAAAGAAGATTTCTCTTTTTACCTGGTACTTCATGACAATGACGGCAACGGGGCTCGTACGATTCTGATGCTCCCACTAGAATAACCGGATCGTCATAAGAAGCTGGTTTGCCATTGATCAAACGCTGTGTACGACTTGCAGGAGAACCGCAAGACATGCAGATTGCTTGAAGCTTTGTCACGTGCTCAGCAAGTGCCATCATTCTTGGAACAGGTCCGAACGGCTCGCCTTTAAAATCTTGGTCAAGTCCTGCTACAATAACGCGCAACCCTTGGTCAGCAAGCTCTTGAGCGACTGGAATGATATCCTCATCAAAGAACTGTACTTCATCGATCGCAACCACTTCTGTTTCAGGTGATACATTTTTTAAAATTTCAACAGATCGTCCTACAGGCTCAGCCAAAACTGCCGTTCCGTTATGAGAAACAACCGATTCCTCGCTGTAGCGGTTATCAATAAGCGGCTTGAACACCTGTACTTTTTGCTTAGCATACGTTGCTCTTCTCACACGGCGAATCAATTCTTCTGACTTCCCAGAGAACATGCTTCCGCAAATTAACTCGATCCAGCCATTTTGTTTCATAACATACATGGCTTGCTCCCCCTTTCGCAACAATCTTTCCCTTAGTATGTACGCATTTCATTCTTACAAATAAAACGTTCTTTTCAGGAGCTGCTAACTCCTTTTAAAGCATAAAATAAAGTTTTTCGCGCGTATAAAAAACCCGGCCCATCAACGGACAGTTACCGAGTTTCCATCATTTCTCTATAAAGAAAAAAAGGGCAAGAAAGACTCCTGCCCTTTTACTTGCAACAAATTACTTAAGGTTGTATTTCTTCTTAAAGCGGTCAACACGTCCACCAACATCAGAGAACTTCTGACGTCCAGTGTAGAACGGGTGAGTGTCAGAACTTACATCCACTTTAATTACTGGATATTCGTTACCGTCTTCCCATTTCATAGTCTCGTTTGAATGCAACGTAGAACCAGAAAGGAAGCTAAATCCGCTTTGAGCGTCAACAAAGATAACCTTTTTATAATTCGGATGAATTCCTTGTTTCATGTCAATTTCACTCCTTCTGCCCTGTTTCCTATGCGGAAGCAGAGTTAAATAAACACATAAAAACAGTATAACAGGGACAAATCCCATTTGCAACCATACTTTTTCGTTAGTTTGTTACGGTTTTAACGCGCTTTGGCGCACCTTTTTTTTCTGACTCAAACAGCTCGAAAAATTCTTCGTTGTTTTCTGTTTTGCGCATTCGTTTCATAAATTTATCAACGAAATCGAACGAGTCATCCATCGTCTTACGGATCGACCATAATGCTTCAAGATGATCTTTTGCAATAAGCATTTCTTCTTTTCTCGTACCGGAACGGCGAATGTCGATCGCAGGGAAAATACGGCGCTCTGCCAGCTTGCGGTCTAAGTGCAGTTCCATGTTTCCTGTTCCTTTGAATTCCTCGTAAATAACGTCATCCATACGTGAACCTGTATCAACAAGTGCCGTTGCTAAAATCGTTAAGCTTCCGCCTTCTTCAATGTTACGGGCAGCACCGAAAAATCTCTTCGGACGATGGAAAGCAGCAGGATCGATACCACCAGATAGTGTACGTCCGCTCGGCGGGATAACCAAGTTGTACGCACGAGCTAGACGTGTAATGCTATCAAGCAGAATAACAACGTCTTTTTTGTGCTCAACCAGTCTCATCGCGCGTTCCAAAACAAGCTCTGCCACTTTAATGTGGTTTTCAGGCACTTCGTCAAACGTTGAACTTACAACGTCGCCTTTAACAGAACGTTCGATATCGGTTACTTCCTCTGGTCGCTCATCGATAAGTAAAACAATAAGTTCCACTTGCGGATTGTTTGTCGTCACACTGTGTGCGATCTCTTTCAGCAAGCTTGTCTTACCCGCTTTAGGAGGAGCGACGATCAATCCACGCTGACCAAAACCAACAGGCGCCATCATATCGATGATACGTGTTGAGATATTATTGCTCGTAGTCTCCATAACCATTTTCTTTTCGGGATAGAGGGCTGTTAATGCAGGGAAATGCACTCTTTCCTTAGCCGTTTCTGGGTCTTCTCCGTTAACCGCGTTAACTTGCAAAAGTCCGTAATAACGCTCGTTTTCTTTTGGAGGACGAACTTTCCCTGATACTTTATCTCCGTTTCTTAGATCAAATCTGCGGATCTGTGACGCAGATATGTAGATATCCTGTGAGCTCGGAGAATAGTTGATCGGACGCAAGAAGCCGAACCCTTCGTTCGGAATGATCTCCAAAACACCTTCCATGAATGAATAACCATCAAGTTCAGCTTGTGCTTTTAAAATCGAGAACATCAATTCCCGCTTCGTCAGTTTTCCGTAATATTGAATATTAAATTGTTTGGCAAGCTCATAAAGCTCTCTTAATTTTTTTGTTTCTAATGTAGCTAAATCAATCCCCATAGTGACACCACGCTTTTCTTATTTTACTATTTGCTTTTGTTTTATAATTTGGGATTTATATATGTTGGTTTGGTTTTGGTTATTGGAAGGAGATCCTTGAAAGTTAAGGGTTTAGTGGGTTGAAGAAATTTTTATTCAAAATGAATCATACTTCTTATTTTAACCACAAAAATAGTCTTTAATCAAGTTAGGACAACTTGCCGGCCACTGCTATAACGTGAATTTACAATACATTTCTGCATTTTGCAACTTTGTATAAGCTCAACCTTTGGATGTAGTTAATTTCCGCTGCAGGGCTCGCTTTCCGCAGGGCGTGCGGTGAGCCCACTCCGTACTACGTACATCGAGTGGTCTCACCTGCCCCGCTCGTCCTGCAGGAGTCTCGCCCTTCCGCTCCAATTAACTATTCAATGAAGAACTTTTGAAAAACTCCAGCAGTAACAAGCTGAAAAGAAGAACCTAACGGAAAGACCGGACGCAATGTCCGGCCTTTTACCCCATTATGGTTTGATTACAAGGTCTGGCTTTTTCTTCAGGCTGTGTCTGCCGTCGATGAAACGGACTGTACCTGATTTTGCCCGCATAACGACAGATTGAGTCGTTCCAGTTGATCCGTCAAAACGAACTCCTTTTAATAGTTCACCGTCCGTTACCCCCGTAGCTGCAAAAATTGCATCGTCCCCTTTTACGAGGTCGTCCATGTACAATACGCGGTTCACGTCTTCGATCCCCATACGTTTGCAGCGTTCTAATTCCTCGTCGTTTTGAGGAAGAAGCTTTCCTTGAAGCTCTCCGCCAAGACACTTTAAGGCAACGGCTGCGATTACGCCTTCTGGTGCTCCGCCTGATCCGAATAAAATATCTACGCCTGTATCATCGAATGCTGTATTGATCGCAGCGGCAACATCACCGTCAGAGATCAGCTTAATTCTTGCACCCGCTTCACGGATATCCTGGATGATCTGCTGGTGGCGAGGACGGTCTAAAATAACCGCTACTAAGTCTTCAATATTTTTATTTTTCGCTTCTGCTACTGCTTTTAAGTTATCGATAACAGGAGCGTTGATGTCGACCTTCCCTACGCTCTCACGTCCGACTGCGATCTTGTCCATATACATGTCAGGTGCGTGTAGCAGGTTCCCATGGTCAGCGATCGCCAGAACAGCAAGTGCGTTCCACGTACCAGATGCCACGATGTTTGTCCCTTCAAGCGGGTCAACAGCAACATCTACTCGAGGGCCATAGCCTGTCCCAAGCTTTTCACCGATATAAAGCATAGGCGCTTCGTCCATTTCTCCTTCGCCGATTACAACAGTCCCTTTCATAGGAACCGTGTCAAAAACGTTACGCATGGCAGTTGTTGCTGCTTCATCTGCCTCGTCTTTCTTGCCTCGACCCATCCAGCGTGCTGATGCAAGAGCTGCCGCTTCTGTTACACGAACAAGCTCCATTGATAAACTTCTCTCCATAATGTGGTTCCCTCCGCTTACTTAAAAACGCTTACATATTTATCCTTAAGAAAAATCACCGGTTGGGGTGATTTCTCTTTTTACACTTATGAGTTCTTCATTTCTTCCATTTCTTCTACATCCATATTTTCACGCCACACTTTAGCTCCAAGTCCTTTTAACTTTTCAACTAAAGATTCATAGCCGCGGTCAATATGTTCAAGACCTGAAATTTCAGTTACACCTTCAGCCATAAGACCGGCTACAACGAGCGCTGCTCCTGCACGAAGGTCAGAAGCTTTAACTTTTGCCCCTTCAAGCTTTGCAGGCCCATTTATTATAGCAGAACGGCCTTCAACTTTCACATTCGCTCCCATGCGGCGAAGTTCGTCTATATGTTTAAAACGCGCACTGTAGATCGTGTCCGTTACAATGCTCGTTCCTTCTGAGCTTGTTAAAAGCGATGTGAACGGCTGCTGAAGATCTGTCGGGAACCCTGGATAAACGAGCGTTTTTATATCGACACTCTTTAATGGGTCTTTCCCGCGATAAACTAGAACCTGATCGTCTTTTGTTTCGATGAAAACGCCCATCTCTCTTAGCTTGGCAATCAATGATTCTAAATGCAGAGGAATGACATTATCCAATAAAACCTGCTGACCCATCGATGCCGCTAAAATCATATACGTTCCAGCTTCGATACGGTCAGGAATGATAGAATGACGGCACCCATGCATTTTTTCGACACCATCGATACGAATTACGTCCGTACCTGCCCCTTTAATCCTTGCACCCATGCTCGTTAAGAGTGTAGCTACATCGATAATTTCAGGCTCCTTTGCCGCATTTTCAATAATCGTCTGTCCTTTTGCTCTTACTGCTGCAAGCATGATATTGATCGTTGCTCCTACACTTACAACATCCAGGTAAATACGTGCACCAACAAGCTCGTCTGCGCGAAGGTAAATCGCACCTTGCTCGTTCGTCACTTTTGCACCTAGCGCTTCAAATCCTTTAATGTGCTGGTCGATCGGACGCGGCCCAAGGTTGCATCCCCCTGGCAAGCCGATTACAGCTTTTTTAAAACGCCCAAGCATCGCACCCATCAAGTAGTAAGAAGCACGAAGCTTTTTCACCTTTCCGCTCGGAAGAGGCATCGGAATCATGTTTTCAGGGTTAACCGTAAGCGACTGATTTTCATCCAGGTAAGCTTCTCCCCCGATTTCCTCTAACAGATCACGCAGAATACGGACATCTGATATGTTAGGTAAACCTTCAATGGTAACGGTAGATTCAGCTAGTATCGTAGCGGGAATCAATGCCACCGCACTATTTTTTGCTCCGCTTATTTGGACCGTTCCTTCTAGAGGATAGCCCCCTTCAATCATCAGTTTTTCCATGGTAAACTCCTTTCAGTAAGAGTCACAAAGACAATCGTAATTGTGAGTATATTACCAGTTTCGTTAATTTTATTATTTACCAAAAATTTTCTTTATAATGTATAAAAATGTGTCATCATTGTTGGATTAGAAAGTGGTGGATTTCCGTTACAGGTGCTCGCTTTCCGTGGGGCGGGCGGTGAGCCTCCTTCACCCTTTGGGTGATTAGGAGTCTCACCTGTCCCACTCGTCCCACAGGACAAGGAAGGCTTCGACAGCGTTACATCGCACGAAGAAAATGCGATTTTCTTTTTCGAGGAGTCTCCCACCTTTCACTCCAATCAACCAGTCAAAGTTGAACGAACACAATACATTGAAAGCAAAAACTTTTATTAGAGAAAAAAATTAAATTATTTTTTATTCGCAGCTTCCCAGTCAGCTAGGAATTTTTCGATACCTTGATCTGTTAATGGGTGCTTCACAAGGCCTTTAATAACATTCGGCGGAATCGTTGCAATATGGGCTCCGCGCAATGCTGCTTCTGTTACGTGAACAGGGTGACGGATCGATGCTGCAATGATCTCAGTCGGTATTTCATGAATCGCAAAAATTTGCGCTACCTGTGAGATAAGCTCCAATCCATCTTGACCGATATCATCTAAACGGCCTAAGAATGGCGATACATATGTTGCGCCAGCACGAGCAGCTAACAATGCTTGGTTCGCATTAAAAATAAGCGTTACGTTCGTTTTAATATTTTCATCAGAAAAAGTTTTAACGGCTTTTAGTCCATCAAGCGTCATCGGTACTTTTACCGTAATATTCGGCGCGATCTTAGCTAACTCACGGCCTTCTTCTACCATTTCTTCATAAGAAGTTCCGATCACCTCAGCACTAACAGAACCCGGTACAAGGCTTGTAATTTCCTTCAAACGCTCGTGGAAATCAACGCCTTTTTCTTTTGCTACTAGAGACGGGTTTGTTGTTACTCCAGATAAAATGCCCAGGTCATAGGCTTCCTTAATATCGTCAATGTTTGCTGTATCAATAAAGAATTTCAAAACAATCACTCCTGTTTTTTAGGTTTCTCGTTCATTTATATTCTTTTATAACACACACTTCTTCATACACGTTAGTAGTGCGCTTACATTTTTTATTGGAGAGTTAATTTCCACTCCAGGATGCTCGCTTTCCGCGGGCGTGCGGTGAGCCTCCTCGACGCCTTGCGTCCTTAGGAGTCTCACCTGTCCCGCTTCTCTCGCAGGAGTCTCGCACCTTACTCTCCAATTAACTTTCATTGAAGTTTTTTACTGAACCTAATAAAGGACAAAAGAAGCTGACCGTCTGTCACGTTACACACTATTATAGTGTAAATGAAACCGCCTATGATGTATAGGCGGTTTCAAAGAAAGGTTCATATTAGTATATTTTGACCAGGAATTTACGCTTTGTTGGAAGATCCGAACTCACGCATTTTTCCTGCTACTGTTGATTGAATCGCATCGCGAGCTGCAGTCAAGTATTTACGCGGATCGTACTTGTCAGGGTTAGCTCCGATATATTCTTTAACAGCTTTATGTGAAGCAATTTGATTTTCAGTGTTAACGTTGATTTTAGCAGTTCCTAAAGAAATTGCTTGTTGGATATCTTTTGTCGGAATACCAGTACCACCGTGAAGAACTAGAGGTACACCAGTTAGTTCCATAACTTCTTTCATGCGGTCGAATCCAAGGTTAGGCTCACCTTTGTAAGGTCCGTGAACAGAACCAAGTGCAGGTGCGAAACAGTCAACTCCTGTTTCACGAACAAGCTGATCACATTCAGATGGAACAGCATATGCAGCTTCAGCATCGTCAACGATTAGATCATCTTCTTGTCCACCGATACGGCCAAGTTCTGCCTCAACAGAAACACCGTGGATGTGAGCAAGCTCAACCACTTTTTTCGTTAACGCAATGTTTTCTTCTAAAGGATGATGAGAGCCATCGATCATAACAGATGTGAAACCTGCATGAATAGCTTCAGCACACTTCTCAAAGCTTGAACCATGGTCTAAGTGAATCGCTACAGGAACAGTTACTTTGTACTCTTCCATAAGTGCTTTTACCATAGCAACAGTTAGTTTAAATCCACCCATATAACGAGCAGCACCTTCAGATACACCAAGAATTACTGGAGAATTCTGTTCTTGTGCAGCTTTAAGTATAGCTTGAGTGAACTCAAGGTTGTTCAAGTTGAATTGACCAACTGCATAATTTTCCGCTTTTGCTTTTTCAAGCATTTCCTTCATTGAAACTAAAGGCATGTTACATGTCCTCCTTTGGATATTGGCACGAGCAGACCAACTACGTTTTTGTATTGTATATTGCTGAAATGTCTAAACAGCAAAAAGAAGCCATTATAGTTTACCTTTCATGGCGTCTTGCTAAACATTTCATAATGCTCATTTCCATTCTAGTATAGCATACCAATATCGTCCGAAAACCGCAACACATCAACGTTTTCGAGGTGTAAACGCTACCATTGCCGACCTGTCAGGCTTTTAAAGTTTTTTCTTATGAAGGAGTATTCAATGGAAGTTCTTTCCTGACCGCAGCGCGGATCTCGTCAATGTCGAACGGTTTTGCAAAGTGAGTAATTGCTCCCAGTTTCATGGCTTCATGAATCATGTCCAGCTCACCGTAAGCAGTCATAATAATAACTTGGATCGTTTCGTCATGCTTCTTCACACGCCGAAGAATCTCCAGTCCATCCATTCCTGGAATTTTCATATCTAAAATAACAAGATCAGGGCGGTCCTTCTCCACAATTGAAAGAGCTTGTACACCATTAGCAGCCTGATACGTCTTGTAACCTTCTTTTTGAAAAATTTCATTTAAAAGAATTCTAATGCCATATTGATCGTCTACAATTAATATTTTCCCGCTCATTATTGCTCACCTCATCTGAGTTCATTTGCAAAACAACTTATCTGTATTAATTTCTATATATCCAAAGAATTTCCTGCTGCCCATCCATGAAATGTCATGTTAAATTCAGTATACTAAACTAAAGAACTATTTTGCGATGAATTGAAATTCGCGTTAAGGGAGTACATTTATGCTTAAGATCTTTTCAACACAAGTTTCAGGATTATTAAAAGCAATATCCGATAAAGAAGAACAATCGATCGAGGAGAGTTCCCGCCTGCTGGCACATACCGTTTTGTCTGAAGGAACTGTTTATTTTAAGGGATTTGGCGAAATGGAAGCTGTTGTGAGCGAGGCGCTGTTTGGTGAAAATAAATTCCGGCGCGGGGCGGAGTTTACGGATGCAAGCTGGGAGGAACTATTACCGGTTGATAGTGTAGTTGTGGCAAGCCGGTTTGCTGATGATTTCGAGGCATTGGATTTTTGTAAAAAAGTAAAAGAACATGCCGATTGCTATGTTATATTGCTTGGTGGACGCAGAAAAGAAGCAGTTTTGGAGACGACGGCAGATATTGTGATCGATACGAAGGCTGCTCGCGGTTTAGTGCCATTAGATGATGGCTCCCGTATCGGAGTCCCGTCTGGATTGACTGCCTTATTCGCTTATTACGCACTCTTTTTAACGACAGAAGAAATTTTAGAAGAATATGATGAGGAATAAGAAGAAGCCTGGCTGATGTTAGACTAACCTAGGTAGATGAGACACAATAAAACACCTCCGAAATGATACACTTATTCTAAGTGATAATCGGAGGTGTTTTTGCATGGGCAAAAACGTATATTCAAAAGAAACAAAGTGGGCTGTTGTTAAGGATAAAATGAGTGGCCAATTTACGAATGAAGAAATTATGAATAAGTATGGCATTAAAAATGTTTCGCAAATAAAAACATGGGTGAAATGGTATCGTGAAAATCAAGTACACCGGTTTAATCAGCCAATAGGCAAACAATACTCTTACGGTCTTGGACCTGATTCAGCTAGTGAAGAGGAAAAAAAGGACCGTCAATTCAATCACTATAAACAGGAGAATGAAATCTTAAAAAAGTATTTGGAGATCGAAAAGGAGTTGAAAAAGAAGTAGTTCTCCGTTTGGTAAAAAAATTACGAAAAAAGTACACGGTTACGGCTATTCTAAGCGCGCTAAACGTTCCAAGGTCCACATACTATCGTTGGGTGTCTACTCCATCTAATGATTTGTCTAAATCAGAGAAGGTCATTATCTCACTTTGTGAAGAGACTAACTATCGGTATGGACATCGTAAAATTAAGAATTTACTTAAACGTCGATATCAAATTAGTTTGAATCGAAATTCGGTGCAACGTATTATGCAAAAGCATCATCTACAGTGCCGTGTAAAGCCAAAGCGCAAGTGGAAATCTCAAGGGGAATCCATCATTGTCGCACCAAACATTTTAAATCGAGATTTTTCAGCAGCTCGACCTAATCAAAAGTGGGTAACAGATATAACATATGTTCAATATGGTTCTATTACATTGTACCTATCGACCATAATGGATTTATTTAATAATCAAATTGTGGCTCACAAGCTCTATACCCATCAACAAGTTCCTCTTGTGGCAGATACCTTAAAAGCAGCTTTGGAATCACGAGGGAACCCCAAAGGGGTTATAATCCACTCAGATCAAGGAAGTGTGTATACATCCTATGGGTATCAACAACTAATAAAGGATAGGAAATTGGTCAGCAGTATGTCCAGAAGAGGAAATTGTTGGGATAATGCGGTTATTGAGTCCTTCCATTCCAATCTAAAATCTGAAGAATTTCAATATGTGAAGTTTAATTCTATGCCGATAGATAAAATCAGGGAAAAAGTAGATCAGTACATGAAGTATTATAATGAAGAGCGTATACAAGAAAAATTAGGCTACCACACCCCAATTGAATTTGGTAGTATGGCAGCCTAACTGGTGGTGTTTTATTATTGTCTCATTTGACTAGGCCAGTCTATGTGCCAGGCTTTTATCTTTTTTACGAAGATTATTTTTCATGAAAAACACAACCTAATGATGATTTCGTCAAAAAAGGAGGTATATCGTCAAAAGTTGGAGCTATTTCGTCAAATAATTTGTTTTATCGTCAATAATAAGCCGCATTCAACAAAACAGCCCCCTCCACTCATTAATGTCCACTCCCCAAGGACACTCCCCGTACGTGCCAAAAAAAACGGCAGCCCCCTAAAAAAGGAACTGCCCGTACATATGATTTAGTTCTTCAACTGTGTCACTGCACCGATAAAGTCACGGAATAGTGCTTGTGGTCTTGTTGGTCTTGAAGTGAATTCCGGGTGGAACTGAGACGCAACAAACCATGGGTGATCTTCTAGCTCGATGATCTCAACAAGTCTTCCGTCAGGAGATGTTCCTGAGAAGATGAATCCTGCCTTCTCCATCTGCTCACGGTATTCATTGTTGAACTCGTAGCGGTGACGGTGCCTTTCGTACACTACTTCGTCATTATAAGCTGCGAACGCTTTTGTATCTTCCTTAATTTTACAAGGATACAGTCCAAGACGAAGTGTTCCGCCTAAGTCTTCGATGTCCTTTTGTTCAGGAAGCAAATCGATTACCGGGAACGGTGTTTCAGGCATAAGTTCTGCAGAATGAGCTCCTTCAAGTCCAAGAACGTTGCGGGCAAATTCAACAGACGCAAGCTGCATGCCTAAGCAGATTCCCAAGAAAGGAACTTTGTTTTCACGCGCAAATTGAGTAGCTAAGATCTTTCCTTCTACCCCTCTGTCGCCGAATCCGCCAGGTACTAAAATACCGTCAGCATCCTTTAAAAGGTCATTTACATTTTCAGCTGTAACCATCTCAGAATTGATCCAGTCGATATCAATATCCGTATCGAATTGGTAACCTGCGTGACGCATCGCTTCAACAACAGAAATATACGCATCTTGAAGTGCTACATATTTTCCGACTAATGCGATCTTCACTTTTCCTTTAAGATTCGTTACTCGGTTGATCAGCTCTTTCCACTCAGCCATATCCGGCTCATGCGTTTCAAGTTTAAGATGTTTGCATACAAGCTCGTCCATCTTTTGTTCTTGAAGATCGATCGGTACCTGGTATAAAGTATCAGCGTCTCTTGCTTCGATTACCGCTTTAGGATCGATGTCACAGAACAATCCGATCTTCTCTTTCATCTCTTGAGGAACCGGCATTTCTGTACGAACAACGATAATGTTCGGCTGGATACCTAGGCTGCGAAGTTCTTTTACACTGTGCTGAGTCGGCTTTGTTTTCAGCTCGCCCGCTGCACGAATATAAGGGATAAGCGTACAGTGGATGTACATGACATTTTCAGAACCGACATCACTTTTAATTTGGCGAATCGCTTCTAGGAAAGGCAAGCTCTCGATGTCCCCAACTGTTCCGCCGATTTCAGTAATAACTACATCTGCGTTTGTTTCACGGCCAGCACGGAAAACACGTTCCTTGATCTCATTTGTGATATGCGGAATAACTTGAACCGTTCCGCCAAGATACTCGCCGCGGCGCTCTTTGCGAAGAACAGTTGAATAGATTTTACCTGTCGTAACAGAGCTGTATTTATTTAGATTGATATCGATAAAACGCTCGTAGTGCCCTAAGTCCAAATCCGTTTCAGCGCCATCATCTGTTACGAATACTTCACCATGCTGATAAGGACTCATTGTTCCAGGATCCACGTTAATGTACGGATCGAATTTTTGAGTCGTAACTTTCACTCCGCGATTTTTTAATAATCGACCCAATGAAGCCGCCGTAATCCCTTTTCCTAATGAAGAAACAACCCCGCCTGTAACAAAAATATATTTTGCCATGATTCAATCCCCCTAAATTTTCTAAATTAAGTATGTGCTTTAAACCATTTTTCTACTATCGGGAGAGGCTTGTATTTTTGTACAAGCACCGTCCAATCCTTGTAAAAAATAAAAAGCAAAAGACACTTCCCCTATGGTTAGGGGGCACTTTTGCTTTGTGAACGTATATAATTAAGTCTTTTATAAAAAAGAAACAGGAATAGCCCAAAAAGAATATTACCCGACTCCACAGCTCGTGTCAAGATGCTAAGAAAGAATCATTTTTTAAGAAAAAATGAATCTAAATACTGCACCAGACTCCGTCAATCCATAAATTCAGCCTATGTATCCACGAATTTTGGTGGTGAATCCAAAAGTTTTGGTCTCTAATCCACGTGTTTTGCTCTTCAATCCACATTTAGTCACATATATATGACGGACCCTAACTACCACTTGTTAAAAAAGGAAAAAAACCAGTGCACTCAGGCACCGGTTCTCAAGAATTAAAGATTTTCCTCTTTTTCATCAGCGAGGTCTTCGTCTTCTTCGTCTTCTTCGAAGTCTTCATCATCTTCGTCGAATTCTAATTCTTCATCTTCATCATCGTCGTCATCGTCGTCATCGTCATCATCTGCAAGATCGTCGTCTTCTTCAACGAACTCATCTTCTACTTCTAACTCATCGAAATCTTCATCATCGAAGTCCTCTTCAAAGTCATAGTCATCCTCAGATGCTTTTTTACGTTTTGTAGGTTTGTTAGTAGCACCTAGTTCTTCCTCAGAGCTCTCAACTGGGTACCACGTTTTCAATCCCCATTTATTATCGCCCAATGAAACGAAGCGTCCATCAATATTCATATCCGTGTAAAAATACGCAATTCGGTTTTCAACTGCAGTTTTAGACAAACCTTTAATTTCAGCGATCTGCTTAACTAAATCGTAGAATTGAATAGGCTGCTTTTCATTCTGCAAAATTTCAAATGCGATTTCGACCATAGACATTTCAACGACTTGCTCTTTCGTATACGTGTTCAACATAGCCACATCGGCACTTCCTTTCCTTCTCCACACTCATTTATATCAACACATTTTGCTCATTCTCTAGAAGAATCATACTCTTCATTATAAACAAATCCTATAAGGTTATGCCAGTAGTAATCTCGCTTTTTTCAAATTTATTGAGTTATCTCATTTTTTCAATCGGAACATTAAAGAAAATCATAAAAAAAAGAACTATGAAAACCGAAATAATCCAGGCAAGCAACGGTCGTTTAAAATGAATCCTTAACAAAGTGAACATTACCATATTAAATAAGACGGACCAAACGATACTCCATCCATTATGATAAGAGAAGTACTCTAATTTTGATAAAATCCACTCAGCAGAAATAAAAATAGCTACCCATCGTAAAATATATACGATTTTTTTAAAAAGATTATTTTCAGGAAAATGCGGCAGAAAAACAAGTACTGTGACAGGGAAAACAACAAATGAGTGAACCATTTCAATCATTGTATGATTTGGCAGAAATGCTTCTTCATAGAGCCACATGGGATGATTGTATGTGAGGATATTGTATAAAAAATTGCCTATGATCATAAAAAGGATTGTCGAGTAATACTTCTCCCAGTTTCTCCAGTCCCCCCACTTCCATCCAATGATTAAAGCGATTCCTGCAATCAATATGTTCATATGTTGTTTTCACCTCACTTTCTTTTTCCATTCACTTTTGTTCTGCTATCGAATGATTCCTTACTACGGACCGCCATATCTATCTTTTACGAATGTCTTTGTTTAATCAACGGTGTCCTGACCTATCGTAATTGGAATTTGATATATTCCATCCCTACATATCCATTAGCCAGTTTGCTGCTGATTGGGGTATTTCATTTCATCAAAACTAATCTTCCGCTTGAATTAAAGAATCAAATCAATTAAAGACCCTGCCACCTGCAGGTCTTTACCGACTATCCTTACAGTTCCAATCCATCTACAACTCCGATCTCCGTAATCATCACATCAACTTTTACATTCACTTTCATATTTTTGTATTGCTGAGCCCATTTCTTTTCGTCCCAGTGTCTTGTACGGCTTCTTGCTTGCTCTCCAAATGCTAACGGATCGATACTCTTTCTTTGGAACTTTTTTATGAGCATTTCTGCTTCTTTATTTACCTTATCTTCCATCAATTTTTCTGCCTTTTCTACCGTTTTTGCTGTTACTCCTTCCCCTGTATATTCACGGATATAACCCTTTATCTTTAAATGGAGGATGATTTCGGGAGCAGTGTGAATATTTCTGACGTCAAACTCCTTACTTGTACTGATGCCTTGGATCGAAAAGTATTCGGTCTTCCCCTTCTCCTTTGTTTTCAACTTATACCCTGCCATTTTTATATTTTCATGCAGCGCTTTAAAAACGAACATATTTCGATAAGGAATCGAATCAACCATTTTCGTTCCCTTAAACAGAGCAAGTCCTTTTATATTGATCTCCTCACCTTTTAGATTAATTAGGGGCAATACCGGATCCATTCCTTTTGTATAATAAGCAGATAAAAAAAGGTGCAGGTTTGAAGTAGGGATCAAACCAAGCTTCATGTTATGGTTTAGCTGTCTTTGGATATAACTGCCTGTGTCATACTCCTCGAACTTTTTTTGAAGCATCTCTTTTACTTCACCATCTACAACCGTTAAAAGCAGCCTTGAACCAACGCTTGGATCCCGATGAAAGGTATCAATAAAATCTTGCATTCCTAATTCCGCAATCTTTTTACTATACAGAGCGACTTCCAACTTACCGTTCACTACCGGCTTGTGTGATTTATGGTTCACATTACTTAAAGCTTCCTTGCTTAAATTTCCTACAGTAGAAATAGTCTTATTCGATATCGTTTTATCCGGCTTTATAAGAGGCATTACTGCAGTAGCTTCAATCTTGTTCTTGCCTTTAGAGTCAAAACCTACTGCAGTAGCCACTTCCAGCTCATCGATGATCTCTTTCTCAATTCTTCCGAAATACGAGACAACAATAAACACCAGCAGAGTCATGATAATCTTTTTTTTCATGTTTTTTTCCTCACTTTACTTAAAAGAGAAGAACAGACAAAAAGGAGTGGTATATATCCATATATAAAGTAAAGACCGATTTTTGAAACCCAGCTGTTTAACAGGTCAATCGATGCCCGGTCTCTGAGTAACGTGTTAACAACTAAAGTAATCGTTAAAATGGCGATGAGCACCTTTTTTTGCTTCACATTGAATAGCCGTTTTGCTGTCCGGCTAGCGGCCCAAAATGCTAAACAAAGGTTAGGAAATATAACGACGACCCATGAGGCGATGCCGATATATTCAAACCGTTCAACAAAGGGAAACTTAATGATTTTCCACATTGTTAAAGTGGCCCATATCGTTCTTTTTAAGTGATCAGGGGTAAAGTAAACAAGGGTGATCAACATTAAATATAGATATAGGAAGACTGTAAAAAGATTGCCATAATGTGCCCATTTTTGAGAGGTTTCCGGCTTTTTAATAAAAGGATAGTACACTAAAAGAAGTTCAAAACCTAAATAACTCAAGGTCATTGTTTTAAAAGAAGAAAGAGTTTCTTTTATGGAATGATCGAATACGGGAAGCAGATTTCTGAAATTTGCAAATTCAAGCGGCGCCAAAAAAGTAAATATGAGATAAAACGGGACTACAACTCCAAGGAAACAAGCACCTACTACTGTACGGAATCCACCAGAAATGATGTAATAAATTGCAATTAAATATACGAGAGAGAACGTCCACGTTTTCATTAACGGAAACATCCACACTTGCAGAACCTCTATAAAAGTACGAAGGATAGTGATTCCTAGTGCAATTAAATACAGCATAAAAAGGACAGATAACATACCACCTACCCACTTGCCGAATACACTTTCATGAATGGAGATGATATCACCCTGCTCTTTATTCAGCATCTTGTACATCAGCCAAATCACAATGTGGAGGGTTGCACCTGCTATCACAACTGTGATCCAGGAGTCTTGTTCCGTATAAATCGCCACATACCGCTGGAAACCAAGTACCCCAACCCCAATTTGCATGCTATGAACAACGAAAAAGACTAATGATGGATTGATCAGGTATTGCTCTTTAACCGGTACTTTCATAAATAGTCTTCTCCTTGTCAAAAGTTATTCATCAATATCCTTGTTTTCATCCGCTTTTCGTTTAGAAAACATGATGGTGTCAGGCGATTGTAATTCAATCGGCCTTTTTTCCTGCATTTTAAAAGGAAGGCGGATAAAAGCGTCCTTCAGGTCTTCCAAACGCGGAGGATAGATGGGTTCTAAATACGGACGGCCAAAAGACGTTAATCGTAAAATATGCCCCATCAAAAAAATAAAAGCAATGCCTATCCCAATAAGCCCCCAGAGTTCCGCAAGCATAAGAAAAGGAAAGCGGATTAAACGAATCGCGTTACCCATTTTGTAAACGGGAGTTGTAAAGGATGCCAAAGCAGCCAAAGCTACGATGATAAGGAGCACGTTACTTGTTAATCCCGCTTCAACCGACGCCGTACCGATAACGATCCCTCCTACGATACCGATCGTCTGACCTACTTTTGTAGGCAGCCTTGCTCCCGCTTCACGTAAAAGTTCAATCGTAAGTTCCAATATTAATGCCTCTAAAAATGGAGGCAACGGTATTAAGCTTCTAGATGAAACAAGTGTTGCCATTAGATCTTTTGGTATTAATTCATAGTGGTAATTCAGTACAGCTACGTATACCGGTGTTACCAAGATAGAAAACGATACGGCGAATAAACGTATAACTCTTAAAACAGAAGCCAATTGCCAGTTGATAAAATAATCTTCCAATGCCGAGAAGAACTTTACCAATGTAGTCGGACCGATAAGAGCATGCGGGGATCCATCTACCAAAATAACGATGCTTCCTTCCGCTAAAACACCTGCCACCCGATCTGGCCGTTCTGTGTCGATCAGCTGCGGGAACGGAGAATTGTCATTATCAGAAATCATTTGAGAAATATAAGAACTATCTAATATCTGGTGATACTGTAAATCTCCTACCCGCTGCAGAGCCGTGTTAATGTTTTCTTCATTTGCAATTCCCGAAATATACAAAACAGCCACCCTTGTGTGTGAAAGGGTACCTACCGTAAATTCCTTGATCTCTAATTGAGGAATCGGCAGCCGCTTCCTGACGAGGTTTAAATTCGTCGTTAACGATTCCACAAACGATTCCTTTGGACCTACAACGCTGAATTCTTCTTCGGGTATCGTCACTTCTCGCGCTTTATTCATCTCTGCTTTAACGAGTAATCCCTTGTTATCATCTTCTTTTAATCGGATGAGCAACGACCCTTTCAACATCATCTTTTGAATGGTTTCAAGGTCACTCGTTATCATGACATTTTCAATGGGTAGGCCCGCTTTTATGTCTTCCAGTTTTTTAGTGGGTAATTTGTTTAAGAAAGGCAGGATGTCCCGATGGATAATCTCTGCATCTATTAGTGAACCGAAGTATGAAATCCAAAAAGATGCTGGAGATTGGGGATTATGAAAGTCTATAAAATCACCAGACTTCTTGAAATGCTGAATAATTTTAAAAAGAGAATGCTCTTCTTTTTTCGATTCTTTCCTAAACCAATTCATGATGCACTTCCCTTTCCATCGAATTTCCCCATCCATCTGCTGTTATCCGTTTTATCTTTTACTAAAGGACAAGTGATTATTTAATGAAACGGAAAAAGACTGAGCTCTAAGGAACTCAGCCAATGCATCTATTACACTCTGTAGAGTCGTTTCATCCAAAAATACACACAAACATTTAAACAATAAATAAGAAAATAAGTAATAAAAGAGTGAAAGTATGTCCATTCATTATGAACAAAAATATGAAACTGATTCGAAAACCATTCTAATCCCAGTGTAAGGATTGATGCTGACAATAAATAATAAACGGCTTGGAGACCTTTATGATGCCAAGTATCGAAAAAATACATAAACAAGTACCCCGAGAGTGGATAAATAAACAAGTAGATAATAAAATCGAACACTTCAAAATCCGGAATATCCATTATATCGTACAAGTCATATGGAGGACCTGCCAGTATATGATCCAGGCTTGCTGCTAAAAAGAAATTCAGTGTGAAAATAATAAAAATCTGTGAATACGGAAATTTTCTTTTTAAGCATAATGTCAAAATAATCAAGAAGATACAAACCGCAATAATAAAGTATTCATTCCTGTCAAAAATTTCAGAGAATCTCACTTTAGTACCGCCTCTTTCCTTAGCAATAATCTAAAGGAAGTCCAATAGCCAAAAGATAAAAACCATATAATGAACCATTCTAAAATAGAAAAATAAATATTCCATTGTCTAAATTGTATGAGACCGATTGAATCATGAAAAAACTGTAATGTGGTCATGATTATAAACCAAAGACATGTAAATAGTACTTTATGAAAGGGATGAACGTTTTTTACAGAATATAAAAAAAGCAGCCAAATCGTTAAGCCTGGAATAATAAATAACCGATTCAATGTTAGAATCCAAAAAGGGAATTGGGCATGGTCTACTTCAATCCATTTTTGATTGAGTTCTACAATATTAGAACATATAAATAACAAGGAAGAAATGAAGAGCCAGTTCATTCCGATCTCGTAAGGATGCAACCTTTTACGTGTAAAAAAAGAGGATAAAATAAGTATGACACTAAGAATGATTGAAATGATCAAGTACTTAAACATACTAACGGCACCCCTTTTCTCCAGTTTTTTTTACTCCCGTTAGTATAAGAATTTACGCTCAATTCATTCTTACTAAAAAAAAATAGACCCAAAAAGACATCAAATTGTGCCTCTTGGGTCTACTCGGTTATTTTTACATATTTCTTCTATATTTGCCCCCGACTTCATACAGTGCACTCGTGATTTGGCCAAGACTTGCATAGTTTACGGTGTTCATCAGCTCTTCAAAGATATTTCCGCCGTTAAGCGCAACACTCTTCAAACGAGCTAACGCTTCACCAGCATGATCCTTGCTCGTATTTTGGAAAGCTGCGAGGTTTATGATCTGCTGTTCTTTTTCATCCTTCGTTGCACGTGCCAGCTGCATATTGAACTCTTCATCAGATGGCGAATTCGGATTTAAGTAAGTGTTAACTCCGATAATAGGAAGTGAACCATCATGCTTCTTCATTTCATAGTACATAGACTCTTCCTGGATCTTTCCGCGCTGATACTGAGTCTCCATCGCGCCTAGTACGCCGCCTCTTGTATTCATACGCTCAAACTCTTGAAGAACCATCTCTTCTACTAGATCCGTTAATTCTTCAATGATAAACGACCCTTGAAGAGAGTTCTCATTACGTGCAAGACCAAGTTCTTTCGTGATGATCATCTGAATCGCCATCGCGCGGCGAACAGATTCTTCTGTCGGTGTTGTGATCGCTTCATCATAAGAATTGGTATGCAATGAATTACAATTATCATACAACGCCATCAACGCCTGAAGCGTTGTACGGATATCGTTAAAATCGATTTCCTGTGCGTGAAGTGAACGGCCAGAAGTTTGGATATGATACTTCAGCTTTTGGCTGCGTTCATTCGCTTTATATTTATCACGCATTACGGTAGCCCAAATTCTTCTCGCCACACGGCCGATTACGCTGTATTCCGGATCAAGTCCGTTTGAGAAGAAGAACGATAGATTCGGTGCGAATGCGTTTATATCCATACCGCGGCTCAAATAGTATTCTACATACGTAAAGCCGTTTGCAAGGGTGAACGCAAGCTGTGTGATCGGGTTCGCACCAGCTTCAGCAATATGGTAGCCGGAAATCGAAACCGAATAATAGTTGCGCACTTGATGGTCGATAAAGTACTGCTGAATGTCTCCCATCATGCGAAGAGCAAATTCAGTAGAGAAGATACATGTGTTTTGTCCTTGATCTTCTTTTAAAATATCTGCTTGAACGGTTCCGCGGACAGATGCAAGAGTCTTCGCTTTAATTTCTGCGTATTCCGCTTCATTCGGCTGACGTCCATTCTCATCAGCAAAAACTTTTACTTGCTGAGCAATCGCTGTGTTCATGAACATCGCAAGGATGATCGGTGCAGGACCGTTGATTGTCATTGAAACAGATGTAGAAGGAGCAATTAGATCGAAACCGTCATAAAGCTTCTTCATATCGTCGAGCGTACAGATGCTTACTCCGCTCTCCCCGACTTTTCCGTAAATGTCCGGGCGGTAATCCGGATCTTCACCATACAACGTTACAGAGTCAAACGCCGTACTTAAGCGCTTCGCATCATCGTCTTTAGACAAGTAGTGAAAACGGCGGTTCGTTCTTTCTGGTGTTCCTTCTCCAGCAAACTGACGCTTCGGATCTTCTCCTTTACGTTTAAAAGGAAAAACGCCTGCTGTATAAGGGAATGAACCAGGAACGTTTTCTTTCATGATCCACTTTACGATATCTCCCCAGTCTTCAAACTTCGGAAGGGCCACTTTCGGGATATCAAGACCTGAAAGACTTTTCGTCGTCAGTTCTGTCACGATCTCTTTGTCGCGAATCTTCGTCACAAACTCTTTCTTGCTGTACATTTCTTTAAGCTGTGGCCATTCTTTTAGCATTTTAGAAGTTGCCGGCAAAATCTGTTCTTCCACTTTTTCAAGCGCTTTGTTTAACCCTGCTTCAATTTCAGCGCCCGATGCGTCATACTCTTTTACCGTTTCAAGTGTTCCTTTGATCTGGAACGATTTACGCGCAAGCTTTGCCTGTTCGTTCACCGTTTCATGATACGTACGGACAGTCTGTGCGATCTCGTTTAAATATTGAGCGCGCTCACCTGGAATGATCACGTTCTTCTTTGCTGTCATCGCTTCGGCTGCCGGCTGAATGCCCCAATCCACACCAGACTTCTCTTCGATCACCTTCATTAAGTGATAAAACAATACGTTCGTGCCAGCGTCATTAAACTGACTCGCGATTGTACCATAAACCGGCATCTCATCTAAGTCTTTATCAAACCAGTTGCGAGAACGCTGATATTGTTTCTTCACATCACGCAATGCATCCTCTGAGCCTTTACGCTCAAATTTATTGATCGCGATGATGTCTGCGTAATCGATCATATCAATTTTCTCAAGCTGCGACGGCGCGCCAAATTCGCTTGTCATCACATATAAAGATGCGTCCGAAATCTCAGAAATTCCAGCATCACCTTGCCCGATACCGCTCGTTTCAACAACGATCAGATCATAGCCCGCTGCTTTTGTTACCGCGATAGCATCCTTAATAGCATCGGAAAGCTCAGAACGTGATCCGCGCGTTGCCAATGATCTCATATAAACGCGAGGATGATAGATCGCGTTCATGCGGATTCTATCGCCTAAAAGTGCTCCGCCCGTCTTCTGTTTCGTCGGGTCGATTGAAATAATAGCGATTGTTTTATCTTCACACTCGTTTAAGAAACGGCGTACAAGTTCATCGGTAAGCGAGCTTTTCCCCGCTCCCCCAGTACCAGTGATTCCTAAAACAGGGACTTGCTTCTGCAAACCTTTTAAAGCTGAAAGAGTCTGTTCTGCTGTCGCTGCAATCTCTTCAGGTGCTTGCTTTGCGTTCTCGGCAAGTGTGATCAGACGGGAAACAGAACGTACGTCTTTTTCTTTTACCTTTTCGATTTCATCCGTTAACGAAGTAACCGTCGGAAAGTCACACTCTTCTACCATAAAATTGATCATGCCCTGCAAACCTAGCAATCTTCCGTCTTCTGGTGAGAAGATGCGTGTTACGCCATAATCATGAAGTTCCTTAATCTCAGGCGGGATAATAACGCCTCCGCCTCCGCCAAAAACTTTAATGTGCTCTGCCCCTCGCTCATTGAGCAAATCGATCATATATTTAAAATATTCCACGTGTCCGCCTTGATAAGAAGAGATCGCGATTCCTTGAACGTCCTCCTGTATAGCGGCACTTACGACTTCATCTACGGAACGGTTATGTCCAAGATGTATAACTTCACATCCGTTTGACTGGATGATTCTTCGCATGATGTTGATTGATGCATCATGTCCATCAAAAAGACTGGAAGCGGTTACAAATCGAACCGGATTTTTCGGCCGGTAAATATCAGTTTGAGCCATCTTTTTCATCCTTTCTTACGCTCCTTTTATGCCATGAAGCAGCTGCTGGAGCTGTAATTTTGTATATTCTTCAAGGGTATACATCTTTTGAAGCGCCCATCGTCTGAACGTCCACATCTGCCCGATGATCAAAATGTTATGTGCAGCAGCCTGGATCTCTTTTTCGTTTAAGTCCAGCTCGCCCTCGAGCACAGCCTGTGATAAAAGCTTTTCAAAGATCGCTGTCATTTCAAGCTCTTTTTTCAGCACATACGGAAGTGCTTCCTCAGATAACGACTTGGCTTCTTGGTACATTACCAGCACTTCATCCTGCATATCGTCCATCACTTTAAAATAAGCCGTGATCGCCTTCTCGACACCTTTAATTCCGCTGTCTGCCGAGTCGATATCCTGCTGCAGTCTCAGCTTAACGCCATCATAGATGCTGTCGCAGACAAGGTACAAAATATCCTCTTTAGACCGGATATATTCGTAAAGTGTGCCGATGCTGAAGCCAGAAGCTTTTGCGATCTCACGGGTCGTTGTGCGGTGAAAGCCATTTTTCTTGAATAAAGACACCGCAGCTTTTACCATCTCTTCGCGTCGCTTTTGAATGAGTTTTTCGTCTTTTACGAGCGACGGCACTTCTTTCTTACTCAAATGGCCTCCCTCATTTCCCACTCATTTTCTCCTATTTGTCTGCCGGCTGAATTCGTTGCAGCAAGATTTGCTCTGCGGCTGTATAAGGGTCTGTAGTGCCTTGTTCTAAGTCGGCAAGCCAGGAGAATCCATTTTCTTTTTCATCTGTCCATACTTGCTGAAAAATCTCGTGCTGAACAACTTCCATCACTTCACGTTTCAGGTTGGAAAGCTTGCGAATGCTACCCTCTCCGCTTTCTATCAAATATTCCTTATGAGCAAGAAGCGCTTCCCACAACTCTTGCAAACCTTTATTTTCTGTAGAAATCGTCTGAACAACAGGCGGCCGGTAAGGGCTGTCGTGTTTTACAAGATCAAGCATCGCTTCAATCTCTGCTAAAAGCTTTGGAACGCCTGGCATATCCGCCTTATTCACGACAAACAGATCGGCGATTTCCATGATTCCTGCCTTAAATACCTGCACGACGTCCCCGCTGCCCGGATTCAGGACAACTGCGACAGAGTCTGCAAGTTTCATAATATCGAGTTCAGACTGCCCGACTCCTACCGTTTCTATTAAAATCACATCAAAACCATAAGCATCCATGAGCCGTACCGTTTCCTTGGTTGAACGGGACAGTCCGCCTAAGCTTCCGCGGGTTCCCATGCTTCGGATAAACACACCCGGATCGGTAAAATGGTCGGCCATCCGTACACGGTCTCCGAGTATGGACCCACCGCTAAAAGGACTTGTCGGATCCACTGCAACAACCGCTACCGTCAAACCTTTGTTTCGCAGAAAGGAAATGAGGTGGTTGACGAGCGAGCTTTTACCGGCACCGGGTGAACCGGTGATGCCGATCCAGTGTGCGCCTTTTTGCATCGGGTAGATGCTTTTTAGAAGCTCTAGTTTATCTGCTCCGCTGTTTTCAGCAAGTGTGATCGCTTTTGCAAGTGCCCGTTCCTCTTTTTGCTGGATGCGCTTGGCTAATGGATGCATGGTTTCCTCCTAAAGTGATTTAAAAATCTGTCTCATGATAAAATGAAAGTGGTTGATTTCCGATCCAGGTGCTCCCTTTCCGCGGGGTGTGCGGTGAGCCTCCTCGGCGCTTTGCGCCATTAGGAGTCTCACCTGTCCCACTGATCCCGCAGGAGTCTCGCACCTTCCTCTCCAATCAACTGCAAGTGTGTTTTTAAAACCTATTTGTAAGCAACACTCTGTTAAAAAACATCTCTGTTAAAAAGTAAGTCCTTTTTCGCGGTTGACAGCCCAGAGATTCCTCGATCGCATCTCGACTTTAGAAGGCTTTCTAGCCAAAGTGTCGCAAATTTCCTAACTCTTAATCTTTTAAAAGCATTTTAGAAATTACGAGACGCTGAATTTCCTGTGTGCCTTCGTAAATTTGCGTGATTTTCGCGTCTCTCATATAGCGTTCGACTGGGTATTCTTTCGTGTACCCGTATCCGCCGAATACTTGAACAGCGTCTGTTGTTACTTCCATCGCAATGTCTCCTGCAAAGAGCTTAGACATCGCTGATTCTTTTCCGTATGGAAGCCCTTCAGACTCTCTCCATGCAGCCTGATAGGTTAATAGTCTTGCCGCCTCTACTTTTGTTGCCATGTCAGCTAGTTTAAAACCGATACCTTGGTTAACACCGATCGGCTTACCAAACTGCTTGCGTTCTTTCGCGTAATTTACGGATGCATCAAGTGCACCTTGCGCGATTCCTACCGCTTGAGCTGCAATACCGTTGCGTCCGCCATCCAGCGTCATCATCGCGATCTTAAAGCCTTCACCCTCTTTGCCAAGAAGGTTTTCAGCTGGCACACGGCAATCTTCGAAAATGATCTCTAATGTTGGAGAAGAACGAATCCCGAGTTTCTTTTCTTTTTTCCCAAAAGAAAATCCTGGTGTCCCTTTTTCTACGATAAAAGCGGAAACCCCTCTCGTTCCTGCATCGATATCCGTGCGGGCAAACACGACATAAATTTCTGCGTCGCCAGCGTTCGTGATAAAGATTTTAGAGCCGTTGATGATGTAATGGTCGCCGTCTTTTTTCGCAGTTGTTTTCATGTTTCCTGCATCAGATCCAGAACCTGGCTCAGTTAAGCCGTAAGCACCGATTTTCTTTCCTTCTGCCATCGGACGAAGGAACTTTTGCTTTTGTTCTTCATTACCGAACTTGAAGATCGGCCATCCTGCAAGTGATGTATGCGCAGAAAGAGTTACACCAACTGATGCACATACACGTGATAGTTCTTCAACTGCGATTACGTAGCCAAGATAGTCTCCGCCGATTCCGCCGTACTCTTCAGGCCAAGGAATACCGCAAAGTCCTAGTTCTCCCATTTGATCAAAAATCGCACGGTCAAAGCGCTCTTCTTCATCACGTTCAGCCGCTGTCGGTTCTACTTCGTTACGTGCAAAATCACGCACCATCTTGCGGATCATTTCATGTTCTTCAGATAATAAAAATTGCATCTCTATTCTCTCCCTCTTACCCTAGTAGGTGTTTGCTGAGTACCATACGCTGAATTTCACTTGTTCCTTCGTAGATCTGACACACTTTCGCGTCACGGAACAGTCTTTCAACCGGATATTCCTTCGTGTAGCCGTAGCCGCCGTATACTTGCACAGCTTCGATCGCTGATTTCATCGCTGTTTCTGAAGCGAATAGTTTTGCCATCGACGCTTCTTTTCCGCATGGCATGTTATTTGTCTTTAAGTCTGCCGCACGATACGTTAAAAGTTTTGCCGCTTCCACTTCTGTCGCCATGTCCGCCAGTTTGAATCCAAGACCTTGATTCGCCCCGATCGGCTTGCCGAACTGTTTTCTCTCTTTTGCATAGTTCGTTGCATATTCCAAGGCAGCTTCTGCGATACCAAGAGACTGAGCAGCGATTCCGATCCTGCCCACATCCAGATTGCTCATCGCGATCTTAAAGCCTTCACCTTCATTGCCTAGCAGATTTTCAGCAGGAACACGCGCATCCTCAAAAACAATCTCGCACGTGTTTGATCCGTTTAACCCCATTTTTTTCTCTTTCTTTCCTACTGAAAAACCAGGCGTATCTTTATCTACGATGAAGGCTGAGATTCCGTAGCTCCCTTTGTCTGGTTCCGTTGAAGCAAACACGATATACACATCCGCTTCGCCTGCATTTGTTATGAAGATCTTCGAGCCGTTCAGCACATAATGATCGCCTTGTTTAACAGCTCTTGTTTTTAGACTTGCTGCATCAGAACCTGAACTTGGCTCTGTTAATCCGAACGCACCAAGGTACTCTCCACTCGCTAACTTAGTAATGTATTTTTTCTTTTGTTCTTCATTCCCGAAATAAAGGATCGGATTCGTTCCGACACTCGTATGGACTGATAAAATAACACCAATCGTCGCGCTCACTTTTGAAAGTTCATTAATCGCGATGATGTACGACGTAAAATCCATTCCCGCTCCGCCGTACTCTTCAGGAATCGGAATACCCATCAGCCCAAGCTCCGCCATCTTCTTTATAAGATGACGCGGAAACTCTTCCGTTTCTTCCATATGTTCAATGGCCGGTGCTATCTCTTTTTGTGCAAAATCCCGTACCATCTTCTGCATCATCTTTTGTTCTTCCGTAAACACGAGGTTCATGGTCTCTCCCCATTTCCTTTTTGAAAATCTATCGTGGCACAGATAGAACATGCTATTGTGCCGATTCGCGATTTGTCTTTCTCACATAGACAAAATCGCTATTTGTATTTGTCTGGGGTCAGACCCCTTATGCGTAGGTGTAGAAACCTTTGCCTGTCTTCTTGCCTAACCATCCAGCTTTTACGTACTTTCTTAGCAACGGACATGGGCGGTACTTATCGTCACCAAAGCCTTCATGCAGCGTTTCCATAATGTAGAGGCATGTATCGAGTCCGATAAAGTCTGCTAGTGTTAACGGCCCCATCGGGTGGTTCATTCCGAGTTTCATAATCTCGTCAACCGCTTCCGGTGTTGCAACGCCTTCATAGACCGCGAATATTGCTTCGTTGATCATTGGCATTAAAATACGGTTTGAGATGAACCCTGGGAAATCATTTACTTCTACCGGCACTTTTTGCAGTTTCTTAGATACCGCTTCGATCGTTTCGTATACATCATCCGACGTTTGCAAACCGCGGATGATTTCTACTAGTTTCATAACCGGGACCGGGTTCATGAAATGCATGCCGATCACTTTTTCAGGACGTTCTGTAACTGCAGCAATTTCCGTAATCGGAAGAGATGATGTGTTTGATGCTAATATCGTGTGGTCTGGTGCGTATTGGTCAAGCATCTTAAACAACTGTGTTTTCACGTCCATGTTCTCAACAACCGCTTCGATTACCAGGTCTGCTTTTGAAGCATTCTCTAGAGATACCGATGTCGTTAGACGGGATAGGATCGTTTCTTTTTCACTTTCCTCCATGCGCCCTTTTTCAACTTGACGATTCAAGTTCTTCTGAATATTTCCGATTCCTTTTTGAACGAATTCATCCTTAATATCATGTAAAATTACGCCGTAGCCTGCCATGGCACAAACTTGTGCGATCCCCGATCCCATCTGTCCTGCGCCAATCACCATAATTTGATTTATGCTCACTTACTCTTCCTCCTTTTATGCTTTTACTTCTACTAAAATCGCGTCACCTTGACCGCCGCCTGAACAGATCGAAGCGATCCCAAGTCCGCCGCCGCGTCTTTTTAATTCATGAATCAATGTAAGAACGATGCGTGTGCCGCTCGCTCCAATCGGATGGCCGAGTGCTACTGCACCGCCGTTCACGTTAACTTTTTCAAGATCTAATCCAGCAAGCTCTGCACTTGTTAAAGCAACAGCTGCGAATGCTTCATTGATTTCAAAAAGATCGATTTCCTCTAACGTTTTACCAGTTTTCTTTAAAAGCTCTGTAATGACAAGACCTGGCGTTTTCGGGAAATCCTTCGCTTCTACTGCGATCGCTGTGTGCCCTAAGATCGTCGCCATTACTTCCTTGCCTTCTTTTGCAGCGCGTTCTTCACTCATCACAACGACTGCTGCCGCACCATCATTAACTCCTGGCGCATTTCCTGCTGTAATCGTTCCGTCCTGTGAAAAAACAGGTCTTAATTTTGCAAGAGACTCAACAGAAGTATCCTTACGCGGTGATTCATCTTCAGAAACGATGATTGGATCACCTTTACGCTGAGGAACTTCAACAGGAACGATTTCTTCAGCAAACACATTATTATCTGCCGCTTTAACAGCAAGGCTGTGACTTCTGTATGCCCACTCATCTTGGCGCACACGCGAAATCTCCATCTCGTTTGCCACATCGTTTCCGTAGATACCCATGTGAACACCAGTAAACGTACACGTCAAACCATCATGCACCATAAGATCTTTAACGGAGCTGTCTCCCATACGAAGACCCCAGCGAGCTTTCGGTAAAATATACGGAGCATTGCTCATGGACTCCATTCCGCCTGCTACGATCACTTCTTCATCACCGGCACGAATGATCTGGTCTGCCATCGTAATCGAACGAAGACCTGAAGCACACACTTTGTTAATCGTCTCCGTCTTTGTTTCCCAAGGCAGTCCTGCTTTTTGTGCAGCCTGACGTGAAGGGATCTGCCCTTGCCCGCCTTGAAGAACACATCCTAAAATCACTTCATCAACAGATTCAGGTGAAACACCTCCGCGCTGAAGTGCTTCTTTAATCGCGATTCCGCCTAAGTCTGAAGCAGTCAAAGAGCTTAATCCCCCGCCAAACTTCCCAACTGGCGTACGTGCCCCGCTGACGATTACTGATCTAGTCATACAAAAACCTCCCGTATTTATCGAGTTTTTAGTAAACGCTTTCAAAAATAAGCCAAGCCGAGCGAACGCTCAGTCACTTAAATATCAAGCATGAAGCTGCCGGCACTAAACCTGGCAGCTCACACATATAAATTTTAGTTACTGAAGAACTTCTTGTTTTTGTGATCCAAACAAGGATTTCTCCAAGATTTCAACAACATCTAACGTTTGAACCTGTTCTTCCACTTCTTTCGCCTTTGTCCCGTCACTTAACATCGTTAAGCAGTAAGGACAGCCGCTTCCGATCATGGTTGGATTAACAGCTAGTGCTTGCTCTGTACGAGCAACGTTTACACGCGATCCTGCTTTTTCTTCCATCCACATCATTCCGCCGCCTGCTCCGCAGCACATTCCATTTTGACGATTGCGGTCCATCTCAACGACTTTTACGCCCGGAATGGCTTTTAAAATATCACGAGGCGGTTCGTATACTTCGTTATAGCGGCCAAGGTAGCAGGAATCATGGTAAGTGATCGTTTCATTCACTTCATACTTTGGCTTAATTCTTCCTTCTTTGATCCAATCAGCCAGTAGCTCCGTATGGTGATACACTTCTGCCTTCAGACCAAACTCAGGATACTCATTTTTAAAGGTGTTATAAGCATGCGGGTCAATCGTAATGATCTTTTTCACATCATGCTTTTCAAACAATGCGATGTTCGCGTTCGCCATCTCTTGGAACATGAACTCGTTTCCAAGACGGCGTGCAGTATCACCAGAGTTTTTCTCTTTATTACCGAGAATCGCAAAAGTGATGCCTGCTTCATTCATGATCTTCGCAAGTGAAAGGGCGATCTTTTGTGAGCGGTTATCATAAGCACCCATTGAACTTACCCAGAACAGGTACTCGAACTCTTCCCCTGCTTTTTCTTTTTCTTTAACCGTTGGGATTATGATATCTTCCTTCAGTTCGCGCCAGTTCTCGCGCTCTTTTTTCGAGATTCCCCAAGGATTTCCTTGCTTTTCAATATTCTTAATCGCACGCTGCGCTTCAGGGTCCATCTTACCTTCAGTCAATACAAGGTAACGGCGCATATCAATAATCTTATCGACGT
This sequence comes from Fictibacillus arsenicus, assembly GCF_001642935.1. NCBI lineage: Bacteria > Bacillati > Bacillota > Bacilli > Caryophanales > Fictibacillaceae > Fictibacillus > Fictibacillus arsenicus. Next base: position 3,849,275 of record NZ_CP016761.1, read on the forward strand.
GCTCATTCATAACTGGACACTGATCTTCACAGTTTCGGCAAGTCGTACATGCCCAGATTTCTTCCTCTGTCATTACTTCGCCGATCATCTCAACATCATAAGAAAGTGCAGATGATCCATCTGTCGTTGCAGCTGTTTCTTGTGCTCCCTGGCCTCTCGCTTCAAATGCGATCTGGTTCCCTTTTGTGTTCGTGAACGCAAATGCCGGCATCCAAGGTGTACGAGAAGTAACGGCAGCTCCCTTTTCTGTTAAGTGATCGCGCAATTTCACGATCATATCCATTGGTGAAAGCATCTTCCCTGTGCCTGTCGCCGGACAAACATTCGTACATCGTCCGCACTCTACGCAGGCATAAAGGTCAACGAGCTGTTTCTGGTTGAAGTCTTCAATCTTGTTAACACCGAAAACTTCCTGTGTTTCGTCTTCAAAATTGATAGAAGATAACTTCCCTATCTTGTCTTTACGGCCAAGCCACACGTTAAGCGGCCCAGCGATCAAGTGTGCGTGCTTTGATTGAGGAACATACACTAAGAATGTTAATAAGAACAATAAATGAATCCACCAAGAGATGAAGAAAACAACAGCAGCTCCGGTTTTTCCTAAAAAGCCAAGACCCATCGCAAGTCCTGATGCAATCGGCGCCGTCCATTCGTATGGAAGGTCGTGCCAAATAATCTCAGCAGCGTTTCCTAACAAAACAGAAAGCATCAAGCCGCCGATGAACAATAGAACGAGACCTGATTTGAAACCGCGCTTTAGGCGGACAAGCTTTTCAACATATCTTCTGTAGAAAGCCCAAACGACCGCAACTAAAATCATCGTTGTTACGATTTCCTGGAAGAACGTAAACCCAGGATAAAGCGGGCCTAGTGGCAGATGTGAGCCAGGCGCAAGTCCTTTCCAAATAAAATCAATCGCTCCAAACTGGACTAAGATAAATCCGTAAAAGAACATAACGTGAATAATTCCGCTTTTTTTATCTTTTAAAAGCTTCTTTTGTCCGAAGACATTGACTAGTACTGCTTTCATTCTTGCTTGTATGGTATGATCAAACTCTACTTTTTTTCCAAGCTTTATAAATTCATACCTTGTTTTAACCACATAGGCAAACAAAAATAGTGCGTAAGCGGTTACAAAAAGAAACGCAATCCAGTTTGCTATCATTAAGCCGTCCATCACTTTCTCTCCCTTCCAATGCTGCTATACCCTATTTCTTTCTCTTTCAACTATTCTAATAAAAAATAATTTTCTGACATCATTATATCATAAAAAATAAATGAATGAGCATTCAGTCGCCATACTCCAAAAAAATTTTTTTAGTGGTTTAACTCATGCAGGGTATACTAATACGAAAGCTTTGCAAAAGGAGGAGTTTCAAATGTGGATCGTTCTTTTACTACCAATCCTATGCATTTTGGCATGGATTGATTTTTATTTTGGTCATAAGAAACAAGTCAGTCTGGAATTGCCTCCATCGACGACAAGAGGGGAAATGCAATTTTTATCAACCGGGTATCATTTTTTTGATGCACTTTTTCAAGATATAAAGGATGCAGCTAAATATATTCACATTCAGTTCTATATTCTGCGTGATGATGAGCTCGGCCAGGATCTATGTTCTCTTTTAATCCAAAAAGCAAAAGAAGGTGTTGAAGTTCGGCTGCTGCTCGATCTTCTTGGCAGCCATGGCGTTAAACAGGAAACGATCCAGTCATTAAAAAAAGCCGGAATTCATTTTCAGTACTGTAACAAACCTGGATTCCCTTATTTTTTGTATCGGGTTAACCACCGAAATCACCGCAAAGTAGCAATTATTGACGGGAAGATCGGATATGCTGGCGGTTATAATGTCGGAAATGAGTACATCGGGAAAGATACAAAGCTCGGTGATTGGCGTGATTACCACATGAGATTACACGGGTCGGTTGTCGGCGCGCTTCAGCAATCATTTAATCACGATTGGAATGTGGCGTCTGGCGAGGACTTAAATGTATCTGTAGCCACGGATCAGGACGATTCCTCCCAAAAAGATTTTATGCTCGTTCATTCTAACGGAAGTGCTGTGTACCGATTCTTTTACGAAAAGATTCAACGTTCGAAAAAAAGCATCTTAATTGGTTCACCTTACTTCATTCCGGGTAAAAAGATGAACAAGGCACTTCTCAGGGCTTTAAAGAGAGGTGTAAAACTCACATTAATCTTACCGATGAATCCCGATCATGCTCTTGTTAAAGAAGCATCTTACATCTATTTAAAACCGCTCTTAGAAGCCGGTGCAGAAATCTATCAATTTCACGAAGGGTTCTATCATTCAAAAGTGCTGATGTTTGATGAACAGATCTGCGATATCGGAACTGCAAACTTTGATTTCCGCAGCTTTTTCTTTAACGATGAAATCAACTGTATATTTACCGACCAAAATTATATTCAAGAAGTAAAAAAGGTGATTGAATCTGATCTGGCACGCTCTGAAAAACTGACGCTGACACGTCTTAAAGAAACCCGCACCCTAAAAGTCCGTCTAAAGGAAGCGGCCGGGTTTATTATTTCGCCATTCTTATAAGCAATCTTTTCTTCGTAACCTTAGAGGCTTTTGAAAGTGGTTGATTTCCGCTCCATGATACTCGCTTTCCGCGGGGCGGGCGGTGAGCCTCCTGCCGCTTTGCCCCTTTAGGCGTCTCACCTGTCCCACTCGTCCCGCAGGAGTCTCGCACCTTGCGCTCCAATCAACTTGCACTGGGGTGTTTTTCAAAACCATTTTAAACCAAAATCTTTTAAGTTAGAGATAAAAAACATAAGGGGGCCAAAAATGCTTACATCCTTTGGTTTTGTTTCGACAGCTCTCAACTTATATGAGGCCTCGCCAGCTAAAACGATGACATTTGCTACATATCAAAAAAGAGATAAAAAAGAACGGGAAGCACAGCTCCTCGCGATTACAAAAAACAATTTAGAGCGCACACTGCGTGTTCTCCATTATTGCGTGGCGCACGAATTGCCGCTATACCGGATGTCTTCTTCCATCGTTCCACTTGCTACACATCCTGATGCATCGTGGGATTTTTTAAAGAAGACAAAACAGGAATGTAAAGAGATCGAGAAAATCGTTAAGAAATATAATCTTAGAACAAGTATGCATCCAAATCAATTTACGCTTTTTACAAGCCCTCGTCCTGAAGTTACCGTAAATGCTGTGAAGGATATGCAATATCATTATGATCTTTTAAAAGGGATGGGAATTGAGGATCGGAGCTACATCAATATTCATGTTGGCGGCGCTTATGGAGATAAAGAGGCCGCATTAGAACGCTTTTATGGGAATATTAAAATGTTGCCATCAGACGTGAAAAGCCGCATGACGCTTGAGAACGACGATAAGACGTTCACGACTGAAGAAACTTTGGAAGTTTGTGTAACAGAAGGTGTTCCGCTCATGTTTGATTATCATCATTACAAAGCGAATCCTGGCGACACTCCTTTAGAAGAGCTGCTTCCCCGTTTTGTTCAGACTTGGAAAAATACAGGAAGACCGCCGAAAGTGCACCTATCTTCGCCTAAAGATGAGAAAGCATACAGGAGTCATCATGACTTTGTCAGTCTGGATTATGTACTGCCCTTCTTTAAGATGGTGTCAGAGTTCACCGGTGAGCTGGACGTTATGATTGAGGCCAAACAAAAAGACCGCGCTGCCCTTCAGCTCATAAACGAGCTTGAAAAGGTACGCGGTTTTAAAAGAATGAGCGGCGGAACGATTCTTATGTGAGACTTGATACAAAGCGTCTAACCTCTGAATTAAAGCTTTCAAAATGCTTAATCGGAAGCTGATGCAAAGCTTTAGCCAGCATGACGAACTGAGCACGCTGATGGACGTTTCTTTGATACAGATTTCTGTAATAGTGCATATATTCCGCCTGGTCTCCGTAAAGAAAAAGAAGCGGAAACTGCCATTCCTTTATTTTTTCTGTACAGTTGAACGACATGCTCTCCTGATAAAAGCGCACCCACGTTGGTCGATCAGTCTGTTTATGATAAAAGAACATCTCTTTCTTTTCGTGCTCGGTGTTAGAATGCGTATTAACAAGAATCTGATTTAAAAGGGCTGGTGTGCTTTTGGCCAGCCTTATTCCTGTTTGAAACTGCTTTTTCAGCGTAAACGTGGATACTTCCGAAAACCCACCGCTTAAAATAAGTCCTTTTGTGCGTTCAGGATATTTAATCGCAAAGGCTTGAGCAATCAACCCTCCAGAAGAGTAACCGCAAATAACGGCTTGATCGATCAGCAGATGATCGAGAAGATCTGCCACATCCTCGGCGAGATCATAAATAGTAAAAGTCCCTTGATCCTTAACAGTAGATCTGCCATGACCCCGAAGATCAGGAAAAATGGTTTGGCAGGCTAATGAAAGACTTTTTTGATAGGCAAACACGAGATGACTCATGCCTGGGGGATGCAAAAAAACGATAGGTGTCCCCTCTCCAAGCTTTTCATAATAGATTTGAAACTCTGTTGTAAGTCCTGCTAAAGCCATAATACCCTCACTTCAAAAAAGTAGCAGCTACCCATCCGTATAGCTGAAATCCTAAATAAATACCGACTATCCCCATGATTCCCGGAAGAGCAGGCGGTGCTGGGATCGGCAATTTGAACATCGCAAACACAAATCCTACAACGGCACCCGTAATGATCGATAAAAGAATTAATTTCATCTATATGTACCCCCTAATCGAATCGAGTTTACCAAATCTATCTCTTTATAATATGGCTCGATGTGCGAACAATATCCCAAATTGAATAGCACCCTTATTATTTTTGAGACAGTTCATAATGTTTTTTAATGATTCGGATTTGACCGCGGTGGCTTAGTTCGTCTTCAAAAACATGAAACCATTTAAAATAGTTATTTGAGAGCTCATCCTCCCACCATGGTGTGGTTTCATAGAGCCATGAATCAGGAAGCTGCCTAAAGAGCTCAAGCGATTTTTCACGCGTTTTTGCCATGTCTTCTAGATAGAATTCAGCTGGATTGCCCGAAATGATTATAGCCGCCTCGCCTAAATCCAAGGCGGGCTGAAGTGTGTCTGCATATCGTTCAATTTCTTCATCCGGCAAGTCTTTGGCCTCAGTCGTTAAATATTGATAAATCTTCTCCACCGCCACTAGGTGTGCGAGCAGCATCCCAATCGAGTTCCCTGTTCCGTTAATTCTGTAATCTAGAGCTTCGACCGATAGATCCTGAACGGCTCTTATCGTTGTTTCTCGCGTGTAGTCCATCATACTGATCAATGTTGAAAAATCTTTCGAATACCCTTCGATCTCCCCGATCACAAACGGGCTTTTGCTTGATGTTGTCATAATAAATTCCCCCTCGTCTGAAAACTGCCCTATTAGAATTCAAGAAAAGAAGAGAATTTCCTTTTTCAGGACTAAAGAGGGCAGTGAACTCTCAGAGGCGAGCATAAATCTCCCAGGGAGAGCATAAATCTCCCAGAGCGAGCATAAATCTCCACGAACGCGCATAAATCCCCACGAACGAGCATAAATCCCCAGGGACGAGCATAAATCCCCAGGGACGAGCATAAAAAGAAAAAACCTGCGGGCAGACAGGTTTTTTGATCGTATTACATTCGCTCTGGAGCTTCTACTCCGATGATGTTCAACGCATTTTCAATTGTAACTTGTGTAGCTTTCATTAAAGCAAAACGCGCTTCTGATTTTGCTTTATTTTCAGCATCGAGCACACGCTCTGCGTTATAGAAGCTATGAAGAGCAGAAGCTAGCTCAAATACATAGTTCGTTACACGGTGCGTTAATAGTTTTTCAGCCGCTTCATTAATAACCGCTGGGAATTCTCCGATTTTCTTAAGAAGTTCAAACTCTTTTTCGGAATCGATCTGTGATAGATCTACATCTCCGCTATAAGAAAGTCCCATTTCCTCCCCTTGGCGAAGCATGCTGCAAACGCGGGCATGTGCGTATTGCACGTAGAACACCGGGTTCTCATTTGATTTTGATACCGCTAAGTCCATATCAAAATCAAGATGAGTATCGTTGGAACGCATCGCGAAGAAATAACGAGTTGCGTCGATACCCACTTCTTCCATCAACTCGCGAAGTGTTACAGCTTTCCCTGTACGCTTACTCATACGAACTTTTTCTCCATTTTGGAAAAGAGAAACAAGCTGGATGATCATCACGTCAAGCTGTTCTTTTTCGTAGCCTAAAGCTTGAATCGCCGCTTTCATACGAGGAATATAACCGTGGTGGTCAGCTCCCCAAATGTTGATCAGCTTTTCAAATCCCCGATCAAACTTATCACTATGATATGCGATATCTGGTGTTAAATAAGTGTAAGAACCGTCATTCTTGATCAGTACACGGTTTTTGTCATCACCGTAATCTGTCGTACGGAACCATGTCGCTCCTTCTTCCTCATAAACAACATCTTTTGCTTTTAACTTCTCAAGCGCAGCATCGATTTTTCCGTTTTTGTAAAGAGACGTTTCTGAGAACCAAACATCAAAATCCACGCGGAATTCAGCCAAGTCTTCTCTCAGCTTTTCTAATTCACGCTTAAGACCATATTCGCGGAAAAAGCTTACACGTTCAGCTTCATCTTTTTCAAGCCAAGAATCGCCGTATTCCGCAGCAAGATCTTTTCCGAACTCAATAATATCTGCACCGTGATAGCCATCTTCAGGCATTTCTTTATCCTTGCCAAGCGCCTGGAAGTAACGGGCTTCAATGGATGTTGCCAAATTGTTGATCTGGTTTCCTGCATCATTAATATAAAATTCGCGGGAAACATCATAGCCAGCATAATCAAGAATATTACAGATCGTGTCACCGACTGCCGCTCCACGCGCATGACCTAAGTGAAGTGTTCCTGTCGGGTTCGCTGAAACGAACTCAACCTGAACTTTCTTGCCTCCGCCAATTTCAGTGCGCCCATAATCCTTGCCTGCTTTTAAAACAGTCGGCACAAGCTCCGTTAAATAAGAATTGTCCATATAAAAGTTAATGAATCCAGGACCGGCAATCTCTACCTTCGAGATCGATGCTCGTGTTTTATCAAAATTCGCAACAAGCTCGTCCGCAATCATGCGCGGCACTTTTTTCGCAATACGCGCAAGCTGCATCGCCATGTTTGTCGCGAAATCTCCGTGTGCTTTATCTTTCGGTACTTCAAGAACCACTTCCGGCAGCTCTTCTTTTTTAGCGAGTCCTGCTTTAACTGCCGCTTCTTCAATCTCTTCTTTTAACAGGTGCTTGACCTGGTCAAGGATATTCATGCTTTTGCCTCCTGAAAATTAATCTTGATCCGATGTGTTCCTGTATGTTCACCCTGCAGAACCAGTTCGTACGCGAGTTTGAGATCCCCTGTTTGATTTTGCTGATTCCACCGGAAATTCATTTCGTGTGTGGTGGTTTCCATCCAAAGCTGGCCATAAGGGCTGTCGTACATCCCTTTTGTTGTTTGGCCGATTAAATATTTCTGTTTCATAGATACACTGCCTGAGCGGATGATCAGAATTCCAGCGTGTGTGATTTTAATAACATTATTGACAGAACCCGCACCTTCTATCTCTTCCTTATATTGAAGATAAGTCACGTCTCCTCTTTTATAGAGCTTTCCGTCTGTCTCGGTGTAATGCTTTTCTTTTTCACCGCTAAAATGGACTTCTGAACTTATTGCAAGCGCAACAGACAATTCCGTATCTTGATCCATGCGAACAACACTTCCTTTTTTGGTGTAACCTTGCCTTTAACTTACCTATTATAAAAGATTTCACTGCTCCCATTCAACCTTATGAGTGTACTTTAAGAAAATCATTTCATTTTAGATGTGAATTTATCCAAAAAAAAACGAAAATGAGCGTTTGTTTTGGCATGAGATTTGATTGCGGGTATGATGACAACGAGAAGATAAATGATTTTCTGAGGAGGATGTTGATGAAAAACGAAAGAATTTTATTAGTGAACCGTCCAAAGGGAACACCAGAAAAAAGTGATTTCCGCTTTGAAGCAACAGCAATTCCAGAGCTTGAAAATGATCAAGTATTAGTGAAAACAATCTATCTTTCTGTAGATCCATATATGAGAGGGCGCATGAACGATACAAAATCTTATGTGCCTCCTTTTGAATTGAACGAAGTCATCTCAGGCGGTGTAGTTGGACAGGTAATCCAATCTCGTTCAAGCGAACTGGCTGAAGGCGATTTTGTAATCGGCAACCTCGGCTGGCAAAAATACAATGCCGTAAGTGATGCTTCAGTAAGAAAGCTTGACCCTTCTATTGCACCGCTTACCACAAACCTTGGTGTACTTGGAATGACAGGCTTAACTGCTTATTTCGGCTTGCTTGATATCGGCAACCCGCAAGAAGGTGAAACCGTTGTTGTCAGCGGGGCAGCTGGAGCAGTAGGAACAATCGTCGGCCAGATCGCTAAAATTAAAGGTACCCGAGTTGTTGGGATCGCCGGGTCTGATGAGAAGATTTCATATTTGAAAGATGGATTAGGCTTTGATGAAGCGATCAACTATAAAACAGATGATGTTTATAAAGCGCTGAAGAATGCATGTCCAGATGGTGTGGATGTATATTTTGACAACGTTGGCGGCGAGATTTCCGATCATGTTCTTCGCCAGATCAATAAAGGTGCGCGTATTGCCATCTGCGGACAGATCGCTCTTTATAATTTAGAAAAAATGGACGTAGGACCGCGCATTCAAAGTCAGCTTCTGATTAACAGTGCGCTTATGAAAGGATTTATCGTGAGTGATTATGCGGCTCATTTTGAAGAGGGTGCCGTTCAGCTTGCAAAATGGCTAAAAGAAGGCAAGCTTTCATACAGTGAGAACATTGTTGAAGGCTTCGAGAACACAGTAGATGCCTTTTTAGGACTGTTTTCTGGGGAAAACACCGGAAAACAGCTTGTAAAAGTAGCAGAGCCTGAGAATGTATAAAATAATTAGACATAACTTTTCAGTAAATATTTAACGCGTAATAAAACCAATCCTCTATGGCGGATTGGTCTTTTTATATGAGAGAGATGAAGCATTATTTTTCGACTAATGAATAGCCTATGTATTCAAGAGCAGACTCTATGTCATTGACGAATTTAGTTTTTAATTTATTTAAATCTCTATTGTTAGCCTGTTCCTTGGCAAACGCGGGAGTAACTGCTGTAATGATCGTATCCACACCCATTAAATTTAGTGCGTCGGTCATATGGAAAAGAACTTCCGGGAATTCATTTTCTTCATTAAGAAGCTTAGATAGATCAATAATAAAGTAACTTATTTTATGATTTGCAGCAGCTTGCAGTACTTCCCTCATGATCTGTTCCGAACGTTTGTCATCTACAATACCCTGTAAAGAAAGAATGGATATGCCATTTGTAATTGGGATAATCGGAACACTTAAAAATCCGATATTGTATTTTGTCTGATCTAGCTCAATCATGTGAGATAATATATCAGCTATTGATTTTAGATAGTTAATATCGTCTTCAGAAAAATTTCTTTCTTCTCTGTCCATCACACATAACGTACCGAACACATTTCCATTTAAATCTTTTAACGTCACACCTAAGAAACCTTTGACGTTTAATTGACCAGTAACTTCTAACTCTCTTGTAATAGCATCTTTCATTAAGTTTGTGGTATGCATGACGTCACCTTCATTCATGATGATTAAACGACAATACGTTCCACCGTACTCTACACTGTATCCTTCTGGTATAATCTCTTCTTCTTCATTATAGGAACTGAGGACAGTCATCGCTGTTTCTCCTCTTTTGGTTACATACGTAGTTTTCACATTTAATTGTTTACTAATCAATTTAAACATCTTCTGGGAAACAGACTTCAATGAATAGTAATTAGACATTAAATTTTTCTGATTATCAGTCACTTTATCCCCCCTGAAAAACCTTTAATGTAACTTAATATAGAAATAGTATATCATTAAAGCTTTGATTAAACGAAAAGGCTGACTCATGATTACGAGTCAGCCTTCACTATTTAAACAGGCAGTATCATACTAACCGTCGTTCCTTTGCCTTCCTCACTATGAAACTTAAGCTCACCTTTATGCTCTTTCATAATTTTTGAACTTATCATCAAGCCAAGGCCGGTCCCTTTTTCTTTTGTTGTGTAAAAAGGTTCTCCAAGCTTTTCAAGACGGTCTGCCGGGATTCCGCATCCTTGATCTTTTACGATCAAATGAATGCAATCATCTACCCTTTTTCCTTCAATGGAGATGATTCCACCCTTTGCCATAGAGTCCATGGCGTTTTTAACCACATTGATCAATACTTGCTTCAGTCCATTTTCCTCAGCAGTAATATACGGCAGTTTTTCACACAAGTCACTTTGAATCTCAACATTTTGTACAAGTGCCTCTGGCTGAAGCAATGTTTCTACAAACTCAACGAGCTCCCGAAGCGATGTTTTTTTGTAAGACTTCGCTTGCGGTTTTGCCATCAATAACAGCTGTCCCATGATTTGATCGATGCGGTTCAATTCTTTATGCATAATGTTGTAATAGTTCGCAGCGTCGAGTTGTTCGCATTCCTGAAAAAGCTGAATGAATCCTTTTAAAGAGGTTAAAGGATTTCTGATCTCATGTGCTACCGATGCGGCAAGCAGGCCGACGATCGAAAGTTTATCCGATTGGCGGAGCATTTCTTCAGACTTTTTACGTTCCGATATATCACGGGTAACTCCTATTATCTCAACTACTTTTCCCGTATCATCCGCAATGCTTTTACAAGACGTTTCGATCCAGACGAAATGTCCATTCTTATGCTGCAGCCTGAATTGAACAGTAGCTGTGCATGGTCCTTCCATTAATTGTTCATGACCTTTCCAAGCTGCTTCTTCATCTTCGGGATGGAGCAGCCAATAGCCTGTTTTACCGATTAGCTCTTCCTGCTTTCTACCAAGCAGTATTTCACAAGCAGGAGATACATACGTATATGTGCCGTCCATCGTATGTGTTGTGATCATATCCATCGCATTTTCAGCGAGCAGCCTGTATCTCGCTTCACTCTCTTCCAGCAGCACGCGTGATTCGATCTTTTCCGTTACCTCTCTCCCAAAAACGAGCAGGTTTTTTCGGGAGCCATCCGGATTAAACACAGGAATTTTATAGACATCAAAAAAGCGCGTGCTTCCGTCTTTTGCAGGTACAAATTCTTCACAGCGGACAATTTCCTTCGCCTGCCAGACTTGTTCATCCGTTTCAATACAATATTGAAAGACATCTCGAAAAAAAGGTTTAATCTCTTGAAGGTCAGCATCTGTTTTCCCTGTAAAATCAAATCCTTGCAGTTCAAAAAGCTTGCCGACAAATTCGTTTGCAAACAAGAAGCGACCGTTTCCATCTTTTATCCCAATAAAATCTGGAACGATGTTCATCAGCGTTTTTAATAAGGGCTCCTGGCAGGAGTGAACGACCGAAGGCTGCTCTTTCAATATAAAATACCGGTAGAAATCTTCCTTAACAGGCAGCAAGCCTTCACTAACCTTCACACTTATAAAGCCTTTTGCTGTTAAAAGGTTTCCATCTTCTCCATCTTTGTGACGCAAAACGATTTCATCAATAGACTTTCCTTTTAAAAAAGCTGCGTCTCCTGTCAATTCTAGAAAATGATGATTCACTGCAGCAATATTCATGCTAGGTGCAACAAGCACAACTGCTTCTGAAAGCTGGTCAATAAAATCCTGTATATATTTCATATCTCTTGTAATCGCTTCCATTACGACCATTCCCCCCTTTTTACTGACATTTATCTACTCATAACTATAGCAAAAAAGACTTGAATGCATAACAAATTTCGACATTTTCTGATATTTTTCAATGAAAATGTCATACAAAACACTTATATTTCTTTAAGTTCCCATTGATTTACTTTTATTCTTTCTATATATTTATTCAATGTAGGAGGTCAGACCTCTTATTGTCTATAATCTAAAAGATTGTTGCTTTTAAATCGATTTATTCTGAGAACCTTCGTTTGCAAGTTGATTGGAGCGCAAGGTGCGAGACTCCTCGAAAATGAAAACTCACATTTTCATCGTGCGATGTATCGCTGTCGAAGCTTTCCTTGTCCTGAGGGATTAGCGGGACAGGTGAGACCCCACAGGCATACAAAGCCGAGGAGGCTCACCGCCCGCCCCGCGGAAAGCGAGCATCCTGGTGCGGAAATCAACCACTTCTATAGCAACAATATTACGGAAAGAAACAAATTTAAAAAGTAATGAGGGAATTTTATGGGTGCTATCGGATTATTATTTTCTGGTGCGGCATTGTTTTTGAACAGTTTAATGCTGCTCGGTAAAGCAGAAGAAAAAAGTGTAGCGTTTTTTAATATATTAGTTGGAGCTTTGCAGGTCATTACGCCGCTCTATTTAATCATTACATCTGACCAATCGAACTGGTCAATGTTCAACAATGGGGCTGTTTTTTTATTTGGATTCACCTATCTCTATTTAGGGGCAACGATTTTGAAAGGGTACGATTCCACCGGTCTCGGCTGGTACTCTCTATGGGTTGCGATGATGGCGCTCGTATATGCAGTAGTTTTTTACATTCAAGAAAACGATGCACTTAACGCTCTTATTTGGGTGATGTGGGCATTTTTATGGTGCTTGTTCTATTTATCATCTGCTCTCAAAAAGCCTTATGAAGCTTACATTGGAAGAGTCGCTTTTGTTCAGTCATGGGTAACATTAACGCTTCCATCTCTATTCATGCTGCTTGATATTTGGCAAGTTGCAAAGCTGCAGCAAATTTGGATCTATGTTTGTTTAGCATCATCCGTATATTTTGCAGTGGAAGCTATTCTGTTCTTTAAAGGGAGAAAGCAAGAACAGCTTCAGGAATTAGCGCAATAGCAGGTTTGAAAGCTATCCCGTTTTGTAGGGGGTAGCTTTTTTGTTTGAGTAGAGATGTATGGGTATACGGCGCGCGAAATTTGTCACAGAATGTCGACTCCTGGTTATTTTCTGTTATCCGTGGAATTAAATATGATTACCCTGTAATAAAAACCCTTTACTCTGTAATAAAGTCTTTTAATGTGGGATTATTCGCCCTCATACCCGACACGGTATAATTAAAGAACAGTTTCTTTTCACCGAAACTGTACCTATTTTATTAAAAACAAAAGGATGCAGCCCCCAAAACGGAACTGCATCCTTTTTTTCTAGAAAAATAGTTATTATTTCACCCAGCCAAGCAAGATTTCACGAAGAAATTTGCTTGCTGCGATTGGTGTTTGTTCTGAAGGGTCATAAATGGGAGCTACCTCTACTAAATCAGCTCCAATAATGTTGATGTCTGCTTTCGCGATCAGCTGAATCGCTTCAAGAAGCTCTTTAGATGTAATTCCGCCCGCTTCTGCCGTTCCTGTTCCAGGTGCTGCAGATGGGTCAAGCACATCGATGTCGATCGTCACATAAACGTTGCGTCCTTTTAACGTCGGAAGAACTTCTTTCAGTGGCTCAGCAACGTCAAACTTATACATATGCATGCCGCTTGTTTTAGCGAATTCGAACTCTTCACGCATGCCTGAACGGATTCCAAAAGAATACACGTTTTCTGCTCCGATTAGATCACAAACTTTGCGAATCGGCGTTGAGTGAGATAACACTTCCCCTTCATACTGCTCGCGAAGATCAGCATGTGCATCAATATGGATTACGACATAGTCATCATATTTTTGCTTCAGTGCTTTAAAAACAGGCCATGTTACAAGGTGTTCTCCACCCATGCCGAGCGGGAACTTGTTGTCGGCTAATAGTGTAGAAACGTACTCTTCAATCATATCCAATGAACGCTGAGGATTTCCGAACGGCAATGGAATATCTCCTGCATCGAAGTAGTTCACTTCTTCAAGATGCTTGTCCATGTACGGGCTGTATTCTTCCAATCCTAGTGACGCCTCGCGTATTCTAGCAGGACCAAAACGGCTGCCAGGGCGGAAGGAAACAGTCCAGTCCATCGGCATTCCGTAAAGTACTGCATCTGCCGTTTTATAATCAGGCTTGCTTAAAATAAATACATTTCCAGAATAAGCTTCATCAAAACGCATAAGTTTTACACTCCTTATATGTAAAATATGGGGAGCTCTTGTAAAAGCTCCCCTCTCACTTTTTATTTCAATAGGTCACTTACAAACTTCGGCAATGCAAATGCAGCAGTGTGAAGCTGTGGTGTCCAATATTTCGTTTCGATATCGTGGAAACGCTCAGCTGGTACTTCTAATGGATCGTGTTTCTTTGAACCAATCGTGAATGTCCAAAGTCCGCTTGGGTAAGTCGGGATGTTTGCTGTGTAAAGACGAGTGATCGGGAAGATCTCGCTAACGTCACTGAAAACTTGAGAGATCAACTCAGGTGTGAACCAAGGGTTGTCTGTTTGCGCAACGAAGATTCCGTCTTCTTTAAGTGCTTTAGAGATTCCTTCATAGAAACCTTTTTCAAATAGCTTTGCAGCAGGTCCAACAGGCTCAGTTGAGTCTACCATAATAACGTCATACTCGTTCTCGCTTGTTGCGATGTGCATGAAGCCGTCGTCCACTTTTACTTCAACACGCGGGTTCTCTAAGTCAACAGCGATTTCAGGCAAATACTTTTTAGAGTACTCGATTACTTTTCCGTCGATCTCAACAAGCACTGCTTTTTCAACAGATGGGTGCTTAAGAACTTCACGGATTACTCCGCCGTCTCCTCCGCCAACTACTAAAACGTGCTTAGGATTTGGATGCGTGAAAAGAGGTACATGCGCTACCATCTCGTGGTAAACGAACTCGTCTTTTTGTGTCGTCATTACCATGCCATCAAGGATCAGCATGTTTCCGAATTCTTCTGTTTCAACCATATCAAGCTTTTGAAATTCTGTTTGCTCAGATACGTATGTTTTGTTAATCTTCATCGTAATTCCGAAGTTTTCTGTTTGTTTTTCAGTAAACCAAATACTCATGTTGGTCTCACTCCTAATATATATTTGAAATGCCAGGCATCGTTGTTTCGTTCTTTTACAAACAAAATGATTATAGCATTCCAGGACCTAAGATTCCAAATCATTTTTTTAGAGAAATGAACACCGAGAAATCATGACATTTCATAATACGCCCACTCTCAATGATTCCCTATTCTGCTCATCCTAAAAATAGTACATTCACCCTGTTTCTTTTGGCTGACTTTTAACATGCCATTAAATGATATAATGAAGAAAGCGTTCAGAAGGACAGACGGCCGGCGCATTCCCTTTTTTTAAACTGAAGCTGGACATCTCGCTGTATTTGCAGCTTACAGTTAAGGGGGGTGATGCCTCTGACGATCTTTGAGGCGTTGATGTTTGCGGTCGCTTTTAGCTCGCTTATCGTTACTGTCCTTACGTCTAAAAATAAATAGGCCTCTGTCACACGTGTAAAGGCATCCGGGTTTTCGTTTAGAAGACCCGGCCTCGCTTTTCCGGCTCGTGTGTACCTTCTGGCGCGCCATTCGTCCGTGTATTTTGCACGGGCGTTTTTTATTGAAAGTGGTTGATTTCCGCTCCAGGTGCTCGCTTTCCGCGGGGCGTGCGGTGAGCCCCCTAGGCTCTTCAAGCCTGCAGGGCCTCACCTGTCCCGCTAATCCCGCAGGAGTCTCGCACCTTCCGCTCCAATCAACTATTCAACGATGAACATTAATAAAACATCAAAAAATAACAACCTTTTGAAAGAGACTTCCTTGTGATACACCTAGTCCCCTACCTAGCTGGATAGTGCTTCCGTCCTGCTAACTCTCTAACTTGTATAAATTCCCATTCACAAAAACGTCAAAAATTATCGAAAAATGTCGAAACGTGTATTAAACTGATTTTTGAGAATTATATAAAAACTTTCAGGGAGGAATTCTATGAACATTGCTAATGAGTTTATCGGCTTTATGAACAACTTGTTATGGACGTATGTCATTGTCGGGGGATTACTTGGACTTGGCGTTTATTTCTCCGTTAAAACAAAGTTTGTTCAGCTTCGCATGATCAAGGAAATGTTTCGTATTCTGACAGACAAAGCGATGGTTACTACAGAGGGTAAAAAAGGAGTCTCATCTTTCCAGTCATTCTGTATTGGAGCTGCTACACGTATTGGTACGGGTAACTTAGCCGGTGTCGCAATCGCTATTGCGATCGGTGGTCCTGGAGCTATCTTCTGGATGTGGGTTGTTGCTCTCTTTGGTGGAGCGACAAGTTTTATTGAAAGTACACTTGCACAAGTTTACAAAATTAAGGATAAAGAAGGCTTTAGAGGCGGACCTGCTTATTACATGCAAAAAGCTTTAAACGCCCGCTGGCTTGGCATCATTTTTGCTTTCTTTATTGCATTGGCATTCGGATTAATCTTTAACGCGGTTCAATCCAATACCATTTCTTTAGCTTTTGAATCTGCATTTGGAACAAACCGTACTGTTATTGGACTAGCTTTAGTCGGACTTACAGCACTTGTTATTTTTGGCGGAGTGAAGCGTATCGCTAAAGTTTCGGAAGTTATCGTTCCGATTATGGCAGGGTTCTATATCATCTTAGGTCTATATGTAATGGCTACAAACATCTCACAAGTACCTGCAGTGTTTGCATTAATATTCAAGAGTGCTTTTGGACTTGAACAGGCAGTCGGCGGAGGAATTGGTGCTGCCATCATGAATGGTGTAAAACGGGGATTATTCTCAAACGAAGCCGGTATGGGAAGTGCACCGAACGCAGCTGCTACAGCTGTAGTCAGCCACCCGGCAAAACAAGGATTAATTCAAACACTTGGTGTATTTGTTGATACGTTGCTAGTATGTAGTGCTACTGGCTTCATCATCCTTATGGGAGATGCTTATGGAAAATCAGATCTTACTGGGATCGAACTGCTTCAAGCATCACTTGAATCACATGTAGGAGGCTGGGCTGGTATCTTTATTGCGATCTCTATCTTCCTGTTTGCCTACAGCTCCATTATCGGAAGCTACTATTATGGTGAAACAAATATTGAATTCATTAAAAAGAGTAAAACAAATATCTTCATCTACCGTATTGCTGTGCTTGGCATGGTCATGTTCGGCGCGTTAGCGAGCCTTCAGATCGTTTGGGATTTAGCAGACTTGTCAATGGCATTCATGGCAACGATCAACCTTGTAGCACTTGCGCTATTAGGGAAACTTGCCTTTAAAGTATTGCGTCATTATCTCGAACAGCGAAAACGCGGAAAAGACCCAGTGTTCTATGCAGACAGCATCCCTGAACTTGGCGAACTCGAAGCATGGGAAAAGGCACCTGTTAAAGAAGAACAGCGAGTTTCATAATGTACGAAAAAAAGCACCCGCTCTGGGTGCTTTTTCTTATTTCACAACCGCCCTAAGAGCTGTTTTGTCCGCTCTTTCGCGTTTGCCATCACTTTTTCTTCGTCTATCGTTTTAAGCTCTCGGCCTCGCATCACGATTTCCCCATCGATGATCACTGTATCAACATCTTGTCCAGTCGCTGCATACACGAGCAGATTTGCCGTTTCATGACCAGGCGTTAGATGCAGTTTGTTCATATCCATCAAGATCAAATCTGCTTTTTTACCAACCGTTAATGATCCTGTTTCTTCGCCTATCCCTAAAATGTCTGCTCCGTTTTGTGTCGCCATCGTTAGTACATCATGGGCACTCAAAACTGCAGCGTCTTCATATTTCAGCTTTTGGAACCAACTTGCTGCTTTCATTTCAAAAAACAGATCAAGTGAACTTGCGCTAGCCGGTCCATCTGTTCCAAGCCCCACCTTAATCCCAGATTCAAGCAGTCTCTTAACATCGCTTATGCCGCATCCGAGTTTCGCATTGCTGACTGGATTGTGAATAATCCCTCCTGAAACAGACTCAAGAATTTTATAATCATCATTATTAAAGTGAACACCGTGTGCAAGCAGAACTGGCCGTTCGAAAACACCTGCCTGCTGCAAATATTGAACAGGTCTCGTTTTATATTTTTCCTGAATCATGCGTTCTTCGTCTTTCGTCTCTGCAAGATGAATATGCAATGGTACGTCCTTCTCTTTAGAAAGTCCGACTGCTGCTTTCAAAAAGTCTGGAGGACACATATACGGAGAATGCGGAGCGATCATCGTTGTCACTCTGCCATTGCCTTTCCCGTGCCATCGGTCAACAACATCAGCAGCTTCTCGCAAACGCCCTTCATAATTATCATCCATCGCGATAAGCCCGCGTGCAATGACTGCCCGGATTCCAGATTCCACTGCAGCTTCAGCTACTTGATCCATTCCGATATACATATCTGCATATGCCGTCGTTCCGCCCTTAATCATCTCTGCCATTGATAAAAGAGCTCCCCAGTACCGGTCTTCGTCGATCATTTTCATTTCAAGAGGCAGCATCTTTTCGTTCAGCCATGTCATAAGCGGCACATCATCACTATAGCAGCGCAATAACGACATCGGCGTATGTTGATGACCATTTACTAGTCCAGGCAAGGTGAGCATGCCTTTTCCGTCTACTTTTTCGATAGATTCTTCATATGTAAAGTTTCCTATATTCTCAATCTTGTTGTCTTTAATAAGGATTTCCCCAGAATTAACGGTCCATTTGCCATCTTCAGCCACCGTCATATAACGAATGTTTTGTATAAGCATTTCTCTACCTCCTTCATCTTTTGACATTATAGCATTTATGAGGAGTTGATTTCCGTTTCAGGATGCTCGCTTTCCGGGGGGCGTGCGGTGAGCCTCCTCTGCGCTATGCGCCGTTAGGAGTCTCACCTGTCCCGCTAATCCCCCAGGAGTCTCGCACCTTCCACTCCAATCATTTTTTTCAACAGGATGCTATCTAGAAAAGAACCTACGTTTAAGAGAAGCCTTTTTTCACCATACTAGATAAGGAAAAGTGGATTTTAAGGAGGGCGGATTATGAAGTTTTGGCAGATTTATAAAGAAGCTACGAAACAGCAAAAAATACGCTGGATCAAAAAATGGGGACTTATTGCCTCAGGAAGTCTTGTTTTATCATTTATCGGACTTTTGCTGCTTGCCAAACTCATGGGTCCACCTGCTCTTTTAGTACCGCAAACAACGATCATGTATGCAGCCGACGGTTCTAAGATGGGCGAGATTAACAATGGCGGACAGAACCGATACTGGCTTCCTCTTAAAAAAATAGATAAAGATGTAATAAAAGCTACGATATCAATTGAAGATAAGAGTTTCTATAAACATAATGGCTTTGATTTTAAGAGAATCGCAGGCGCTTTATTAGCTGATATTAAAGCCGGCTCTAAAGTACAAGGAGCAAGCACGATCACACAGCAATATGCCCGCAACCTCTTTTTAACGCATGAAAAAACATGGCGCAGAAAATTTCAAGAGGCTTTTTATACACTTCGTCTCGAAATGAGTTATTCAAAGGATGAGATTTTAGAAGGATATTTAAACACAATCTATTATGGACACGGATCATACGGAATCCAGTCCGCTTCCCGGTACTATTTCGGAAAGAATGCTGAGGAACTAACACTTGCTGAATCAAGCATGCTCGCTGGAATTCCGAAAGGCCCGAGCTATTACTCTCCGATCCTGCATGAAGAAAACGCAAAAAAGAGACAGGAAATCATCCTGACAAGTATGGCCGAAGACGGTTCTATCAAAAAAGGAAAGATAAAGAACGCCGTTTCTGAAAAATTAACTTATGTTCAGGAAGAGGACGAAGAAGTTGCAGCAGTTGCACCATATTTTCAGGATGCTGTCATGCGTACGCTGAAAAAGGAACTCAACATCAATACAAACTCGGTTCAGTTCGGCGGTCTGCGCATCTACACAACACTCGACCCTCATATGCAGGAGGTAGCAGAGCACACGATTGAAAACCGGATTATCGATAACAGCAATATACAGACTGCTCTTGTGGCGATGGATCCTCGCAGTGGTGATGTAAAAGCATTAGTTGGCGGGCGGAATTTTAAAGAAAGTTCGTTCAACCGCGCACTACAGGCTAGAAGAGCTCCAGGTTCAACCTTTAAGCCGTTCCTTTATTATACAGCGCTGGAACACGG
This sequence comes from Fictibacillus arsenicus, assembly GCF_001642935.1. Classification (NCBI taxonomy): domain Bacteria; kingdom Bacillati; phylum Bacillota; class Bacilli; order Caryophanales; family Fictibacillaceae; genus Fictibacillus; species Fictibacillus arsenicus. The sequence goes on from NZ_CP016761.1 coordinate 3,869,354, forward strand.
GTATACAGCCTCAACTCCTATCAAGTCTGAACCAACAACATTTGCTATGGCAGACGGAGTCACAAATTATAAACCAAAAAATTTTAAGAATCGCTACGCAAACGACTTTATAACGATGGCACAAGCACTCGCTCTTTCCGACAACATCTATGCGGTAAAAACAAACCTTTATTTAGGACCGGATAAGCTTGTAAAAACAGCAAAGAAATTCGGCATTAAGAGCGAGCTTGCAGGGATCCCTTCCTTGGCACTTGGCTCAAAAGCGGTCGGCGTTTTAGAACTTACAAATGCATACGGAGTCTTTGCAAACGGCGGAAAGAAAGCGGACCCTGTTTTCATTACGAAAATTACCGATTCAAAAGGTGAAGTACTCTATCAGCATGAATATGAGAGTGAACAAGTGATTGATGAAAACAAAGCATTTGTCATGACAGATCTTTTAGCTGGAACGTTTGATGAAAAACTGAATGATTATACGAGTGTAACAGGGTCAAGCATCAATCATTATTTGACTCGGCCAATGGCTGGGAAGTCTGGCTCCACACCAAATGACAGCTGGATGGTCGGTTATGCACCACAGCTCGTAACTGGAGTTTGGGTCGGGTACGATAATAACGAAGAGCTGCATGATGTGAATGATACAGGATACTCAAAGCGGATCTGGGCGTATTTTATGGAGGGTGCATTGAAAAACAAACAGATCTTGTCCTTTGAGCAGCCAGAAGGTGTAACCGCAGTCACGATCAACCCGCAAAACGGAAAGCTCGCAACGGAAAGCTGCCCGGTAACGCGCATCTCGTATTATGAAAAAGGAACAGAACCTGTAGAATTTTGTGATGAACACGGAGTTTCTAAAGAAATAAAAGAAAAACTGGAGAAAAAAGAAGAGAAAAAAGGATTTTTCAAGCGGATCTTTTCTTGGTGAGTCGGTGGATCCCTGTCAGCTTGTGAGCTGGCGGGGATTTTTATAAGCATTAACCAATTATTCCTGAAGTTTTAGCCATAATTCCTGAAATTCTTACGTTAATCCCGCAAGAATTGACCATAATCCCGCGAGTTTAGTGCATATATCCGCGAGTCGACACCCTTCGTACCTTTTCGACTCACCCACCCATACACAAATCCAGAACAAAATAAAATGCCCGAGACCTATACGAGGGTCCCGGGCACTTTATTGTCCTAGAAACATTGTGTGTACAATGCTATCTATTAGTTTAATGGAAGTGCTTTCTTGTCACAAGTTTTTTAAAAAATGTTCAAAAAAGGTTCATAACTTTGCCATTTTTATTCCACTAAAGACTTGATTTCATCTCCAGAACGATTAAACATTTCTTCATCATGCTCTTTTAAGAAATTTCCGAGCACTCGGCGGGCATTCACATCCATATCCTCGACGATGACTTTGCCCTTCATGGATTTATCCATGCGATTCACGTGTTCAGGCAAACTTTTATATCCTCTTCGTGCTTCAACGTCTACTTGCATCTCACAAGCTGTTAAACCGAAATAATAAGGACCCTCTGGACCGCGGTTGATCGTCACCCAAACGAGCCAATACAATCTTGGGTTTGGCGTATCTTCGCGATTCGGAGTGAACTTAATGCGCTTTTCAACATCACTTCGAGCGTGCATAGCGCCCATATCGATATACGCTACAGCGTCTACCACATCTACAATTACAGGTGTAACGTGATCTAGCGTTAAGCTTCCAACACCGTATCCGCCATGACCGTCAGTCGAGTCACCTGAAATAATGGTGAACCCCATACCTTTTTTCTTTTTATCGCCGTCTTTGGCGTTATTGGAATTGAAAAAATCTTTCATGCTTCCAGCTCCTCTAAACAATTCATTGTTACCACGTATTGTATCACAAAAAAGAGCAAAAACTCTCAGAAAGAAACTTCTCATAAATAGGTTGAATAATTACCTAAAAACGAATATTATATATCATGTACTTATAAATCGTTCGTATTTTGGAGGTCCAAACATATGCTTTCATCCTTTTTTAAGCTAAAAGAACTTGGTACAACAGTAAAAACTGAAATTACGGCGGGTATTACAACCTTTTTAACAATGGTTTATATCGTTATTGTTAACCCAATCATCTTACATTCAGCTGGCGTTCCTTTTGATACAGTCTTTATGGCAACGATCATTGCCACAGTAGTCGGAACATTATGGATGGCATTACTCGCTAACTATCCGATAGCCATTGCTCCAGGAATGGGTTTAAACGCGTATTTTGCATTCTCAGTAGTAGGAAACAATACAAATATTGATTACCGCATCGCATTCGGTGCTGTTTTTGTAGCGGGTATCCTTTTTGTTATATTATCGTTAACCCCGTTTCGTGAAAAATTAATCGAGTCGATTCCAGCAAACTTAAAGCACGGAATTACAGCTGGTATCGGACTTTTCATCGCTTTTATCGGTATGCGCTTAACAGGAATTATCGTTGCACACCCTGAAAATTTAGTTGGACTTGGCAACTTGCATTCGCCTACAGTATTGCTCGCACTAGGCGGACTTGCGATTACACTCATTTTAATGGCTCTTAACGTGAACGGTGCATTGTTCTTCGGAATGATCATCACTGGTGCTATTGCTTATTTCACTAAACAGTTAAAATTCGAGGACAAAATAATGTCGATGCCGAATCTTCCTAACGAATTTTTCATTTTCGGCGACCCGATCACAGCATTTGGAGATGTGTTCCAATATGGATTATATGCTGTCGTATTTTCTTTCTTACTTGTAACGATCTTTGATACAACGGGAACAATGGTTGGTGTTGCAGAGCAAGCTGGTCTAATGAAAGGCAATAAGATGCCTCGTGCGCGCCAGGCGCTTCTAGCAGATTCAGTAGCAACAACTGTCGGTTCAGCTTTCGGAACAAGCCCAACAAGTGCTTACATTGAGTCTTCATCAGGTGTTGCTGCAGGCGGACGTTCAGGTTTAACATCTGTAGTCGTTGCTATACTGTTTATCGCTGCTGCATTCTTCGCACCACTCGTAAGTGCGATTTCAGGTCTTGCTGCGATTACAGCACCAACATTGATCATCGTTGGAAGCTTGATGCTTGGCTCACTTAGCAAAATCAACTGGAACGAGCTTGACGAAGCATTTCCGGCGTTCTTAATCATCTTAACGATGCCGCTAACTTCAAGCATCGCTACAGGAATCGCACTTGGATTCATTTCTTATCCAATTTTAAAAATTGTTAAAGGCAAATATAAAGAAGTTCCTTTCTTAGTCTATTTGTTCGCTGTCTTATTCTTCTATCAGCTAGCGTTTTTGCCACACTAAAAAATTTGAAGTCATCCCAATGCGGATGACTTTTTTATGCTCTTTTTTAAATTAAGTTGACACTTAATTAAGTGAATGCTAAATTATAAACATGATAGAAAAAGTGATCGCTTCATTATCAGTCCCTAGCCGAAGGGAAATATTAAATTTATTGCGCAATGGAGAGTTAACATCTACTGCTATCGCAGAACAGTTTGAGATCTCTGCTCCCGCTGTCTCGCAGCATCTGAAGGTTCTTCAAAATTCCGGACTTGTAGTAGTACGGAAATCAGGAACAAAGCGCTATTACCGAATACGAAAGGAAGGTTTTAAAGATTTAAAAGAGTTTATCGATCAATTTTGGGACGATAGCTTATTGCGCTTAAAAGAAGCTGCAGAAGAGGAAGAAAGGAGAAACAATGAACGATAAGACCCCAGTACTTACAAAAGAGATTTTTATTGAGTGTTCACCAAAGACCTTATTTTCATTCTTTATTCATCCCGATAAAATGGTTCGCTGGATCGGACAGCAAGTTTTGCTTGAACCTAGAATCGGCGGTAAATACAGAATAGATATCAACGGAGAAAACATTGCATTAGGAGAATATAAAGAAATTACTCCCTATGAAAAAGTAGTACTAACTTGGGGATGGGAAGGCTTAGAAATCATGCCGCCCGGGTCGAGCACCGTAGAATTTCTGCTGACACCTCAAGAAAGCGGTACGCTTCTCACATTAAATCATTTTGATATTCCGAGCGAAAAAATGACGTCCAATGACCAAGGCTGGACTCACTACATGACGAGACTTCAACGATTGGCAGAAGGTCAGAATATCGAACCTGATCCTTGGGGTACAGGTAAAAAGTAATTTAGGAGGAATAAAATATGTCAGCAAATATTTATCAAGAAGTTATTATTCATTCAAGCCCTAACAGTGTGTATGAAACGCTATTAAATGAACAGCAGTTTAGTGAAGTAACAGGTGGTGCACCAACAAAAATCGTACCTGAAGAAGGCGGCCATTTTTCTTTATTCGGAGGCATGATTGAAGGCAGAACAATTGAACTTGTTGCTAACGAGCGAATTGTACAAGCATGGCGTGCAGCAAACTGGGAACCCGGTGTCTATTCCATTGCAAAGTTTGATATACAAACAAAGGGTGATGAGACATTGCTTGTCTTTACACATTCAGGTTTTCCAGAAGAGCAAAAACCACACCTTGAAGCTGGATGGCATGAAAATTATTGGCTGCCCCTTCAAAAGCACTTATCTGAATAAAATAAGTAAAAAGACCGGTCAGCTCTAGACTAACTATGGCTGAAACCGGTCTTTTATTATTTCTTTTCGAATACCGCCGCTACCTCATGCTTCTTTTCTTCTTCAAAAAAAGTTTTCGCTACTCGGTATGTTCCTGCCTCTTGATCCTTTAGTTCAATCGGCTGCTCATAGTTTTCTCCTGCTTTCACCATGATCATCTGCTCGGTGAACATTTGATCTGGATTGACCTTGTTCCATTTTCCGTCTTCCCACTTTTCCAGAGTAAAAGCGACTCCTGTTCCGATCTCTTTATCCGAACTGTTTTTCAGCGTAATTTTAGCTTCTTCACTTCCATCTTCAAGTTTCACTTCTGCCTTCACACCAGCTGCTTCTGCTGGCATATCATTTTCTACTTTGGGTGCTCCGCTCTTATTGTCCTCTTCAGGTGCTGGCTTACTGCCGCAAGCGGCAAGGAGAACGAGCAGGCATGCCATAAAAATAAGCTTCATGTTTTTCATCACTAAGCCCTCCTTTTTCCTATTAGTCGCAATCAGAATTAAAAAGTTTCATATAAACTGTCGTTTACAGTCATATAGAGGTGGATATGCTGTTAACAAAGGGGTGCTAGCATGAATTTAGTACTTGTTTCTACTGTTTTATTTTTAATGTCCTTAGCCCTTGGAATCGGTTATTACGGCACTCGTTTATACGAAAAAAGTATTTTCCTAGGTTTTGTAACAACTCTCCTTGGCTTAATTATTCCGTTATCTTTATTTCTAGGCTTCATCTACTTTTATGGACTGTATCATCACGGTCACCCTCTACAGTTTAAATGGTAAATAAAAAACCTGTCCTTAGGCCAAAAGCAGCCCTCAAACAGGTTTATTTCTATTGCACTGTATTTTTTAAATTTGAAATATAAGCAAAAGCTTCTTCCATTTCTTCTTCCGTATACTTCTGCTTTGCTTTTACCGTTTGAACCTTCTCTTTGATCTCATCTGCATCAAACTTATCAAAATACATGATCGTCGATACGAGTTCCAAGAAGCGGGACGATTGTTCATTCATAGATCGAACGCAATCACCCAGCAACTCGATTTCTGCTCCATAAGTTGATAGGAGCTTCTGTCCTTCTTCGTTCACAGCATATCGGTATTGCGAATAGCCGCTTACCTTTTCCTTCACTTCATGTATATAACCCATGTTGCAAAGCTCTTCAATCTTCAGCGTCAGTTCTTCAGAATACGGTCCGTAAAAATGAAACTGGTATTTTTCTTGAAAAGGAAAGTTCAACTTCTTCGCAATATACACCATTTTTTGAAGCTTTTTTCGGCCTATCACTTCACCGGCTTCCTGAATCAGAGTGACAACCTTTAAATGATCCTCAAACACAGCACTTCCCCCTAACATCCTTTTTCGTTCTATTTATGTAAAATCTCATTTATCTTCGTTTTTAGTGACTCGTCTTTAATGCTCTCGATCAAATCTAGCGGAAAATACAGCTTATGATCGGTGCGGCGCTTTCCTGATATCGCTTCAACCACATCTGATTCTCTTGATAGCTCCCGGATCTCTCCGTTTGGTTTCAACAGATTAATCGGTAGCCGCTCTTCTTTTTCACCAGGACGGTAAAAATCGTACGGAAGATCAGAAGATGAATCGACGACAAGATAATATTTCGGATTGATTCCAGCTTCCTGAAAATAGGCAGACAATAAATGACCGTCTGTAAATGAAACCATTTCAGTATACTTAAATAGTTTTCTGTCGATAAAACGGATGCAAAGATCACTTAAAATCGGATCCTCTTCATCCATCCAGCCTTGAAAATAATAATGAATGACACCCTCGTCGAGTGATATATAATCCTCTAAAGACACGCTGCCTTCAAAAAGTGTCTTAAAATGAGACAACTCTCTTTTAAATGTATACCCTGTCTCGTAAAGCTCCTTCGCCCGATGAAGAATTTTACTTAAAATCACTTCTGCACTGCGCGTAACAGGATGAAAATAAACCTGCCAGTACATCTGATAACGGCTCATAATATAGTCCTCTACCGCATGCATGCCGCTGGATTTAATGACAACGCCATCCTCAGTAGGCCGCATTACGCGCAGAATTCGTTCGATATCAAAATTTCCGTAACTGACCCCAGTAAAGTACGCATCACGCAGCAAATAATCCATTCTGTCCGCATCAATCTGACTGGAGATCAGACTGACGATCAGCTTGTCAGGGTGTGTTTTCGCGATCACTTCTGCAACCTGCTTCGGGAAATCTTCTCCCATTTGCAAAAGGACGCTATTCACTTCTGTATCACCTAAGATGATGTCCCGGCTGAACTCCTCATGATCTACGCCGAACACTTTTTCAAAGGAGTGAGAGAACGGACCATGTCCCACATCATGTAAAAGCGCTGCGGATAGAACAAGAAGACGCTGCTCTGGATCCCATGTTTGTTTTTCCTGAAAAATATCTATGATTCGTCTTGTAATCTCGTAAACGCCAAGGGAATGACTAAAACGGCTATGTTCTGCTCCATGAAACGTTAGATATGTCGTACCCAGCTGCCTTATTCTTCGCAGTCTCTGAAACTCGCGCGTGCCGATCAGCCGCCAGATCAGTTCATCCCGAACGTGAATATAGCGGTGTACCGGGTCTTTAAACACTTTTTCTTCGTGCAGCTTTCCTAATGGTTTCGCCATTGAATTTTTTCCTGCTCCTTCTGCCAGCATTTATAGGTAAGAGTTCTCTTAAAAAAGAAAAATCCCTTCCTCAATAATCATGTTGAGAAGGTTTTTTCTGAACAAAATGTGTGATTTATTTAATAGAATGTGTGATTTATCTAATAGAATATACCCTATTGTATCGTGTTACTAACTTTCAAAACAACCACTATTTTTTTCTATATCTGCTCTCATTTATATCGGCAAAAGGTGCCATAAATCCACCATTTTCTTCCCCTTTCAATATGAGTTATACTAGATAAAGCTTATAACGGAAATGATAGTTTTATATGGCTCGATGTTGATTTACGCTCCAGGATGCTCGCTTTCCGCGGGGTGTGCGGTGAGCCTCCTAGCACTCTGCACCATTAGGAGTCTCACCTGTCCCACTCATCGCGCTGGAGTCTCAAACCTTACGCTCCAATCAACTTAACAAAGAAGCGTACTCAACTTTTATATAGATTGCAGGAGGAACAATTCATGGATCAAGAACGAAGATTAAAAAATGGACAGGCATGGAGCAACAGTTCTTATCAGGCTTGGGTCAACCGTTTTGGCGCGCCTGAAAAAGCGGTATCCCGCATATTGAAAAATCCAAAAAGACGGCTTCAGCCACTCGATCAGTATGTTGGGGATGTGTCTGGCAAAAAGATCGTAAACCTTTTAGGATCACACGGCAGTAAAGCTGTCGCATTGTCTTTGCTTGGAGCTGACGCTACAGTTATCGATATTTCAGAATCGAACGCTGCATACGCACGCGAACTGGCTGAAGCTGCTGACGTTAACATCCGCTATGTTGTTGAAGACATTTTAAACCTGCCAGCATCAGAACTGACAGGTGATTATGATATGGCCTTCATGGAAAACGGCATTCTGCATTATTTCACCGACTTGAACGCTTACTTTGCGGTAGTCGCTGGCTTGTTAAAAAAAGGCGGAAAACTGATTCTGCAAGACTTCCATCCTGTTTCTACAAAACTGATAGAATCTCAAGGAAAAAGTCAGGCCGTAAGAAAGCACAAAGTCACTGGTGATTATTTTAGCGAAGAGCTTGTAACGATGGATGTCGCTTACTCCAAATTCCTGCCAGAATTGCAATATGCAACTTCTGAAGAACGAGCTCCGTTCCAAGTTCAAATCCGCCAATGGACGCTTGGAGAGATCATTACGGCAATCGGCAGCCAGGGTCTTTGGATCAAACAGCTCGTTGAAGAACCGCATCCAGACGAACTTGACCGCGGCATTCCAAAATCCTTTATTATCGTTGCGGAGAAACTGTAATGACGAATCATCTGTTAGAACAGCCTGCTTGGCGGCTGATCGACCAGTCAACGCTCGGACCGGGATTTGATGCGAGGCAGTCTTTTGCGACCGACGATACACTATGCACATCGATCGGAAGCGGAAACTCGCCTGCCACGGCACGCACGTGGGTCCACCACAATACGATCGTCCTCGGCATTCAGGATACACGGCTTCCCTATCTAAAGGACGGGATCGATTACTTGGAGGCTGGCGGTTATCGGGTGATCGTACGGAATTCCGGCGGTCTTGCCGTTGTACTGGATGAAGGCGTATTGAACATTTCACTCATTCTCCCTGAAAAAGAAGGGACGATCGACATCAACCAAGGCTATGACACGATGACCGCATTAGTGGAGCAGCTCCTTGAACCTTACGGGGCGTCTTTTGAAGCCTATGAGATCGTTGGTTCTTATTGCCCGGGAAGCTATGATTTAAGCATCGGCGGAAAAAAATTCGCAGGCATTTCTCAGCGGCGTATGCGCGGCGGTGTTGCGGTGCAGATCTACCTTTGCGTGGATGGCAGCGGTTCTGAACGTGCGGCATTGATTGGCGAGTTTTACAAGCGGGGCTTAAGAGGCAAAACGACCAAGTTTCAATACCCTGAGATCAAGCCTGATGTTATGGCGAGTTTGGCCGAGCTGCTCGGCCGTCCCCTTACTGTTGCAGATATCCACGCCCGTCTATTGAATGTGCTGCACAAAAACAGCGAGCTCTTTTACAGCGGCCAGCTATCATCGGAAGAAAGCGAGCTGCTTCCAGGAAACATACAGAGAATGTGGGATCGAAATGAGAAGGCACTGTCACTTTAGGTGGCAGTGTCTTTTTCAAGCGGACAACAATTCCCTTTAAATGGTAAATTATGTGATGAACGATCTTTTTTATGTGATCATGTATTTTTCCGAGACCGATTATCTTAATAAGACATACAAAAGCCAGCTCAGAGAGCTGGCTTTCCATATTATTTAACGTCTAGTGATTGCATCGCTGTGATCAAAGCTAGTTTATAAACGTCTTCTGCATTACAGCCGCGGGATAGATCGTTTACAGGCATGTTCAAGCCCTGTAAGATAGGTCCGATCGCTTCAAATCCGCCTAAACGCTGAACCATCTTGTAGCCGATGTTCCCTGTTTCAAGGCTTGGGAAGATAAATACGTTCGCTTCCCCTTTTAATGGTGAATTCGGCGCTTTTTTCCTTGCAACCGACGGTACGAATGCTGCATCGAATTGAAGCTCTCCATCATACGTAAAGTTCGGGTCCATCCCCTTAAGAACTTCTAATGCTTCCACTACTTTTTCAGTCTCAGGCGAAACAGCAGATCCTTTTGTTGAAAAAGAAAGTAAAGCTACTTTCGGGTCGATGCCGAAAACGCGAGCAGTTTCAGCAGAAACCACTGCAGATTCAGCTAAATCCTGGCTGGACGGTGCAATGTTAATCGCGCAGTCTGCGAATACATACTTCTCGTCGCCGCGAACCATGATGAACGCACCAGACGTTTTCTTAACGCCTTCTTTTGTTTTAATGATTTGAAGAGCCGGACGAACCGTGTCAGCCGTAGAATGAGCCGCTCCGCTTACAAGTCCTTGAGCCTTTCCAGTGTAAACGAGCATCGTGCCAAAATAATTTTCATCCAGTAAAATCTTGCGTGCCTGCTCTTCTGTTGTTTTTCCTTTACGGCGTTCTACCAATGCATCAACTAATGCATCAAACTCTGGATATTCTGATGGGTTAAGAACTTCTACTCCATCAAGTGAAAATCCACCCGCTTCTGCTTTTGCAGAAACCTCCGCTTGGTTTCCTACCAAAATAGGCTGCAAAACTTTTTCAGAAGCTAGACGACTTACTGCTTCTAGAATTCTTTCATCCGTACCTTCAGGAAAAACGATAACCGGATTCGCTGCTTGTACTTTGTTTTTTAAATCTATAAAAAGATCGCTCATGTGAAAAATAGCCTCCTATAAATCTTTTTCTGACTCTGCAATTTACATTCCCTATTAGGTTACTCCTTTTTTATAACCTTTTAAACCTATGCATACAGTTGTAAGCGCTTGATAGAAGAAGTTCTTTTATTTTGAATTTTTAAACGTCTATTATTTGAGGATGTTGACTTCCGCTCCAGGTTGCTCGCTTTCCGCGGGGCGTGCGGTGAGCCTCATGACGCTATGCGTCGTTAGGAGTCTCACCTCAAGGAAGTTGGTGTGCTCCTGCGTCTGCAAGAAATCCTACCGAAGCGGGCTTCCTCGTCGCATGCCTTGCTTGAAGCTTATTCAGGTAGCTGGCACGCAGGAGTCTCGCAACCTTCCTCTCCAATCAACTATTCAAAGTAGCATACTCAAAAAAACATTTTAGATTTTAGATGTTTCTCAAAGTAATCGTTTAAAAGTTGTATCTCCGGGAAACCTTTTACTGAAATCTTATTTAGGGAGGCGTTTTTAAGGATGCACCAAACTTATCAAGAATGTATCGATGAATGCCTGCGCTGCATGCAGGCGTGTAACCATTGCTATGTCGCTTGTTTGCAAGAAAGAGACGTTAAGATGATGGCGAATTGTATCAGGCTCGACCGTGAATGCTCGGATATTTGCAGCTTTGCCGCAGAGATGATGGCACGAAACAGCCCATTCATCAACGAGATCTGTGAACTATGCGCTAAAGTATGTGAAGCTTGCGGTAAAGAATGTGAACAGCACGATCACCAGCACTGTCAGGAGTGTGCGAAAGCCTGCTTCAGATGTGCAGAAGTTTGCAGAAAAATGGTCTCATAAAACGAAGAAAACTTCCTTCCAAATCGGGAGAAAGTTTTTTTATTTGTAAATGAATCTTTTTCCTTTTCCTTCCGTAAAATTGAGAGATAAATTTGGAGGAGGAATCAGCATGTCTTTTGTTAACCGTATGTTAGCTAGTGTAGGAATTGGAGCAGCAAAGGTAGACACGATTTTAGATAAGGATACTTACTCACCAGGCGAAACCATTACAGGTACGATTAAAATAGAAGGCGGAAAAGTGGATCAGAACATTGACCACATCACCCTTTACGTGATGACAGAATTTTATCGTGAAGTCGATGATAAAAAAGTACGTGATACAGCAGCGATTGAAAACTCTAGGGTTGGCACAAGTCTTGTTGTAAAAGCAGGAAGTTCCCAAGAGATTCCTTTCTCACTTAAACTTCCATATGATACGCCTTATACACTCGGACACACCCCTGTTTGGATCAAGACTGGTCTGGATATTCAGATGGCAGTTGATCCAACAGACAACGATCAGATTCGTGTACACCCAGATGCAGAAACATCTGCCATTTTTGATGCGATCGAACAGCTTGGATTCAGGCTTCGCAAAGCATATTGCGGATCTGCTCCGCGCTATATGCGCCGCAGACTTCCTTTCCTGCAAGAATTCGAGTACGTACCAACTTCAGGTGCTTATGCAGGGAAACTTGATGAACTGGAAGTCATATTAGTTCCGCAAAGCGACAGCATCGAGCTTTTAATGGAGATCGACAAACGCGGAAAAGGATTGTTCGGCATGCTGGAAGAAGCGATGGACCTTGATGAAACGAAGGTGCGCATGACCCTTACACGTGCTGAGCTGCAAAATCCATCTAACGTAAAAGCCAAGATCGAGTACACTCTCCGTCAATTCAGCTAACCCTTTTTGGATTCGTCCCTACTTATGGTATATTTGTAGGGACGTGTTTATTTTTAGCAGGGAGTGAATTATACGATGAGTGAAGCAGCGATTACACTAGAAGGCTGGTATTGTCTTCATGATTTCCGTACGATGGATTGGGCCTCTTGGAAAACACTTTCGAGTGACCAGCGCGAATACGCGATTAATGAATTTCTTACGTTTCTTGAAAAGTGGGAGAACGTAGAAGCAAATAAAACAGGCAGCCATGCCCTTTACAGCATCATGGGCCAAAAAGCTGATTTTATGATGATGCTTCTTCGCCCAACAATGGAAGAATTGAACGAGATCGAGAACGCATTTAATAAAACAGCTTTTGCTCAATATACGATTAAAGCTTATTCTTACGTTTCAGTTGTAGAGCTAAGCACATACAATCCGCAAAACGAGAGCGGCGAGATGGATCCCATGATCAAAGCCCGCCTGTTCCCAGAACTTCCTAAGTGGAAGCATGTTTGCTTCTATCCGATGGACAAGCGCCGTGATGGTGACGACAACTGGTACATGCTTTCTATGGAAGATCGCAAAAAGATGATGTACTCCCACGGTATGATCGGCCGCGGATATGCAGGAAAAGTAAAGCAGATCATCACTGGATCTGTCGGTTTTGACGATTGGGAATGGGGCGTGACGCTGTTCTCAAACGACATGCTTCAATTTAAAAAATTAGTATACGAAATGCGCTTTGACGAAGTAAGCGCACGCTTCGGCGAATTCGGATCTTTCTATGTCGGAAACATCCTTACAAAAGAAGCTGTGCCTGCTTTCTTGCAAGTGTAAAATTTATATCTTATACCTTTGTCTGTTTATCAGGCAAAGGTTTTTTTATTATGGCAAGGTCTAGTTTTCCAAAAAGGCTCATACACATATATCGAATGTTCTGTTTCCCTGCTTGTACACCAAGAATCAACACATAGAGGGGGAAGGAAATTGGCTGTCATTAAAGCAAACAGTAAAGATATTGACTTGCTTGCACGTTTAATACGTGCTGAGGCTGAAGGTGAAGGCGATCAGGGCATGCTGCTTGTGGGTAACACTGGGGTTAATCGAATTCGTGGCAATTGTCTTGATTTTAAAAATATCCGTACAATGCAGCAAATGGTGTTCCAACGACCAGGAGGATTCGAAGCAACGATCAAAGGATATTTCTATCAAGGTGCTCGCGAGAACGAAAGAAGGCTGGCAAGAAGAGTTATAAATGGTCAGCGTTTTCATCCTGCTAAAAACTCATTATGGTTTTTTGATCCAAGTGGTGCCTGTCCGCCTACTTGGTATAATCAGCCGCATTCTGGAAGCTTTAAGGCTCACTGCTTTTATCAGCCGAAACAAAGTGATTGTCCAAATGTGTTTAACACCTTTTAGGGAGGTTTGTTGATGAATAATTTTAATCCTTATTACCGGCAGCAAAATGGAATGAATGGTATGAATGGCATGGGTGGCATGATGGGAGGCATGGCAGGTATGGGTGTGCCGCAGGATATGGCGCAAAGCCAGCAGGCACCAGGTGTCGGTGGAGGTCCTATGGCAGATATGGCTGCACCAGGACAGCTACCGCTCGAACAGTCGTATATTGAAAACATTCTTCGTTTAAACAAAGGCAAGGTCGCAACGGTTTATATGACTTTCGAGAACAACGAAAAGTGGAATGCTAAAGTTTTTAAAGGAATCATTGAAGCTGCTGGCCGCGATCATATTATCCTAAGTGATCCGCAAACGGGCAAACGCTATTTATTATTAATGGTTTATGTAAACTACGTAACGTTTGATGAAGAGATCAATTACAGCTATCCATATGGAACACAGCAGCAATCCGGGCAGCTCTCCCAATACAGCCCGCGCTGATAAGAATACGTTAAATGTCTGGTCAAGACAGGTACAGAAAAAAGGCGTCCCGCTAAAAGGAACGCCTTTTCATTATGCTTTTACAACCGAAATGATCAGTAAGATCCAGCCAACGATAAATGCTACTCCTCCAAGAGGCGTAATCGGCCCGAAAAACTTCATGCCTGTGTTCGAAAGGGCATATAAACTGCCTGAGAACAACAGGATTCCGATGAAGAATGACCACCCCGCTCCATTCAATAAAGCAGACGCTGGCCATTTACCAAGCAGAATACCAACAGCAACTAACGCCAAAGCATGATACATATGGTATTGAACACCTGTCTGATACACGTCCAGCATGTTGCGTTCTGTTAATTTTGCTTCCAGGGCATGTGCGCCAAAAGCTCCAAGCATAACCGCAAGCATGGCATTAACCGCTCCTAATATAAGAAAAAGCTTCATAGTTCCACTCCTGTTTTTCTTTTATCTTACCATTGAAACTCACTGAATCAAAAGGTTGCCACAGGATTGTAAAGAATTTGGCGGACAGCTCGTCCATGATAATAAAGACGAACGCTAACGTTGTTTGGTTTGGCGTTCGGTGTCCAGCATTCGGACGTATTGATCGATCTTTCGTTCCAGCTCCTCTTTTTCAACTAACTCTGAATGCAGTTCTTTAATAATTCCCTCTAGACTCTGAATCCGCTTTTCGAATTGAAAGAGCAGGTATCCTGCAATCACGATAGGAAACCCTACATTACCGAGGAGATTTACTAAGTTAAGCCAATCATTTGCTTGAGTCATTTGTTTCACCCCTCATTTTTTTCGAACATAAATCGAACGTATGTTCGTAAATTAAGTATAAAACGAAGGAGGATTTTTTACCATCATTCCTTTTTCATATTTCATTTTTGATTCCTTAGACCTACACAAAAAATAGGTTTAAATAATTTTTATAGTGGAATAAAGATACTAAGACGGAACAAACAACAAAGGAGGAACAACAAAATGGAACTTATTATTACGATGATATATACAATTTTAGGACTTGCCACTCTCAGTTTAATTGCAACAGCAGCTGCAGTTTACTTTTCTAATAAAAAGATCAACGAAAAAATTGAAATCGCAAAACGTAAAGATGAAAGAATGGAAAATCAACATACGTACGTATCGATCTAACAGCGTTTAAATAAACGCTGTTTTTTTTGTTTTAAAAACCTTAATTCTGTGTGTTTTTGTTCGGTCATCCACTTTTTTTGTACGGTCACCCTAGATTGTTCCACGTTCATGAACCCCATGCACCTAAAAAAAGAAAAAAACCGCTCCAAAGAGCAGGTTTCACCAAAGCATTACTTAAAAATCAAAAATGGAATCTCCATTTCCATCATTATCATCGTTATCGTCATCATCATATTCCATGTCATAGTCCATCATGGATTTTTTGTGGCTTTTAGCTGGCGGAGCAGTTACCATGCTCATCGGCTTTTGAACGGGATGCGAAGGAGCCCACTCTTTTACTGAAAGCTGATCGTCATCTCCCGCTTCCATCATTAATTCACACAGTGTATGGATGGCTGTGACATGTTCCCGAAGTTTAGGAGAGTTTTCTCCTAATTGCTTGATCTCCGCGAGATGCTTTTCTATTTTTTTCGCAAACTGGCTTACTGGTATATTCATCTATTTCACCACAACTATCTTTTTTTCTTATTCTACCAAACGGGGCACCAGAAATAAAATGACGCAGAAAAAGACAGCTCCAAATAAGCTGCCTTTTCCGCTCCAAACCCGTGCAATAACCCTCATTAACACGCAGGCGTACGGTGATCCAGGCCGCAAGCCATGCAAGTGAATGCTAAAACTACGAATTCCTATTCTTCTTATTTTCAGGCTGTTTTCGTATACTTTGTTGCTTTTGTAAGAGGTTAATTTCCGCTACAGGACTCGTCTTCCGCAGGGTGTGCGGTGAGCCCCCTCGTCGCCTCGCGACATTGAGTGGTCTCACCTGTCCCACTCATCCTGCAGGGGTCTCGTCCTTTCGCTCCAATTAACTAATCAATGAAGAATTTCGATAAAATCTCTTAGTTGCACAATCTTTTAGAAAAGAGCGTATTTTTAAATAGATTTCCCCCTTTTCATTAAATTTTTTATATACCAAAAACGATTGTTATGACGTATCCACCCAACTGAACGCCTGCTTATTGAATATGCTGTTAACTGCTTGCTGAAAATGAGCTGCAATCACATTTTCCGAATCTTCATCCAGCAGCAGTCTGCCCCAATGATCCACCGCTGGCAGAGCTTGTCCCGATTTTGGCAGAGAAGCAGCAACCATATAGTTCTTCATAACAGCCCCCATTAGCAGCAGAACCCAAAGGATGTACATCATAACTTCCATGTCCCTTCCCCTTTCAAAATAAGAATAATAAGTTCCCGATCTATTTAAAAACCAACTGGCAAGCTATTTGTTTTTCTTCCTCCCTTCGAACTTACCAATTTATGTGGTGTTAACTGCGATTATACGTACCTTATGATAAAATGTTTGTCATAATGTGCTTTTGTCTCAAAGTTTCTATCAACAAAAAAACTGCCTCACATACAAAAAAGAGCAGAATGAGCATCCTTTTTTGTATAATAGTAAAAATAAGCTTGAATAAGTTAGCGAGTTCAGGCTGATTATGATAGAAAAAGACGCACACTTTACGATTACTTTAATAGTGAACTATTTTCTGTAGAAACGAGGAGGAAAATCATGTCCATACTTAACGAAATCATAACGTACAATCAAAAATTTGTTGAAAACAAAGAATATGAACCTTTTCAAACTACTAAATTTCCAGATAAGGGGCTCGTCATCGTCTCTTGTATGGATACACGTCTTACAGAATTAATGCCCAGTGCCATGAACATTAAGAACGGAGATGTGAAAATCATTAAATCAGCTGGAGCGGTTATCTCTCATCCGTTCGGCTCCATAATGAGAAGCATACTCGTCGCAATCTATGCACTAAAAGCTGAGGAAGTAATGGTTATCGGCCACTATGATTGCGGAATGAGCAATGTAAATGCAGACGCATTGATTGCCCAAATGCAGGACCGTGGAGTGGAATCCTCCACACTCGATACCTTAAAATATTCCGGTCTTGACCTAAAAAAATGGGTGAAAGGCTTTGACAGTGTTGAGGAATCAGTGAAAAACAGTGTAGAGTTAGTAAGAAATCACCCTCTGCTGCCAGAAGGCATCAAAGTCCATGGACTCGTCATCGATCCTTCCACGGGTAAACTAGACATTGTAGATGCAGATAACTAAATAGATAAAGAAAAAGGTGCCTCCAAGTGAGGTGCCTTTTGTTTTCTAGACAACCTACAATGAAACGTTATTCAAAGATAGTAAAATCCTCCTGTTATTGACAAGGAATTTAACGTTTAGAATCTCCCGAATTCGTGAATACACACTATAACTTCGTTTAAAGGAGAGGATATAAAAAATGGTTAAACCAATTGTACATGAATTTAACTCACAACAAGAATTAATTGCTGCTGCAAGTGATTTGAAAGCAAAAGGTATTCATGAAGACAATCTCTATGTCCTGTCACACGAAAAAGGCGACACCCGTGATCTAGCAGATAATGCGGATGTTAATACAATCGGATTAAAAGAAGAAGGTTTAGGCACAGCGCTCAGCAACGTATTTGAGTCCAGAGGCGATGAGCTGCGCAAGAAGATGACTGAAATGGGGTTATCTGACGTAGAGGCAGATCAATATGAGAAGAGACTCGACATGGGTAAAATCTTACTCATTGTAAAAGATGAAGATAAAGTAACGAACTTGCCATAAGAAAAATAAAGAGTCGCTGAACCCGATTTGGGTTTAGCGGCTCTTTTAGTCATTTATGCAGGCTGCTTTAACCCTTTTAACTGAGGCTCATATATCTTTTTCAGCCTAAAGAGTGCTGCCCTCATTTCTCGCTTCATCTTCCATTTATAGAAAAACGCAATATACCGTTCAATTGAATTTTTCTTAGAAGTACCTTCGCACATCCATGTTAGTGTGGTTGAACCATGATTCTCAGAAAAGAAAATACCGAACCTTAAAATGGTTTCGCCTTTATTAATCCGCATCTGATAATGAATACTTTTTCCCAGGACACAGCGGCCGATTTTCAAACTAGCCGGAACGCCATCGGTTTCCCAATATTGCGAAGCTCCTTCTCCCCTTTCTGGTCCCACAAACATAAAGGGTATAGCTGCATCTTCGTCCATCTGCCATCGCGGCCAATTTTTCAGATTCAATAAGGATTCATATAACTCAAAGTGAGAAATGTTCAAATCAGCAGTTTCCTTCACCCTCCATCTCGCTGGAATAAGAAGTGCTGCCAAAACAAATAAAATCATTACAATGCCTGTAAATAACCAAACTACCATGAGCATCCCTCCTGTTTTCTATTCTATTGAAAAATTTTTCCTTTCATGCGGTTTCTCTTTTGCTTTTCCCGGGAATGAAAAGAGGACGAGGAGGAGTAAATATGAATTTACACAATGGCCAGTTGTTTTGGCCATCAACATATACAGATGACGTCCAATATCCAGTACTTGAAGAGAATATTATATGTGACGTACTGATTGTAGGCGGAGGAATGTCCGGATCGCTCTGTGCTTATACGCTAGGCAAAGAGACGGATCTCGACGTTGTCGTCATTGATAGGAGAAAACCTGGCTATGGCAGTTCATCTGCAAACACCGGACTCTTACAGTTCTCAAGTGATAAAATGCTCCACGAGCTTATTGAACAAAAAGGGGAGCAAGATGCAGTTTATTTTTATCAGCTTTGCAAAAATGCTTTAGAAAATTTAAAAAATATGGCACAAAATTTATCAGAAGATCCTGAGTTCAGAGAACAAAAAAGCCTCTATTACGCCAGCACGGCTGAAGATGCCTCAAAGCTAGTCCGTGAATACGAAGCTTTAAAGAAATTTGATTTCCCTGTAGAATATCTCGAACCTCAAGAGATTTCCGCGCATTTTCCTTTTTCAAAACCAGCTGCACTTGTAACGAGCGGTGATGCTGATGTTAACCCGTATAAATTTGTCCAGATCATGTTAAAAGATGCTGAAGTGGCTGGCGTAAGAATTTTTGAGGAAACGCCTCTTATGCGAAAAACAAAAACAGTCCATGGCTTTACATGTGAATCTGAAAATGGAACGATTCAAGCAAGGCACATCATTTTTGCAACGGGATATGAAAATGATTTTCTCGTACAGCAGCTAGGTGCTGACCTTAACCGTTCCTATGCGATTGCAACGGAACCTCTCCCATCACTTAAGACGTGGTACAAAGAATGGATAATATGGGAAACGAAGCGTCCCTATTTGTATATGCGTACAACGAAAGATGGAAGGATCATTGCAGGAGGCTTAGATGAGGATCAGGCAGAAGCACCATTAAATGACAGCTTGATTGAAGAACGCGGAGAGCGAATCAGGCAAAAGATCATGGAACACTTTCCAGATCTGTCACCCGAAATCTCACATTCTTGGTGTGCAACGTTTGGTGAATCGCATGATGGACTCCCATATATCGGTGAACACCCTAACCGCCTAGGCGAATATTATTGTTTAGGTTTTGGCGGAAATGGAACAGTGTACAGCATGCTAGGTGCTGGAATAATCAAAGATCTAATCACAAAAGGCTTTCACCCTGCATCAAGACTGTTCACAATAGCACGGGCAGTAAGCTTGTAAATCATTATTTAGGTGACACTTCTCCCGCTATATGGGGTAAGTGTTTTTTTCACGCGTACACAAACTTCCATAAAATGGTTAATTATGTGATCAATCGGCTTTTTTATGTGATAAAGAGTATTTTTTATGTGATGCTGGCCCTTTTTTATGTGATGATCACTTATTTTTATGTGATGATGTAATTTTGAAACTCATCAAAAAGAAAAAGCCAGCTGAATATAGCTGGCTTCCCCTCTATTATGAAGCAGTCGGTGCTGCTGCAATTTGTTTTTTGATAAAATCGATCGACTTCTTATTAAAGATGTCAGGTTGATCGACGTTGCAGACATGTCCACAATCTCTAATCGTCAATAGCTTTGAATGTTTCTTTTTATCGATAAATGCCTGAATCGGCGGCAAAAACATATAATCTTCCTCGCCCATGATGTAAAGCGTAGGAATTGGCATTTCTTTTTTCGTTAACTTTTGCAAAAACGGATTAATTTTTAGCGTTAGCTTGAACCAGCGCTTAAATTCTTTCTGACAAAGCTTTTTCGCTTCACCTATAAACAGCGAACGCGATGCTTCGTGTCTTTTCTTTGGCATGATTACCCATGCAAATAAGCTGTAAAGCCACATGTAAGGAATAAAAGATTTGCATAAATTCCCCATTGCAATCAAAAACTGTGAACGGAAATTCATTTTCGTTACAGCTCCGCCAAGTGTCATAGACGCTACCCGTTCCGGTTTCAACTCAGCTATTGTCTGAATAAGAATCGTACCAAGTGAAATACCAACAAAATGCGCTTTTTGGATCTTCAAATGATCCATAACTTCAAGCACATCAAGACTTACTTCTTTAAAAGAATATTTTTTTAATAAAAATTTCTCAGATTGAGATTTGCCGTGACCTCTTAGATCAACAAGCAAAATATTAAAGTGTTGTTTGAATTCTCTTAACTGTTTATACCAAATGGATGAACTGCCCCCTGCTCCATGGACAAAAATCACCCATTGATGATTTTTTTCGTGTGTATAAGTTTTGTAATGAAGCACAAAGTACTCCTCCTATTGGTTAAACGTCGATGAAAAATTCCAGCCTTCATTTTACCATACTATACATGTTTTGTACCCCCATCTAGGCAAAAGAATGTGTACAAACTGGAAACATGACGTATTTCTCTTTATACTATAGGTATATTAACGATAGTGAGGTCAGGAGGTTTCAAAATGGCTAAAGAAAGTTCATTTGATATTGTTTCACAAGTTGATTTATCCGAAGTAGACAACGCCATTAATATCGCAACAAAAGAAATCACAACACGCTATGATTTTAAGGGAAGCAAGAGTGAAATCACCCTTGATAAATCAAGTGAAGAATTAGTTTTAGTTTCTGATGATGAATACAAGCTCGAACAGCTGAAAGATGTAGTCATTACAAAGCTTATTAAACGCGGTGTTCCAACAAAAAACCTGGATTACAGCAAAATTGAACAAGCTTCAGGCGGAACCGTTCGCCAGCGTGCAAAGCTTGTTACTGGAATTGATAAAGATAATGCAAAGAAAATTAACACTTTAATTAAAAATTCCGGTCTAAAAGTAAAGAGCCAAGTACAAGATGATCAAGTTCGTGTAACGGCAAAAAGCAGAGACGATCTTCAGCAGATCATTGCCCTTGTAAGAGAAGCAAACTTGCCAATCGATGTGCAGTTCATTAACTACAGATAAATATAAAAAGCTTGAGGAATTTTATATTCTCCTCAAGCTTTTTGTTTGAAATTTTCTTTTTTTTGAGAGCCACTCATAAAAATGATGATATTGATAGTACCTCGTACCTTTTAGTTCAATTTTAGGTATATCAGGATATTTTTGAACTAGCTCTTCTACTTCATCAAGCGTTAATAATTGTGCAAATCTTTTTCTTTAATCAGCACCGGATACTCCGAAAAACTGTTACCTGGATTCTTAAAATTCTTCAATCCATCCCCTATAAAATAATCGAGTCCTGCCAGCCCTAGTCCAATCCAAAGCAAACTGATCTCCATTTATACGGACTCTTTCTTGTCACTGGCATCTAAAAGTTTCATCTGTTCAAGCTCCAGCCTCATCTTTTGGGTTTCGATCACATAGTTATCGTGCTTCAGCCTTTCTAGTTCAAGCTCATCTTTTAGCATTTTGTGCTTCAGTTTTGTCTGTGATTGAAAATGCCCCAATACGATTGCGATAATTGGAATTGAGAATATCATAATGACTGAAATTGTCCCCGTCATAGTATTCCTCCTAGAAATTTTTACCTTGTGTTCCAATAATACCAAAAATAAAGAGAGCTCGCACAGACAAACATTTATTGATGTGTCTTTAATAAAGACAGGTGCTTTTTTTACCTCTCTTCATTGACAAGTTGTTTAGAGTGCAAGGTGCGAGACTCCTGCGGGATCAGCGTGCCAACAACCTGAGTATTCTTCTCGCAAGGCATGCGACGAGGAAGCACCTCCGACAGGATTTTCTTGAAGACGCATGAGCAGCACTTCATATATCTTTCGCTAAGGCTCACCGCCCGCCCCGCGGAAAGCGAGCATCCTGGAGCGGAAATCAACCACTTCAAAAGCTACATTGTTTACGAAACAGTATTTTGATTTTAAGAAACTGCCTTCTTTACGCCTTCTTTAATGATTTGTTCCGATAACCTAGCCAGTCCCTTCGCCTCTTGCTGCTGCGGATAGATGGGAGGGTGAACCTCAATATGCACGCTTGCCGGCTTTATCCAGAATCCCTGCTGCTCCATCATTTTATAAGAACCATTGATTGTAACAGGAATGATCGGCACACCCGATTTAGTCGCCAGCTTAAAACTGCCGGCTTTAAATTCGGACATGTCATCCCCTTTGCTTCTCGTCCCTTCAGGAAAAATAACTAAAGAAGTACCGTTTTGAAGCAATTGTGCACCTTCATTAATCGCTTTTACAGACTGACGCACATTTTTCCGGTCCATGAAAAGACAGTTCAGCTGCTCCATCCACGTTCCAATAAACGGCATTTTTTTCACTTCTATCTTAGATATAAAAGCTTTTGGCTTCTGAATATATCCCAACAAGAGTGGAATATCAAAATTTCCTTGATGATTACTTACAAACAGTACTGCCGTATCTTTCGGGATGTTCTCTTCCCCGCTTACCGTGATTGTTGATCCAGTCAGCTTTACTAAAGAACGCGCCCATTCTTTCGCTTTTTTATCAGCTAATTCATCACGTTCTTGAATTCTTCCAGATTTCTGTAGATTCTTTACCCGATTTAGTGCAGGTATTAACTTAATTAATACCGTCCAAAAATAAACAAACCAAATAATCGTCCGCAAAACTTCTCATCCTTTAACTAATTATTAACTCACCAGAATCGCCATCAAGTGGATCTATCAAACTTCCTGCTGGAAAAATAAACGTCCACGGCATACTTGTTTCAGCAGGTATCTCTAACGTGTAAGCTGACTCAAACTCACCTATAGTCCGATTCTTCTCTTTATATACGACCTTTTTGCCTAAAAGTGACATCGGAATTTTAGAATAATTGTTTAATAAAACCGTTATTAAAAACTCTCGCTTATGATTAAATGCAGTTTTTAAAAGAACAGCTTGGTACCCTTCTTTTCCTTCAGCATGAATTCCAGAAAAAACACGCTCAATTTCATGTCTGTCTTTTTCTGCTAAAGTCCTGTCCCATGCGGATTCAAATGCTAATTTTTGCAATGTACCTCACCCCTTTTGATTCATCTTATCATAATAGAAATAAAAAGCTGGCTCGTAAAATCGTGTTTACCGCGATTCGAGCCAGCTTTCTTATTTATTCATAAATCGAACTCGCAGCTTTCAGCAAATTTGATTTTGCCTTCTTGCTGTCTGTCTCTTCTTCTTTCAAGTATTCCATTTTATGATACAGACCTTCCTCTTCCCATGCTAAAATCGGCAAGTCTGAACTTCCAGAAAAATAAGCTTTTATTCCGTTCTCAAGCTTAACCTTTTCGTTCGTTTTCAGTTTCTCTGCATTCGGAAGAAAGTTAGATATCCGGTAGGCTAAATAGACATTCTTGCCTTCCTGCCTCGGATAAAAAACAGAGTCGAGAAGTATATTTCTTTTTTCTCCCCAATCCGAAATTTGAAAGGTAGATAAAGCTACTTTGAATGGCAGCTTATCAGGCAGCTCTAAAGAAAACGGAAGAGCCTTTTGTGCCTCTTCTTTTGAAACGTGATCATAATATCTCGGGTAGGCACCTTTTACATGGTCCTGCAGTTTTAAGTTTTTGTCATTTAACGTACCCTGCGCACTGCTTGAACAGCCAGCAAGAAAGACAATTATAACCAGATATACGAACAGCTTCTGCTTATTCAACCGCCCCACCCATTCCTTTATTTTTTGGAAGATGGTACTTTGACTCTCCAGTTATTATCACACGCTGCCTCAATTGTACCTCTTTTTAGCAGATAATTAGCCATCAGTTCCGATACATCGATTGGAATATCCTTTACAACACGCTTTCCTTTAAACATATGGTAGTCTCCGCCACCGCCTGCACGGTAGTTATTCATTACTACTTGATACAGTGCGTTACCATCTACCTCATCACCTTTGAAGGTTAATTCAGTAATTCTTTGTCCAAATGGTTTTGATAGATCGATCGTATATCGGATTCCTTCCCACATGTCATAATTGTAATGCTGCGGCTTAGGAACAGAAAATGCCGGATTAACAGCCACTGTACCATCTTCGTTCAATACAAAATAGGAAGCTGACCTCTCCAAAGCCTCTCTCATATCCTTGCCTGTGATCTCAACGACTTTTAACGTATTTGGATAAATATAGTTTGATACGATATCGCGCATCGTAACACGGGAAGAAAAACCTTTTGACCTATTATCAAATAATGCTGTGCTTGAAATTTCCGTGCCAGCAGCATCTATCTGCACTTTATTAATAAACTCGATCAAAGGAGTGTCTCTTAATCTCGTTTCCATCGGATCGGTTATCTCCATATCTCCCTCAATAACGCCGATCGGCTGATCTAGCCATTCCTGAGCTTTTTCTTCGTATGGAGCAATTAAATCCAGTACCACCTGATCAGGATCATAGCCTTTCGCAGAAAGAAGAGAGGATTTCTTACTGATTACTTCCCAAAACCCGCTATTATTTCTAATTGTTACTTCTACATGACCTACTGAAGTTCCTTGTGTACCTGGCTGAATAACCGATACACCATTTATTTCGCTGTTTTCTATTAGACGGTGCTGATGACCGGTTAAAAGAACATCAATACCCTCGATCTCCATACATAGCTGGTATCCCTGATTTTCCCCTGTCAAAATTTCGGTAGGTTCGCCAGATTCTATGTCTCTTTCAAATCCTCCATGATAGGAAACGATCACAATATCTGCCTTTTCTTTTAAAAACGGAACCCATTTTTTTGCCGATTGAACGGCATCAAGAAACGTGATGCCTTTTATATGTTCAGGGTTTTCCCAATTTGGTATGTAATGTGTCGTCAGTCCAAGCACTGCTACCTTAAAACCGCTTCTGAATTTTTTTATTAGATAAGGCTCTCCAAATATCGGCTGGCCTGAATCCTCCCATACTATATTTGCAGATATCCATGGAAACTTCGATTCATTTACTGTCTTCTCTAAAAGTGGCAGTCCGTAGTTAAATTCATGATTTCCGATCACAGCAGCATCAAATTTAAGTTCGTTCAATAGCAACACCATGGGATTAATAGATTCTTTCCCCATCCTTGCATAATGATAGGTTAGCGGCGTTCCTTGTATGAGATCACCGTTATCAATTAACAAACAGTTATCGTTCATTTTCATTTCCTCTTTAATAAGAGCTGCCGCCTTAGCAAGTCCCAATTCAGCTTGTTCGTTGTTTCCGTAAGTTAATGGGAGCACATTTCCATGCACGTCACTCGTTACATATATATGGATCGATTCTTCCAAAGCATCGACCTCCCTCCTCACATACTAGTACTCGTATTATACTATTTAACTAAAGTTAAGGGGGAAATCGGTTTCTAATTTTTACGTATGAAAAAACCAGAGAATTCGACATTATTTCCACGGAAATAATCATTATTCTACAAAAATTCTTATCTTTCGGTTTTCCTTCAGCTCTTTTTACAAAATGAGTTTTGAAAATTCTTTAAAAATATATGAATAATTTTTACAGGAATATTCGTCTACATATCGAATACTAATAATCTTGTTCTTTTATAGAAAAAAGGGGGCATTACCATGAACGTAGATTCGAAAGTGAAAAAGAAAAAGAATCAATCGAATCGAAAAGCTTATCTTCTTCCTCTTGCAATTGTTCTGCTTTTGGTAGGATTGGTGGTTTGGAACAACATCCGCCAGGAGACTAGACTTCCAAATAAGGACTGGAGCCGATCTGTCAGTATATCGGCTGAATCCATAAGCTCAGAACCGATTGCATTTAAGGAAGACAATCAATATCATATCTACACACATCTTAAAGACGGCATTAAAGCTACCATTTTAGATGAGAAGCTGAATGTTGTTTCAGAGAAAACTGAAAAGCTGCCAATTGATGAGAGAGGCAATTTTTGGACAGATGGCAAGCAGATCGCTTTCGTATCGCAGGGCGATCTAATCATTCAAGAAGGCGGGAAGCAAAACGTATTAGATAAAGGTGTTGAATTCTTAGCCGATACAAAGAACCGATTTGCCTATACGAAAGGGAATGAAGTATATGCATATGAACCTGAGAGCGGTAAAAGCAAATTAATATTTTCAGCTAAAGAAAAAGTTGCAGAGTTAACAGCAAATCCAGAATCTGCGTCTTTTATTGCCGTTGTCGGTGAAAAAGTTGAAATGGAAGCATTCTATTTAACTGAAAAAAGCGGACAATATGAACCGGTCTCAATCCTTAAGTACAGCAAAACGCCAACTGATAAGATTTATAACTTCAGATTTGCTGAAGCTGGTGATGACGTTCATATTCTTTATACGTTCTATTCATCAAAGCAAGGAACGAAATCATTTAAAACCTTTTACAGTTCAGCACCAATGAACCAATTGAAAGATTTATCATTTACGAGCGTTAATTTTAAAGATGTATCTGAAGGTTACGAGATTGAAAATCCAACTTACCTGAATTTGAACATAGAAGACAATGCACCAACAATTCTTTTCTCTGCTAGAGGAGCAATATCTACTAAAAAAGATGCAGGTAATATCTATAGAGCTTCGTTAAAAAATGATACTTGGGAAGCAACTCGTATAAGTACGACTAACGATTTCTCAATCTACCCTGTAAAAGCAGAAGATCAAACTGTCTTCTGGTTAAAAGCTGAGTCTGTTCAGGATTATCAAGTTCACGCAGCAAGTCAGGATCCAGCAATAATGAAGAACAGTCAATCCATCAGTAAGCAGGATGTCTACAATGCATCGTTTGACGCTTTTGCCGCTTCAATTGTTTCATTTATCGCGATGACAAATGCATTCGTTTGGATTGTACCGACCATTTTATTTTTAGGTATTCTGTATGTTGTTAGAATTGATGTGATTGAAGAAGAAAAACCGTGGGTGAAATGGGTATCGATTGCGCTCTTTGTTCTTACACAGCTCTATGTGATTCAATCCTTGTTCAATAATCGATTCTATACACTTGCACCTGAATATTTAACCTTTGACGGCAGTTCACTTGTCGTTCCAATTATCGTTTCAATCGTAGCACTCTATGTCATGCAAGCCGTTAAAAATAAGGATTGGGGGCTTTTCGCCCAAGTTTCTTACTTTATTGGAATTACTGTATTGTTCCAGTTGTTTATTGTTGGAACGTACGTATATTAAAAAAGCTGTTGCGGCAAACTTTGTTGCTTTTGTAAGAGGTTAATTTCCGCTGCAGGACTCGCTTTCCGCAGGGTGTGCGGTGAGCCCCCTCGTAGCCTCGCGACATTGAGTGGTCTCACCTGTCCCACTCATCCTGCCGGAGTCTCGTCCTTACGCTCCAATTAACTATTCAATGAAGAATTTCGATAGAATTTTTCAGTTGCAACAATCTTTTAGAAAAGACTCAATATTAAAAAGCGGAGGAAATTAATCCCCCGCTTTTTTATTTATTCTGTTCCAAAACTCTCTGCACTCGGGTATACATAAGGATCTTTAAGAGGTTCAATCTTTTTTAAAGAGTCTATTTTTACAAGAGGAAGCCGGATGTGATTAAATTCTGTTTCATCGATAACGCCTGTTACCGTGTACCAAGTATCCGTTTTTAGCTTTGATACCTGGTCTCCTTCAACAATTGTTCCGTATACGACTGCATCCGCACTGCAGCAGTTCATAGAAAAACGGGCAATAACAGCCTGGTCTTCCTTCATGCCATCTTCTCTATAAACAAATCCGGTCGTTTCGATTTCTTTGCCTTTAAATTGATCAAGATAAATGTTAAAGACACTCATTGCATCTAAATAGTGTTCTGATGTAACGGTGATTTTATCTTCTTTTAATAACTCTTTCCCAAATTTCTCATAGTACTCAGTTACATCATACGTTTCTATAGGATTCTCTTTCTTCACGTTCTCTTCCATTTCTTTTAAATAGCCTTCTGGATCTTCCAGATATGCTTCAACATCTATTTCCTCAGATGCAACGACGTTCCCTTCCTCAGTCTTTTGAGTAGGTTTGGCATATAGTCCTGTGCCGTAGCGGATTCCCCTTTTCTCAGCAATAGAGCTGTCCATCGCTTTCTCAGGCATCATAAACCCTGTTAACAAGGGAATCACGAATAACATATAGATTAAGAAGTGTTTAATCGGCGCACCCTTTGGTGTATGGTCGACGCCGCACCCGCATCCATCATCATGATGCTGTGATCTTCTGAAAAACTGCATAACTCCTAAGATTCCAAATATCGCAACCGCGAAATAAACAAAGATATGCATTTTGGGAGCTACATAATAAGTAAGTTTTCCTGATGTGATCAGCCCGATCAACAGCAGCATGAAGCCAATCAAAATAATGCCTCTCAAGTAAATATGGAAATCTTGGTCACTCTTTTTCATGTCAGCTTCTCTCCCATTCTAAAAATACTGAAATACCATTGTTGCCGCAAACACCATGAATGTTATTAATCCCATCAACACAAAGACGAATCGCGTTTTAAAATATGCAAACATCATAAACATGTTTTTCACATCGAGCATCGGCCCGTACACCAAGAAAGCGATGATTGATCCAACTGTAAACGTACTTCCGAATGAAGCTGCGATAAAGGCATCCGCTTCTGAACAGATCGATAACAAGAAAGCGAGTCCCATCATCAGTCCTGTTGACATCCATTCATTGCTTCCAAGCGCGAGCAAGTCTTTTCGGTCCAGAAAAACCTGGAACATGCTTGCTAAAAAGGCACCCATGATCAGGAATTTTCCTGTATCAAAAAATTCGTCGGAAGCGTGATATAAAGTCTGTTTCCAACGGCTTGCAGGCAATCCATGACTATGGTCATGCCCCCCCTGAAGCACCTCGGATTTCAGTTGATTTTGGTTGCGATAAAGGAAATAAATGATGATACCAATTACAATAGCAACAGCCAAGGCAAGTCCAACACGGCCGTATACAACCGTCATATTTGTACGGAATGCATAAAATGTCGACAGAATAACCACTGGATTAACGATCGGCACTGTCAAAAGAAAAACAACACCTAGATGAAGCGGCATACCTTTTTTAATTAAACGCCTAACCACTGGGATAATCGCACATTCACAAACTGGAAAAATTACACCTAAAAACATCACTGCTCCAATACCCGCAAAAGGATTTTTGGGTATTAATTTTCTGATGTGGTTCTCTGTAATAAAAGTCTGGATAAGAGCAGAAATGAAAACTCCCAATAGAATAAATGGCACTGCCTCTATTAATATACTTAAAAATACTGTATTCAGGTGCATGATTGAATTAGGGAGATTTTCAAACACTGAATCATTCTTAATCTCTTCCATAAATATAAAAGAAATAATAAATATGGCCAACAATAAAAGACCGATCATCTCTTTTCTTACAGAATCTCTAGTTGCAATATCTCTCATTCCTTAAATCTCCCTTCATAACATTTTTGTCCCTTTAAGTAATCTAGTAAATTATCTGTTTTACCATTTTATTAAATCGTAATTGTTACGCTTTGTAAAGGGTAAAAAATAAAACCAGGTTTATTAACCCTGGTTTGCTAATCTCTTATATAATGCTTGAGTCCCGCTATCTTCTTCTCCCATTTCAGCTAATTCTTCATACAGCTTTTTAGCTAAGGCTAAGCCTGGTGTCATCAATCCCATCTGTTCAGCCGAATTCAAAGCAATCGTCATATCTTTAATAAAATGCTTAACGTAAAATCCAGGTGCAAAATCACCTTTTAACATTCTTGGACCGAGGTTACTTAAATTCCAGCTTCCCGCTGCTCCCGATTCAATACTCTTCAATACTGTCTCAGGATTTAGTCCTGCTTTTTCAGCATATAAAATCGCTTCACAAACACCGATCATCCCAGATGCGATTGCTATCTGGTTGCACATTTTAGTATGCTGGCCAGAACCTGCTTTTCCTTGATACACAACATTTGTTCCCATTTTAGAGAAGATTGGCAGAAGCTCCTTAAAAGCTGATTCGTCCCCGCCGACCATGATGGATAATTTAGCATCCCTTGCTCCGATATCTCCGCCTGAAACGGGTGCATCCAAGGCTGCAAGATTTTTCTCTGCTGCAGCTTTTTCAATTTTTTGAGCGAGCTGAGGACTTGAAGTTGTCATATCAATTAAATAGGAACCTTCTGTAGCGTGTTCAATAAGGCCGTCAGTGCCTAAGTATACTTGCTCTACGTCCGTCGGATAACCTACCATCGTGATGATCACGTCGCAATTTTGTGCAATATCTTTTGGTGTTTCGGCCCATTTAGCACCACTCTCTAGAAGATCATTTGCTTTTTCTTTCGTTCTTGTATAAACATGGACGGGATGCCCCGCTTTCATCAAGTGGCCTGCCATGCTTTTCCCCATAACTCCTGTTCCAATAAATCCAATTGTCTTCAATTCTCTCACTCCTTTTTTCTACATTATAACGAAAGAACAATAAATGAAAAAATCATCGCTTTTATGCGATGACTTCACCTTGTAAAATTCGTTCAATCTTGATTTGTGCTTGATCATAATCCATGTTTAAATACGTTAACATCGTCATGATATCGTCTTTCGAATGTCTTTTCAATAAATAAAACATTTGAGGCTTTTCTTTCTTTAATAAAGTCATAATCTCAATAGTAGGCAGCGTTCTGCCCATCGGTTTAATACGTAAAAAAGAGCGGATGTAGTTTGTGAAAACCGGGATGGAATCAACAGTATCTGGGTGCTTGGTTAATAGTTCCTGAAACTTAATTAATGAATCGATCAGTTCTTTATTTCTTTCCACGAATCTTCCCTCGTCCTTTCACAATCATTTATATAGTTGCTTAATGATTAGCCTGTTTATCTTTCCAACTTACTTATCGGCATTTTCTGACAAAGTTCTACAACTTTTTAATAAAGGGGGTCTGGCCCCAAACAATTTATTTCCCGTCCAGTTTTTAATTTCTGCCTTAGGGTGTTTGCTCATTTTGGGCCACACTTTTATTGTCATTTTAAAAAATAGCTGTTTTTAAACGATGTCTAACCATCGTTTTTACTATTATTCCTCAGCACCTTTGGACCTGTTTTCTAGATATCAATCATTCTATGAAACAGTTCATTTGAATTATCTTTTACTTTTCCGATATGTCATCCTTACTGTTTACCACTTTTCATATTTACTTAATTGTATAAAAATGGTAAATTTTATTTGTCGACAAAGGGGTCCCGTAATACGGCAGGAGGGTTAGAATATGAAAAAACATGTAGTTTCTACTGTTTTGGCATTCTGTCTCGCAGCTTTTTCGGTACCAAGTGCTTTTGCCCAAAATCATAACGTGTCTTATGCAGATGAGATTTTGCAGATGCAGCCGGATTTAACGGAGGAAGAATTATTATCTAGTGTTCGATCAATTGCAAAGAACACAGGAGATACCGAGGAAGCTCACCTCAAGCAAATCTATAAAGAATTAAAAAATGATCAAACGAAAGCAACAAAGGAGAAGCAGCAAGCAGGAGAGATTGGAACGATGGGCGGCAGCGGAGGAACGGTATCCGTTGGAACGAGCACAAAAGGAAACTTTTATTACACGGCTTCTCAAACTGCTTATCTCAATCACGGACACGTTGGTATGTACTACACCAGCAGCACCATTGTCGAATCTGTTCCTGATACGGGAGTAAGGACCATCTCAACGACATTACGAAAAGTTGATCAAGGTGATGCTCAAGTAAAATCTGTTACAACGAGTACGACGAACCGCGAAAATGCTGCAAACTGGGCATTCAGCCGCGTCGGTATTGATGATTATTCCTACAACTTTGTCACGAATCGAACAACTTCCCATATCGGTGATAAGAATTGTTCTAAACTGATATGGTCCGCTTATAAATTAAACGGCAACCTTGATTTAGATGTAGACGGAGGACTCGGTGTTTACCCAAGAGATGTCCGAGATGCACCAGATACTAGATTAGTCCGGACCATTTAATAACGAGAAGGCAATAAGGGCGTAAACTTGCGAACTTATTGCCTTCTTTATCCGAAAAGGTGATCATGATGAAAAAAGTAATACTTACTTTTGCTCTCATTATTTTAATAGGCGCTCTGGTGTATAACTTCTTTTTTGGTCAAAGTATTGATGCGTCAAATTCCCTTGAAGAAGAAGATATTAAAAATAGTAATTTTTTAGAGGATAAAAAAGCAGTTATGTATTTTTCCACGACAGCAGACCAAGATATGGACGACAAAGGAATAAGCCTTGCTGTTTTTCTCAATGATAGAGGGGAAGCAGATGCTTACCAAATGAAAGGGCTAGAGTTGGGAAGTCTTTCCGTTCATGATCGCGAACTTTTGCTTACGGATAAAAACTCAGTTAGACTGATGGGTAAAAGCTATAAAGAGTTCAACATGAAGAAGCCTCAATATACAGGAGAAAGAGCAGGTTATTTAAAAAGCAAAAATCTGCACGTTACTATTTTTAATACAGGTGTTAATAAAAACGGAGGATATGATTCGAATGTATGGTTTGGCAACAACAGCGGATTTCAAACAGCCAATATTCCTCACTATATTTTAGCCTCGGGAATCACGGATAACGAAGTATTGATTTTGACTCAAGATACTGAACAGAATCTATATAAGTTAAGAAATGTAATGTTTACAAAAAATGATGTAAACGTGCGAGATCTTGTTACATTAGAGAATAAAGCGAACTCCGAATTCTCTGTCCGGTCTCCTATCCTGAGTGATGCTGACTTCTATTATTTTATTCTAAGTGAATTTGTAAATGATACTAGTGAAAAAACTATATTGTTTCGAGTTCACAAAAAAACACTGAAACAAGAAAAAATCCAGTTAGCTTCTTATTCGAACATGAAGCATCCCACAGCGGCCATTCCATATAACGTGAAAAACTCTGCCCACCTGAATAATCAAGTTCTATATTATATAAATGGTCTTGGGGAAATCATCACTTTCGATACACAAACAAGTAAGGTGAAAATATCTTTCACCTTAAAAAATGCTTCTCAAGACGGTGTGCGACATAACGAGGAAATCTTTTTTAATAGAGAGCATGTATACGTTGTACGATTTGATGAAGATACGAAAGAAAAATATTTTATTGAAAATTACTCATTAATTACCGGAGATAGCATCAAAACTATTAAAATTAATGGACTAAACGAGATTCTAAAATCTGTTAAAGGCAAATCTATTTACTCGTATGATTTTAAAATGCTGAAGTAACAAAAAAGTGTAAGCCGTTTGGATTTTACCGAACTGGCTTACACTTTTTTCTTTATTTTGAAATGATAGATTGAAATTGCGATACACACGAGAATCGTATAGAAAATAAACACATTGCGGTATACGACTTCTAATGTAAATGCTCTTTGTCCTTCAATCAAAAGTCCCGCAATAGCCACACCAAGTGCTCCACCGAAGAATTGCACAAGCTGGAGCATACCCATGCCGGAACCTACTTCATCTTTACTTAAGATTCTAGAATTCTCGTTTGCCAGACTAGAAGTGAGACTGGAAAACCCTATGCTCGTAAACATATAAAAAATAGCTGTCATATAGAACGCTTTCGTTCCGAGGAGCGAGAAAAGCACAGCCGATATTAGCAGCGACAGAATGCCTGCGCGCATGACAGGAAGATTGCCGAACCGATCGATCCAGCGCCCGACATATATTGCAGCAAACGCGGAAAGCATAGCACCTGGAAAAATTACGAGACCTATCACGGCCGGTTCTTTGTGAAACAGATTCGCAAGCATCACAGGCATAACAAACAAGAAAGCAAAATGAGTCATGAACGCTATAAGCCCCACAAACAAAAGCGATACATACCTGCTGTTTTTAAACAGATTGATCCGTATAAAAGGATCTACTTTTTTCTTTGAAAACAATACAAGAATCGTAAAGAACAAAACGCTCAATCCAAGCTGCCAAAAAGCGAACGAGGAAAGATAGAGTAAAAGAGTTGTAACTCCTCCACCCGTTAACAGAGCTCCAACGAAATCGAACGAACCGTCCCTTCTCTGTTCTACAGGCAGATATATTTTAAAAACAGGCAGCAGCAGCAAAACCACTCCTGTTACGATAAATAAGAAGTTCCAACCGAAAAGCTGTGTGATGCCTCCGCCAATCACTGGCCCGAGTCCAAAACCAAGAGATGCAGCCGATGAAATAAATGACATCGCGCGTCCTCGTCTTGAGATCGGAATATACCTTGTTGCAAGCACCATTCCGAGTCCAGGAACCGCTCCTGCTCCCATCGCCTGAACCATGCGGCTGACAAGAACAAAAACAAAGTTGTTGGCAAAATAGCCGATGATCGATGCGATGCCTAATATCACTAGCCCCGTCATCAATAACCTGCCAATCGGTATAAAATCAGACAAGCGGCTGAATGTAATCGTCGATAAGGCAAACACAATGGAATAACCTGATACGATCCAGGAACCAGCTGTCGGGCTTAAATCAAACTGTGAAATGACACTCGGAAGAGCAACATTAAACATGGTTGTATTCATAACAACCAGCCAAACCGTTAAACTCCATAAAGGGATAATCCGATTTTCCTGAATCGTGCCAAAACGCGCTTCTTCACCAGGCATTGTGTTCACCTCTTTCACCTAAACAATATTTCTTATCTTAGCATGAGAAGAAATTAAAAATCTTTTAATTTGCTTAGTAAAATTTACACTTTATTAGATTTTTTTCGAGAAAGCTAAAATGATATGATAAAGGTAGTTAGCATAGGAGGTATTCTCATGAAATTATTACTATTAGGAGCTTCGGGAAGAGTTGGTCAAAAGGTTGCCGAACTATCCATTCAAGAAGGAATGAAAGTGCACGCCCTCCTTCGAAACCCAGAGAAAGTCCCTTCATCAATATTAGAAAAAATAACGTATACACATGGAAATGTCTTAAATAAAGAGCAGATAGAAGAAGCCATATCGGGTAACGATATGGTAGTTAGCGCTCTATCTACTGACGGAGGAAACGTCCTTTCCGAAAGCATGCCGCTTATTATAGAGGCAATGAAAAAAGAAGGCATATCACGTATCATATCGGTCGGTACGGCTGGAATATTGCAAAGCCGAGCAGAACCTGATATGCTGCGCTACCAATCTTCTGAATCGAAACGGAAATTAACGAGAGCAGCAGAAGATCATCATAAAGCGTATAATTTTTTGAAAGAAAGCGCTCTGGACTGGACGATCGTTTGCCCCACTTACCTGCCGGATGGAGACGCTACAGGTGTATATCGGGTCGAAGAGGACTTTTTACCAGAGGACGGAAGTAAGATCACGACAGGAGACACCGCACATTTCACTTTTTCACTAATTAAAGAGCCGCGTTTCATTAAATTCCGCGTCGGTATCGCTTACTGAGACAAAGCGATATAAAAAAGGCTTTTGCTGAAAAACTCTCAGCAAAAGCCTCCTTTTTTATGCATAATAAGGCGCTATCATCAAGTAGACGAGTACACCTGTTAAACTTACATACAGCCATAACGGCATCGTCCAGCGAGCGATCTTACGGTGTTTCTCCACTTGCATGTTCAATCCGCGTGTAACAGTAATCAAAGCAAGCGGCACAATCACAATCGCAAGCAGAATGTGTGTGATCAATATAAAGAAATAAATATACTTAAGCGGACCCTCTCCGCCATAAGATGTCGATTCCGTTAAATAGTGATACGTCACATAAGAGAGAAGAAAGAAAGTCGTACTCGTAAACGCTGCAAAAATGAATCGTTTATGAAGCGTTATGTTCTTCTGCTTAATAAAATAAAGAGCAGCCATTAAAAAAACGAATGTAAAGCTGTTAAAGATTGCATTCAATCGGGGCAGCAAAGTAACATCAAACGCGATCTCCCCTTCATACTCGGGCAAGAAGAAAAGCACGGCAACCAGTACGTTGATCGCAATCGATAATCCGATTATGAGCGGTGTATAATTACGCTGTTTTGTTTCAGCCATAGTGTATTGCTCCTTTTCAAAACAAAATGTAGTTTCTCATACCTTTTCTACACGTTTCCAACTTCATTTTACCATTCTGCACTCTAATTCCAAACTTAATAACCGCTGAAAACAGCATGCCCGATGCAAGTGTCAATAATTCTTCAAATAATGTACAGTTTCGGTTACCGAAATTAACCTTACCGGGATACATTCCTAGGTATACATAACGGTTTTGGCGAGTGACTCCAAAAGTTTTGGTTCTCAATCCAAAAATTTTGCTTCTTTATCCATGAGTTTAGGCCTTAAATCCAAAAATTTTTGCCGTTTATCCACGAGATGTCATTCCTCGACAAGTTCCGCACACTCCATACCCTGCACTCTCTCATATAAAAAAGAAAAAACCGGCACAAAGCCGGTTTCCCCTCTCCTCCCTACTTATTTAAGCTCTCGCAAACTGCTCCTCGTCAATTGTGGCAAGGAACTTCTCTACTTCTCCTACCACTGACGATACACAGCCTTTTTCAAATGGCGAAATCAATCCTGCCTCTTCAACCAGCTTCGTGAATGGAAGGCTTCCTCCTTTTTGACAAAGAGCGAAATAGTCTTCCCAAGCACTTTCACGGTTTTCAACAGAACGCTTCCAGAACTGAAGCGCACAAATTTGGGCCAGCGTATAGTCGATATAATAGAATGGTGAACGGAAAATGTGACCCTGTCTATGCCAGAATCCGCCGTTTTCCAAATACTCTAATCCATCATAATCACGGTGAGGCAAGTATGTTTTCTCGAGTTCTCTCCATTTCGAACGGCGCTCTGCCGGCGTTGCGTCTGGATGGTCATACACAAAGTGCTGGAACTCATCCACTGCAACACCATATGGAATGAATTCTACAGCCCCAGTTAAATGGGAGTATAGATACTTTTCCGTGTCTTTACCGAACAGTTCTTCAATCCATGGATATGTTAAAAACTCCATGCTCATTGAGTGGATTTCACAAGCTTCCAGTGTCGGGAATTGATATTCCGGCACTTCGTATCCGCGGCTCGTGTACATCTGAAACGCATGGCCGATCTCATGCAGCAGCACGCGCACATCATTATCTGATCCGTTAAAATTTGTAAAGATGAACGGAGCTTGATAATCCTGAAGATATGTACAATAACCGCCTGGAGCTTTACCTGCTTTGCTTTCAAGATCCATTAACTCATCCTCAGCCATATAGTTGAAGAAAGCACCCGTTTCATGAGCGAGCCCAGCAAACACAAGCTTTGCCTTATCAACAATCCAGCCAGCATCACCTTGTGGCTTAGGGTTACCAGTTGTGAAGCTGAACGGCTCATCATAAAACTTCAGTTCATTTAATCCAATTCGTTTCTGCTGCTTGCCCCTTAATTTCGTGCAAAGTGGAACAATAATTTCTTTTACTTGTTCACGGAACACCTTCACATCTGCCGCATTATAATCTGTTCTTCCCATGCGGTCATAAGCAAGCTCTGTAAAATTTTTATAACCTAGTTTATGGGCGATCCCTGTACGCAACTTAACTAGCTCGTCATAAATAGTATCAAATTTTTCTTCGTTCAATTTCAAGAATGCATTTGCAGCTAAGCTTGCAGCTTTTCTTGTTTCGCGATCTGAAGACTGGCTGTACGGGGATAGTTGAGCAAGTGTCAGTTCTTTTTCATCAAACTCAATTTTTGCCGAAGCCATTACCTTTACATATTCAGAGCTTAATTTATTTTCTAGTTTTAAATCTTCAAGTACAGCATCTGAATATGTTTTGACCTTTAATTCTGCCAGACGAAACAACTGGCTGCCCCACTTCTTTTCTAACTCATCCTTATAAGGAGACTGTACAAGCGCCTCATGAAATGCCGTTACCATGCCTTGGTAGACAGGAAGATTTTCATCCATAAATGCCTGTTCTTCTTTATAATAAGCGTCTTCCGTGTTAATCGTATGACGGATCTTCGCTAATCTCGCCTTTGACTCAAAGCTGTTGCGAAGTGAAACAACCTTTTTCATTGCTTCGTTCTGTTCATCTGCTGATGACGCATCACGAAAAATCTGTACTGCTTCTTCAAAAGCTTTTTTCAGTTCTTCCACATTTGGTCTTTCATATGTAAATTCACTAAATTTCATGTCGATGCCCCCTATAAATTTTGCTTTATACCAATTTCTACAAACCGCTCCCTTTCTCCTGTAATATCCCTTACTTTTTCGGTAGAATAAAGGCAGAAGAGTTTAAGGCGGGAGAACAGATGAAAGAGTATCAGACAGATCCTTTTAAAGGGACATTCGGAAGTCTCGAAAATTTAGCTGATAAAATCAGTGATGTCTTGTCATGCCCTGTTACCATTGAAGATCAGAACCATCGTCTTCTTGCATACAGTACGCATGAAGACGGCACAGACCCTGCACGAGTCGCAACAATTATCGGCCGGCGCGTTCCTGAAAAAGTCGTCAACAGCCTCTGGAAAGACGGAGTGATACCGAGGCTGCAGGAAAGTGATGATCCCGTGCGGGTAAGTTCCATTCAAAAAGTAGGGCTCGGAGACCGAGTTGCTGTATCCATCAGGAAAAACAGCGAGGTCCTCGGGTATATTTGGGTTCTTGAAGTGGAGAAAAAGTTAACCACAGATGACATGCATCTCTTAAAACTAGCTGCCGTATCCGCTAAAAGCCAGCTTCTTCAAATGCAGATCGGAACAAAAAAGAAGGAAGAAAACCGCCAGGAGCTTTTTTGGAAGATGCTGACCGGTAACCTTCCTCAAGAAGAACGCATTCTTGAAAAACTGCATGAGCTTAATATATTGCCGGTTCTCCCTGCTACCGTATTTATATTACAGCTGGAGGAAGAGATCACACCTGCCTTAGAAAAAGATATCTTGTACCTAGCTGCTGTTAATCAAAAAATCAACGTCCTTTTATCTGCAGCCGATTCGAACCAAATGCTGCTGCTCGCTTCACCGGTCGGAAAAGAACAGCCGCTTGAACTGGCAAAATCTTTCGTTGAGTCATTTTTCACTCATATGAAAGAGCGATTTTCTGTCTCGGAAATCAAAGCAGCCTACGGAAGTCTAGTTACATCGTTCTCACAAGTAGAGAAAAGCTATAAAGAAGCATCGAGTGTTTTAGCTGTTCAAGAAAAGCTCGGTGGTGAAACACTTTCTTTAACCGGTTATCACGAACTTGGTATTTACCAATTTTTAGATACGATTTATGAAAAACAACAAAGACAAGGCTATCAGAACGAAATGCTTAGAACACTGCAGGAATATGACCGGCTTCACAAAACAGAGCTTTATCACACATTAGAGACCTATCTGACAATGGATGAGAACTTAAATAAATCCTCAGAAGTACTTCATATCCATATGAATACACTGCTATACCGGTTAAAACGCATCGGTGAAATCACGAACATCGATCTGAAAAGTCCTCATCAAAAGATCATGATCTACCTGGATTTTAAGATAAATAGGTTGTTTTAGAAGGTTTTGCGCAATCTTTGTTGCTCTTGAATGAGGTTAATTTCCGCTGCAGGACTCGCTTTCCGCAGGGTGTGCGGTGAGCCCATTCGTCGCCTTGCGACATTGAATGGTCTCACCTGTCCCACTCATCCTGCAGGACAAGGAAGGCTCCGGCAGCGATATATCGCACGAAGAAAATGTGATTTTCATTTTCGAGGAGTCTCACCCTTCCGCTCCAATTAACTTTTCAATGGAGAATTTTTCAAAATCTCTCTGTAGCAACAATCTTTTAGAAAAGAGACTGTTTAGAATAAGCGTTTGTGAATTATCACAAATGCTTTTTTTGTTTTTCTAGTTTCCTAACAATGAAAAGCTTTTCTCCTCCTTTTATACTGAAACCACAATTGAAAACGCACTCAACGAGTTTACTTATATAGGAGGATTCACAAATGATTATTGGAGTTCCAGCAGAAATTAAAAATAACGAAAACCGCGTTGCGATCACGCCATCAGGTGTAATGACGCTAACAGCGGCAGGCCACACTGTGTTAGTTGAAAACAATGCAGGTGTAGGAAGCGGATTTACAAATGAGGATTATGCAGCAGCAGGCGCGCAAATCTTAAAAGATGTTAAAGATGTATGGGCAGCAGAAATGGTAATGAAGGTTAAAGAACCTCTAGCTTCTGAATACAAGTACTTCCGTTCTGATCTTATTCTGTTTACATACCTTCACTTAGCAGCTGAGCCAGCATTGGCAAAAGCTCTAACTGAAAGAGGCGTAACAGCAATCGCTTATGAAACAGTTGAATTTAACCGCACTCTTCCATTATTAACACCAATGAGCGAAGTTGCAGGGCGTATGTCTGCACAAATCGGTGCACAATTCCTTGAGAAGCCAAAAGGCGGAAAAGGTATTCTTCTTGCAGGCGTTCCTGGAGTTCGCCGCGGTAAAGTTACAATCATCGGAGGCGGTGTTGTAGGTACAAACGCAGCTAAAGTTGCGATCGGACTTGGTGCTGATGTTACAATCATCGATCTAAGCCCAGACCGACTTCGTCAATTAGATGATATTTTCGGAAACAGCATCCAAACATTAATGTCTAACCCATTAAATATCGCACAAGCAGTAGCTGAATCTGATCTAGTAATTGGTGCTGTACTTATCCCAGGAGCAAAGGCACCTAAGCTTGTAACAGAAGAAATGATCAAAGCCATGACTCCAGGATCTGTTGTTGTTGACGTAGCGATCGACCAAGGCGGTATCTTTGAAACGGTTGACCGCATCACAACACACGACAACCCAACTTATGATAAGCACGGTGTTGTTCACTATGCAGTAGCGAACATGCCTGGTGCAGTGCCTCGTACTTCTACGATCGCACTTACAAACGTAACAGTACCTTATGCACTTCAAATCGCTAACAAGGGTGCACAAAAAGCAATCGCTGATAACCCATCTCTAAAAGCTGGTCTTAACACAGCTGGCGGTTATGTAACATATGAAGCAGTTGCAACTGACCTTGGCTACGATTATGTTGCGCCTGAGGCAGCTCTAGAAAAAGCCGTTCAAACTGTATAATAATTAAATTCCAAACCTCCCATCTTTTTTGGGAGGTTTTTTACATTTAATAAAACCTTAACAATCAACTAACCTTTCCTTAATATTATCCAAATATAATTTCCTAGAGTGACCAAAATCATTTCAGGAGGTTCTAGTATGCAATTTTCTAAAAAGGCTTTAACCGTTGCACTTGCATCTACGCTTGCCGTAAGTGGCTTAGCTTTCAATAATGCTTCTGCAGAGAACCAAGACAAAAACGAAATCCGCAACGTTATCTTTTTAATCGGTGATGGCATGGGTCCAACTTACACAACAGGATACCGCGCACTTAAAGATGACCCAAAAACACCAATGATGGAAGACACAGCGTTTGATAAGCATTTGGTTGGTATGCAGTCAACATACTCTTCAGATGAAAAAGAGAGTATAACAGATTCAGCAGCTGCAGCAACATCCATGTCAGCAGGTATCAAGACATATAATGGTGCCATTGCAGTAGATATGGAAAAACAAGACGTAAAAACTGTTTTAGAGCAAGCAAAGGAAGATGGTAAGTCAACTGGATTAGTTGCTACTTCTCAGATTAACCACGCTACTCCTGCTGCTTTCGGTTCTCATGATGAATCGCGTGAGAATTATAATGAAATTGCAAATGATTACTATGATGATATGATTGACGGCAAGCATAAAGTCGATGTGTTATTAGGTGGCGGGACGAGCTATTTTGTTCGTAAAGACCGTGACATTACAAAAGAATTTAAAAAAGACGGCTATTCTTATGTAACTTCTAAAAAAGAAATGCTCAATGATAAAAACGAACAAATTCTTGGTCTTTTTGCTCCTAAAGGCTTGGATAAAAAGATTGACCGTCCTGCAGAACAGCCTTCACTTAAAGAAATGACAAATTCTGCACTAGATCGTTTAAACAAGAATGATAAAGGTTTCTTCTTAATGGTTGAAGGTAGTCAAATCGACTGGGCTGGACACGATAATGATGTAGTTGCAGCTATGAGCGACATGGAAGATTTTGAACAAGCTTACCAGTCTGCAATTGAATTTGCTAAAAAGGACAAGCACACATTAGTTATCGCTACAGCTGACCACTCAACAGGCGGTATGGCAATGGGCCGTGACGGTGAATACCAGTGGGATCCTTTAGCGATTAAAGCTGCTAAGAAAACACCTGACTTCATCGCAAAAGAAATTGCAGAAGGTGCACCAGTTGAAGAAACACTAAAGAAATATATTGATCTTGAGCTTACACCAGAAGAAGTTCAATCTGTAAAAGACGCTAAAGAAAAGAGCGGCGATGTATTAGAAATCGATAACGCTATTGAAAAAATCTTTGACCTTCGTACAGGTACAGGCTGGACGACTGATGGACACACTGGCGAAGACGTAACAGTTTACGCTTATGGTCCTGGCATGGAGAACTTTACTGGTAAGATCGACAATACGGATACAGCTAAAGAAATCTTTGCTATTCTTAAAGAGAGCAAATCTGCTATCCAAAAATAAACTCAATTTTAATTGGGTAGTCTATTTAAAAAGCATCCCGTTCATTACTGCGGGATGCTTATCTATTAGGAGGTGTTTTCCGTGCCTTTTAAAGGATGGATGATACTAGGGTTAACAGCAGCACTTATTATGGGTTGTTCTACCGATAATACAGAAAAGAATAAAGAAGAAAAAACACAGCAACAAGAATCTGAACAAAAAGAAACTGACAAAAATTCAGATAAAATGACATTCACAGACAGCTCTCAAGCTCCTGATGATACAAAACTTACGGAAATAAACAAATCTGTAGAAGATGCAGATGGGATTGTCACATTAAAGAAGTATAAGAAGTTAGATGAGGAACAAAAAGCTGATTTAATCTCTCTTACCCTATCAGAGGTAAAAGTTTTGCAATATAAGCCTTCTGTAGACTTGATTGATTTTTTTCACAGTTACA
Organism: Fictibacillus arsenicus; assembly: GCF_001642935.1. NCBI lineage: Bacteria > Bacillati > Bacillota > Bacilli > Caryophanales > Fictibacillaceae > Fictibacillus > Fictibacillus arsenicus. The sequence continues at coordinate 3,912,785 of NZ_CP016761.1, forward strand.
CACATGAGCAGAAAGAGTTTCCGTATGTGAGAGTAAATGTCCGAATTAAAAATAACGGAAACAAACCCGTCCACTTTGCTCCTGTATCTGAAATAAAGACCGACCAAGGAGAAAAAGTAACGTGGAAGGAAGATTTCTATTTAGAAAAACTAAATGGTGAAATCAAACCAGGTGAAATAAAAGTCGGAAGTCTAGGTTTTATATTAGAGGATACAGATCCGGAGAGTATTAAGACTATAACAATTAAGTCTAGTGAAGTCATCAACAATGAGAAAAAGAAAATCTCAGATCCTCTTTCTTATGAGGTGAATTTTGAATAAATATATTACCCGATTAATGGATAATTCCATAATCGGGTTTTTAAATTTTAATTATCATTCATTTAATTTCATTTACATATATTTTGGAAAAGAATCCAAAAAATGATTGCCATTGAAATATAATTAATTTATTATTATAAATAATCGGACAATTTAACAGGACATTTATGGTCTTGGGGTAGAGATGAGGAGAACCCTGTGATCAATAAAATGTATTACATTTTTTGTAGTACTTTTTATTGCTCATGGGGATTTATTTATTTTTCTAGAAAAAGCAACTATAAGGAGGAGTATGAATGAAGTTCAAGGTTTTAGCACTGTTTACTGTATTACTGGTTTTTCTTGCAGCTTGCAGCAGCGGCGGATCAAAAGATGAAGTTACAGAAATAGACTTCTATTTTCCTGTTGCAGTCGGTGGTGATGTCGCTAAGATTGTGGATGATTTAGTTGCAGATTTTGAAAAAGAAAATCCCGATATTAAAGTTAACGCTAGATATGGAGGCAGTTATTCTGAAACAATGACTCAGGTTATGGCTGCCGTTCAAGGCGGAAACCCTCCTGAATTAGCAGTATTATTCTCCATTGACCTCTTCACCTTGTTGGAGAATGATGTCATTGAGGAAATGACTCCTTTGTTTGATGAAAAATATTTCAATGATTTTTATGATGCTTTTATGGCAAATTCCTCCATTGGCGATAAGGTTTATAGCCTTCCTTTCCAAAGAAGTACAATTGTTCTCTACTACAACAAAGATGCTTTCAAAAAAGCTGGACTTAATCCAGACGCTCCTCCAAAAACATGGGATGAATTAGTCGATTACAGCAAAAAGCTAACGTTGAATGGCGGAAAGGATCAGTGGGGTCTAGAGATTCCTAGTACTGGTTATCAATATTGGATGCTTCAAGCATTAGCACTGCAGACAAAGGAAAATATTATGTCCGAGGATGGAAAAGAGACGTATTTTAATGCACCGCATACGAAAGAGGCTATGCAATTTTATGTTGATTTAAGTAAAAAACACAAGGTTATGCCTGAGGGTACAATCGAATGGGCAACGGTTCCATCTGACTTCTTAAGTGGGAGAACAGCAATGATGTACCACACTACCGGTAACTTAACCAACGTAAAAACGAATGCGGAATTTGATTTTGGTGTAGCTTACCTCCCTTCTAATAATCAATATGGATCTCCTACGGGCGGCGGAAATATTTATATGTTCAAAGACATCCCTAAAGAAAATAAAGATGCAGCTATTAAATTCATGAAATTTTTAACAGAGCCTGAACGGGTTGCTCAATGGTCCATTGATACCGGTTATGTTGCTACAAGAAAATCTGCTTACGAGACGGACGCATTGAAAAAATATGTAGAAGAATTTCCACAGGCAATCATTGCCCGCGAACAATTAGAATACGCAGACAGTGAGTTAGCTACCTACCAAAACGGAGAAGTTCAAAAAATCTTCAATGATGCCATCCAGTCGATTTTAACCGGTAAAAGCAATGTAGATGAGAGTTTGGATAAAGCGCAGAAAGATGCCGAGAAGGTTTTAGAACCATTTAAGGAATAAATGAGAACAATTGCCGGGAAGCTTAGATTAATAATCGTGTTAATTTGGGCTTCCTTTTCACTAAGGATAGGAGGTTGTCTTTTACCAAATGGATAACACACAGAAAACGTCCAAGAAAAAGCTAAGTTTTAGCTTTAAGCAAAATATGTTTGCCTATTTACTGTTGCTGCCGTCATTTATCTTCCTATCGTTATTTACATTTTATCCAACACTTAAATCTATTCATCTAAGCTTTTATAGTGGTCCAATGACTAGGCTTCAATTCTCTGGTTTGGATCAATACAAAGAAGTCTTCACAGATGAGATTTTTAAAAAAGTTATGATGAATAACATTATTTTTATAATCGGAACTGTTCCTACAAGTCTATTTTTAGCTATGTATTTAGCCATTTGGCTAAATAAAAAGATGAAAGGAAGCGCCTTACTCAGAACATCATTTTTTTATCCAACCGTTATCCCTCTTATTGCAGTAGCGAATATATGGCTGTTCATATATACCCCTCAATATGGACTGCTGGCTAAATTCCTGCAGGCATTTGGTGAAAACGGTCCGAACTGGTTAGGAAATCAAAGTACAGTAATGATAGCTATGATTATTATGATCATATGGAAAGATACTGGATTCTTTATGATTTTTTATTTAGCCGGTTTGCAAAATTTGCCGAAAGATGTTTACGAAGCTGCCATTATGGAAGGAGCAAAACCATTTCAAATCTTTCGCCACATCACCTTCCCTTTGCTTATGCCTACAACACTATTCGTTATGATTGTAGCCATCACAAATGCATTTAAAAATGTAGACCATTTATACATCATGACAAAGGGTGGTCCTGATAACGCAAGTAATTTATTACTCTATCATATTTATGAGGCTGCATTTACCAACTGGGATCTTGGCAAGGCTGCCGTACTAACCGTTGTGTTAATTGTTGTTCTCTTAAGTATTACGGCATTCAATTATCTATTTTTAGATAAAAAAATTCATTACTAAGAAAGGAGGGAGTTTCTTTGTATAAAAAGATTAACTTTACAATCATTATTTTGTTAGGAATCGTATTTTTCATTCCTTTGTTATGGGTATTTATAACCTCCTTTTCTACAAGTAAAGAAGTAATAGGCAGTTCCTTTCCACTCTGGGTTTCGAATCCAACCTTTCAAAATTATATAGATGCCTGGAATGCTGCTCCCTTCCTTACTTATTATTTCAATACGTTTGTAATCGTATTTGGTATTTTAATTGTTCAGTTATTTACTATTACTCTTGGTGCGTATGCTTTTGCAAGATTAAACTTCAAAGGAAAGAACGTCTTGTTTATCTTATTCTTGCTGCAATTGATGATTCAGCCCGAGATCCTGCTATTTCCAAACTATCAGATTATGAGTCAATTGGGATTAGTTGATTCAAAGCTAGCTGTCATGCTGCCTTACTGGGCATCAGCATTCGGTGTCTTCTTATTAAGACAAACATTTAAACAGGTCCCTTTTGATTTGGACGAAGCCTCTAGAATTGATGGTTGTAAATGGTGGCAAACGTTATGGCATGTCTATATTCCATCCGCAAAACCAACATATATAGCATTTGCACTTGTATCTGTAAGTCACCACTGGAGTAACTTTATGTGGCCATTAATCATTACAAATTCAGATGAAAATCGGCCATTGACCGTCGGGTTAGCATTGTTTGCTCAATCCTACGAAACAGGGGCTCAATGGGGGATGGTAACAGCAGGAACCGTTCTGGTCATTTCTCCTTTATTAATTGCATTCTTTATTTTTCAAAAACAATTTGTATCAAGCTTCATGCATTCAGGAATTAAATAGGGCGGTGTAAAAATGGAGATTCACTTTCTAGGTACCGGAAGTGCCTATCCAGGTAAAGAACGGGACAATACCTCAATCTGTATTTCCAGTAATGATTATCATGTGTTAATTGATGTGAGCGGTAATCCTTGCAGGAAACTGAAACAGATCAATGTAGCATTAGAAGACCTTGATTCGGTAATCTTCACTCATTTTCATATTGATCATATATATGGGCTTCCTTCTTTATTATGGGGAATGTGGCTCGAAAACAGACAGAAACCACTGACGATTTATTGTCATGAGGAGAATCTAGCAAAGCTTAATCAGTGGTTAAGTACGATGGAAGTATATGAATGGGGGATAAAATTTACGCTTCATATCAAAACGTTCAGCGGCGGATTCCCTGAAGAACTGCTAAAGACTCGAGATATAAGTATTTCGGTATTTCCAGCCATCCATTCTGTACCGACCATTGGGTTAGAAGTAACGGGGGGAAATAAAACCATTGTCTATTCGAGTGACAGTCAAGTAAACTCACATATCCGAACCTATCAGCATATTGATGTGTTAATTCATGAAGCAACATCAGCGATTAAATTAGAATCTAACCATACTAGCTTAACTGAAATTGCGGAATCCTATGATTTAAACGCAATCGATAAAGTGATTTTGGTGCATTTAAGTGATCACCAGCCTTATGATGAAGAACTATCCAGATTAAATCTGGATAATAAAATTCAAAAAGCTGAAGAAATGATGTGCATTTCTATATAACTAAATATGAAACAAGGATAGAGAACAGGAGAATCCCTTGGGCATTGAAAAATCCAATTATTAAAATTGGTTATTTCGTCAGGCTCAAGGGATTATTTTATTATAACGGAGGCAGAGATGAAGGAAATCAAGGGATATATCTTTGACTTGGATGGGACGATTTATCTCGGAAATCAATTAATTAAAGAGGCGGACACTGTTATTAGAAACCTTCAAAAAGAAGGAAAGCAAATTTTGTTCCTGACGAACAAAACGATTGAATCGAGACGAAAATATGTGGAAAAATTAAAGAATTTCAATATTAATGTGACCATAGACAATATCCTGAATCCAACCGTAACCTTAATAAACTATTTAAAAACGAATCATCTCCGATCAATGCTTTATATTATTGGTGAACAGATCATCAAAGATGAAATCGGACTTGAACGTTTTCCATTAGCTAATACCCCTGAAGAGACAGATATAGTAATCATTTCTTGGGATCGGGATTTCCATTATGACCATTTGAATTTTGCTTATCAAGCGATTAAAAACGGTGCTTTAACAATTGCGACCAATCCTGACCGAACTTGTCCTGTTGAATATGGAGAGGTTCCTGATTGCGCGGGAATGATTGGTGCTATAGAAAGTGTTACAGGAAAAAAGATAGATATACAAATCGGAAAACCGTCTATTTTAACCATCGAGGCAGCCCTAAACATTCTTAACCTGGCACCAGAAGAATGCATCATGATTGGAGACCGCCTAGAAACTGATATTCGAATGGGAATAGAAGCAGGAATGAAAACAGCACTTGTACTTTCAGGGGTTACGCAAGCCAATGAAGTGCCTTCATCTGAATGGCAGCCGGATTATGTCTTCTCTTCAGTAAAAAGTCTATTATTTAATAAAGTACTATAACAAAAGGAGAACGGATATCCGTTCCCCTTTTTGTTTTATTCAATATCCCTGTCATCTTTCATTAATGTCTTTAAATCAATTTTCAGCATTCTGTCCATCGGGTAAGTTGTGGTATACCGGTATTTATTAGCTCCTGATTCAAAAAGAACATAAAGTTCTTTTTTCACCGTTACAATTCCCTCAGGCATTGGAATTGCTTCAATACTCGCCCGAGGTTTGGCCGTCGCTCCGTCAAGGAACCATAAAGGAACCTCTTTTCCATTCACCATAACCGAACTGTGTTGATCTTCTTTTAATGGATGTCCATAACGATAAAGGACACTATCATTTCCTCTGCCATAAGAGGTGCTCAGTGCGATTCCCATCTTTTGAACAATTGCACCTTGGACCTTACCCGTAGTCGATAAAACATAATCTGGTGTTGCTGTTTGAGAAGGATCTCCATTCCAATGGTCTTTCGATAACATATCATTGTTTCGTTCAAGATCATACCCTACCATCCAGGCAAAGTGCATTTCACCGTCACGGTTCATAATGTGATGTGATGGATCAGTAGGGTACGCACTTGCTTCATAAAACTCTCCTACCCACAGGATTCCTTCATCATATACATTATAAGCAGCTTCCACTGGCAGAGGGATCTGGTTGATGAACTGAATTTCAGCATTGTTTTCAGCTGTGACAAGGTCACTAATTTTTAATGGGAAAAGGAATTGCTCAGAAGCAATCCATACATGATCCCGGCTGACCGTAATTCCGCCTGCGTGGCCTGTGTAAGGCGTACCATCCGTATTATATAATAAGACGGATTTAATTAATTTTTCGCTCGTTGCATCAGTTACAGTAAGTGTTCCTGGCCTCCCATCATCTAAATAATTGACAGTCAGCAGCCAATCCTTTTTCTTATAATACGTAATTCCCTGTGGAACAAGATCCTGAACCAATCCTGGAATGACTGGTCCGTCTTCACTTATATCCCAAAGTCCTTGATACTTAGGGTCTTTAATATGAGGTGACCGTTCTTCCTGTGTAATAATTTGATGGGTCGGTCTTGCCATAACAGGTTCTGACTTCTCAGATACATTTCCTGAAGTATCTTCTGCAGCTATTTGAAGCATATAATCCGTGTTCCCTATAAGAGAAGAAAGTGTAAATTTGTTGTCTGATGGAGCGACTGAGTACTCTAATACCCCATTTTTATAGATATGGTAACGGTAAATGTCAGACTCCGGGTTCAGATCCCATGTCAGCGAAACTTCACCTGCCCCAGCATGAGAGGTAATATTTGACGGAGCCATTGGAGGCTCTTCATCTAAAACTGGTCTTGGCGGTGCCTGATCTGGAACGATCCATCCTGGTGTCGGAATTTGGTTGCCACCCAATTTTTTCATAGTCAAACTTCCGTCTTCAGGGTAACCAAATGTGATTGATTTTTTTAAGGATACATCATCACCTGTATATATTGCCTTCACTACTTCCTTGCCTTGAGAGTCCAATACTGAAACTGTTTGAGTCCCGGAGTTAACCAATCCACTGATATCTTCTAGTACTCGCAGTTGATCTTCGCCAACATACTTATTTTTGTATGAAGAAAAATAGTTATGGTTGAAGGCTTCTAATGAGATCGGCTGAATTTCACCTCTCCTTGTCCAAAAAAGATGTGTTTCCCATGGTTCAATGATTAAGGAACTCTCAATCTCTTTGTCCCATCCTTTAGTTTTAATGCGATAGCCCTCTAAATCCATCGTTTCACCACTATTATTATAGATTTCCAAATACTCAAACGCGTCCAAACCAGCATAATTATCCGTATTCGGTATTAACTCTGTAATTAACAATGATGGACCCGTTTCTAAGGCATTAGACATCCTGGCCGGTGCTACTGAAAAAACACTCACAAAAACCATAAAAATCGCAACTGAATACATCCTCCAATTTTTACATTTCACTTTTTTTCCTCCTTAGATTAAGTTCTCAAACTCATTGATCTTGAACTTTTCAAAACAAACAAACCCCATGACAATTAAAAGTATTACAAAAATGCAATACAGATAATGTCACAGGGTTCTCCGCTTCTCTACCTGAGGACTATTTTTTATATGTAATTATATGGTTATAATTTTATAATAATAGATTTAAAAACACAATATAATATTTATAATTTTCAGTCTATTTACAGAAAATAGGAATCATTACCTATAATTCTAAATTCCATAAGCTTGGATCGCCGGACGATACAGCTAAAGCCCCCGCTCTAAGTCCGTTTAAGATTTCCTCTTTATTACTAATTAACCCTCCTGCAATGATTGGCAGGTTTGTTATCTTCGTCAATTCGTCAATAACAGTTGGCATCAGACCTGGTAATACTTCAATGGCATCCGGCTTACAATTATGAGCAATTTCTATTCCTTTTTTTATTGCATTTCTATCGATAAGAAATATGCGCTGAATTGTCATTAACCCTTCTTCTTTTGCATATTTGATAAGATTGCTTTTTGTTGTAATAATGCCCTGTGGTTTCCAAACTTTTGCTATATATGTTATAGCACTTCTTGTATTCGCAAGTCCCTCAATAAAATCCATATGTACGAATGTCATTTTCCCGGCCCTTTTTAATTGTTCTATATAATCTTTTGTTGTAATAATATCTCCAGTTAAAATAAAAGTAATATTTGCTGTTGAATCAATTGCCTTTCTTATATCTTTTTCATTTTTTATTGAGGAAATGACTTGTGATTGAACAATATCTACTATGTTAACCATCTCTAACCCCCTCATATCTTTGCCTTCATCTTAATTTTTGTCCTCTTTATTAATTTGATTGTTATCTACTTATTCCTCTATTTTTCTAAATCCAATGAAGATCTAATTGACATCTTATTTCTCGGGAAATTTTTGTCGAAATTTTGTAACTGATAGTCTTTCTATAACGTTCTTTTCTAAAAGATTGCTGCTAAAGCGATTTTGGCAAAGTTCTTCTTTGAAAAGTTAATTGGAGTGGATGGGCGAGACTCCTGCAGGATGAGTGGGACAGGTGAGACCATTCAAAGTCGCAAGGCGACGAATGGGCTCACCGCACACCCTGCGGAAAGCGAGTCCTGTAACGGAAATTAACCTCTTACAAAGCAACAAAGTTTACGAAGACAGTGTTCTAAAAAAACCGCTTCAGGAACATTCTAGTGATTGATTATTAACATAAACTGACTTATAATGGGAAACTGTTGAATTTATGTATTTCGCGGTTCGAAAACTCCCGCGTTAACAAAACTAGGAGGAATTTTATGTTTAATTTTTATTTTGGTGTAGGTTTTGCACTTGTGAATTTTGTGCTTTTCTTACTGTGCTATAAGTGGTTTGGGAAAGCAGGTTTATTCGCTTGGATCGCTGCCGCAACTATCTTAGCTAACTTACAGGTCGTAAAAACGATCGAGATGTTCGGTCTTGTTATGACACTCGGAAACGTTATTTACGGCACGATCTATTTAGCAACGGATTTGCTAAACGAAAAATACGGAGAAAAAGAAGCTAAAAAAGCAGTTTGGTTTGGATTCTTCACACTTGTTATGACGACAATTATCATGCAGCTCGTTCTTGTATTTGAACCGCATGAAAGTGATTTTGCTCAAACGCATCTTGAAGCTCTTTTCGGTCTCATGCCGCGTTTGGCACTAGGAAGCTTGACAGCTTATCTTATCAGCCAATACCTTGATGTTAAGCTATTCGCTAAACTAAGAGAGAAGTTTTCAAGACCTGATCAGCTTTGGATTCGAAACAACGGCAGCACGATGGTGAGCCAGCTGATCGACACATTTATCTTTTGTATGATTGCATTCGCTGGAGTCTTTTCTTGGGACGTATGGCTTCAAATCTTCTTCACAACGTATGTGATTAAGTTTTTCGTATCTGCGGCATCTACACCATTTATTTATATAGCAAGAGGCTTCAAACACCCAGAAGAAGCACAAAAACCAGGCAATTAATCGCCTGGTTTTTTCTATATCACTTTTATATAACTACCTTTTAGAGCTTTTTCTTTCGCTCTTTCATTCATCTCTTTTACTGCAGAAGAGATTTCGGATGCTGCTGCAATACCATTACTGTCAATTACCGTTGGATCAATCAAACGAGGTTTTCCTTTTAAATGAATTTCATACTCTTTTTCATTTTCTTGAAGATTTACAGGCTTAATGATTTCCTCATATCGTCTATTCAATTCATATTCCCCAGATTGCCTGATTTTTTCTAGCACTTCTTCATCTGTGAGCAGGAAATCATCTTTAGTGATAACTTTAGCCCCCAAAGCCTGTTTCAGTAACTTAATCAATTTATCATAGCCGTATACATTGAGGGGATCCATAAAGAAATCCTGAACTTCTTTGTAATATGTTTGAACAAACCATTCTGCATGCTGTTTCCCTTTTATACAGATTACATCGTCCTTCACATATAGACTCGGCAAAAATGCTTCTACTTCATCCTTTGTTATGTAGTTGTATCGATATAAGTCTCTGAGCGTATAATCTATTCGATCGGCGCAAAGAAGAGGAAGCGGCTGTTCTAGAAGCGGAAAATCTCCCTTAAAAATCATATCTATTGAATAGCCATGTTTTTTCAAGATCTGCGGCACCTCAGACTGCAAAAGTATCTCTTCAAAGATTTCTTCGTGAAAGTCCTCGGACTCTTTCTCTAAAACAAAGTCGATTACATGAGAAAACGCTGTATGTGATACATCATGCAGCAATCCAGCGATTTGTTCTTCAATCGATCCACCCAGCCTGCGAATCAAAAGCATAACACCCACTGAATGTTCATAACGGGTTACATTCCATTTTGAATTAACCAAATAGGAAGCCCCGCCTTGATGAATGCCTTTTAACCTCTGAACAGGCTTGGATTGAATAAGGTCTTGCAGCACAGCTTCAACTTCATACTCACCATAAATTGCATCTTTAACAAGCATTTATTTTAGCCCCCTTATGTCTTTGTCATCTTAACATAAATGAAACGTCATTCACCCCCTCTTTACAAAAGTAAGTTTTATTAAGATTCCTGCTCTATAAGGCCTCTTTTTCTTTAGAATTGTAGGGAATATCTGACCATTCTTTTCCAAAGTGCCTTTGATAGCATAAGTCTTGTGAGTCCTGCCTGTTTGCATGAGGCAGGCAGGATACACACATAACCAGTGCAAAGGGGATGGAAAGATGAACGTAAAGAAAATGACAGCCGCTTCACTTCTTTCAATGGGACTTATCGGTTCATTATTCACTACCGCAACATTCGCTTATGAAGCATCAGATCAAGTGGAAACAGTTGCTCACCGTGGTGCGGCAGGATATGCACCAGAGAATACAATGGCTGCTTTTCAAAAAGGTGTCGATATGAAAGCAGATTATATTGAGATTGATGTACAGCAGACAAAAGATGGGGAACTTGTGGTCATCCATGATGTGACACTTGATCGTACAACAAATGGCACTGGATATGTAAAAGATCATACGCTCGAAGAAATTCGCCAGCTGGATGCAGGAAGTTATTTCGCACCAGAATTTGCTGGAGAAAAAGTTCCTACTTTTGAGGAAGTACTTGATGAATTCCGAGGTAAAACAGGTATTCTAATTGAATTAAAAGCTACTTATTATTATCCTGGCATTGAACAGAAAGTGACTGAAGCATTAAAGGAACGCAACATGCATCTTCCTAACAACGAGAAAATTATCGTTCAGTCTTTTGAATTTGAATCTATGAAAAAGATGGACGAGCTTTTGCCAACCGTCCCTGTTGGTGTGCTAACAGGACGTGCAACTGATTTAAGCGAAGAAAAACTGAATGAATTTGCGACATATGCGGAGTATGTGAACCCGAGCAAATCCCTAGTTAACTCTTCCCTTGTAAATGAAGTTCATGAGCGTGACATGGGTATCATGGCTTGGACTGTACGTAAAAAAGAAGAAGTTCAGCCTCTGCTTGATGCCGGCGTAGATGGTATTATTACAGATTATCCTGATTATCCTCCAGCACATAAAGCTGAATAAAGAAAAGTGTTGAGGCGTTAGAAGCGCTTCAACACTTTTTTGTTTAATTGTATTGTTTTATGATCTCATCAAGTTTCTGAGATTTTTCACTAAGTTTGTTGTTTATCTTTTCATTGATGCTCAGCCACTGTGTCATTTTTTCTTTTGCGAGTTTTTCATCATCGGCACGCATTGCTTCATGCATAGATTTTTTCGTATTGTGCGCTTCTTGATTTAAGGCTTTCAAGTCTTTATGAATCTGTTTCATATCCTGCCAGATTGCCTCATTCCCGCTTCTTTTTTCTTTATTGCCACCTTCAGCAGCTTTTACATGAAGGCTGAACAGCTTATCCTTCTTTTCAACAATCTCTTTTTTTATTTCAAGCCGTTCTATTTTTAACTCATTCGCCTTATGTACCTCAGCTTCAAAGTTTTTCATGTGCCTGAAATGATGTTCTCTTTTCTCTTTTACGGCCTGAACGTTATCCGCCTGTTGGGCAAAAACTGTCACAGACCCACTGGATAATAACGCAAAAGCCAATGCTGCAGGTAAGATTTTTTTCATCTATATCACTCCTTAACTTTTATACTTGTATCATTTGTTAAAAGAGTAAATTTCTTGCGTTCACATGTATGTAATTTCTTTGACACTTCACTTCAGCTTTTTTAAAACCCGGTTGACTGTTTCTCTTCTTAAGCCAATAAACTGACCGATTTCCTCCTGGGTCAGTACCTTTTCAACAGGCACTTCAGGAAAATAACTCGCAAACCATTTTTGAAGTTTCGCAACCTTTCCTTCAGGCGTTAACGTCGACATTTGATTAATCCTTTGCTGCATCATTCTTAGTTTTGTTTCTAAAAGATGCGCTACTTCTTTATACACATTAGGATCTTCCTCTAAAGACCTGTACCACTGTTCTGGGTCAATTCTTGTGACCTCTGAAGGCAAAAGTGCAATTGCCGAGCCATTGTATTCTTTATGGCTTGTAAGTGAATGATGCGGAATCATCTCACCTGGAACAATCAAATTTAATAATAACTGGCTTCCATCCTCATGTACTCTGACTATTTTTAATAATCCTTTATCAAGTTTGAATAAAGGCCCTTCTTCCCCTTGCCTAAATAAAGTTTCTCCTTTTGCTATAAACATGAAGAACTTCATCCCCCTTTTGCGTCAATCGTGTTCACCCATTTCACCCCATGCCCATACTCTTTTAATAGGAGGAGGAAACAAAATGAACCAGTTCGCTCACTTCACACAGGAATTAACACTATTGTACAGCATTGCCTTGTTAGGTTACATGCTTCGAAAAAAAGAAATATTGCCGGAGGGCAGTGAAAAAGTTTTAACGGCCGTTATATTAAACGTTACTCTCCCTGCACTTATACTATTTGGTATGGATGTTGCGTTTTCAGTTGAAAATATAATTCAATTTGGCTGGCTTTCTTTATTGTCAGCTTTTGTGCTCATCGTCTCATCTGTGATTTCCTCTTTAACCGTAAAAAAATTGAACATAGAGGTTAAAAAGAAAAATGCCTTAGAAGGCATCATGATATTTGGCAATCAAGGCTTTCTTGGCATCGCGGTCTGTTATTTATTGTTTGGAAAAGAGGGAGTATTCTATGGTACTCTATTTAATTTCGTTTATTTATTATATATCTGGACATATGCGATCTACCTTTTTGCAAGGAGCGCCGAAAGTGTCCAATGGCGGAAAGTCTTCTTGAATTCCGGGGTTATTGCTACCTTAGCCGGGCTATTATTAATGATTCTGCCAGGAACCCTTCCTGCCGTTTTATCCAATACGCTAGAACTGACAGGTAAACCTACTGTTCCGCTCTCCATGCTGTTGATCGGTTCTTTATTAGGCGGCATGCCTCTAGCTGATTTAAAGCTCTTTTTGAAAAATAAACACCTTTGGCTTGCTTCACTTTACAAATTAATTCTATTTCCGCTTCTATTACTGCCATTCTTACTTTTTCCATTGCCGATTCAGCTTTTCGCGGTCGCCTTTTTAGTAGCTGGGATGCCCTCAGCTCCGACAATCTCGATGTACGCTCAGCAATATGGAGAAGACGCTTCCTTCGCAGCAGCTGGAGTTGCTTTAAGCACTTTTCTTTCCTGTATAACCATTCCAGCTTTATACAGCTTTCTTTTAGTAATCTCGTCCCTTGCCTGAATCAGAGATCTCGAGCAGGATTTCAGGATATGGAGCAAAGAATGTCTGCTGCAATACCTCGTTATCGTCAAAACGGATAGCGTGTGATTTCAACAGTGTGGTAATACTTGAAAACGGCTCTTTCTTGTTGGCGTATTTCTGCAGGAGCTCTTTAAAAAAAGCCACTTCTCTTACGGATAGCTTGGATTCAAATCGATTGAATATTTCTTTTGCAACACTTCTATTTGAATCATTTCGGGCAGCCCGGTTAAACAATTTGTGCAGTGCTCTTGCATAAAGCTCAACAGTCTTATCTTCACCATTCTCGTTAACATTTTTTAAGATCCGGTTCATCACCTTTAAAGTCGGCTTGCTGTATGCCATAAGTAAGTAATAATTCTTTTTATGAAAATCCTTAACAGCATCTAACCCCTTAGGCAGCAATCTGCGAAACGAGGCTAATGTGAAAAGTTTCGTATAAAACCGGTCCCGGATCGTAAAGTTATTAAGTCTTCCTTCCTCTTCAACTGCCAGATGTGAAAAGAGTTCCGTGACCTTTCCTCCGAAAACACCACTGGCATGACCGATCGCTGGTCCTTTCTCAGTTGATGCATACACTTTTACTTCTTTTATTCCGCATGAAGGAGAACGAGTTTTCAATATAAAACCGTCTGTTTCTTTGACACCGGCTAAGTAATTTTCTGAGAACAGCCTCATTTCTTTTGTTACGTCTCTTTTTGTAGAGGGCTGAAGAAGCAAATGGTCTTCTCCTTGTTTTACAATTCTTATCGTCTCCCGCGGTGTTCCGAGGCCAATCTCTACTTCCGGACAAACAGGGACAAAATCTACGTATTCCATTAATTTTTTTATCACATCATTATAGATCACATCACCGTTATAACGGCACGCGTCAAATTCCAAACACTTGCTGACAATGACTCTAGGTCTTGCATAAGCTTCCATCCATCCTGCTCCTCATTCATTGTTTTCTATCATTGTCTCCATTTTTAAGTGAAATTTTATCATCATTTCTGTAAAATGTTGGTTAACGAGAGGAGAGGTTCGATGGCATATTATGAGGATCTTCGAAAACACGTAGGAAGTGCACCGCTTATTTTACCCGGATCGGTTGTAATCATTGTAAACGAACAAGAAGAGATTCTTCTGCAGCACCGCAGAGATGGCGGCTGGGGACTGCCTGGAGGCTTAATGGAACTAGGTGAGAGTTTTGAAGAAACAGCAATTCGTGAAGTAAAAGAAGAAACAGGTCTCGATATTGATGGCCTGACACAGCTGCACGTATATTCAGGAGCAGATCATTATTTAAAAGTTCCAAATGGGGATGAACTCTATTGCGTAACTGCGGTATATACGGCAACAGACGTAAAAGGTAATATTTTAATAGATGAAGATGAATCTTATGAATTTCGCTACTTTCCAGCAGAACGGCTTCCAGACGGGATATTAAAGAGTGCTCAAAGATACATAAACGATTATCTCGGGCAAAAAGAAAAGAACAGAGCGTACCGGTAGTTAAGCCGGTGTCTCTGCTCTTTTTTCGTTAAACTTAAATTCAACGAAATCACATACAGGTTGATATCCAATATTTTGATAGATTTTATTTGAAGTTGGATTCGCTAAATCAGTAAATAAAGAGCAAAATTCATATCCCTCTTGTAACAGATATTCACTTAATGCTGCAACACAGGCACTGGCGTAGCCTTTGCCTCTAAACTCTTTCGGCGTATAAACAAGATTTACCGCTACACCTTTAATATTGGGTCTTGTTTTAGAAGCCATAGATACGGCTTTTCCTTCGTCTTCCCAAATAAAAAGGAAGCCATCTCGTACTCTTGTATTCGCATATTCCTCTGCTTCATCACGTGTCATCAGCTGATTAATTTCACCCGTTATCTCAACGATCCACTGCGGTAAAAACGTTAAGTCACTTTCGGTTGCTGGCCGTAATTTCCCTGGACGTACCGCCGGCTGTATAACAGACTGCAGCGTATACAAGCGCAAATCCATAAGCACTTTTTCTTCCAATTGATGTGCTGCTGTCCAATGCTTTGAAAAAGCTTTCCCAACTGCCTTTGGTGCATGTACTTTATGAATCGCGTAATTTTCTTTTATTAAATATTCGGCTAAATAGGGTGCAGCTGTAACGCCGTCTGATTCTTCTTTTTCTAAAAGCAAGATGGCATACGGAGGAATCAGCATAGCTGCGAGCATGATCTTTCCGTCTTTTTTTACTGTCGCTAAGAATGGCTTTTCTGCCTCCCACACTCTATCTCTGTTTCGCAGGCAATTCCCCAGCATAATCTGCGCCCGGTCTTCCTGATCCAGCAAGAACGTTTCCACTTCATCATAAAATGCAGGAATAGATTCATAACGTGTTACTTCCATGACCATGACCCTCTCTTTATATAAAGTCTGTAATCCTATATATTTCAATTTTTACAAATCGATTCCCTCTTTTTCATAAAATCTTAAAGTCTTTATTTGATTAAAGGGTATTGAATTCTGTTATACTTACTACAACATAAAGGAAGGTGAACGGAATGAGTACACATGTATTTACAAAACGTGAAGAAATAGCGAACGCCATCACGCATGGCATAGGCGTCCTTCTAAGTGTTGCCGTTACTTCCATCCTGCTTGTGTTTGCAGTTTGGAAAGGAACAGCTGTTCATATTGTGAGCTTTGCTGTATTTGGTGGAACCATGCTGGCGCTTTATACCGCATCCACTCTCGTACACGCTTTTCCTAAAGGACGGGTAAAAGATATATTTGAGATCATGGACCATGCCGCAATCTATTTGTTTATCGCTGGGACGTATACACCGATCGTATTGATCGTTGTCGGCGGTGCTCTAGGCTGGACATTATTTGGAGTGGTATGGGGACTTGCAGCCTTTGGAGTCTTGTTTAAAGTCTTTTTTACGAAAAAGTTTGTTGTGTTATCGACGCTTGGATACGTAGCAATGGGCTGGCTGATCACATTTGCGCTACAAGATATTTCAGCTAACATGCCTCCTGAAGGAATTCAGCTCCTTGTCGCAGGCGGAATAATCTATACGCTCGGAAGCATCTTTTATGTATGGCGCAGCTTTCCGTTCCACCACGCGGTTTGGCATCTGTTCGTTTTAGCTGGCAGTGTTTTACATTTTCTTATGATGTTTTATGTGCTGCCTCTGTCATAGAATAGATAAGGGGTGACAAAAATGAAAATCGTGCTGAGGATTGTTTTTGGAATTGCCTTTTTACTAGTAGCCTTTTTCGGACTTGGTCCGGTGTTGTTCGCAGACGGGATGCCTGGTGAACGGACGCTGACGTTGATAGTTGTTCTCGCGATATTTGCATTGTTGTATGTGGTATATAGATGGCTGATGAAGAGAGTTTCTTAAGAGCAGAGATCGCCTCTGCTCTTTTTTTATGCTGTTGTTTTTTCGATCCTTTGTTCTTCTTGTTCAGATTGAAATAAAACATAATAGATGATTAAACTAATTGAACCCATAATGGTAAAGAGGAAGGTAATCATACCTGATGACAGGAACCCGCTTAACATCACGAATAATGCAGCAATAATCCCTGAGAAATGAAAGGATAAACCATAAACAGCCATGTAAGAACCTCGTGCATCATCAGGTATTAAAGAAGCCACATAAGCTTGCTTAGCCGGAATATGTGCAAGTTCACCAATTGTTGCCACAAACATCGCTATTATGAGAACAACTGGAACACTGCTGTAACTGAGGACAATATAACCAAATGCATAACAAAATCCTCCGCCAAGCATTAATAGGCGATCTTGATATTTTTTTAACAACTTTGCTATCACTAAGCTCAGCAGAACGACTAGGATCGTGTTTTCTGCTTTAAGCATTCCAATCAGCTGAAATCCATCTACATCAAAGATTGAAGTGAACGGAAGCAAAGATACAGGATCCTTAAATTGTTCGACAAGTTTTATACCTATATATGTCGTTAGACTTTCTTCTAAGGAAATAAGGAACAAGCCAGCTATAGTAAAGAAGATAAATCGTTTATTCAATAAAATTTCCCTATAGTTCTTAATCCAGCTTTTAGTCTCTTGATGACTGATTTGAGCAGCAGCTACGGGAACATGAATGTCCTTCAGCCATATTTTCGTTACAATCCACGAGAGAAAAGCTACAAGTGCAATTCCAATAAACATTTCATATGGATATTTTTTAAAAAGAAAAGCTCCAGTTATACCTCCTGCTGCAACAGCAAGATTATTTAGCCAATAAGAGACAGTATAAACAGCCTTCCTGTTTTCCTTTGTACTCGAATCAATAATGATCGCACCATAGGCAGGTCCTGCCATTCCAGTAAAAAACAAAATAATGATAAATAAAACAAAGTTAGCGTTAGGCGATATCGAAAATATTAGATTACTAATTCCTGCTAAGAGATAACCTATTCCTATCATTCCTTCACATAATAAGATTGTATTTTTTCGTCCTATCCGATCAGCACGTCTCCCACCTAACAAAGCTCCTGTAATTCCTGATAAAATCACACCAATGTACATGAGCCCTGTTGCAAATTCACCTACTTGATTTGAAAAGAAAATCGCTAAGAAAGGGATTACAGCTGAGGAAGCAAGTGTGGTGAAAAATTGAAGAGCCAGCCTTAATTGAATGTTGCGATGAAACGTAAAATAATTCATATCTAGACCTCCAGTTTTACGATTGATTAATCAATCATTATAAGATTAAAAGTAATCCGAAACACATTTAGCGTTTCGGATATAGCAATTGAAAAGCCGGTATCTTGAGTTTTTCCCAGATGCGTGACACAGCATAGTCAGTAAATGTTAATCTGATTCCTAATAAAAAGCCCAAATAAGCAGTTGCTGTTAAATCAGCGTCAGAATCTTCAAGTACACATCTTCTTTGAGCATTCGTAATAATTAGAATGAGCTTTTGAATAAACTCGATGCTAAAATCATCAAGCTCTTTAAATGGTTCAGGAAACTTAGTATGCTGTCCAATTACTTGAACTACTAATTGCAGATACGTACGCATCTCGATAAAAATACGAATATGGTTGTCTATCATACTTTTAATTTCAGCTAATAAGTCCTCAGCTTCAGGATCAAAATCTAGAAGGTCCACTTTAAAAACGGTATTTAGCGGCTCTGTAACAGCATGGTAAAAAAGCTGGTCTTTGTTTTCGAAGTATGTAAAAACACTGCCGAAGCTCACACCAGAAGCTTTAGCTACTTTAGCTATTGTTGTACTTTCATAGCCTTGTTCAGCAAATAAGATGATTGCCTGCTGCAGGATTTTTTCACGTTTTTGTTCCATCGCTTTAATTTGTTTGTCTGATAAAGGCAAAATAAATTTCTCCTTTTTACCGATGATTGGTTAATCAATCATTATTATATGTGATATGTTAAAATTAGTAAACAACTTTTTAAGGAGTACATTATAATGTCTGTTGAGCACCGTCTTTTTACAATGTGTATGGTACAGGATAGTGATAAAGTTCTATTGATTAAGCGTCCCGACGAACGAGGATTTCCTGGTTATCTAGCTCCAGGAGGTAAAATTGACTTTCCTGAAATTTTAGTAGATGGGGCAATTAGAGAGGTAAAAGAGGAAACTGGGCTCGATGTTTCCAATCTCGTCTTTAAAGGAATCGATGAGTATGTTAACCCGAAAGAGAACGTCAGATACATGGTTTTTAACTATTGGACTGATATGTTTTCTGGTGAATTGATGGAAGATCCACCTGAAGGAGAGCTTGTATGGGTGCCGATTTCTAAAGCTCTTGAACTGCCTATGCAAAGCTGGTTTAAAGAAAGGTTCCCTTTGTTCTTTGAAGCAGGCACTTTTGAAATACAGAGAGTGTGGGATGCTGATATAGATGAGCAGATCGAAGTAAAAATTTTAAAGACTTGATTTAGCATATATGACCAATGTCTAACTATGTCTAGAAATGTAAACTCGTGGATAAACGGGTAAAACTTTTGGATTCAGGACCAAAACTCGTGGATTCAACACCTTTTTTTGTGGATTCACGCCCAAAACTTTTGGATTGGGTCTCGCAGCACTACCGAAAACCGCTATCACACAGCCAAATCCCCCTCTAAAGACCTGTTAAAAAGGAAAGGATGACTCGATCACGAGCCATCCTTCTTTCATTTCATCTATTTTATTTAATTATCTGCAATTCTTTCGGGTATTTCGTCAATGTTTCATACCCAGCAGCGGTTACAACCACGTCATCTTCAATACGTACGCCGCCGATGTCATCGATATAGATTCCTGGTTCGATCGTGTACGTCATGCCTTCACGCAGCACGCCGTCATTGTTATCACTCATGGACGGGAACTCATGGACATCGATTCCCAAGCCATGCCCGATGCGGTGCGGGAAGTTGTCTCCATAGCCCGCTTCTGTAATATGGTTGCGCGCAATTACATCAAGGTCTCCGATGCGTGTACCTGGCTTTGATGCTTCCAACGCCTTCAGCTGCGCCTGCAAAACTGTATCATAAATCTCACGGCGTTTTTCATCCAGATCACCAAAAGCAACTGTACGCGTGATGTCTGAACAATAGCCATCCAAGACAACACCTAAGTCAAACAATACAAAATCACCATGCTGCAGTTTTCTTAAGCCTGGCTTACCATGCGGCTGTCCTGCTTTCTCTCCAAACAGTACCATCGTCGAGAACGACATTTGGCTGATACCTTTTTTCTTCAGTTCGTACTCGATCTTCGCGAGTACTTCCATTTCTGTTACGCCTTCTTTAAGTGCTGCAACACCAACTTCAACGCCGTAGTCCGCCAAACGTGCCGCTTCACGAAGGGTCTCAAGCTCGCCTTCTTCTTTTATTAAACGAAGTTCGTTCAGCAGCTCTTCAGCCCCAACTAACTTCGTATTCTCAAACATACCAAGAAGCTTTTCACCGCGTGCATATGGAAGTGTTTCTTTTTCCACCGCAATCGAAGTTGCTGCTGTCACACCGCGCTCAGCCAAAGTCTCCTGCACCTTAGCCCATGGATCTTCAGAATCACTGTATCCTACGATCTCATATGTCCAGCCTGCACCTTTTGCTTGTGAACGCTCCATTCCCGGGCAAATCATGAACGGTTCACCTTCTGGCAGTACAACAACACCAAGCACACGTTCATGCGGATCCGTGTAAAGTCCAGACAAATAGAATACATTCGCTGTCGTATGAATGAAGGCAAACGTTTGACCTTCTTCTTTTAACCAATCTTTAACCTTTTGAATACGTCCTTCGTTCATATGTATACCTCCAATAAAAGCCTCATTCGGCATTAAAAATTTTTCTCTCACTATCTATTGTAGTAGAAACCTCTAAAAAAAAACAGAAGCACACATTGCAAACCGCAAATGTGTGCTCTATTTTTCTGTTAGGCTTTTGAACATGTTAGTGAGTACACTTCATTGAAAGTTGATTGGAGCGCAAGGTGCGAGACTCCTGCGGGATCAGCGGGACAGGTGAGACCATTCAATGTCGCAAAGCGACGAGTGGGCTCACCGCACGCCCCGCGGAAAGCGAGCATCCTGGAGCGGAAATCAACCACCCACAAGAACAACGAAGATAGCGAAAACAGCCCTTAATTAAAACTGTACTGTTTCCTCGATAAAGCTCTTAAGGTCTGCAATCTTCACACGTGTTTGTTCCATCGTGTCACGGTCACGAACAGTCACCATGCCATCTTCTTTTGAATCAAAGTCATACGTGATACAGAACGGCGTACCGATCTCATCTTGACGGCGGTAACGTTTACCTATTGATCCTGTTTCGTCATAATCTACATTGAAGTCTTTAGCTAATGAGCTGAACACTTCAGTTGCTTCTTCAGATAGTTTCTTAGACAATGGCAGGATTGCCGCTTTATACGGCGCCAAAGCTGGGTGCAAATGCATGACCGTTCTGCTTGTGCCGTCTTCTAATTCCTCATCCTCATAAGCATCGATTAAGAACGCCAGCGTTACGCGGTCAGCACCTAGAGAAGGCTCGATGCAATACGGGATGTAGCGCTCGTTTGTCTCTTGATCGATATAGTTGAAATCTTCACCGGAGAACTCCATGTGACGCTTTAAGTCAAAGTCTGTACGGGATGCAACCCCCCAAAGTTCGCCCCATCCGAACGGGAACTTGTATTCAAAGTCAGTTGTCGCGTTAGAGTAGTGAGAAAGCTCATCTTCATTATGGTCGCGAAGACGAAGGTTTTCTTCTGTCATACCTAATGACTTAAGCCAGTTTTCAGCTGTATCTTTCCAATAGTTGAACCACTCGATCTCGCTTCCAGGCTTGCAGAAGAACTCAAGCTCCATTTGCTCAAACTCACGCGTACGGAATGTAAAGTTACCCGGCGTGATCTCGTTACGGAAACTCTTACCGATCTGTGCGATACCAAATGGAAGCTTTTTACGCATGGTGCGCTGAACATTTTTAAAGTTAACGAAAATCCCTTGTGCTGTTTCCGGACGCATGTAGATTTCGTTTGAACTTGATTCTGTTACACCTTGGTGAGTTTTGAACATCAAGTTGAACTGGCGGATGCTTGTAAAGTCGTGGCTTCCACACTCAGGACATGCAATGTTGTACTCTTTCACTAACTCTTCCATCTTCTCGAACGGAAGACCGTCTACGATGATCTCTTTACCTGCTTGATCTGCTGCATCTTCAATCAGCTTATCAGCACGGTGACGCGCTTTACAGTTTTTGCAGTCCATCATCGGATCGTTGAAGTTGCCGATGTGACCTGAGGCTTCCCACGTACGAGGGTTCATAAGGATTGCTGCATCCAAACCTACGTTATAAGGGGACTCTTGAACAAACTTTTTCCACCATGCTTTTTTCACGTTGTTCTTCAGTTCAACACCAAGCGGACCGTAATCCCACGTGTTTGCAAGACCTCCATAAATTTCAGATCCCGGAAATACAAAACCGCGATGTTTCGCATGATTTGTGATGGTTTCCATGTTTTTTGACATTGTAATTCCTCCCATTCGGATTATGCCTTATGGACCGTTCGTCTTTTATAAAAAAATAAAAAACTCCCGTCCCAAGGCGCTATGCCCAGGGACGAGAGTTGTATCTCCCGCGGTTCCACCCTAGTTGATCCGTCCGTATGTAAAACGAATCCTCTTTTCAAAAACAGCTCCGGATTGCCGTTTCACTAATGTCTCTTACCGGGCTTCCACCGCCCCCGGCTCGCTTTAAAGAGTGTCAGATTAGCTACTATTCATCCTTCACGGCTGCATATCATGTTTTATAATAAAGTAATATTACCAAAAAACAAAAACATTAGTCAAAATATTTTCCTATTATATGCTTTTATTACTTCAATTGTGCAAGTTCCTCTTTAACTTGTTCCAAAGTTGGAAGAGATGTCATTGCACCTTTACTCGATACCGTTAGAGCCCCTGAAATACTGCCGAAAACCGCCATATCGGCTGCTTCATCGAGCGTAAGTTCATCAAGTGTCCCCTTGTATTCATTTAACAGATGCAATACCGCTGAAACATATGCATCTCCCGCTCCCGTCGTATCAATAGCTGTAACACCTTTTGCAGGAATATACTCACCGCCATCTTTCGTTACCACATAGCTGCCGTCATCTCCCAGGGTGATAAAAAGTAAGGGAATATCGTATTGCTGAAGGACTTTAATACCTTCCTCTACCTTTTTTAATCCTGTAATAAATTCTAGTTCCTCTTCTGAGAGTTTAACTATATCTGCATGAGGGAGCATGGAAATAATGGTTTCACGTGCCAAAGCAGGTGTTTTCCATAGCGAAAGCCTTAAGTTCGGGTCAAAAGAAACCCACATGTCGTTCTCTTTTGCGAGTTTAACGGCTTTTTCCGTCGCACTTTTGGATGGTTCCGCAATCAAGGAAATAGATCCGAAATGAAAGATTTTTTTATCTTTGAAAAGACTAGGCTGTATATTCTTTTCTTCTAAGAAGCGATCGGCACTCGGATCAATGTAAAAGTCAAAAGACCTTTCTCCTTTTTCAGATAAGGTTACAAAAACAGCTCCCGTGCGCACTGCATCGGTTTTATAGACATGGAACGCATTTACACCGTAACTTTTCAAAGTATCGATTATAAAATCACCTAGTACATCTTCCCCAACTTTACCTAAAAAAACCGCATCTGACCCAAGGCGCGCTACACCTACTGCTACATTAGCGGGAGCACCGCCCGGACGTTTATAATACATCGAATTCGTTTCATCGGTTGGAATAAAATCAACAAGCGCTTCACCTAAAGAGATAATTCCTTTTTTCATCATTGCCTCCCCCTTTGTTTTATTAAAAAGGCTGTTTTCGTAAAATTTGTTGCTTTTGAATGAGTTAATTTCCGCTGCAGGACTCGCTTTCCGCAGGGTGTGCGGTGAGCCCAATCGTCGCATAGCGACATTGATTGGTCTCTCCTGTCCCACTTATCCTGCAGGAGTCTCGCCCTTCCGCTCCAATTAACTGTTCGATGAAGAAATTCTTCAAAATCTCTCAGTAGCAACAATGTATAGAAAAAAGAACCTTTTAAAAAAATCAGGCCAAATAAGCCTGATTTTTTTCTCTATTTCATCTTAATCTGCAGCAGAGATGTTGCACCTTTTGTCGCTTCTGAAGCAGCACGTTTATCCAGAGATTCAACGGCATCTCCATTTGTGATAACAATCGGTGTCACCGTACTTGCTGCTTTCTCTTTAATAAGATCTAAATTAAAAGTCAGAAGTTTATCGCCTGCTTTTACTTTATCTCCGACATTGACGTGTCCTTCAAAGCCTTCGCCGTTCATGTTCACCGTCTCAAGCCCCACATGAATTAAAATTTCAGCGCCAGATTCAGACTGAATGCCAATCGCATGCTTAGTGTGGAAAAACTGCACAATTTCACCGTCAACAGGTGATACGACAACACCTTCTGTTGGCTCTATCGCAATCCCGTCTCCCATCATTTTTTGAGAGAATGTTGGGTCTGGCACTTCTTCTATTGATACGATTTTACCCGTTAAAGGAGCAACAATCGTCTCTTCTTTTTTCACTTCTTTTTTTCCGAACAATTTATTAAACATAACACTTCACTCACCTTTCCATCTGCTTATCTTATAATTTACACTTGTGGGAACGCTTTAAAACATTCGACTATAAAAATAACGATACAAAAGAAGACCAAAGAACAGGGAAAGCAATGTTTCGATGTTCTTCAGGTCTCTTTTTTGTCAATTCTCTCAGCAAACTTTACATATAAAAATAATGCAGTATTTGCATGAATGTCAATTAGAAAGGTCTCACTTTATTGATAAAGCGCATTAGATAGCAGACGGAATAAGTAATCCGTATGGTCACGGAAACCTGCTTCAAGTCCGATCAGTGTCACATCTTCATCTGTTTCTTCGACGATAACTGCTTGTCCTGCTGCAAGCTCATTATCTTTCCAATGTCCTGCTACAAAGAAGTCTCCAGATTTAAACGTAGCAACAGCTTTAGCGTCACCAAGCTCTGTGAACCAAACCGGCTTGTAGACAAAGCCTAGATCATTTACTTTATAGCCTTTGCTTAGCTCGTCTTCACCGTATGCAACTTCCACGATTCCATTGCTGTCGGAACCGCCGGTGTTCACTTTAACATCCGTCAGTCCAAGCATGCTGGATGCCTTTGCACCGCCTGCACCTACCGCGATAAATTTACCGCCGCCGTCTACAAATGCCTGAACATTCTCTGCAAATTTGTCATACACTTCTTTTGTTCCTACAACAAAAGGCTTGTTCGCTTCTCTAACTTTTTCATATTGAAGCATCATTTCTGTTCCGCTGTAAATAAACGCATCAAAGGTTAAAATGCCGTTTTCAGCCACCTCTTTTGGTGTTACTTCCGTCACAGAAAAACCAAGACGTTCTAAGGCAAGCTTTGTGCCAGCATGTGTTTGTGCTTTATTAATACCGCCGTCTTTTAAAACCGCGACATCAATGGAAGAAATCTTTTCTTTTTCTGCCGGGATCGCTGCTGTTTCCACCTTTAATCCTGATTCTTTTACAAGAGATTTACTCTTTGATGGAATGTTCTCCAGATAAAAGTTGCCGTCTTCGCCTTTATAAACCGTCGTACCAGCTTGCAGCAAGTCATTCACTAAACCTACAGCTTCCACTGAGCTGTTTTCAATTACAAAAGGACCTTTTCCATTCAAAGAGCCATGGAAATCAGCGCTCTTTACTGGTGAGGTTTTAGCGTTTAATTCAGACTTCACTTCAACGGCTTCAAAGCCCCAAAGTTCTGGCAAGCTCCACGCTGAAATGTCATACATAGCCGGTGTATCATTCGTGATGTCTTCACCGTTCCAAAGCATCGTGTTCGCGAGTCCTGCTTTTGCCTGATCCATCGGTACAACAAAAGTTCCTTTAGTGTAAGTTACTCCTTCTGCTGTGAAAGGCTTATTCGCTTTTTCAACAGAAATGTCGTTATCAAGGAGATGGTTGACCGCTTTCTCTGTAACAGTCGGGTCTTTTTCATCTACAGGAAGCACATACGCATTCGGGAAGAACCCTTCTTCATGGTAAGGGTGGTCAAAATTAATTCCGCGTTTAAAAATTTCAATCTGATCCGTCAGCATGCCCTGCTTATTTTCTGTTGAAAACTTAAGAGCTCCCATTACCGCATCATTAGCCCATTTCACGCCATCCCACGTATTTGTCGGCGCTTCTAATGTATAGCCATAAGCCCCATGATACATGGCATACATAGGGGTAAAGATTGGCGGATAGTCGTCCCAGCCAAAGCTATCATCACGCTGAGGAATGTATGTCCCGCTCATATTTTGATAGGTTTCACTTTCATATTCTGCTTTATTGCCTACAATCTCAGCTTCCATCGCTTCCGCTTGGTCTAACGCCCACTTGGAAAAAAGATCATACTCATAGTTAGGGTTATGCGGCGGTGTACAAGGCTCGATCAAGCCCGGCTTATTTTCCATCCAGTTCACGTATCCATGAAGATCTAAAAAGACCATCGGATTCCATTCTGTTATAAGATCGACCGTTTGCTTTGTTTCGGGCTGAGACTGCGTAATGAAATCACGGTTCAAGTCGATTCCCTCACCGTTAAAACGAGTGCCGTCCACACGTCCATCAGGATTTGCAGATACGTTGAAGATTAATATATTGCTAGCCAAAATATCCTTTGTTGTTTCATCGTTCTCAAACGCAAAACGTTCAATCAGCTGAAGAACAGCATCAGAGCCTATGTATTCCGTTCCATGAATGGACCCGTTAATCATAACCGGCACTTTAAAATCGTCATTTTCTGCAACCCATTTTTGTGCT
Organism: Fictibacillus arsenicus; assembly: GCF_001642935.1. Classification (NCBI taxonomy): domain Bacteria; kingdom Bacillati; phylum Bacillota; class Bacilli; order Caryophanales; family Fictibacillaceae; genus Fictibacillus; species Fictibacillus arsenicus. Next base: position 3,939,670 of record NZ_CP016761.1, read on the forward strand.
TTTTCAGGATTTTTGATCATCTGTTTGCGGAGTTTTTTATAATGACCATACTTTCCTTTGTCTTCAGGATTTGAGATCGTGATTGCATATAATGGATGTCCATCTGCCGAATGACCTGTAACCTCTAACGATACACGTTCACTTTCCTTATCAATCTTCTTAAGTATTTCATCAAACTTAGAATACTTTACGAAATCATAATGCTCAGAGTTAAAAGGACTTCCATTTGCCTCTTCACTCACATTTACATTCTTCCAATGTTTCTGTGGTGCTTCAGCTGTAACTGCATAAGGTGTCGAAGCTAGTAAACTGACACTTAACACCCCGGCAAACCATTGTTTTTTCATCTTTTTGCTTTCTCCCCTTCCTTCAATCCGGAAATAATTATACTTATTTATGAATATTTATTCAATTTTTATTTATCAACTTTTACACATTTGTTTCTAAACATCTTTATTCAATAAACAACCATCAAAAGCCTCCGCAACTTTGTATGATGTATAAAAATAAGAAAATACTCATGGTTCTTTAATCACATAATTTAAAAATGGTATAATTTAGGTGGATATATTTTTGAAGGGAGATGAGCGTCTTGAAACGAACTACGCCATGGTTTGATGTTTCACGCATAGCACTAGGAACACATCTAGGTGAAATGAATGAAGCAGATTCAGCGTTATATCAGGAATCTATTGAATTTGCTTTATGCAATGGCATCAATTTCATAGATACTGCACTTAACTACCGGGGAATGAGATCGGAAAGAGATGTTGGAGCTGTGTTATCTAAATTATTTAAGAAAGACAGAATTAATAGAGATGATATTGTTGTTTCGACGAAAGCAGGAATCATTCCAGGAGATATCGATCTGCAGCTTCGCCCTGAAAACTACTTAAAAGAAAAACTTCTTCAAACAGGAATATTGCAGGAGACAGATCTACAAATCGTTGATCAGCACAAACATGTATTAGCTCCTTGCTATTATGAGTTTGCTATTGAACAAAGCTTAAAGCACCTTAATATGGACACCATCGATATCCACTATATCCATAACCCTGAAATCTCAATGAAAGTACTAGGGGAAGAAAGGTTTTATAAAAATTTAGAGCAGTTATTTAGTTTCTACGAAGATCAAGTGCTCGCTGGCAAAATCCGATTTTACGGCATGGCTGCTTGGACAGCATTTACCGTATCGCCTGGCGATACAGGATACATATCACTTGAAAAAGTCATAGAAACAGCGAAAAACACGGCCGGTTCATCACATCATTACCGTTTTATCCAAACTCCTTTTAACTTTTATAATCAAATAGCAGCCACAGACCAAAATCAACAAGTTCAAGGTAAATGGCGGACTTTATTCCAAGCAGCAGAGGAACTAGACATATACGTTACAACGAGTGCACCGTTGGATTGCGGGAGGTTGAAGAATCATCAAAATTCGAAAAAACTGATTCGTTTTGTTCTTGATACTCCTGGTGTGTTGTCAACAATGATCGGCATGCGAACAATTCAAACTGTAAAACGTAACCTAGCACTTATTTAATAGAGCTGGCTCAACTTGGCACGCTCTTTTTACGGTACGTGTTTTTATATTTATTACACGTTCGCACAAAAACAGGCTAGTTTCACCCGTAAACACGCCGGTTCCACCCCGAATCTTTGTCGAACCACCCATAAACTCGTTCATTTCACCCCAAAATGTCCCGGTTTCACCCCCTGCGTCCACTGGAAAAACTTTTATACACTTTTTTAGATGAATTGCTTGTAAATGAAACCGTTTTATTTTACAATCCATTTATGCAAACGATTGCACCTACTTGCATATACAAATTTGTAAGCGATTCACAAATAATTTTTGCAATCTAATGAATGCGATTTCAAAAACGCAGCGAAAGATATATACTTAAAGGAGGAAATCGTTTTGAAACAACGTGGAAAACTCATTTCGTTTGATTTCTGGCAAAAGCTTGGTAAAGCACTGCTCGTAGTAGTAGCCGTTATGCCAGCTGCCGGTTTAATGATATCACTAGGTAAGGTTATTGCTATGTCAGGTGGCGACATCACTTTGGTGCAAACGATTGCCCGAGTAATGGAAGACATCGGATGGGCAATCATCACGAACTTGCACATATTATTTGCAGTAGCTATTGGTGGTTCGTGGGCTAAAGAACGGGCTGGCGGTGCATTTGCAGCTGTCATCGCTTTTATCCTCATTAACCGTATTACTGGTGCTATCTTTGGTGTAAACAGTGCAATGATGCTTGAAGAAGGGGCAAAAGTAAAATCCCTTTTTGGTAGTGAACTGATCGTTGGAGATTACTTCACATCTGTTCTAGGAGCTCCTGCTCTTAACATGGGAGTTTTTATTGGTATCATATCCGGTTTCCTAGGTGCCGTTTTATTTAATAAGTATTACAACTACAACAAGCTTCCAAATGCTTTAGCATTCTTTAACGGAAAGCGTTTTGTACCATTCGCCGTTATTTTATGGTCTGTCATTACGGCACTGATTCTTGCATTAGTTTGGCCGTTTATCCAAGGACTTTTGAATGACTTTGGTAAGTGGATCGCAACATCACGAAATACTGCTCCAGTTATCGCACCTTTTGTTTTCGGTACACTAGAGCGTCTATTATTGCCGTTTGGTCTTCACCACATGTTAACGGTGCCGATCAACTATACAGAACTTGGCGGAACATACCAAATCATGACTGGTTCTGGTGCTGGCTCATCTGTAGCCGGACAAGATCCGTTATGGCTTGCTTGGATCAATGACTTGAACAACTTCTTGCAAGCTGGAGATACAAAAGCTTACCAAGCACTATTGAACGATGTTGTACCTGCCCGATTTAAAATGGGACAAGTTGTACTTTCAACAGCTTCTCTAGTAGCAATCGCACTCGCGATGTACATGAACGTTGATAAAGATAAGCGTAAGAAGTACAAGTCTATGTTCTTATCTGCAGCACTTGCTGTATTTTTAACAGGTGTTACAGAGCCGATCGAATTCATGTTCATGTTCGCTGCACCTCTGCTTTATGTGGTGTACGCGATCACAACGGGTCTTGCATTTGCAGTAGCTGACTTAATTCACGTGCGTGTTCATGCATTCGGTTTTATTGAATTATTAACACGGACACCATTGCTTGTTAAAGCAGGATTAACTCGAGACTTAATCAACTTTGCACTTACTTGTATCGTATTCTTTGGACTAAACTTCTCAATCTTCTATGTATTGATTAAAAAGTTCAACCTGCCTACTCCAGGACGTGCAGGTAACTATATCGAAACAACGGAAGGTGAATCTGCTTCACCTGCTAAAAATGATGCAGCAACAGGATCAGACAACTCTCAAGCATCTGCAATCATCGGTCTTTTAGGCGGAGCTGATAACATTGAAGACGTTGATGCATGTATGACTCGCCTTCGTGTAACGGTTAAAGACACTGCAGGTGTTGCAACGGAAAAAGAATGGAAAGATAACGGCGCACTTGGTCTTATTATCAAAGATAAAGGTGTTCAAGCGATTTACGGACCAAAAGCGGACGTATTGAAATCTGATATTCAAGATCGTTTGGGGATGTAATTAATGAAACTTCTAACGTTGAATGTCCATGGCTGGCAAGAAGAGAACCAGATGGAAAAGTTAAAAATGCTTGCTCGCGATATTGCGAACGAGCGTTATGATGTAATCGCACTTCAGGAAGTCATGCAATCGATCGACTCACCTGTTGTCAAAGGTAACATTAAACAAAATAATTATGCATTGGTGTTAATCCAGCTGTTACAGGAACTTGACGTTCACGATTATGATTTTGTTTGGGACATGGCTCACTATGGTTTTGAAACGTATGAAGAAGGTCTGGCCATTTTAAGCCGTCATCCCATCAAGTCAAACAATAGCTTTTTTGTTACAGAACTTCAGGACATGAACAACTGGAAAACAAGAAAAATCGTTTCAGCTGTGATCACTTATGAAGGAAACGACCTAAACTTTTTCTCTGGTCACTTTGGCTGGTGGAACGATGAAACAGCACCATTTAAAGAACAAATTGACGCATTCTTTAAGCATGTGCCAGAAAGCGGATTATCCTTCTTAATGGGCGATTTAAACAATGATGCTAACGTGAGAGACGAAGGATTTGATTATGTAAAATCAAACCGCTTTTACGATACGTATGAAATGGCTGAGAAAAAAGATGATGGAATAACCATCAAAGGTGCAATCGCCGGGTGGAACCAAAACGGTAAAGAAGACGGACGAAGAATCGATTATATTTTATGCAGCAAACCGCTTAACGTAAAAAGTTCTTACGTTCGTTTTAACGGAAAAGAAACGCCGATGGTCTCAGATCACGCTGGTGTAACCGTAACTTTAGAATTAGAAAACTAACAGACTATGGGGAGCCGTTTTTTCGGTATCCCCTGCCCTGTTGTTAAGAGATGATGGAGGTAACATTATGGAAAAAGTTTGGTGGAAAGAAGCCGTTGGCTATCAAATTTACCCTCGCAGCTTCCAAGATTCAAATGGAGATGGAATCGGTGATTTAAAAGGAATCATCCAGCGCTTGGATTACATTAAAGATTTAGGGATTGATGTCATCTGGATCTGTCCGATGTACAAATCTCCCAATGATGATAACGGGTATGACATCTCAGACTATCAGGACATTATGGAAGACTTCGGAACAATGGAAGATTTTGATGCGCTTTTAAACGAAGTGCATAAGCGAGATATGAAGCTGATCATTGACCTCGTTCTTAACCATACAAGTGATGAGCATCAATGGTTCATCGAGTCCCGCTCATCAAAGGACAACCCGAAGCGTGATTGGTACATTTGGAGAGACGGCAAAGACGGTAAAGAGCCAAACAACTGGGAAAGCATTTTCTCAGGCTCTGCTTGGGAATATGACGAAAAAACAGACCAATATTACCTTCATGTTTTCTCAACAAAACAGCCTGACGTGAACTGGGAAAATCCTGAAGTTCGGGAAGCTCTTTACGATACAGTAAACTGGTGGCTTGATAAAGGAATCGATGGTTTCCGAATCGATGCGATCAGCCATATTAAGAAACGCGAAGGCTTCCCGGATATGCCGAATCCGAAGAACGAAAAGTATGTATCTTCGTTCGATATGCATATGAACCAAAAAGGCATCCATACGTTCCTTCAAGAGTTCAAAGACCGCACATACGCGAACTACGATGTAATGACAGTTGGTGAAGCAAACGGAGTAAAAATCGATGAAGCAGACCTTTGGGTTGGTAAAGAACAAGGAAAGATGGACATGATCTTCCAATTCGAACACCTTGGCCTTTGGGATGCTGAAACGAATCCGGAGCTGGATATCGTGGAGTTAAAGAAAGTACTGACGCGCTGGCAGAAAGGTCTTGAAAAAGAAGGCTGGAACGCTCTATTCATAGAGAACCATGATAAGGCTCGTGTCGTTTCCACTTGGGGCAACGACGAAGAGTTCTGGTATCAAAGTGCAACAAGCATGGGTGCAATGTACTTCCTTATGCAAGGAACGCCGTTTATCTATCAAGGTCAGGAGATCGGAATGACGAACGTTCAGTTTGATTCAATTGACGATTATGATGATGTAGCGGTTAAAAACATGTATCGTATCAAGCGCGAAGAAGGCGTTTCACACGAAGACATCATGGCTGTGATCTGGGCGTCTTCCCGTGATAACAGCCGTACACCCATGCAATGGAACAGCGCTGAAAATGCTGGATTTACAAGCGGAACACCTTGGATGAAAGTGAATCCTAACTATACAGAGATTAACGTAGAAAAACAGGAACAAGACAAAAATTCGATCCTGAACTTCTACAAAAAGATGATCTCACTAAAGAAAGAGAACGAGATCTTTACGTATGGAACGTATGATTTATTGCTCGAAGACGACAAGCAAATCTACGCATACACACGTACACTAGGTGAAGAACAAGTAGTTGTTATTACGAACCTTTCTAAAAAGGAAGCTACATTTGAATCGACACTTACTCTAAATGCTGAAAACTTACTGCTTGCGAATGAAGAAGTCGAAGCACATGTCGATATGACTACTATTTCACTAAACCCTTATGAAGCTCGTGTTTACCGAGTTAAGGCTTAATATAAGAAAGCGTGCTTTCCGAATACGGAGAGCACGCTTTTTTTAAAGGGACAGCTTTTTTTCAAAACGAATAAACGAATATAAACGCATAAGTACAATAAATACACAAACAACCGTTAATCCCCAAGTAACATCCGTAAACAACGGAATCCACGCTAATATAAAAGCCACAAAGGCCGTGAAATTTCCCGAAAACCCGTTTATCGGCTGGTTACCTACAAAAAGTGCAGCCCCTTTTAACGAATTCTCATAACAGGATCTATGATAGGGCCGAACTTTAAAAAATGCCCATACAGTAATCAAATCATCCCTTGTCTTAATCGGCATCAAACAGCTCTCACAATGCATTTCTTTTTTCAAATTGTTCCCCTCAATCTTACTCTATATTTCTAGTTATTAGGCTTTTTGAAGCTTGTAGGTCTCATTGCAGTACGTAATAACATACTCAACAAACCGCTTCATATCCTCTTTTCGGACTTCTTTTGAGTGATAGTAAGACTCGGACTCCGGATTTGTTTTTATTCTCTGGCCCTCCAGCAAAATCGGATGATACCTTGCAGGTAATAACATTCTCGCTTTACCAACAGCTTCTTTCTTGCTAAAAATTTTTCGATATTCCAGCGACAATAAAATTCTGCATAACGTAATGATACCAAATTCAATCCAGTCGTCATAAAAGAAACACATGTCACGATCTAATTTTTCATTCCAATATGTATTAACATTATAGTTCAAAGTCTTTTGAACATCTTCCCACTTCATATCTAAATTTAGAGAAGAAATGGGTTCACCGTAAACGACGACGCCTTTGTTCTGAAGTGTCCACCAGGTTATGTAGTTTAATTCATAGTGCCCTTTGTGAAGTTTCCCATCAGCAAAGAACGGATATTCCTCTATTTCGCGATATACCTTCCCCGCTTGATCAAGCGTGACATAGCAGCCATCCATCCTCGAACCAAAAGGATGTGAATTGCTTCTTAAATGAACTAGATTCAATAATTCCTCTGTCTTCTTTCCAATCCGCCCTTTAATCACCGTAACGAAATCAATATCACTCGTATCCGGATCAAATGCATCAAGTGCTAAAGAACCGTACAAATAAATGCCATGAACACGTTCAGCAGGCAGAACTTCTAATAAGAATTCCTTGTAAAACTCTAAAAACTCTCGAATATCTTCCTGTAAATTTTTCAACATCTTTCCCCCCTGCATTCATTATAAATGAGTTTTACAGTTAATTGGAAAAAGAAAAAAGCACCCAAATTAATGGATGCTTTTAGGAGTTCCTTTTGGAGAATTCATTTCTCGATCTGATGCTTCGCCTTTTTGATAAGATATACGGTCAGGATCCAGACCATGTCCAAGCGATTGATATAAATTGCCTGGTGCAGGATCTACGAATTGATGCTGATTGAAGTATACACGAGGCGTTTTCCATAACGTCACTAATGCTTTCCAATGCGGCATTTCGTGATAGCGCTCAGGCCACATTTCTTTAATATGCTTTTTAACGAGCGGATAATATTTTGGACTCATACCCGGAAACAAATGATGTTCCGTATGATATGAGAAATTAAAATGAAGCACGTCCACCCATTTCGGAACGGTAACCGTTAAGCTGTTTGCCAGCGGATCGTTCACGTCAGTCATTGGATTAAGACGATGGTTTGTTGAAATATAGCTCATTACAATCGCATTCGCAATTAATAGCGGAAGCAATACCGCAAAGAACCATTTAACAGGACCAAGCCATACTAAGAGTCCGAGCCACGTTGCCCAAGGCAGTAATAGCTGAAGCCACACAGACGGACGTTTGCTTGGCTTAAATTCCTTAATAAAGCGCTTGAACATGAAAAGTCCATGCGTTGTAAATGAAATCGATAGAAAAGCGAAACTTACAATGGAACGCATCCACATTGGTAGCTTGTACACTTTTTGTAAGAGTGGCTTATGTGACAAGTTTTCTAATGTCGGCCACGCATCAGGGTCTTCCCCGTCCTCTTGTGTGTGAACATGATGTGTTGTGTTATGCCATTTACGCCAAAGCTTTGGTCCAACACTTAACGGCCAGAATGCCACAGCTCCTAAAAAGTCACGCAGCCAAGGCTTGCGAATTACAGTTCCGTGCAAGATCTCATGTCCTAAAAAGCCCATCCCTGCGAAACATGTCCCCAAAATTACGGCAATACCAATTCCTAACCAAGGATGCAGATTATTTAATAAACCGATAACCAAAATACCGGCGATTGCAATCAATAAGTAGACAAGTCCTCCCCATAACCGTGATGGTACCGGTTTGAAAGCCTCTTTCGGCAGCTTGGGAGCGATTTTTGCTGCATACCAGCCAAACGATTGTAGATCTTTCATTTGCTCAACTCCTCTAAATCTGACTCTTTTGATTCTTGTACTACATCATCGTAACAAGGTTTATTTTATGAAGCAACTATTTTTATTACCAGGTAATAATAGTTGGTATTATATACCCACAAAAAAAACGGGTCCCCCTGAAGGATTACCCGTTTTTAATAAATTTATTACTAGTTAAATCACATTTTTTTCTTTAAAATCTATGGATTGCTGATCCGCTTCTCTTTCCGGAACTCTTATCATATAGTGCAGAGTAAATGACCAGATGGTGCTCAATACAATTGCACCCGTCCACAGTTCAGGATCCCAACCCATGCCTTCAAAATTCCAACATAAAAAACTACCCAGATAAAAAGAGGGAGAACAACTGCTAGGGCAGTAAATTTCTTGTGTTGAATAAATATATCCGCAAGCAGCCCTGCAACTACCCCAATACCTATTACTTCAGCATTCTCAAAACCTCTTATAATTGTCATCAGTACAAAATTCACCGTATAAAAAAGTGTGATAGAACCAAACGGCAGTGTCCATCTTTTCAGCAAGAAATAAACTGGAACCATTAAAAAAGTTGTCGTAATGATCGTGTTGCTTATACCCATTCTTATGATATTTTGAAAGGCAGTGTCATCTGTAATAAAAAGAGCCGTCGCTTTCGCCGCAACCCAGCCATGGTTAAACGCCCACGTGTACATCATAAAAAAGCTCAAAACAGCTACTGATAGTGTGTAAGAGAGAAGAGTCGAAAAGAACTCTTTAAAACTTGGGCTATGCTTTAATTCTTTTTCACCCATCCTATAAGGACTCGTAATGATTAATAGTACACCAATTAGCAATAAAAGGTGTGAAGGACTAAGAAGTGCAGCAATATCTTCTTCAATCCCAAAAATGATGTGCCATGTCATGTCACAAACACCGCCAATAAAAAACAGCACGACACCTAAAATACCAAGGCCATAACCAGTTGGAATCCCTTTCTTAAAAGGCACACCTATCTTCTTGGCATTCTGATATGTAATCCAGATCATCCACAGTGCTGTTGCGAGGAAACCTGAGTACAAAATAGCATGCCAAGGTGAAAAGAAAGTCTCCGGCTTATTATGCGTATGAGCAAACCCATCCACGAAAATACCGACAATCAGCCATGCCCCAAGTAAAATCGTCACTAAATTTTTTGCTGTCATACTATCACCCGATTCTTATAGAATACATGCAGTCACACCTATTCCATAATATGGGGTTACTTTCTTTTTATGAAGGTGGATTTAATGTATAAATTCTATAAATATTCGAGTTTCAGAGCTTTTAATCTCTGATTTGTCTCTCGTTCGATCATCTGAAGCAGCCTGCGATCCTTTTGTGCCACAAATGTCACAGCTAAACCTTTCCCTCCAGCACGTCCGGTTCTGCCGATTCTATGAATGTAGCTTTCCGTATCAAGGGCGATATCATAGTTAAAAACATGTGTAACGCCTTCAACGTCCAGTCCACGTGCTGCCACGTCTGTTGCCACAAGAAACTGAATCTCGCCTTCTCGGAAACGTTTCATGACATCTTCTCTTTTGGCTTGTGAAAGGTCGCCATGCAGTTCATCTGAGTTATACCCCATATTTTGCAGCGCCTCATTTAATTTGCTTACTCTCCGCTTTGTCCTGCAAAATATAATAGCTAAATAAGGACGCAATAATCGGATGGTTTGAACGAGATCGTTCTGCTTTCCTCGATCCGTCGTTTCAACGACACGCTGACGGATTTCCTTTAGTGTCACCTGTTTCGTCTTTATATAAATATCCCGGGGATCTTGTGTGTAAGTCTGAGCCAATTTCTTTACTTCATCTGGCATTGTTGCTGAAAAAAGCAAAGTCTGGCGAGATTCCGGGACTTGTTCCATGATGTCCTCAATGTCCGTTAAAAAACCAATATGCAGCATCTGATCGGCTTCATCAAGCACAAATGTTGAGACTTTAGATAAATCAATCGTTTCACGGCGAATGTGATCAAGCAGTCTGCCCGGCGTCCCTACTACAAGATGCACCTTCCCTTCCAGCTTGTGCATCTGTGCGATAACATCCTGTCCACCATATACGGCAAGGACGTTAATCTCATTTAAAGGCTCAGTAAGTTTTCTAACTTCCGCTGTAATCTGGATGGCAAGCTCTCTTGTCGGAGCTACAATCAAACCTTGAATGTATGGATTCTCACTATCTATTTTTTGAAGTATCGGCAGCACAAAGGCTAGTGTTTTCCCCGTTCCTGTCTGTGCCTGCCCAACAACATCTTTTCCATCTAAAATAATGGGAATCGTTTCTTTTTGAATCGGTGTCGGTTCCCCTATTCCGTTCTGTAATAAAACACCTACAAGAGCATCTGATATTCCTAATTCTTTAAAGCTCATTATTTTTTCCCCAATTCCTTTACTTTCGCAGTACAGCTGTCCATCGCAGCTAATATTGCTCCGCGGAAGCGTTCTTGTTCCAGCGTCGAAACCGCAGCGATCGTTGCCCCGCCTGGTGATGTCACTTGGTCTTTTAACTCGCCAGGGTGCTTTCCTGTCTCAAGAACCATCTGTGCTGCTCCCAGCACGGCCTGAGCGGCCAAACGGTAGGACTGATCACGCGAGAGACCCTGCCTTACCCCGCCATCTGCCATCGCTTCAATCATCATATAAACATACGCAGGCGAAGAACCGCTGATCGCCGGGATCGCATCCATTTGCGCTTCTGCAATAATCTCTACTTTTCCAAAACTGCTTAATAATTTTTCGACTGATACCAGGTCTTCATCTGTAATTTCGCTGTTCACCGAAACAGCGGTCATACCCGCTCCTACAAGAGAAGGTGTATTCGGCATCGTACGTACCACTTTTATCTTGTTACCGAACGCGTTCTCTACATCTGACGCCGTAATACCCGCTGCAATCGTAATAATAATAGCATCAGGTTTGATGTTATCTTTTATTTCTTCTATCACTTCAAAATAAGTATAAGGAGCAACCGCCAGGAACAAAACATCTGCGAATGCCGCTATATCACGGTTAGAAGCTGATACTTTTATTCGGAACTGTTCGGCTGCAAGCGTTCTTGAATTCTCCGTGCGCATGCTCGCCATCATCTGATCCGCTCTGATTAATCCAGAATGGATCATGCCGCCTGCCATCGCCTGTGCCATTTTTCCAAAACCAATGAAACCTATTATTTTATTCAATGCGTCTACACTTCTTTCTATCTAAACTTTTAAGAGGGATATGTTCACTTATACAGAATACCTTTATCGTTAGCTTTACCTTTAGTAAACCACAAATACATAAGGTGTGTGAAATGGATGGACAAGTTTACAAAAGATAAATGGCATCGCAAACAAGCTGTAGAAAATTTTAATAAAACGTGGGATCTCATCGAAAAGAAGGATCGTACGAAAGAGGAAGACCTCGAGATGATCCATACCGCGCATGCTTCCCGTTTTCATTGGGGTTTAGCTGGAACCCCGCTGAACTACGCACGTGGAGAATGGCAGATTTCTAGAGTCTATTCTCTGTTAAAAATGGGTGATTCAGCATTGCTTCATGGTGAACGATCTCTGGATCTCTGTCTTCAAAACAACTTCGGAGATTTTGACTTAGCTTTTGCCTATGAAGCGGTTGCCCGGGCGTATATGGTTATAGGTGAAGAGGCAAAGATGGAGGAGTACATTTCACTTGCGTCTAAATCCGCTGAAAACATCGCCAAAAAAGACGATAAAGAATATTTCATTTCCGAGCTGAACTCTATTAAACTAAGAAGTAAAGCGTAACCATACATAAGGAGGACTTTAGATGACAGAACAGATTAAGAGTTATTTAAAAGAAAACCGGGATACCCATTTAAAAGAGTTAACGGACTGGCTTGCTGTACCAAGTGTGAGCGCACTGCCTGAACATAAAGAAGACGTTAGAAAAGGCGCCCAATGGATCGCAGACGAACTTTCTAAAATCGGGATGAATAACATAGAAATTTACGAGACAGATGGACACCCTGTTGTTTATGCGGACTGGCTGAAAGCAGAAGGAAAACCGACTGTGCTCGTTTATGGACATTATGATGTTCAGCCTGTTGATCCGCTTGAGCTTTGGGAGACGCCTCCTTATGAGGCAACGATTCGAGACAACAAACTGTATGCGCGCGGTGCATCTGACGATAAAGGTCAAACTTTCATGCATTTGAAAGTTTTGCAGGCTATTTTAGAAACAGAAGGAACCCTCCCTCTTAACTTTAAGTTTTGTATCGAAGGGGAAGAAGAAATCGGCAGCCCGAGCCTTCCGAAGTTTATCGAGAACAACAAAGAACTTTTAGAAGCGGATGTGATCGTGATCTCTGATACAGGGATGCTTGACCGCGGAAAACCTGCGATCTGCTACGGTCTGCGCGGCATGTGTGCGATGCAGGTTGACGTAACAGGACCAAACAGCGACCTTCACTCAGGTCTTTATGGCGGAGCGGTTCAAAATCCATTGCATGCGATTACAGAGCTTCTGCAATCCTTCCGTGACGATAACGGACGTATTTTAATTGATGGCTTTTACGATAACGTTCAAGAGCTAACTGAAAAAGAAAGAGAAGCGTTCCGTGCTCTTCCGTTAACAGAAGAAGCACTTAAACAGCAGCTTGGCGTGACAGAGCTTACAGGTGAAGAAGGCTATTCTCACATCGAACGCACATGGGCACGCCCGACATTGGAGCATAATGGTATCTGGGGAGGCTTTCAGGGTGAGGGTATCAAGACAGTCATCCCTGCAGAAGCTCATGCGAAAATCAGTTGCCGCCTTGTACCAAACCAAGAGCCGGACGAGATCATTGAAAAAGTAAAAGCTCACATTGAAAAGCATAAGCCTGTTGGCATTGACGTTAAGGTCACTCTTTTTGATAAAGGAGCACCTTATGTAACACCGTTTGACCATCCTGCAATTCAGGCTGCTGCACGTTCTTATGAAAAAGTGTACGGCGTACCGACAGCCTTCACTCGCGGCGGGGGATCCATTCCAATCGTTGCAACGTTCGATCAAATGTTAAACATCCCTGTTGTTTTAATGGGCTTTGGTCTCTCAACAGAAAACTTCCATGCACCAAACGAACACTTCCATCTTGAAAACTTCGATAAAGGGATGGAAACACTCGCTGACTATTGGTTTGAGCTGGAGAAATCCATCAAGAAAGAACCGTCTGCCTTATAAAAGTGACAAAGAAGGAGCTGACTCATTGATGTCGGCTTCTTTTTTAAGCAAAATTATCTTTCTTGAGCGGAAATGGGAGAATTTGAGCGAAACTATATCAAGTTTGAGCGTACGGAATATATCTTGAGCGTAAATTCATCATTTTGAGCGTAAATCGGAATTCTTGAGCTAACGTGTAATACTTAAAGGAACACGTACCGTAAAATTACCGTTAGCAGTGTAAAAATGAAGTTGTTCCACATTGTTCAACAGGTATTTTCGTTTTAATCTTTTGGTATGATATAATCAACCAATCACAATAAAAGAAACGGAGAGTATAAAAAATGCTTTCATTTGAAGATAAAATTGCTTTAATTCAAGAGAATTTCCCAGAGCTGGACATGCATGAAGTGTCACTTGGCCGTTTAAATTTTCACTATGAGGAAAGTGTACAGGACAAGAAAATCGTCGTATACCACCTTCACCCAAACGGCAACGGTTTTGTATATGGCGGACACCTTCCGCAAAGCGTAAAGAACGACAAAGGCTACGTGAACATTCGTGACTATGAAGCGGATGAGCTAATCGCGCTTATTAAGGAATCTATGGAGTTCCTTTCAAAAACACACGGATGGCAGCAGCCGAAGAAAGACCGTACAGATGATGGTGAACGCAAGGAAGAACACTGGTTTAGCCATAGTCATGAAAAAATTAGACTTGTTGGTGAAGATGGTATGTGGTTTATCTTTGATGAGGATGATGCACTTGAGGCAGCATTTGAAACATACGCAGAAGCAGAAGGCTATTTAAAAGAAGCAGACTTTAAAAAGAAAAAATAAATTATAGAGGTGACAAAAATGGCAGAGGAGAAAAAGAAATTAAGCTTTCAAGAAATTGCAAAGCAGCGTCTTGCTGAAAAGAAGGCACAGCAATCAGTCGGATCATTCAGTAAAGGACCTGTTAAAGTAGCAAACCAGCTAAAGAATCAGCAAACGAAAAAAGCGAACAATCAGGCACGGAGAACCGGCGTATAATGCATCGCAAACGCTCCAACATCACGCCTGGACTTCCCGTTAATGTTATTTTAAAAGCAGATCAGCGTTCCGGGAAGAAAACAAAAGGAATCGTTAAAGATATCCTGACGAACTCGCCCAATCATCCGCACGGTATTAAAGTAAGACTAGAGGACGGTCAGGTTGGCCGTGTGATCGACATACTAAGTGAATAACATACAAAAACGGTCTCTTATAATAGGGACCGTTTTTCTTTTGGTTTCTATAATGAATAAGATCGATTTTTCATATACTAGTTGGTATATTTTGCTCTTAAGGAGATCAGATCATGGACCAATATTCTCTAAAACGACGAATTGATGTGAGCACGAAAAGAGTTCCGGCAGATATCGTCATCAAGAACGGCAAGATCATTGATGTATTTAATCTTGAAATCATCAGTGGAGATGTCGCTATTGTTGACGGCTTTTTTGCTGGCATTGGAGAATATGAAGGGCGTGAAACGATCGATGCTGCCGACCGCTATATTTGCCCTGCTTTTATAGATGGCCATGTTCATATTGAATCATCGATGGTAACTCCTGCTGAATTCACCAAAGTCCTTCTCGCTCATGGAGTGACGACCGTTATCACAGATCCGCATGAGATCGGGAACGTTTCAGGAAAAGATGGGCTCACATTTATGTTGGATCAATCAGAAGGTTTGCCGTTAGATGTTCGTGTTATGCTCCCTTCCTCTGTTCCTGCCACACCATTTGAAAATGCTGGTGCTGTTCTCACCGTCAAAGACCTTGAACCGTTTTATAAACACCCCCGTGTTAAAGGATTAGCAGAAGTAATGGATTTTCCCGCTGTATTTAACGGGGATGAAGATATGCTTAATAAGATAGCCTCTGCCAATAGACATGACCGCCCTTTCGAAAAAGTAAATGAAGAAATAATCAGGTTAAAGGATAAGCTGAAAGACCTTGGCTTTAAAGGCGATTTTGATCCGTTCCTAACCCTGTCATTTTTGACACTGCCTGTTATTCCGGAAATTAAACTCACCGACTTAGGACTTTTTGATTTTAAAACGTTTCAGCACATTTCTGTAAAAGCTAATTAGATTCTTTTACGAGCGAGTGGTTAAACGCATAGATAACAGCTTGTGTACGGTCCTGCACGTCCAGTTTGCTTAAAATATTACTCACATGAACTTTTACTGTTTTTAGAGCGATAAACAGATCATCAGCGATTTCCTGATTGGTTTTGCCTTTTGTCATGAGTAATAAGATTTCCATCTCACGCGCAGTCAGCTCTTCATGTGGCTCGCGCGTTTGTTTTTGCCTCATCTTGGTCATCATCTTGCCTGTTACTTCAGGTTCTAATACAGACTTTCCGTGATAGGTGTCGCGAACAGCCTGCGCGATATCACTTGCCTTGGACGTTTTCAGCATATAGCTTGAAGCACCCGCTTCGAGTGCAGGATACACTTTTTCATCATCTAAAAAGCTCGTTACCACGATAATTCTCGCTTCTGGCCAAGATTGTGTAATCAAACGAGTTGCTTCAATTCCGTCCATTTCGTCCATCACAAGATCCATTAAAATGATATCCGGTTTCATTTCTAAAGCTTTCTCAACTGCAATCTTCCCATTTTCAGCCTCAGCAGTTACTTCTATATCCGGCTGTGCAGAAAGATAAGCGGAAACCCCAATTCGGACCATTTCGTGATCATCAACTAACAATACTTTTATCATGCTTTTTCCTCTCCCGCTGATAAAATCGGAACTTTAACTTCTAGGCGCGTCCCCTCGCCTGGCAAACTCACTATTTTAAGCGTGCCGCCAATTTCAGCAGCCCGTTCATGCATATTCTGCAGTCCGTACGAACCGGTTTTTTCCTGTTCCATTTTAAAGCCAATACCATCATCCTCTATGCGCAGAATGATAAGATCATCGCGCTGGACAAGCAGGATTTGCGCTTTATTTGCCTGTGCATGCCTGAGAATATTAGACACAGACTCTTGTAAAATACGAAACAGATGATCTTCTACACCTTTATCAAGAGGTATGGTTTCGATCTTCCATTTTAGTTCGATCGGAACTTTTTGCAGAAGCTCTTGCAGCAGTTCTTCCATCCCTTTTTGGAGTGATTTTCCGTTTAGTGCAGCAGGGCGCAGATGCAAGAGAAGTGCTCTCATCTCTAGCTGTGTCTGGTGAATCGTCTCCTCAACGAGCTTTAATTGCTTTGATTCACGCGTCTCTGATTCTTCCCGTACTTCATTTACAGCAGACATGATCATACTTGCCGCAAAAAGCTGCTGAGAAACAGAATCATGCAGCTCTCTAGCCAAACGATTTCTTTCTTGAGATATGATTTCCTGAATGCGTTTTTCCTGATCCACTGCCTTCTCAGTCGCCATTTTTTGTGACTGGCGGATCTTTTCCCCTAATTGCTGCTGGATACCCTCCATGCGTTTCGAGATCGCTTTTAACTCCAGGTTCGAAACCTCTTTCATATTAACTTGCCGGCCGTCTTCAATCGATTTTAACGTTCGGTCTATGAGGTTTAATTGCTTTCGAGCGGTGATGCCAGAATTCAATCCGAAAAATGCTCCCATGATGAAGACAAGAAATGGAACCACAAACGCTATTGGAAAGTCTAATAACTGTTCTTCTAGCAAAAAATTCCAATCGCTGATAGGGAAAAGTGTATACACGACAGATCCTAAAAGAATGGTCACGGCAAACGCTAATGAGATGCCAGAAAACATATGGCGCAAAACGGTACTCATACCCGCTTCACCTCCAAGCTTCCCGCAAATAAGCTTGTCATGACTTTTACTTTTTTGTCAGATTCATTGTAGTTTTTTGTTCGATAGGATACCGCCTGATTAAACATCTTGGAATCCTGGTAATCAAAGATCACCGTATTGCCTGCAAAGACAGAATGTTTTACGGCAACTTCTATCTCATAAGGAACAAAAATCGTAATATTGCCAATGAGTCCACGAATAAAAATAACAGATTCCCCTGAAGGCAAAAGAGTTTCACTCAAATCTATGATTGTATCCCCTGCACCGCATTGAATGTTAATATCGTTCCATTCATAGACATGATCAGGTGTCTGCTGCGTTCCAAAAGCGATATTTTTCAAAAGAGATTCTTTCTTATATAAATCTTCTGATGAATGCGTTACTTCATCATTCACTTGCGGTTTAATAACAAACGGATTCTGTTTAGATTGATAGAATTGCACAACAATATAGACCACTAGTGCAACTAAAATTAATTTAAACGTATACATGCTTAAGATCGTAATGATGGCTATGACTACTCCAGCCCAGAACATGACTTTCCCTGAACGTTTCGGCATTCTTTTACGGCCAAAATACATAAGGGCTGCACAGATGATAAGAGTGAATACAATACCCTCTCCATTAATAGTTGCTTCTAAAAGCACCATGACACATGCAATTAAAAGCATCCAGCTGATAAAATCATTTTTCTTCCTAATCGGCATCTGCATTCACTCACTTTCTGTCTGTCATAAAACGGCGTAAAAGGCGCAGGAAATATGCGCCTCTGTCTTTCATAATCGTATCATATACTGAATTAAACTGTAGTAGGAGTTTCTTCTTTTTTCCAATCTTTTTCTAACTTTGCGAGTTTTGCTTCCATAGAGCTCGCATAATAATCAGCGTTTACTTTCTGCTCAAGACGGTCCATGTAATTTTCAAGCTCATCAAATTTGAAAGCTGTATTCTTCAATACATTAGAAGGCTCAATTACACGATCCATCTTTCGGTGAGCTCTAGCTACATTCTCACGACCCATTAATTCCATACGTTTAATTTGCATATCCTTCAGCTTATGTTTCATTTGTTCATATTTTTGCTCCAGTTCTGTAAGATCTTTTTCCGTTTGTGCTGCGGATTCTTTCAGCTTGCCCGCACGTGCTTCATGCTGCTCTTTTTCTTGAATAGCAAACTGGTAAAGCTCTTGTTCATTAGCTTGTTGAGCTAATTCTGCCTGGTGACTGCGCTTAGCTGCTTTTGCCTCTGCTTCTTGAATTTCACGAACAAATTGATCTTTCAAAAGCTGCTGGCGCTCAACAAGCTTACGCGCCTTGTTCACCTCTTGCTCGCATTGTCTTAAATATTGATTCAAGAGAGAAAGAGGATTCTTTTCCTCTTTTTGATCTAAAAGTTCGTGAACATCTGCTGTGATTGAGTTTTTGATTCTTTCAAATAAGTTCATATTTATTAGCTCCTTTGTATTTGTTTTTTAGCTCATTTCTAAAAGATTGTTGCTTTCGAACATTTTTGTTGAGTAGGCTACTTTGACTAGTTGATTGGAGAGCAAGGTGCGAGACTCCTGCGGGATCAGCGGGACAAGTGAGACTCCTAAAGGCGCAAAGCGCGAGGAGGCTCACCGCACGCCCCGCGGAAAGCGAGCATACTGGAGCGGAAATCAACATCGTCTAATTACAATAATGTTTACGAAAACAGCTTGTTTTTTAGCTGTTTTTAAGTTTTGCCCATTCTTTTTCAAAGTTTGTGAATGGATCATTTTCTGTGTGCTTATTCATAGATTCTTTTTCGTTCCATTTTTTGTACACCACATAGAGTACATAAATGGCAACTGCACCTAAGATCGCTGGGATGTTTGCTACGGATACACAAAGTCCAATAACGGAAAGTGCTCCCCACCAAAATTTCTTACCGCCGGTTTCTGCAGTTATGCATTTTTTATATGCGTAGTACATAACAGCAAGACCGATCGCGAGTCCAACCATCGGACCTAAGTTAGCTATCAATACGATAGCAGCAATTCCTCCAACAACAAGCAAGCCTAATTTTTTCATAGTGGCTGCCTCCTTTCGTATCTTTAGCTTACCTCGCTGCAAGATTTCTCAAAACTGACCTTGGCTGTATTTTCCAATAAGACTTGAGGCGTAGATGGGGACAGACCCGGGTCTGTCCCTATCCACAAAACAAAAAAAGAGAAGCAGCTCATACAGCCGCCTCTCTTTATTCGTTTAAACGCTGTTTATTATTTTCTTATACATTCTGCAGATCATTCACGAAAAAATAATCAGACGTAAAACAATAGGTCATTAACTTGTTCTTTATTACTTCTGGATACAATTTATAATCTCCGAGGTCTTTCAAAGGTACCCATTTAAAAACAAGTCTTTCTGCCTCTTCAACCGTAAATTCTTCCCCGTTATGAAGAGATAAGGGATGCCGTGCATGCATTTCAAAGTATAGTCCAACTTCATGAATGTTTTTTTCGTTGTATGTAAAAAAGTTTTCAATCGTACAAAGGTGATTTAGAGCTTCCACATCTAATGCTAATTCCTCTACCATCTCACGCTTCAAGCTAGTTCTCGCATCTTCTCCCAGCTTTACCCTGCCACCTGGCAATGACCAGTGTGATTCTAACTTTGAACGGTGAATTAATACATATCCATCTTGTATTAAACCCCCTGCTACTCGGTAGTTAAAGACCTGATGTTCCACATGAAACACTGCATCCATTTTTTCCATCCCCCTTTTAATTATCCTTATTCTACCATTAAGAGCATTTTTCATGAAAGCCATTCCAAATACCGTTAAACTAAAAGAAATGAAACGAAAAGGAGACATTAAAATGTCAATCTATGATTTTCCTGTTGAAACGATAAAAGGTGATCAAACAAGTCTCGAGCCTTATAAAGGCAATGTCATATTAATTGTAAATACGGCAAGCAAGTGCGGATTTACGCCGCAATATCAAGGGCTTCAATCAATCTATGAGGCAAATAAGGATAGGGGATTCACAATTCTTGGGTTTCCTTGTAACCAATTTGGTGCACAAGAGCCTGGGACAAGCGATGAAATACAAGAGTTTTGTGAGTTGAACTACGGAGTAAACTTCCCAATGTTTGCGAAAGTGAACGTGAATGGAGACGATGCGCATCCTCTTTTTAAACATTTAACAGCTGAAGCTCCAGGTATACTAGGTTCCAAAGCAATTAAATGGAACTTTACGAAGTTCCTTGTGGATCGTGATGGCCGCGTCGTAAAACGATATGCACCAACTGACAAACCTGAAACCATCGAAAAAGACATACAAGATTTGCTTTAAAAAAAGCTGTTCAAAGGAAAATTCCTCTGAACAGCTTCTTCTATTTTTTAAAAGGCCTTTATCTAAAAGATTGTTGCTTTTGGGTCATTTTTTTCTTCTCTTCATTGGTAGTTGATTGGAGTGCAAGGTGCGAGACTCCTGCGGGATCAGCGGGACAGGTGAGACTCCTAATGGTGCAAAGCGCCAAGGAGGCTCACCGCACGCCCCGCGGAAAGCGAGCATCCTGGAACGGAAATTAACCACTTTCAAGAGCAACAAAGTTTGCGAAAACAGTCTTTTAAAATAATAAATGCGCCATTCCTACAACGATCGGCAGGGAAATGAAAGTACGCAAGAAAAAGATAATTACTAGATCTTTAAAGTTAACCGGTACTTTAGATGCTAATAACAGTCCGCCTACTTCAGACATATAGATTAACTGTACGACTGACATTGCCGCAATAACAAAACGCGTTAACTCACTTTCGATACCTGCACCAATAATGGACGGAAGGAACATGTCTGCAAATCCAATAACAATCGTCTGAGCTGCCTCAGATGCTTGCGGAACCTGCAGAAGTTCTAAAATCGGTACAAACGGAGCTCCAAGATATGAAAAGAATGGTGTGAACTCAGCAACGATCAGTGCTGATGTACCAATTGCCATTACAATCGGAACAACTCCCATCCACATATCGAGAACGTTTTGAATGCCTTCTTTTACTAAAGGTGCTGCTTTTCTGTTTTGATGTGCACGATCTAATGCTTTTTTAAGACCAAAGCTAAACGGTGTTTCACCGCGAGGAATCACTTCATCTGCAACGTTTTCTTTCGCACCTTCATAGTACGTATCCGCTTTTCTTGATAGCGGCGGGATGCGGGGGATAATAATCGCACATGCTAACCCAGCTAAAACTACCGTTAAATAATAAGGAACGATCATATGAGCCAAATCTACCTGTGCAAGTACTACAATCGCAAAAGTAATTGATACAACCGAAAAGGTCGTTCCGATTACCGCTGCCTCACGCTTCGTATAATACCCTTCTTCATACTGCTTGTTCGTTAAAAGAACACCAATCGTTCCGTCTCCAAGCCAAGATGCCAAACAATCAATAGACGAACGGCCAGGAAGCTTAAACACGGGGCGCATAATTTTTACAAGCAATGCTCCGCAAAATTCAAGTAATCCAAAGTTAAATAATAATGGCAAGAATAACCCTGCAAATAAGAACACAGAAAATAATACAGGGATTAGATCATACAGCAATAATTGTCCTGTGTTTTCTGACCAAACTGCTTCCGGTCCAAGCTTAAATAATGTCATCACCGCAAAGATCAACCCAAGAACACGGATCAATTGCCATGCGATATTAACATTAAATAATGTGTTTAAAAAGGGGTTTCTGACGATCCCTTTTGGTTTTGCAAAGTACGTAATCAACGAACCTAAAACTGTTATTGCAATAATAGCAGTCATGATTTGAGGAATAAAATCACCAATAGCATCTTGCAAGATTCCTGCAAGTATAGCTACGGGGATCGTAATTTCCCCTTGATAAGAGATAGGAATCATAAATAGGAAGATACCAATTAAAGATGGAACGATAAACTTGCTATAGCTCTTCTGATTCATCTGGTTGTTAGATTGCTGTTTTTGTAATTCCATGATGCAGTGCCTCTCTTTCTAAAATGTAAAGCGCTTTCATATACTTTCCATTACCAAGTATATGTGGTTTTGATAGTTTTCGCAAATTTATAAATAATCTAAAGACTTATAGAATTGTATACAATGAACGTAGATTTTTTCCCGTTTTCATGAAAGATCTAAACCCTTTTTTAACTCTAGAAGCTCGTCAGGCTTAAGTTCTCTCCACTTTCCAGCTTCCAATGTATGAAGATGTATATTCATAATGCGTATACGTTCCAGTTTCTCTACTTCATATCCGAGGGTCTTGCACATTCTTCTGATCTGCCGGTTCAACCCTTGAGTAAGAGTTATTCGAAACACATATTTACTGACAAACATTGTTTTTGCCGGTCTTGTTATTGTGTTAAGAACAGGAACACCCTCTCCCAATTTTTGAAGAAAAAGCTCCGTTACAGGCTGATTCAGAGTCACTTCATACTCTTTTTCATGACCAAAGTCAGATTGGGAGATACGATTTGCAAACTCCCCGTCATTTGTAAGCAGAATCAACCCTTGAGAAGCTTTATCTAACCGTCCAACCGGAAAAACACGGTCAGGCACTTTTACACACTCCAGGATATTTCCTTTTATATCAGGGTTAGCTGTACATGTAATGCCAACTGGCTTATTAAAAGCGAGATATATTGAAGCTTTTTTTGTAGGAATAGGCTTATGATCAATTAGTACTGTATCGCCTTCATCTACTTCTGTATCTTTATTGCAAACAACGCCATTCACCGTAATACGGCCGTTTTCTAAAAGACGCTTAACTTCCCGCCTGGAACAATATCCTGTCAAACTTATATACTTTTGAATTCGCATGAATGTCCTCACTTCATCGTTGCTTTATGCACAACAGTTTATAATTATAACTGTAATTGAATATATTTTCGATACTTTTTATAAATATCCAATATTTTTCTCTAATTATAAATATCCTATCACGGATAGTGCTTTTTATCAGAATATTACTATAAATAACTTTTCAAGTTTCTTCTTTAACTTGTAAAATGTAGATTGAAAGGGAGGCTGTACAGTATGCAATTAAGAAAAATAAAAGAAGAAGAATTTGATAAAGCTATCCAACTCTCTGAATACGCATTTCAATACAAAGTAAAAAAAGAGGATCTGCCTAAACGATATGAGATGCTGAAGCGGCATGAAATTTGGGGAGAATTTGAAAACGAAGAATTAATATCGAAGTTGCATATTCTTTCCCTGGAAATAATCATAGAAAATTGTCGATTCTCCATGGGAGGATTAGCAGGAGTTGCTACATGGCCTGAGCATAGAAGAAAAGGTTCTGTAACACGCCTGCTAAATAAAGCACTACTCGCGATGAAGGATAAAGGGCAGACAATCAGCTTGCTGCATCCTTTTAACATTCCGTTTTATCGCAGGTTCGGATGGGAACTGACAGCTTCAGTTAATAAGTATACGATCGAAAAAAATGATTTATATCGTTATGAGGATGTTCCAGGGATTGTATTCAGGCTTAACCAAGAAGACGGGAACTCTCTTTTAAATACGGTTTATGAGAAATGGTTTGCGAAATACAATCATTTACTGATTCGTCCTGACTATTGGTGGAATAATTACGTATTCACAGATGGATACAACCGAATCGTTTATAAAGATGAAAAGGGAGAACCTCAAGGCTATTTATGCTGTAAGGCTGCAGACAAATTGCTGGATGTTCAAGAGTTTGTGTATGTAACTGAAGACGCCAGACGAGCTCTATGGAACTTTATCTGTCAGCATGATTCAATGGTTGATAAAGTGAAAATCATTGCACCAGCACATGACCAGCTTCCTTATTTATTGAATAACCCAAGGATTCATCAAGAGCATTATCCTTATTTTATGGCTCGAATTGTGGATGTTGAAGAATTTTTAAAACAGTATCCTTTTATAATAATAGATTCCCCTCTATCTATTACGGTTACCGATGAAAAAGCAGAGTGGAATAACAGAACCTATTTCATTTCTCAAAATGGGATTGCTTCTCAACCAAGAAGCGAGAAAGGCAAGCTCAGCATGGATGTACAAACGCTGACAGCAGTCTTTCTAGGTTCTCAAAAACCTGCCTTTTTACATGAATGTGGCAAGATAAAAGGTAAAGAGGAAGACGTTATCCAACTCGAAAAGAGCATCACAAAGCTTCCTGCAGCCTTTATTGATTTCTTTTAATAACATTCACGCCTCATCCTCCATGGGATGGGGCTTTCATATTTGAGATGTTTCAGGTTAATACTATAGGGAATTGAAATATACCGGTCATTTCCGGCTGATCATCATGAATTTTTGTTATTTTTAAAGGAGGCTAAAATCTTATGAGCGATAAAAATAAACAATCCGAAAAAGTAGCTGAAGTAAATTATGAGCCTAATAAGAAAAATAAATCAGACACAGAGAAAAACTTAGAAACTGTCCATGAGCAAATCAATGATACTTTTAATCAAGGAACAATTGATGAAAAGAAAAAACAAGAGAAGAAAAAAGATTGACCAAACTATAAATGACCTGCTTGATCGTTAAGCGGGTCATTTTTTTATTAGAAATATGCGTTTGTACCCCGTCATCAATCCATACGAAACCTGGCAGTTGTTAATACAATAAAGTATTACACACCAGGAAGGATGTCAGGATGACCCAAATTAAAAGACAAGCTTCAATTACAATCCTTGGCAGTGGTGGTGGTGTTGCAAAAGCAATATTATCGATTTTGAACCATGCTGTAAAAGATAATAAAGACCCATTATATGAGTTGCTTAAGACCTCAGAAATTCATCTGATTGATATCGAACAAAAGACACTGTATTATTATCAAAATCTATTTCCTAACTTAAGCAATAAAATTTATTTATAC
This sequence comes from Fictibacillus arsenicus, assembly GCF_001642935.1. Taxonomy (NCBI): domain Bacteria; kingdom Bacillati; phylum Bacillota; class Bacilli; order Caryophanales; family Fictibacillaceae; genus Fictibacillus; species Fictibacillus arsenicus. The sequence continues at coordinate 3,965,011 of NZ_CP016761.1, forward strand.
GAACAAGATTTAAAGGACTTAACCTTGTTCAAAGAACATCTGCAGAAGACAAAGGCTACGATTGTTATCGATGCCTCATGGGCTGATACGATTGAGATGCTTACTTGCTGTAACGAGTTAGGAGTTTCTTATGTTAATTCTGCATTAGAAAACGTAGAAGTTGATGAAGATGAGACTCTCTACGGATTCCCATTATCCGAACGCTTTAACCGATTTGAAGATAAAAAAGAACAATTCAACAACACAAAAGCAATTGTTGGCTCAGGAATGAACCCGGGCGTTGTCCAATGGATGGCTCACGAGCTTATTAAGAAACACGTGGACAACCCTCCACTAGCCTGTTATATTGTCGAGCACGACACTTCATTTTTCAGCGATAAAAACTTAGTAAAAAAGGACACCATTTATACTTCATGGTCTGTTGAATGTTTTCTTGATGAAGCCATACTAAGCTATCCGATGTTTGTTTCACATCATCTGCCACTATATATGTATGATGAAGTTTACAATACAGAATTCACAGTCAAACTAGGCAATAAAAAGTTTCAAGGCTGCCTTATGCCTCACGAAGAAGTGCTTTCTCTTGGTAAACTCTACGATATGGAACTCGGTTTTATTTATCGTGTAAGTGAACATACAACAAAACTCATAAGGGACAACCTTTACCGGGTAGATGACTTATGGGAATGGGAACATCAGCTTTTGGACCCTGAAATCGGGCAAATAGACGGCGAGGATCTTATCGGTGTTCTTCTCGTTTTTGAAGACCATGAAGAATATATCTATAACGTAATGAATACAAAACAGATCTACCCAATATACAAAACGAATGCCACGTACTTTCAAGTAGCCTGCGGTCTATACGGAGGATTGGCCAGCCTGCTGTTAGATCCCATCCCTAATGGTGCTCATTACGTGGATGAGCTCCTGTTGCATTCAAACATCAAATATGGAGAATATTTGTCTTATTACATGCAGGATTTTGTTACAGGTAAAAATGAAACCTCTGATGGGTTGCTTCATCAGCGGATTAAAAGAATAACGTAATGATAGAAGCCTCCCTTCATGAAGAGAGGTTTCTTTTAATGATTTAGTTTCTAAACTGATGAGGGAACTGCTTCATAATACCGTTCGTAATTTCGTCTCCAAGCATAACGATATGATTTTTCCCTTTATCAAAAACAACAATTTCCCCAGCCCAGTCTTTATTTAAAAAGGCTGCAACCTCATCCGTTAAAAGCTGTAAATGCATATACAGCAGATCTTTTATCTCTTGCTCTGCCCAGTTGGGGTTTGCCTTACTTAAAAACTTTGCGATATCATCAGCGTTTCGGTACCATTCTTTATTGTACTTTTCTGCATTAACTTTATCGCCTTTACTTAAAGCATCTACCAGTTGTCCTGCAATAACAATATGTTCTGTAAGTAATTTAGTCAGCTGATTTCCTGCTGCATCGCCATAATAAGGTTTTATTGAATTACCGATATCAGCTTGGTTTTGCAATAATCTTTTCAAAACGGCATCTTTATTTGGATGTCCAGACAAAGCACTTTGAATATAGCTTCTTGTCCAATAAACATGATCTTTCCAAAGTCTTCTTTGGGTAGAATACAGATTCATTGCATTCTGGCTATAGCAAGGTCCCTGGTCGCGTTTTGCTTTTGCATCTGCTTGAAGCGGTGTTGAAAATACAGGGAATGCTATTGCTAACACCATAATTATTGATATGATTTTTTTCCTCATAAAATCTCTCCTTAAATTTTAATCCTACATAGGTAGTTTGGATAAATCTTTTCATTTCATTCTTTTGACAAGACTGTTTTCGTAAAATGGTTGCTAGTGGAAGTAGTTGATTTCCGCTCCAAGTTGCTCGCTTTCTGCGAGGGGTAAGGTGAGCTAGCTTCTGAGCCTGTGGAGTCTCCCTGTCCCGCTGATCCCTCAGGACAAGGAAGGCTTCAACAGCGTTACATCGCACGAAGAAAATGTGATTTTCATTTTCGAGGAGTCTCGCACCTTCCACTCCAAACAACTTGTCAATGAAGTGTCTTCACAAAAAAGAATAATACGCAAAAATCTTTTAAGATCCTTTGACATAAAAAAAACAGCTCCATAATTGAAGCTGCCATCATCTCTTTAATTTTACATAATCTTTCTGTCCCAATGACGATGAGCTGCAATAGCATCAGCAAATCGTTCTGCGAAGTCATTCATGTCATCACTGCTTACTACTCCTGCATCATCCATTATTTCGGCTTCTTTCAGCAATAAAGCACCTTCGTGTGTAGCTCCGATCGGTTTATAGTGTGCGTACGCTTCGTTAATAAAGTGCATTGCATTCTTCTTGAATTTGGCATCCGTACTGCCGCCTGCAAGATAAATCGCGTCAAACAATACCGAGGATGCAGTCAAAAATGTATGCTTGACTTCGATTTCGGCATCATCACCAGCCATTGGTTTCCCTAATTTATCACTAATGCACTCTGCCTGAATCCCTTTAGCTTTTAAAGCTTTTAGTACAGCAGAGACTTCTTTAGCGTTCATTTCATTGCCAACAATAACTCCAACTTTACGTGTGCTTGGGTTCTTCTTCGTATTAAGCTGGCTTAATGCAGGGGAAGATTTCGTAACTTCGGACTCTTTACCTGCAGGTGGTTCTGCTCCAATTGCTTCAGCAAATGTTGCTGCAAGTTCTGAGCTGACGTTCGCAAACATGTCAACAACTTGCTGCCGAACGGATTTGCTCTTTACTTTCCCTAGTTCAAAGCTAAACGCATTTTTTAAATGCTGTTTCTCTGGTTCACTCATACTGTTCCAGAAAAGTGTAGCTTGAGAGAAGTGATCTTTAAAGCTTTCACTTCTGCTGCGTACCTTTCTGCCTTCTATTTTTTCTTGGTAATGAACATATCCCCCTTCCTCTTCGGTTGCCGGTGACGGCGTGTTAGCGGCCAGGGAGTTTTTGTGGTAGCTTACTTGCCCTCTATTTATTGTCTGACGCCCAAAACCATCCCTTTGATTGTTATGAAACGGACAAACCGGACGATTGATTGGGAGTTCATGAAAATTCGGACCGCCAAGACGAAGTAATTGTGTATCAGTATAGGAAAATAAACGCCCCTGAAGCAGAGGGTCATTTGAAAAATCGATACCCGGCACTACATGACCAGGATGGAAAGCAACCTGTTCCGTTTCCGCAAATACATTATCTACGTTTCGGTTCAAGGTCATTTTCCCAACTATTTTTACCGGAACATCTTCTTCCGGCCATAATTTCGTAGGATCAAGAATATCAAAATCAAAATTGAACTCATCTTCTTCCGCGATTATTTGCAGTCCTAATTCATACTCCGGATAATCACCGTTTTCAATCGATTCCCAGAGGTCACGTCGGTGGAAGTCAGCATCCTTTCCTGATATTTTTTGAGCTTCATCCCATACCAGAGAATGTGTGCCTAGTACAGGCTTCCAGTGGAATTTTACAAAATGAGCTTTTCCTTGATCGTTAACAAGACGGAACGTATGTACACCGAACCCTTCCATCATGCGAAAACTTCTCGGAATAGCGCGATCAGACATCGCCCACATAACCATATGTGCAGATTCTTGATTGTTCGCAACAAAATCCCAGAACGTGTCATGAGCGCTTGCTGCTTGCGGCATCTCATTATGCGGCTCTGGTTTTAACGCATGAACCAAATCTGGAAATTTTATAGCATCCTGTATAAAAAAGACTGGGATATTATTGCCGACAAGGTCATAATTCCCTTCTTCTGTATAAAATTTCGTTGCGAAGCCGCGGGCATCACGCACTGTTTCAGCAGAGCCGCGTGAACCAGCAACAGTTGAAAAACGGACAAAAGTTGATGTCTTTTTAGAAGTATCCTGCAGAAAATTCGCCTTAGTAAATTCCTTTAAAGACTCATATAGTTCAAATTCTCCATGAGCTGCAAAGCCCCGCGCATGTACAATTCTTTCTGGAATTCGTTCATGGTCAAAGTGTGTCATTTTTTCCCGGAAGTGAAAATCCTCCATTAAAGTTGGTCCACGTTCACCCGCTTTAAGAGAAAACTCATCCTCCGATACTTTTAAACCTTGATTTGTCGTCAGCTTCTTGCCTTCATCATCTACACGAAATTGTTCCAGTTGTTCGTCCTTAGTGTTTCCACTCATTTTACTCTTTTCGCTCATTCAACTGTTCCTCTCTGTAAGTTTTTTAACTTCACATAAGAACCCTTCCCTTCAGAGACAGTTAACAAACTGAAATTTTCGCAAAAAAAACGCAGCTATAAGCTCAGCTGCGCCTTCCATTACTTATTCATATGTGCTAGGAAATCTCCTAATAAATCTTCCATTTCTTTTTCAGGATCTTTTGGCTCCTCTTTTGGTTCGTCTTCCTCACGTTTAGCGTTATCCCAATCAAATTGACTTAAATCATCATCATCTAAATCATCAATTGTATCAAGATTAACTGTTTCATCATCATAAACATCTAAAGTAACCTCATCATTCTGCTCTTCTTCTTGGAGATATAAAGCTTGATCAATATCCGTAGAATTGCTGTTTAAGGCTGCGAGTAATGAAGAGGTTCTAACAGGATTCGATATAAGCTGATACATAATATTGCCTAATAAGGCTTCAGAATGCTCATGCTTAAGCCAATCCCTTTGCATTTTACTAAGATTTTTTGGGAGCGGGATGGTGATTGTCTCTCTATCTTTTTGAATGGTTTGTCCAACACCCTGCATGACGAACTCTGAAATCCTGCTCGAAAAGTTGCGTCTTTCCGTCTCTTTAAGCTTTTGAAGCTGCTTTAAGACGTGATCAGGGGTATCAGAGGGTATACGAAAAGCAATCGTTTTGCCTCTGGTTATTTCATTGGCAGCTTTTTTATCCATTTCATCACCCTACTTAAGCTTTAACGGCTTTTTTCTCTTTGTCCTCACTCTTTTGGTCTTTCGTTGTTCTCTTAAGGTGATCAGAAATCAGCTTATAATAAGCATTTGCCATCATCCAGATGCTCTCTTTTTCATCCTCAAAAAAGTCGATGTTATATCCATCAAGGTTATTATTAAGCGTCTTAATATAATCCTTAAGGACTGCAGAACCTCCGCCTACAAAGTAGCAGATCTCAGTCTGAGAATTCTTTTGCCACACATTGCGAAGCAGACGGTACTGCTTTTTAGCTAAGTCTACCAAAATACGGTCCGTAATATCGTGTACGCTTGTACGGCTACCGCGCACCATTATATGGTTCCGGTTTGTCTTCTTCGTAATAATGTCAACAACATCACGTCTGCTGTCGAGTTCTACACCATGTTTTGAACGGATTTCTTCTCTGATCTGTTCTAATGCTTCAGAAACTCCAAGGTTAAAGCCTTGTGCTTTGTCATCATCAACATTTCTATTCTTAATTACTGCAATATCAGTTGATAATCCGCCGATATCCTGGATAAGAATAGGCTTGTCGATTAAATCCTTGTTTATGATGTTTAGGTCGTTGTCCATCACAAGGTTAATAAATGCAGCAAAACCTTCTGGATAAACCTTTACTTCTTCAAACTTTATATTTACTTTTAACCCTTGATATTTTGGTGTAATTAAAAACTCTATCTGGTGAACTGAGCCTAGTAATTTAGAGCGGTATCCAGCGTCTTTACCTTCTTTTACTTCACGAAGTGGCAATCCTGTACCTAAGATGTAGCTTGTATCAAGTACATTATTGTTTTTAGTGAAAGTTTTTGCGTTTTCGTCTCTAACAGCGTCGAGGGCAAGAGCTGCAAAAAGCATGATCAATGTCTGATCTTCTTCAGACTTGCTGCTTCCTGGATCTAATTCTGTAGAGTTGTCACTTTTAGCTGCCAATTCTCCAACACGGTATATTACATTGTTTTCTTTAAGAGCAGGGGAGTGGACTTTAATATGTATTCCTTCTAAAGGATCTTTGCTGTCTAATTCTTCAATTCCAATAACAGGACGGTCTTCAATATCTCTTGCGATAACGTTTGGTATGTTCAGCTCATAATCTAATTTTCCAAATATCCCTTTTAATGAATCATTGCCTACATCAATTGCTGCAATTCTAGATTTACTCACGGGCATTCTTCCTTTCTTATTTCAATTGTTATTTTGTTGCTATATTAATAGATTAGAATGTATTGGCAAATTAAACAATGCCTATTTTTCCTTTTAACAAAAACGTAAACATGCAAACATTGTTGTAAACATCATCTCATTCTCCTAGAAAAACCTTACACAACAGCATGCAAACGTATTTGTAAACTTGTAAACTTCGTTGCAAACAAATGCAAACATTTCTGCAAACTTGTAAACTTGTTCGTTTACAAGTAAACGTTTTTGTTTGCATCCGTCTCCCCTACCCGATTTTTCTTTTCTGATTACAAATTAATTGAACGGGAATCATTAAAATAGACTCGTTATTTGAAGCTGAGGTGAGATGCCTTTGATTTATTTAGATAAAAATCATGATCCTAATAAAAATGCAAAGCTTATAAAAGAATATCAGCAAGAGGATTTTTCACTTAAGGAAGCTTTACATGAAACGGAAGCTTTATTTAATGAGAGCAGCCACAATACTAAAAGAAATGAAAACAAGAAAGCTCTATTTAATTGGATGAAATTAATTACTAAAAGAACGCTAGTTAAAAATATCGGTTATCAAAAAGTATCAACAACACAAATATGCTGTGATTCAGAAGAATCTATCTATCCAAATTGGAAAAGCGAACTAGATGATCAATATACGAAACTATTCAAAGAAATAATAGAGGAAGTAAACGTAAAAGACTATGGAGCAATTGGTGATGGGCTCGCAGATGATACAGAAGCTTTTAAGAAGGCTATAGGCAATGGAAAAGTAATAGTACGCATTCCTGAGGGCACATATCTCACAAAAGGAATAAAACTGCCATCCTGGACATGCATAATAGGGGAAGGAAAGGGAAAGTCTGTTTTGAAATTGCATGACCAATCCCCAAAGAGTGAATGGCTTGTAACGAATAAGAACCATTTTTGGGGCAACCGCAACATTTTAGTAAAAGGCTTGAGTCTAAACTGGAACATTGAAAGACTTGGAAATGAAGAAAAAACAAGTGCTGGAAACAATCGTTCCAGCTGTCTTACTTTTGCAAACGTAAAATATGGGTGGATGCATGATATAGAAGCAATTAACCCTGGCCTGCATTGCTTTGACGTATCTTCTTCTATATATACCTATTTAGGGGATGGCACACTTTCAAGAGGAGGAAGTAAATATATCTGGCTTGATAATCTTAATGGCTATGGTTTCGGAGATGATGGAATAACAACTCATCACAGCTCACATATTTTTATTTCTAACTCCCACATGTGTGATCCTAGCGGCAGGTCGCATAAAAAAGGATTTTCTAACTCTAATGGGATTGAGATAGATGATGGATCCCAGAACGTATGGCTTTTGAACAACTCAACAACACGATGCTTTGGAGGTCTAGAGATTAAAGCGCATCATAATGCTTCTGCAGCTTCCAATGTCCATATTGTCGGCCACTTGTCTGTAAATGATAATAGAGCTTATAATTTCAGGCACATTGGCCACCACAAGGAAATCGACCCAGAATCGAAAACTGCTTTTCATATCTCTGCAACGAATATATGTGCTATTGCACCGTTTTTTACTGATCTTTACAAGGATTCAACTCCACGAGGACTTGTCGTTTCAGGTTACAATCATGTATTGATTAATCATTTTACCCTTATTGGCGATCCTTCTTATGATTATAAGAAAAACCCTGTGATCGCTATCCAATACCGCGCACGCAACGTTTTGTTGAATCATGTAACAATAAAAGACTTTAAGACGGCTGGTCCTGCGATTAAAATATATGGAGGCGGCCACCGAGCCGATGACATAGTGATTCAAAATATCAGCTGCGATAAGTATTTTTCAACCCCTATCGAATTAGGTACAGATGTAAAAAATGCAGTGATTGATAAAGTTAGAGTATTTGCCTAAAAAGAGCTCCTGTCAGGTGACAGGAGCTCTTTTTTACTTATTTACAAAATTTTTTCTAACTGAATATCAAGCGGTTCCCGACTTAATATTTTTTCGTTAATTTCAACAGCCCCATCACATCCCATTGCTTTATAAAATCCCTGTGATTCGACGGATGGATGTGCAGCAATATAAAGCTTTCTTGCCCCTAGTTTCTTTGCTTCTTCACAGCATTTTTCAAATAGTATTTTTCCTATCCCACAGCCTCTTCGTTCTGATGAAATATGAATATAAGGAAGCTCTGCATATTCGGTTTTTGTCCCGAACAAGCAGCCATCTATATTTGCAAAACCAGCTAAACCAGATACGTCAAAAGCTCCTATTGCCCTGCCCCCTTGATCTATACAAATGCGCAGATCATGAATGACTTGAGCTTTTTTGTTATCATCCCAGTCGTCAATAAAATGATCGTACTTCAATTTATATTGATGATTTTCCATATACAAAACTTGATTGGTTACTTGATAACGATTGAACTCACTTAAAAATGTATCATGTAAGTCATTTAAACTTAAAACCTTACAGATAATCGTGTTTTTCATGCATGATCCCCTGCTTTAGCTGTTCTCTCTTTCTATCGTCATTCCATCTATGTGACGCTTGTTCATCAGTTTATCTTTTTTTCGATTCTCTTTTGTTTCAAACACAATATCCATATCATAGTCCTCAGGATATAGCATCTCACTTCGAATATGAAGAATTAAGCGTTTTTTGTGAATGTGATGCTTGGTTTCCCCGGCAAGTACTCCATACTCTCCTTTTGAATTCTCTAACTCACAAATGATTCCTGCAGTTTTTAAACTTGTTACATATACTCGGTCTCCAATTTTGTATGTTTCTTCTTGTTCGTTTTGAACAGGAATCCGTTTTTCTTGCGGCTTTTTTACTGTGGATTGAGCCTTTTCTCTCGAAATCTGAAGCATTTCATTACTTGCTGTGGATAAAGAAATCGAATTTTGTTTATCCACATGTGGATAAACTTCATCGCTGTAGGTGACCTCTTTTGCACGGTTAATAACCTCAGGGACCATTCCTAACTTACGCGCTATTGATAGAGCCTGACTTTCACCTGCTTTTCCGATTATCAACCGATAAAGCGGCTGCAATGTTTCTAAATCAAATTCCATAGATCCGTTTTCAAAGCCTTTTGTTACATTTGCAAACTCTTTGATCTCACTATAGTGAGTGGTTGCTAAAATCATACTTCCCTGACTGTACAGTTTTTCAAGTATCGCTACTGCCAGGCCCATTCCTTCTGCAGGATCTGTTCCAGCTCCAAGCTCATCGAGTATGACTAAATCTTGAGGTCCCGCTTGATTCATTATTGAAATAATATTTGTTATGTGCGAGGAGAAGGTACTTAACGATTGCTCAATACTTTGACCATCACCAATGTCTGCGTAGATCTCGCGAAATACTGCAAATTCGCTTCCTTCACCTACGGGAACATGAAGTCCAGATTGAACCATCATTGTTAAAAGACCTACAGTCTTGATTGCAACGGTTTTCCCTCCGGTATTCGGTCCTGTTATTACAAGTGCTTGATAAGTTTCACCAAGGGTAAAATTTAAAGGTACACATTTTTCTCCCAATAAAGGGTGTTTGCCGTTAAAAATCTTTATTTTATTATCTAAATTTAGCTCCACATTTGTGGCATCTAAAGACCTGCTGTACTTCGCTTTAGCAAAGATAAAATCATATTGAGCCATACCTTCGATGTTTATTCCAAGTTCACGTTCATATCCCGCTACCATACCAGTTAAAATACTTAAAACTTTAGAGATTTCAATCTCCTCTTCTGCTCGCAGCATACTAATCTCTGTTTGAAGCTTGCGGATATCATTTGGCTCCATGTAAACTGTAGCACCACTCGATGAACTATCGAGAATCTGTCCATCTATATTTCTTTTGAATTTACTTTTAACCGGAATTACGTAACGGCCCTCCCTCATAGAAATGATCTGCTCCTGCATCATATCCCGGTAGGCGGCAGATTTTACTATGTTATCAAGCTTTGATTTAATTTTTTCTTCAATAACAGCAATCTTTTTTCTCGTTTTTAGCAGAGATTTACTGGCATGATCATCTACTCTTCCATTTCGAATGCACCGGTATATCTCCTCCTGTACATCTGGAAGATCAAACATAGAGTACGCATAACTCGACACAGCAGGTGCTAAAAATTGTTTATCCTTCATGAACCGCTGTATTCGGCTGACATTATCAAGAAGACCATAAACTAGTGTCAGCTGTTCAGGTGACAGGTTTAATCCTTTTTTCGGAATCTCAAGTATGTGCTCTAGTCCATTCAAGTTTGCTATTGGAACACTTGCACTTTTTTCTAATATAAGTCTGGCCTCTGTTGTGTCCACCATCCAGGATTGAATGATGGAGAGGTTTGTGGACGGTTCTAACGTTTCGATCACTTGTTTTGTTACAGCATTAACTGCATAACCGCCTAGAATTTCTTTGATTTTTTTATATTCAAGCATGTTTATTGTTTGTGTATTCAATGGAACTGCCTCCAATTTTTTTAGGATAAAAATTTCTTAAAATATACATTCATCTGTTTGAGCGAAAATCCCCTCCCCTAAAACAGAGGCCAGGAACATGCCAAATAAAAAAAGACAGAAATGAACATGTCATTTCTGCCTCATAGATAGACTTCACCCTGAAAAAATGCACAAAAAAAATCGGCTCTTAAGAAGAGTCCGGCAGCATCAAGGATTTGCATATGATGGCTTGTATCTGACCGCTGTTCTTAACTAATGGCGGCAACAAAAGAGCATAACTAAATAAACGTAAAAAACGTTTAGATTTTCTTTCGCTTGCCTTTATCCAAATTGTTTTAGTTAAGAACGCTCACGCTCACAAACACACCATCCTTTCCATTGATTACCCCTATTATATGTAATTAATTTACAAAATGTCAATATAAAAAAGGCCAATCTTAATGAATGGCCGTTACTTTTATCGGCTGACTATATCGCCTTTTTCTTTCCTAATCTGCTTGCTTCTTAACTGTCCGCATGCAGCATCAATGTCCGTGCCGTGCTCTTGGCGGATTTTACAGTTGATTCCGTTCTTTTTGAGTGTGTCATAGAAAGCTAAAACGGATTCTTGTGCACTTCGCTGATATTGACTGTGCTCATCAACCGGGTTATATGGGATAAGGTTAATATAAACTTTTTTCTTTTTATCATGAAAAAGTGCTGCAAGTTCATTTGCTTCTTCTATATGATCGTTCACATCTTTAAGTAAGATATATTCAATCGTTATACGGCGGTTTGTTTTCTCGATGTAATAATTGATCGAATCCATCAGTTTTTCTAGAGGGTATGCACGGTTGATCTTCATGATTTTAGTACGCAGTTCATTGTTTGGTGCATGCAAGGAAATAGCTAAATTAACTGGGATATTTGTATCGGCAAATTCATAGATCTTGTTGACAATCCCACTAGTTGAAACAGTAATATGTCTGGATCCGATAGCAAGACCTTTTTGATCGATGATAATCTGTAAAAAGTTTACCATGTTCTCAAAGTTATCGAATGGCTCACCTATTCCCATTACTACGATATGACTTACTTTCTCACCGTTTCCTGCATCATCCAAATGATGCTGAACATTCATGATTTGTTCCACGATTTCACCACTGGTCAGATCACGAGTTTTCGTTAATAAGCCGCTTGCACAAAAACTGCAGCCAATGTTGCAGCCTACTTGAGTTGTTACACAAACAGATAGTCCATATTTATGCCTCATCAAAACTGTCTCGATTAAGTTTCCATCTTGAAGTTTAAATAAAAATTTAACCGTACCATCGGATGCTTCTTGTTTAACATGATGCGATAACGTATGGATAACAAAATTTTCTTCTAAAAGAGCAGTGCAATCTTTGTTAACCTCTGTCATTTCAGAGAAATCTTTTACTCTCTTTCGGTAAAGATAATCCCACACTTGTGATGCCCGGTATTGTTTATGCCCATGTTCTAAAAGCCATGCCGCAAGCTGTTCAAATGTTAATCCATATATGGAATTAGTAATCATTAAAAGACCTCTTTTCAAAACATTAAACTTATTCTTTTATACTACTGAAAACTTATCATTCCCACAATGTTATCATGCCATTTCCAATACATTCATATTAAAATCTTATCTTTTAAACCATACTATGTTTTGGGTCTTTCATAATCACTTGTTTAGCTCATATTTGCTGTTATATAAGCCTTTTAACCTATATAGGCTGTAATTTCCATTTACGAATAAATAATAACCTGTAATAATAGATAAGCCAAAAACTTTTGACAATAATAAATATTTCAAAGTATTATATTTAATGAAATAAAGGAGGTTGTCTTATGTCAGACATCAATAGACAGAAAATTGTGGACAGTGTCCCTCAAAAAGGCTTCTTCGGACACCCTAAAGGTTTGTTCACACTTTTCTTCACTGAGTTTTGGGAGCGCTTTTCTTACTATGGAATGAGAGCAATCCTGATTTATTACATGTATTACGAAGTTTCAAAAGGTGGATTAGGAATTGAGGAATCCACAGCATTAGCAATCATGTCCATTTATGGTTCACTAGTATATATGTCTGGTGTTATCGGTGGTTGGTTAGCAGACAGAGTTTTTGGTACATCTAGAGCGTTATTCTATGGTGGTATTTTAATCATGATCGGTCATATTGTCTTATCATTACCGGGCGATCTGACGATGTTATTTATTTCTATGGTCTTTATCGTAATTGGTACAGGTTTACTTAAGCCCAACGTATCAAGCGTTGTAGGGGATATGTATGCTCCTGAAGATAATCGCCGTGATGCAGGATTTAGTATTTTCTATATGGGTATCAACCTTGGTGCTTTCCTATCTCCGTTAATCGTAGGACAAGTTGCAAAAACGAGCTTCCATCTAGGATTCGGGATTGCCGCAGTTGGTATGCTATTAGGACTAATCGTATTTGTTGTTACAAAGAAAAAAAATCTTGGTCTTGCAGGTTCTTTTGTGCCAAACCCGCTTTCTCCGGCTGAGAAGAAAAAATATTCCTTAATTGTTGGAATTACAGTTGTTGCATTAGCAGTTATTCTAGGAACTACAATTCCTGCTGGGATTTTTACACTTAATGTGTTTATTACTCTTGTTGGTATTTTCGGTATTACGATTCCAACCATTTATTTCATCGTCATGTACCGCAGTCCAAAAACAACAGCTACAGAACGTTCAAGAATTTTGGCATATATTCCATTGTTTATTGCGTCTGTTATGTTCTGGGCTATTCAAGAACAAGGTTCAACAATCCTTGCTGCTTATGCGGACAAGCGTACTGATTTAGAATTTGCTGGTCTTACGATTTCTCCAGCTTGGTTCCAATCGTTAAACCCATTATTCATCATCGTTCTAGCACCTGTATTCGCTTGGATGTGGGTGAAGCTTGGCGACCGTCAGCCAACAGTACCAAAGAAATTTGCACTTAGTCTTTTCTTTGCTGGTTTATCATTTATGGTTATTCTTCTGCCTGCATACTTTGGCGGAGATAACACATTGGTAAATCCTTTATGGCTAGTTCTTAGTTACTTTATCGTTGTACTTGGTGAGCTGCTATTATCACCAGTTGGACTTTCTGCAACAACTAAACTGGCTCCAGCTGCTTTCTCTGCACAAACAATGAGCTTATGGTTCTTATCAAGTGCTGCTGCACAAGCAATCAATGCACAAATCGTTAAGTTCTACTCTGCAGAAACAGAAATGATGTACTTTGGTACAATCGGTGGAGTTGCAATCCTGTTAAGTTTGATTCTTTTCGTGATTTCTCCAAAGATTCAGGAGTTCATGAAAGGTATTCGTTAATCGTTTGTAATTTAAGCCACTGGTGTAATGGAAAACCATTATGCCAGTGGTTTTTTATGATAATTGTATTTAAAAAAAGAATCTCGCCTCTTCCGTTCCTCTCAACTGTCAGCGAACATCTTTAGAAAATAGTCAAAAAAAAAGAAACCTTACTCAAAGGCTTCCCAGCATAATCATTTAGTTCATGAACCCATGGAGCATACCAAGCAGGGTGAAAATAACGAAGTGATCCCCTATTGCTATGATGCAAGATTTTTTTGTTAACAATCCAAACAGTGAGTTTTTAATATAAACCAATGAGATAAGCAAGCCGATCATAAATCCTATCGCTGTACCTGCTATAAAATTTTCAATCCCAGCAGCATTGATTAAAATGGATATTAAAAATGAACTGATAAAAGCAGTAAGGACAGAAAAAATATATTTGAAAGAGCCCTGGCTTCCAGCTTCTTTTTTCTTTCCTAGCAGAATGGAATAGTAGATGCCCCCATAGACCATATACAAAAGACCACCTAATAAAATGGCGATTCTGTTTAATTCATTTAATTCTAATAACATAAAACTGTCCCCTTTTTATTTTGGTTCAATGGCTAGGGCAATAGCTTTTATTTTGCACTCAAGTGTTAAAGAGTTCTTATTTGGGACTATGCTTATAAGTTCAACCGGGTTACTTAAATATTTATAACCGCTTTTAGGGAGCCAATAGCTGTACAATTCAGAATAACATTCAATTAACATGCTTCTTCTACTGTAATCTACAGGTTCTTCAAACTCATAAACAACGTGTTTTCCGCCATAAAAAATAAAAGTATCCTCTTCACTTTCTACTCCACATCCTTCAGGGATCGCAATATGACAATCATACCTGCTCTTTTCAGGTGGAGTTATATATGGATTATTTCTTGGAATCCCTAGGAATATTGCACCTTCATCAAGAAGTTCCCTTGAATCACACCAGCGAAAGACCTCTTCCCACGCTGCAGGAATCCCTTTCGTATAAGAACCTATTATTTGATTTTTTACTGTTTTACATTTTGGCAAAACACGTGTTTCAACCTTAGCTAAGTCCAGCCATTTGAATTTATTATAGCGGGTATTCTCTTTGATCACTTTCGTCATTTTGCTTACTTGTTTAGAATTCTTGCTATCATCCTCATACTCACGGGGAAAACGTTCTAAATAGGCGCCTTCTCTCCATTTCTTTGGGTTCGTTTTAAAATAAGACTGAAAGGAATATGTAAAATACGACAAAGAAGAGAAACCGCACATTAATGCAACTTGGGTGACAGGAATATGAGGTTCATATATTAAAAGATGTGCCGCATTCTCCAAACGATTCCGTTTCACATAAGCAGATGGAGTTTCACCAACAATACTTTTAAACATTCTTTGAAAATGAAAAGGAGAGTATGTTGAGATCGCCGACAGCCTTTCAAGAGTGAGTGAATCTTCTAAATGTTCATCTATGTATTCCAGTACTTTAAAGATATGCTTTCGCTGCTCTTTGTTAAAAATCATCGAATTTCCTCTTTCCCTTTCTCCATAAACCTGTTTCTAAATTATAAACTATAATTCCTATCGGCAAGTAATAGAAATTGTACGCAGCCCATTAAAAAAAATTCAGTGTTTTTCCAAACCATTTAGACAAGCTTGCGTAAAATAAAATAGAAAAGAGAGAGGTTTTATGTTCTCTCGATAGGATCGCAGGCTTTGTTAGTTACCGCTTTAGATTAGGTAATATGATTTTTGTAGATTATGGGGTGCTGGATACAAAGCAGCTAGGAAAAGGGATCGCCGACTCTTTTCTTCCAGTCTTCGAAAACCATCTATTGAAACAGGGCATTCAAGTGGTTTATGGCAATGTAGATGAGGAAAGTTTTTAAACAACGGCTCAAGTATCGTCATCCAAAAAAATCTTACAGGTTCAAATCAGTAAAATAATACTCGTTCTCTTTATGTAATAAAACTAAGTATACCACCGTCACAGGGTTAACCATGTAATTTTATAAATTAGCAGATCCATGTTAATCGTTGGGTCTGCTTTTTTTATGTGCTGTTTAATATTTAAAGCTGGCTCGTTATGTTAAGCCAGCTTGTCTGTTTTACAAGTTGATTGGAGCGCAAGGTGCGAGACTCCTGCGGGAGCAGCGTGACAGGTGAGAATCCACAGGCTCAGAAGCTAGCTCACCTTACCCCTCGCGGAAATCAACCACTTCTAATACCAACAAAGAATAAAAAGAGAAAATTATTTTGAAGCAGTTTTCTTATTCATCCATTCAGGTTTATGGAATTGTTCAAACTCACTATTGATCACTTTTTTAAATTCTTCAGATTCAACAGCTGCTTTAAGATCTTTAGCCAACTTTGAATTCTTATCTTCTTCTAAAACAACGATTCGATTAATGATATCTTCTGGAAGCTTGTCCTTTACAATGGCGTCCTCTAAGTTTAAACCTGATGAGATCGCAAAGTTTCCATTGACCGCGGCTAAATCAACAGATTCCAATGTTCGGGGAGTTTGAGCCGCCTCTACTGGCTGAAATTTAAGCTTCTTCGGATTTTTTATGACGTCTTTTTCTGATACTCGCAGCGGATTTGCTTTACCGTCAATCTCAATTAATCCGTTATCTCTTAAAACCGTTAAACCGCGAGCTAGATTTGTTGGGTCATTTGCTAGTGCGACCGTGCTCCCAGGCTTGATTTCTTCGAGCGATTTAAATTTGTTGGAGTATATGCCGATAGGTGCTGTTGGAACCGTCACTACACTTGATAATTTCATATTATTTTCTTTTGAAAAAGCGTCCATATACACCTTATGCTGAAACAGATTTGCATCCAGCGAACCGCTTTTAAGTGATATATTCGGCTGTACATAGTCATTGAATTCCTTAACCTCGACTTTGTATCCCTTTTTCTCTAAATATGGCTTAACGCCTTTTTCAAGCATATCGCTATATGGAACGGTAGCTCCGAGTGTGATATCCTTCTTTTCCCCTTCTCCTGAAGCTCCACATCCAGCTAAAGCTATGATGGCTGTGAGCCCTATGATTAAACGAGTTATTTTTTTCATTCTTATCTCCACTCCTTTTCTATTGGTTAGTTTCCGCTAGAACTCTTCGATACTTTGCTGCTGGATGGTCACTTGGCAATAAGCTCTCTCCATGCGGAAATAATTTTTCCCTCAACGTTCCTTTGCTGTACTCTTTTTTATACAGTCCTCTTTCTTGAAGTACCGGTACGACCATTTCCACAAAAGCTTCCAGATCACCCGGAGTTACAAGGTGATTTAAGTTAAATCCATCAACACCAGACTCCTCAAACTGAGCTTGAATCCCGTCTGCTACTTGTTCTGGACTGCCAACAATATAGCTTCCCCTGTCAGGTGACTCAAACCGGTTAAGCACTTCTCCTACAGTAAGTTTTTTTGGTGCATCCTTTGTAAGTGTGGCAGCTTTGTAATGACCGCCTTCCGTAGACTTTGTATATTCAAATGGAAGGCCAGGATCAAGTTCTTCGTATTCAGCAATATCATATCCGCTTGCACCATACTGTGCTTTTGCAGCATCAGAGCTCCAAACCTTTGAATATTCCTCAAACTTCTGCTCTGCTTCCTCTGTCGTTTCTCCAACTACAACATTTAGGAAAGAAAAGATTTTTATATCTTCAGGGTTCCGTCCATGTTTTTTCGCTCGCTCTCTAATATCATCTGCATAGAAGCGAATTCTTTTTGCTGTTGGACCTCCCACAAAAATACACTCAGCATGTTTTGCCGCAAAATCACGCCCTCTTTCTGAGGTGCCTGCCTGATAAATAACAGGTGTTCTTTGGAGGGATGGCTCGCTTAAATGAGGTCCCTCCACTTTAAAATACTGTCCTTCGTGGTTAATCTCATGTACTTTTTCAGGATCGACTAGAGTGTCCGTCCCGATATCTTCAACAACCGCACCATCTTCCCAGCTGTTTTCCCAAAGTTTATAAGACACTTCTAGATACTCATCAGCAATGTTATAACGCTCATCGTGTTTAATCATATCCTCCAGGCCAAAATTTCTGGCTGCATTAGGAAGATAGGAAGTAACGACATTCCAGGCAATCCTTCCTTTCGTTAAATGATCGAGTGTAGAAAAACGGCGTGCATTTCCAAAAGGCTGTTCATATGTGGTACTAACCGTAATTGCAAACGATAAATTTTCAGTTACACTAGCCATCGCTGAGATAAGCAAAGCGGGATCATTTAACGGAACCTGCAGTCCATCCCTGATTGAAGGGGCTTTACTCTTTTGATAAACGTCATAGACACCTAGAACATCTGCAAAAAATATGGCATCAAACTTCCCTTTCTCCAGCAGCTTGGCATAATCAATCCAATAATCTAAGTCTTTATAACCCTTATGCCGTTTATTTTCCGGGTGCTTCCAAAGTCCATGAGAGTTATGCATGGCACTTGTCATCTCAAATGCGTTTAACAAAATTTCTTTACTCAAAATGATTTCCTCCGTAACGTTTGAATTTTTTGTACCGCTCCCAAGAGAAAAAATAAAAACCTCTTCATGAATAAGAAGAGGTTAATAAAATACGTGAAATGGAAAAAACGCATTTGATCTCTCCTTATCTATCAAGCTTGTAAGCTTGCTGGAATTGGCACAGTTCTAAAATAGTTGTTGCCGAGGCTTCAAAGGGCCAGTCCCTCCACCTCTCTCGATAAGAAATCGATAGTATTCAATTTATCAACAGAATATACAGGAATAAAAATAGCCTGTCAACGCACTTTCCCAAAATAATATAAAAATTTTAAGTTTTCAGTTTTTCATTGACAATATACTACCTAGTATCTTATAGTGATGACAATTAAAATTTATAATCTATTATTCTTATCACGAGTCAGGGGAGGAACTGGTCCTATGATCCTGCAGCAACCGCTTATCTTTACTAGATAAGAAAGGTGCTAATTCCAGCAGACATGCTATGTCTGAGAGATGAGAAAGAGTTCTTTAACAACGTCCTCTTTCGTCATTTTGAAAGGAGGATTTTTTTATGTCCTCTGAAAAATAATTGCAGGAGGAAAATTTCATGTCAAGAACTTATGTGGAAACAGAACAAGATAAGATACAAACAAACGTAAAAGAAATCTTAAAACAAGCAGAAGAGCTAAAAGAAGTTTTCAGCAGAAGAGCCGATGTGATTGATTCAGAAGGGATATTCCCTTATGAAAATTTTGCGGATCTAAAAAAAATGAACTTCCTATCTCTGACGATACCAAAAGAGTTTGGCGGCCAAGGCCTCAACCTTCTTGAATATTTACAAGTCCAAGAAATTTTAGCTCAAGGCGATGCCCCTACTGCTCTATCTTTGGGATGGCACTTAGGTGTAATGCTTGAAGCGGCTGAAAACAGGCATTGGCAAGGTTCAGCTTTTGAAAAGGTCAGCTCATTAATTGTTCAGGAAAGGTTACTCTTTAATTTGGCTCAGACAGAGCGAGCTACTGGAAGTCCTTCAAGAGGCGGAACCCCAGGCACAATTGCCAAAAAAGAAGAAAACGGCTGGCGTTTGAACGGAATTAAAGCATTTACTTCTATGGCTGAAGCTCTCGATTATTCCATTATTACAGCAGATCTTAATCACACCGGTAAAAAGGGTTTTATTTTAGTTGATCATAAACGAGAGGGTGTTTCTGTAAAAGAAACCTGGGACAGTATATCTATGAGAGGTACTAAAAGTGATGACCTTGTACTAGAAGATGTACTTGTTGATGAAGAAGACCTCTTATTTGTAGAAGATGGCCGTTCAGCCACAACAAGAGGATGGTATCTTCAAGTACCTGCCGTTTATATTGGGATTGCCGCCGCTGCAAAGAATTATGCGATAAAATTCGCTTCAGAATACAGTCCGAGCACCCTGCCAGGTCCAATAATAGAAGTCCCGGAAGTGAGAAGGAAAATTGGAAAGATTGAACTGGAACTTTTTAATGCACGCCAGGTGTTATATGCTGTTGCAAGGAAATGGGTCGATCAGCCAGAGCAGCGAATAAATATGGCTTCAGAGCTTGCTGCTGTTAAGCATATTGCGACGAACAGTGCGAACAAAGTAGTTGATTTAGCGATGAAGATCGTCGGGGCTAGAAGTCTTTCTGCTTCCAACCCGCTGCAAAGGCATTTTCGTGATGTGCGTGCAGGACTTCATAATCCTCCGACAGATGATGCAATCGTCTACTCATTAGCAGATGCAGTACTTTCTCAGGAGGAACATATATAAATAAATGAATAGAAATCTGTGTCGACTGACAGATTCATGTCAAAATAAGCAGATTTTTGTGAAATGAGATTACGGCCATCATACGTTAAAATGGATACAATATATTCGTTTATTACAAGATAGATAAGAACACCTATAAAATGCCTAAGTAATGAATAGAAAAAGAAGGTGACCTTTTATCACCTTCTTTTACTAATTAATATTTTCTAAAAGCTTATAAGCTTCCTCTTTTGTCTGAACGGCTAATAATTGTTCTCGATAGTTTTCATCCATCAGCTTACGAGAAAGCATCTGAAGAATTTTTAAATGTTCGTTTCCTTCATTATGTTTAGGAACGGCTATCATAAAAATTAATTTAGCTGCAGATCCATCAAGACTATTCCAGTCTACTCCATCACGTTTTAGTCCAAACACAACCCTTGGAGTTTTAACTGATTCTGATTTTCCATGAGGAATAGCTATATTCATACCGATCCCTGTTGTACTCTCTTTCTCACGGCTTACAATAGCTTGTTTAAATTCTCCTTTTGATGAAAGTGTTCCTGAATAATCAAGTTTGTTTATCATCTCTTCAATGACTTCATTCCTCGTAGAACCCTCTAAATCCAGATCAATTAGATCAAGATCCATAATATCTGTCAGCTTATTGATTGAAGTTTCTTTTTGAATTGTTTCATGTGGAACATTTTTGGTTTCTTCAACAGTTAACTGATTTTCAGTCTCTATATCTTTTTTTAAGAAGTTAACTAAAATGGCCGTTACAAATACTCCAGCAATAACAGCCACAAAGAACATTAGCACATTATCTACCGCTCCAAGCACTGCAACGATAGGTCCGCCATGTGCTACCCGGTCTCCGACATTTCCAAGCATTGCAATAACGGATCCTGTCATAGATCCTGCCATAATACTTGGTATTACACGCAAAGGATCTTGTGCTGCAAATGGAATAGCCCCTTCAGTAATTCCGAAGAGCCCCATTGTAAATGCTGCTTTTCCTGCTTCCCGTTCTGCAGCCCGGAATTTTCTTTTGTTCAATAATGTAGCTACACCCATTCCAATAGGAGGTATACAGATTGCAACTGCAATGGGACCCATAATTTCATAGTTTCCTTCACCAATCATGGCTGATCCGAATAAGAACGCAACTTTATTTACGGGTCCCCCCATATCAAACGAGATCATCGCACCTAAGATTAGTGCTAATAGCAATGAGCTCGTCCCTTGCATACCTGCCAGCCACGCTGTTAAGCCTTCAAATATACCCGCAACTGGAGCTCCAATTAGGAATACAAACGCTAATCCTACAATTAATGATGCTAGTACCGGAATAATGATGATAGGCATAATTGGCTGAATCGCTTTTGGAACATTTATTTTTTTGATAGCTAACGCTACATAACCAGCCAGGAAACCGGCGATTATTCCTCCAAGAAATCCAGCACCCGCTTCACTGCCGTAAAAACTTCCGTTAGCCGCTATAAACCCGCCAATGATACCTGGAGCAAGTCCAGGACGATCAGCGATACTGTAGGCAATATAACCTGCTAATATTGGAACCATGAAAGTAAACGATGCACCGCCAATCTGCTCTATCGTTTTCCAAAAGGAGTCCTCTGGAATCACAATTCCTCCAGGTGTTTTTTCTCCCCCTAGCGTTAAAGCAATCGCGATTAACAGACCACCGACTACAATGAAAGGAACCATAAAGGATACACCATTCATTAAATGGCGATAAATCGGATTCTCTTTCTTCTCTTTCTTATTGTTGTCTATTTTGCTGCCGGCTTTATAAACAGGAACATCACCATTTTTCAACTTCCTGATTAATTGCTCTGGTTTACGAATACCCTCCTGTACACCTGTGACCAATACCTTTTTACCGATAAACCGTTCTTTGTCTACAGTTTTATCAGCGGCAATGATAATGCCATCTGCTTCTAGAATATCTTGATCTGTTAATTCGTTCTCCACCCCGATGGAACCTTGTGTTTCAATTTTTATTTCAACTCCCATTTGATCAGCTGCTTTTTGTAAATTTTCGGCGGCCATATACGTATGGGCTATTCCGTTGGGGCATGAAGTAATAGCTAAGATTTTCAAATTTAAATTCCTCCTGCAAATATGCCTTATTAAAGTAATCGCTTCCAGGTTTCTTAAAGTGTAGGTAATTGATATAAATAGAAGCGAGATAGAATAATCTCTATACTCGCCATAAAATAAATTCTTCTATTCTTTCTTCTTTGCCAGCTTTTCAATTCTTTTAAAACGTCTTAAATCAGCTTTTCGGATTGGAAGCGGCTCTCTTTTTAGAAGCTTTATGGTTGAGAATAAGAGCAGCAGCAAAATAACTATAAAAGGCAATGCTGCAATTAATGAAGCTGTCTGCAGCGCTTCAAGTCCTCCTGCATACAGCAGAACTGCTGCGATGGCAGCCATCAGTATTCCCCATACAAATTTTGCGAACTGCGGCGGGTTCAAGCTTCCATGCGAGGTCATGCTTGCAAGAATATATGTCGCTGAATCCGCCGAAGTAACTAGGAAAGTAAAAATAAGTAAAAGTGAAATAACTGATAGCATATCCGTCATAGGTAAGCCTTCGTACACTTGAAAAAGAGCTGAAGTTAAATCAGCATCCACCGCTTCTGCAATTTGAGTGCCGTTATGTAAGTCATTCCATAGGGCTGTTCCACCGAAAGTAGCAATCCAAAGACAAGCAATTGCAGGGGGAATAACCATGACACCTATAATAAATTCCCTTATCGTTCTTCCTCTCGAAACTCTCGCCACAAAAGCTCCAACAAATGGAGACCATGCGATTACCCAAGCCCAATAAAAAATTGTCCAGTCTCTGATCCAAGTACCACCTTTATATGGCTGCACTCTTAAACTGTTTTGAACAAAGTTGGTAATATAATCTCCAATAGCCAAAGTAAAGGACTCTAGAATAAAGACTTTCGGACCTGCTGCAAAGACAAATAAAAGAAGACCAATCGCAAGACCTAAATTCAAATTACTTAAGTATTTGATTCCTTTCTTTAACCCTGTTGTGGAAGAAAGCATATAAGCTATAAACATGAACAGAATGATTGTCAGCTGAATACCAATGGAGTTACCCGTTTTAAATACGATATTTAATCCGCCGTTCATTTGAAGAACGCCAAGTCCTACGGATGTTGCTATACCCATTACTGTTGCAATAACCGCAAAAGAATCAATGGTATTTTTCACAGCTCGTCTGCTCCCAATTACTGGTTCTAAAGCAGTAGAAACGAGTCCGTCTTTTTGCTTTCTAAATTGCAAAAAACCAATTACAAGCCCAACCAGCGCAAAAACAGACCATTGGCTGATTCCCCAATGGAAAAAAGAATAACCCATAGCTAGTCTAGCAGCTTCTTCTGTTTGTCCTTTAACGGCAGAGAATGGCGGAGAAAAGAAATGACTCATTGGTTCTGCTACTCCCCAAAATACAAGACCAGCACCGAATCCGGCAGAAAATAGCATGCCGATCCATGTGAAAAATGAGAATTCTGGGCTTTCATTTTCCCCTCCTAGACGAATTGCACCGTACTTGCTGAATGCGAGTCCAACTAAGAAAATAATAATAATGAAAACAGAAAATAAATAGAACCAACCAAAATTGATCGTGGTAAAATCAAATAATTTACCAGCAACTTTCCCGAATTTTTTTGGCATGACTGCTCCAATCAAAACGAATAACATGATGACCGCAGCTGACACATAAAATACAGGATTTTTCCAAACCTCACTTTTCATGTCGTGCCCCCTTAAAAATAATTTACTTATTTACTATTACCTATCAATTGGTTCGTAAACATGTGTATATAAACAAAAAAACCTCAGCACAAGTTTGCCGAGGTTAAATAAATCAATTATTGAGCTGTATAACCGCCATCAATGACAATTGCTTGTCCTGTTACACTCTTCGCTTTGTCACTGGATAAGAACATAGCATAGTCAGCAATTTCACTTACTTCCATAAGACGTTTTTGCGGAACTAGCGGATAAATTACTTCTTCAAGCACTTTATCTAAAGATACATTTTTTGTTTTCGCCAAGTCTTCTAATTGACCGCGAACAAGGGGAGTATCTACACATCCAGGGCAAAGTGCGTTACATTTTTTCATCTGAAATATATAGAATATCAATTTAAATAAGAGTTTTAATGACGTACTTAAACAAACCGAAGTAAATCTTTTTATACAAAACGAAATTCATAGTAACAAATAATTTTTGAACATTAGCAGTGTGATTTTACTCGATAAGGCTGGTTTTTATGAGTTTATCGTGGTGATGATAGACATGTCTATATTATTAGTTTAGTGGATTTGAAAATTTAATAAAAATAACCGATATCCTTAAAAGATACGGTTAAAGTAACAAATATTAATGATATTGTTTAGAGCCTGTTTATATAATACCCGTACTTCTCCATGCCAAAAGCTCACTTTCAGATATATGAAGCAACTTTTTAAGTACTTCGTCAGTATGTTCTCCCTTTTCTGGTGCAGACGGCAGATCTTCTGTTCTCAGCCCGCTGTGCATCTTAACCTGACCGCCTGCATGCACGGCTTCTTTTTCTAAAAAATATGGGTGCTTAGCGATTTCGTGCCCCTCAAGAACAGGAGCAAGACAGCAGTCCGTATCCATACCGAACTTACTCCACTCATCCATTGTTCTGCTCTTAAAGAGTTCTATCATTTTCTTATAGATAGAACAGTCTGGCGTAGTTCTTGAAAACTGCAGCGGTATCCAATCCGGACGATCTACTCCCAGGCAAAAGTTGTTCCAGAACTTTGATTCCAGTGCTCCGAGACTTACAAAACGGCCGTCCTTTGTCTCATACAGTGCATAAGAAACAATACTACCGTTTAATACACCGAACCCGTTTCTTGTTCCGGTTTCCTTTTCTATCAAAACATGATTGACCATAAAGGAAGCCATGACCTCTGTGATGGAGATAGAATGATAGCTCCCCTTGCCTGTTATTGATCGGGAAACGAGTCCTGCTAAAATCCCTTCGTTGGCTGCCATCCCTCCAATAAAGTCTGCAAACGTATTAGATGGGTGGACTGGACGGCCATGATCATCCTTAAGCTGAGCGAGTGCCCCGCTGAGTGCCATGTAATTGATATCATGGCTGCCAAGAGTGCTTAAAATGCCGTCCTGTCCATATCCGGATATGGAACAGTAGATGATTTTCGGATTTACTTTGGATACTTCTTCAAAACTGAGACCGAGTTTTGCCATTTTGCCAGGACGGAAACTTTCAATAAGTACATCCGCTTCTTGTATAAGACGAAGGGCTATTTCCCTCCCTGATGCATGTTTCAGGTTCAATGTGATACCCTTTTTCCCCCGGTTATTCGCCTTAAATCCAATTCCTTCTCCATTACTTTTTGGACCTGTAGTACGGGCAGGGTCGCCTGAAGGGGGTTCCACCTTAATAACTTCTGCTCCCATTTCAGCAAGCCTTAATGTTGCAAATGGCCCGGGTAAGTACTGGCTGAAAT
The DNA here is from genome assembly GCF_001642935.1 of Fictibacillus arsenicus. Taxonomy (NCBI): domain Bacteria; kingdom Bacillati; phylum Bacillota; class Bacilli; order Caryophanales; family Fictibacillaceae; genus Fictibacillus; species Fictibacillus arsenicus. Next base: position 3,990,697 of record NZ_CP016761.1, read on the forward strand.
CAAGAACTCGGACATCTTCCAGCAGCTTGCTTGAAAGGTGTTCTGTTTTTTCCTTCAGCATTTCTTACAATGCTCCCCTGTTCGTTATGAACAGATCCTCTAATTGTTTACGGAGTACGAATTTTTGAATTTTGCCGCTCGCATTTCTTGGCAGAGCTTCACAGAAAATGTACTTACGCGGACGTTTATAATTGGCGATTTGATCACTGCTTTTACACCATCCATCAAGGTCTTCTTCTGTTACAGCATGATCCTTCTTTACAACAAAAGCTGTTACCGTTTCGCCCCAGCGGTCATCCGGCTGCCCGACAACAGCGGCATCAAGCACCCCTTTATGGGCATGAAGTACATCTTCAACCTCTCTTGGATATATGTTTTCTCCGCCGGAAATAATCATGTCATCAACTCGGTCCTTTACCCACAAGTACCCTTCTTCATCTAGGTAGCCGATATCGCCTGAATGGTACCATCCCTTATATAAAGCTTTTTCCGTCGCCTCTTCCCTTTGAAAGTAACCGGACATCATGCAAGGACCTTTGACAAGGATCTCACCGGTTTCTCCAGGCGGCATAACATCATTAGGGTCAGACGGTCCATTTTCATTCGGGCGGACAATGCGAATCTCATGATTAAGACATGCCTGTCCTGCCGATCCGGCTTTTCTGAGCTGATCTTGTTCACCAAGAAACGTAATAGCAGGACCCATCTCGGTCATTCCATATGCTTGGACGAGCGTTAGACCTAGTCGTTCATGGCAAGCATGGACAAGGGAAGGAGCCATTGGCGCTGCCCCATACAAACCGGTCTTTAAACTCGATATATCAAATTGTTGCAAATCTTCTTGAAGGAGCATATTCCACATGGTGGGCGCTGCAAAAAATTTCGTGATTTTCTCTTCTTCAATCAAGCTAAGCACCTTTTTCGGATCAAACTGATGAAGAATGACATTGCTTGCTCCGACGTGTAATCTTGGTAAAAATGCGCAATGGAGTTCCGCACAATGAAACATGGGCGCCGTTACAAGTCCTGCATCAGAAGAATCAAGCTTCGTTGCACCTATAACGATTAAACTTTGTTCTACGATTTCACGGTGGGAGTGGAGCACCCCTTTAGGTCTTCCCGTCGTCCCGCTGGTATACATGATGGCGTACAGGTCATTTTCATCTACAGGTAATTCTGCCAGCTCTGAAGAGGCTCCCGACACTTTTTCATGATAGCTCGCCGCATATTCAGGATACTCTCCGTCAATCTGCCAAAATAAAGCTCTCGTAAATCGATCCTTGATACTAGTTACGGTTGGCTCAAGAGCTTTTTCAAAGAGTACAACCTTAGGGGCTGCATCATGAAGGATAAACGCCACTTCTTCAGCCGTCAGACGGAAGTTGATGGGGTTAAAGACAGCCCCGATTTTTGTGCAGGCAAGGAATGCAGTAGCGAGTTCTTCCGTATTGAATAAAAAGGTTGAAACTCGGTCACCCTTTGTCACTCCTTCTTTCATGAGTGCATTGGCCAGTTTATTTACCTGGACGTTCCATTCGCTGTAGGATAAGCGCTGATTCTTCCTGACATCATAAATCGCCTCTTTGTTTGGAAACTTTTGCACGGTCAAATCAAATATTCTGCCAATCGTTGTCCCCATCTTAATCCCTCCGTTATCATTAGATTCAGCTTATTTCTAAAGGCTGTTTTCGCAAATTTTGTTGCTCTTGAAAGTCGTTGATTTCCTCCTTTCTATGAATTTATTTTTACCGTTGATAAAATTCAAATTACCGTTCATAAAAATCGAATTACCTTGCATAAAATCCATCACTGCTGAAACTAACCCTTTAAGCTAATCAAGCCTTTCTATAATTGTGGCATTCGCCATTCCGTGCCCTTCACACATCGTTTGCAGCCCATACCTTCCTCCAGTCCTTTCAAGCTCATGCATTAACGTAACCATTAAGCGGGCACCACTTCCGCCGAGTGGGTGTCCTAGGGCAATCGCACCGCCATTCGGGTTGAGCTTCTTAGGATTGGCACCTGTCTCTTTTAACCACGCAAGTGTGACAGATGCAAAGGCTTCATTCACTTCAAAAATGTCAATGTCATCAATGGTAAGACCTGATTTTTCCAATGCTTTTTGTGTTGCTGGAATCGGACCTGTCAGCATGAGAGTTGGATCCGATCCAACCACAACACGGGTATGGACTTTAAACCGGGGTTTAAGCCCGAGTTCTTCTGCTTTTTCCCGGCTCATTAAGAGCATAGCGGCAGTTCCATCACTGATCTGGCTTGCATTTCCGGCATGGATGACGCCATTTTCTATAAAAGCTGGTTTCAAGCTTTCCAATGCTTCAAGTGATGTTTCCTCGCGCGGTCCAGAATCCTTGGAAAACACCGTTCCATCTGAAAGCTGTACAGGAACGATCTCCCTATTAAAATAGCCTTCAGCTTGCGCACGAAGTGCTTTTTTATGGCTTTCGAGTGAATAGCGGTCGAGATCTTCTCTCGTAAACTCGTATTTTTCAGCGATTCGTTCCGCCGACAATCCCTGATGAATCACTTCATAACGTTCCTTTAGAGCCGGACTGAAACCCGTTCCCTGATAATTCGATCCCATCGGCACACGGGACATGCTCTCAACACCGCCTGCGATCACAACATCCATATCCCCGGACAGAATCGCTTGGGCTGCAAAATGTACAGCCTGCTGACTCGAACCGCATTGGCGGTCAATCGTTGTACCAGGAACCTCGATCGGCAGACCCGCAATCAGTGCGGACACTCTTGCAATATCCCCCGCCTGTTCACCTGATTGAGTGACACAGCCTAAGATGACATCTTCTATTAAATGTGCATCTATGCCTGTTCGATCTACCAGTTCCTTTAGAACAATAGCTGCCAGATCATCCGGGCGGATATCCTTCAGACCGCCATTTCTTCTTCCAACTGCTGTTCTTATTCCTTCTACAATTACAGCTTCTCTCATCTCTTCTCCCTCACTTTTCTATGTGTAAGACGTTCTATAAACCTAAGTTTTTAGCAATAATAACTTTCATAATTTCGTTTGTACCGGCGTAAATGCTTGCGACCGGAATGTCTCTGTATCTTCTGGCAATCTCGTATTCTTCCATATACCCATAGCCGCCGTGCAGCTGCATGCATTCCCCCGCAATCCGCTTTGCTGTATCGGTAAGCCTCCATTTAGCCATCGACACCTTTGTTACGATATTTTCGCCAGCCATATGCTCGGCGATAAGCGCATCAAGGAATGCCCTGCCCATCTCAATATCTGTCGCCATCTCTGCTAGCTTGAACTGTGTATTTTGAAACTGACTGACAGGACGGCCAAAAGCCTCTCTGTTCTTTACATAATTGAGGGTCTGCTTAAACATTTCCTCAGCTGCTGCCTGTGCGCCAATCGCCACTACGAGCCTTTCCTGCTGCAGTTTTTTCATCAAATATGTGAAACCTTTTCCTTCTTCACCAAGAAGGTTATCTTTATGAACGCGGCAGCCCTCGAAAATAAGTTCTGCTGTATCCTGACAATGAAGGCCGACCTTATCCAGTTTCCTTCCCCTTGTAAACCCGGGTGTATCTCTTTCAACTACAAATAAGCTTACGCCCTTATGTTTTGGTTTTGCATGAAGATCTGTTTTACAAGCTACAATGACCAGATCTGCATGGATTCCGTTCGTTATAAATGTCTTTTGTCCGTTAATGATGTAATGGCTGCCTTCAAGCTTTGCAGTTGTTTTGATACCCGCAAGATCAGACCCTGTTCCGGGCTCAGTCATGGCAATCGCAGTGATGATTTCTCCTGTCACACAGCGCGGCAGCCAGCGTTGTTTTTGCTCTTCTGTACCGTAGGCTGTGATATATGGTACGACAATATCATTATGAAGCCCGATTCCAATTAGACCTGAGCCTACTCGCTCGAGCTCTTCATTAATGACAGCAGCAAAACCCCAGTCAACACCGCTCCCGCCATATTTTTCTTCAACATCCGGGCAAAGAAAGCCTTGATCGCCCATTTTGGTCCAAAAAGAACGGGGGATTATCCGATCTTTTTCCCATTGATCATAAAAAGGATAAGCCTCTTTTTCTAAAAACTTTCTTAATGATTTACGGAACATCTCATGATCATCATTCAAAAAAGAACGCTTCATTTTCTGCAACCTCTTTCCATTGATGTTATTTAGGTTATTACTTCACACTATGCTCTTCATTAGTAAGGGCATTCATTTTTTGACGAAGCTGGTATTTCAGAATTTTTCCGGAAGCATTGCGAGGAAGCTGCTTTTCGATAAATATTCGCCGCGGCACTTTATAGCCGGCAAGCTTTTGACGGCAGAAGTTGATCAGTTCCTGCTCATCTAAAAGAGCACCTTCCTTCAGAACTACAACAGCTGTTACGGCTTCTCCCCACACTTCATCCGGTAAACCGATGATGGCAGCATCAAGAATAGCAGGATGCTCATACAGAATCACTTCAACCTCTGCTGAATACACATTTTCCCCACCAGAAATAATCATGTCTTTTTTCCGGTCGACAAGCGTAATGTATCCTTCTTCGTCCATCGACGCCAGATCACCCGTATAGAGCCAGCCATTCTTTAGAGCTGCTTTCGTCTCTTCAGGCTTCTTATAATATTCCTTCATGATCGTTTCACCTCGTAGGATGAACTCCCCAACTGTACCGGGACTTACATCCTCACCGTTTTCATAAACTACACGCGCTTCTGTAAGGAATCCGGCCTTGCCGCTCTTTCCCAGATGAAGCTCATGCCCTTCTGGATCAAGAAAAATGCCTCCTGGTCCCGCTTCTGTCAGTCCGCACAGATTATAAAACTGGTCTGTTTTAAAAGCTGTGATGCTCTTGCGGACAAGTTCAGGCGGCATCGGAGCCGCTCCATAACCGCAGCGCCTGATCGATGACAGATCATATTCCGTTACATTTGGTACTTGCAGCATGAAATTATACATTGCAGGAACAGCAAACAGATGTGTTATTTTGTGTTCCTGGATAGCTTGAAGCGCTGTTACAGGATGAAAATCACGATGGATATAGTGCCTACCGCCAAGTATAACGCCTGCGATCATAAATAAATTCAGCTGGGCTGAGTGAAAAAGAGGGGCTAGGTGCAGAAAGCGTTCATCCTTTTTCAGCTCCATATTAACGAGCATGGTCAGGCTTACTTTGAAAATCTTGTTATGATCGAACAGGGCACCTTTTGGCCGTCCTGTCGTTCCTGATGTATAAAGAATTTCGAGATCATCCTGTTCAAATACTTCTACATCCGGCTCGTTTTCATTGTGGGAAAGAATGTTGTTATACAGGAGATTACCTTGGCCAGCAGTGTTTCCGAAAATAATGGCTTGGACGTCTGTTCCATTTCTTGCTTTGTATACAGTGTCTTCAAATTCACTGTCACACAATACGAGGACAGCATCGGACTGAGTGAATATATACTGAACTTCATCAGGCGTCAGCCTAAAGTTCACCGGCACCACAACGGCACCAATTTTCGCGATGGCAAAAAAGGAAATCATAAAGTAATCGGAATTCTTCATGAAGAGAGCAACTTTCTCTCCTTTTTTAACACCTAAGCTAATTAATCCATTTGCCAGCCTGTTTACAGCCCTGTTCAGTTCTCCATACGTGTAGGTCCGTCCTTCACAATCAACCGCAAACCTTTCAGGAAAATTTCGTGCGTTCTGAGCCAGAAAACCGCCAATATGCATGTGCCTTCCTCCTCACTATTCATTCGTTCATTACTTCATATGCAATATTTATGCCAACATGAAGATAAACCAAGATAATTAAAAGCTGTACGTTTATCAGGATTACATTGTTTGATAGTTTGACAGGCAAATAAAAAAGTGTCCCGAAAATGGACACTTTAAAACACTTATTGAAGCTGATATTTTCTAATTTTTTCGTATAAACCTGATCGGCTAATCCCTAGCATTCTAGCAGCTTTGGCTTTGTTTCCATTCATCTCAGAGAGCGCTTTTTTAATCGTTTCAAGCTCTGCATTTTCAACCAGTGAAATCGACCGATCTTGTCTTTTTTCAGGCATTGCTTTTAACATATAATCCGGCAGGTCCTCAAGCTGAATCTTTCCATGCTCGGCAAAGGTCATGGCTCGCTCTAGGATATTCTTTAATTCCCGTACATTACCTGGCCAATGATAATGGAAGAGCGCCTCCTTAGTATCCTTCTCCATCCCCGTTATAGTTGTACCCAGCATTTTGTTCAGTTCTTCAGTCAGTTTTTGTGTTAAATAAGGAATATCTTCACGTCTTTCCCTGAGCGGTGGCACTTGAAGTGAAATCACATTCAAACGGTAATACAAGTCTTCTCTGAATGTCCCGTTCTTCACCATTTCCTCGAGATCACGGTTCGTTGCTGCAACAATCCTTACATCAACATGGATCTTCTTCGTCCCGCCAACCCGGTAAAACTCCCGTTCCTGCAGCACCCTTAACAGCTTCGCCTGAAGTGCAACAGACATGTCGCCTATCTCATCGAGAAAAAGAGTTCCCCCGTTAGCAAGGTCGAACTTTCCGATCTTCCCCTTTTGTCTGGCACCAGTAAAAGCGCCTTCCTCATATCCAAAAAACTCCGATTCTAGCAGTTCTTCTGGTATCGCAGCACAGTTTACAATGACAAACTTTCCTTTGCTTCTCGCACTGCTGTTATGAAGGGCATGGGCAAAAAGCTCCTTGCCTGTTCCGCTTTCTCCCCTTATTAAGACGGTAGAACGGCCTTTGGCAGCTTTTGCAGCACTTGACTTTAGCTTTTCCATATACGAATTGACACTCCATATATGCTCCCATGTAAATCGGGCAGATTCTGCCTCATTGTACTGCTGGTGATAAAAGCTTGCTTTGCTTTCGGCCCGCTGCAGCTTTTTAAACAGTTCGCTGACTTCATTCAGCTGCCTGAACATGACTTTTCCAATCGCGCCAATAACCTTTCCATCTTCTAGGATAGGTATCCGCTGGACGATATAGTTGATACCGTTGATCTCCATCATATCGCTGACTTCTGCTGTCTGTGTTTTATACACCTTTTTAAGATCAATCTTCGGCAAAACTTTATCAACGGGTTTATTTAATAATTCGTCTTGCTGAAGGTTGAACAAATCTAAAAAAGGCGGACTTACCATTTGAATACGCTCCTTTTCATCCGCCATAATAATACCGTCATACGCATACTTAAGTGTCGTTTCCAGTGTTTTTTTGAGTGCTTTAACCGTCTGCAAGGAATTAACCGATTTAAACAGAGACATCACCATATCCGTTTTGGTTAAAATGCCAGCTACTGTCCCATCATCATTCAGAACAACCCCGGTCCCAACCTTGCTTGATTTTACTCTCTTCTCAATTTGTTCAAATGGTGTATGAATTTCAATCGTTTCAACATGGTGATTTATGTACTTTTCAATAGATGTTGATAATGGACAGCCATCAGAAATCATCCGGTAAAGACTGCTCCTTGTAAAAACGCCAACCGGCAGTCTTTTCTCATCTGTCACAGGAAGTAAGTTCCACTTTTTTTGATACATCAGCTCCATCGCTTTATTCATAGACATTTCCTCTGTGACCACAAAGTCCATTTCCGTCATGATCTCTCTAAGTTCCATTCATCCACCTCCATTTCACTCTATTCTTATTTTAACAGTTTTCGTTATGTTTTTTGAATTTTCTAACTAAACAAACCAGGAGCTTTTACGGCACGTGTTCTTTTATTTATTACACGTTCGCCCGTTAGAAAGGCCGTTACACCCGTTTGACACTTCGTTTCACCCCTAGATCACCGCGTTACACCCCAGAACCAAGCTGTTTCACCCACTTCACCCACTTCACCCTCATTTTCACCCCATAACCATTATTCAGATCAAAACTCTTATAAAAAAGTGTGCAAATTAAGCTGAATTTGATAAAAAAATAAAAGCTGACACCATATAGGACATAAAATATGTTCCTTTTGGTCAGCTTTCTTCTTAAAATAGCTTCATTTTTGTTGATTTTTTATTTAGGCTGCATTCGTATAGCTCCATCGAGACGTATCGTTTCTCCATTCAGCATCGTATTCTCAACAATGCTTTGTACAAGCTGCGCATACTCTTCTGGAAGACCGAGCCTGGACGGGAACGGAACCATTTTTCCAAGTGCTGTCCGTGCTTCTTCCGGAAGCATTTCAAACATCGGTGTATGGAAAAGTCCCGGTGCAATTGTCATCACACGTATACCAAATCTAGCAAACTCCCTTGCAAGAGGAAGTGTCATTCCAACCACTCCGCCTTTTGAAGCGCTGTATGCAGCCTGGCCGATTTGCCCCTCAAATGCTGCAACAGAAGCCGTATTAATAATTACGCCTCTTTCACCTGCCGCATTTTCCACATTTTTAACCACACTCTCAGCTGCCAGACGGCATACGTTAAACGTACCAATCAGATTAACGGAAATTACTTTGGTGAAAAGATCCAAACTATGCGTTCCCTTTTTTCCAAACACTTTTTCAGCTATACCAATGCCGGCACAATTGACAACTGTATTAACGGAACCCATTCGATTTACTGCTGAAGCAACGGCTGCCTTGACTTCCTCTTCACTCGTTACATCTGTTTTAACAAAAGAAACAGATGAACCAAGTTCTTTAACAAGCCGATCCCCCTGTTCCACAGAAAGGTCGAGAATCACAGCCTGACCTCCGTTTTCAACAATCTTCCTTACCGTTGCCTCACCAAGACCTGAAGCCCCGCCTGTTACAAGCGCTCTAGACTCTTGAATATTCATCATCATCCCTCCCGCTTGTGAAGAGATGCAAGATTTATGCCAACAAATAAACAGGGATATGCCCTGCTTCAATGTCTGCTATGTGTACATACTGTTTTAATTCTGGTCAGAATTTGCACATCATGATATTTAATCACTTGTGAAAAGCTCCTCCCAATAAATCTGCTCAACCGGCACAAGCTCATCAGCTGATGAAGATACGTGATCTTACCAAATGAAGCATGGGGACGGTTCTACTTCTTCCTTTAAAAACCAAGAATTAATACGTTCCCGTGTTTTCCCTCGATTTAATTTAAAGATAGTCAGACACCTTTTGTTGAATTTTCAAATCTATTTTATTTTATGCTTGAATTTACATTATTTTGAATTTGTTCCCTGCTATCCCTTACAATAAGTGATAAAATATATCCAATAGACTCTCCAAAGAGGTGAAAACGACTTGATCATTTACGAAGCCACAAAAACTGAATTTATATCTGATGTTACGAACGAGCTTCTCGTAGAACGTCTTTACGAGTCATACCAAAATAAAATAGGTAGGACTACTAAAAGTGAAATCAACTCATGGGAGAATTCGCTGCAGCGTATGTCAAATGTTATGCAGGATGAAGAGATTCCTGATGATACATCGGTGGCAATAGAATTTAAGATTCCGAATACATCTAAACGAGTAGATTTCTTAGTGGCTGGTCACGATGGTATGCAGGATCATGTTGTGATTGTAGAATTGAAGCAGTGGTCAGAGGTTGAAAAGGTAACATCCAAAGATGCGCTTGTGTCTACCTATCTTGGGGGAAGTAACCGGACTGTGACGCATCCTTCTTATCAGGCATGGTCATACGCTACTTTAATTCAAGATTTTAATCAGAACGTGCAAGATCAGCATATTGTGTTGAAACCATGTGCCTATCTACATAATTACCGAAAGACAGAAAATGATCCGTTGATGGATCCTCACTATTCTGATCATCTAGCTAAAGCACCTGTTTTTGCAAAAGGTGAGATACAGAGATTAAGAGATTTTATTAAGAAGTACGTGCGTTACGGAGATCGTAACCAATTGATTTATCAGATAGAGCACGGCAAAATCCGACCATCCAAGTCATTACAAGATTCTCTTGCGAGTTTGCTGAAAGGGAATCAGGAATTCGTGCTTATTGATGAACAAAAAGTTTTTTATGAAGAGGCCTATCATTTAGCGCTCGAGAGTATTAAAAATAACCATAAGAGAGTAATGGTAATTGAAGGTGGACCAGGAACTGGAAAATCTGTAATGGCTGTAAACCTTCTAGTAAATCATATCAACCAGGGTTTAACAGCACTTTATGTATCAAAGAATTCAGCCCCTCGTAATGTTTATGCTTCCAAACTGAAAGGGACAATCAAGAAAACACAGATTGATAACCTGTTTAAAGGATCTGGCAGCTTTTATGAATCCGAAAAAAGTGAATTTGACGTGCTCATTATTGATGAAGCACACCGTTTGAATGAAAAGTCAGGACTATTCAGCAATCTAGGTGAAAATCAAATAAAGGAAGTAATTCGCTCATCTAAATTTACGATTTTCTTTATTGATGAAAATCAAAGAGTTACGCTAAAAGACATCGGAAGTATTGATTTAATCAAAACGTATGCAGAAGAGTTAGATGCCGAACTGATTCAGGGCAAACTCATTTCACAATTTCGCTGTGATGGATCTGATGCGTATATTGCCTGGTTGGATGACGTGCTTCAAATCAGGGAAACTGCGAACGCAAACGACCGTGGTGTAGATTATGACTTCAGGGTATATGATGACCCAAATGCTATGCTGAAGGAAATTGAAGAGCTGAATAAGAAAAATAACAAGTCACGTATTCTTGCTGGTTACTGCTGGGAGTGGCCGAAAAATGGCCGGACTAATACCCTTCATAAAGACATCGAAATACCCGAGCACAATTTTAGTATCAGCTGGAACCTCTCTGACAGCATTTGGGCAATCGAACAGGATTCTGTCTCTGAAGCAGGATGCATTCATACATCCCAAGGACTTGAATTTGATTACGTCGGTGTTATCATTGGACCTGACCTTAGCCTTAAGGATGACCTGGTGATTACAGACTATACAAAACGTGCTAAAACTGATCAGTCTCTTAAAGGAATTAAAACAATTGCAAAAGGAAATCCAGAAAAAGCTCATGCTCTTGCGGACCAAATTATTAGGAATACATACAGAACGCTTATGACTAGAGGACAGAAGGGATGCTTTATCTTCTGTACGGATTCAGCATTAAATAAGTATTTCAGAGAGCGGCTAAACAAATCTGTAGTTTATGATGATTTGTCACCAAGGCAGATAGTTGTGGCTGCGGAGGATCGAAGTAAGTATTAAAGCAGGCTTTTTAAGATTTAAACTTAGAAAATGACAACAATATTAAGGATGGTTAACATGAATGAAATTAAGCAAATAATGAACTTAATCAATGAATTTAGAGAGGCTAGAGATTGGGGACTATATCACAACCCAAAAGACCTTGCCATTTCGCTCTCTATTGAAGCTGCTGAACTGTTAGAAGATTTTCAGTGGAAAAGCAGTGACGAAGCTGTAGACCAAAACATTGAAAACATCAAAGAAGAAATCGCTGATGTATTCATTTACGGACTTATGCTCTGTAGTGAATTAGATTTAGATGTTGAGACAATTATTAAAGATAAGATTGAAAAGAATGGGTTGAAGTATCCTATTTCCAGTAAATAGTATAGATCAGGGATAGATATTTTATTTTTTTTTAAACATAAAGGAAGCACGAGACTCTTTCCCGTGCTTCTCGTGAACAGTTTTCATTTGAGGTAATGGCAGAAGCTTATGAAACATTTTTTGAGACTTTAATTAAATCCTATTCAGATCTCTAAGAGAAAGTGTTTAGGCACCTGTGTTTCTCGTTTTTTATTTTTATAGTTTCGGATACACGACGGTCCCATCTTCTTCAATGATTGGCATGGCTCCCCACTTCCCCAATTCATGAGGGACTATCCCAGAATTCCCCTTGGAATCAGGTATGAGATGGAGCACATCCCATCCATTTGCCTGCAGCCAGTTGCTGATGAGAAGACAGTGGCATCTTGCCGGATGATGTTCTGAACACATATAGATGAGAGTATTTTTTTTGGCCTGTTCCTTTAGTAGTTCTAAAGCATACTGAAAATCATCCGTCTTGTATAATCCGCATAGTTGTGAAATGAGCGGTTATTCCCTCCTTCGTTCAATTGTTCCCCTACCTGTCCCGACATTTCCCTTCTCCCGCCAAGACCGGGAAAATGGCGATAATGAATCCCCGCTTCTTTCAGCCACTGGTCCATTTTTTCTTTTTTAAAGTGTAAACTTCTGCGACTTGCAGGAAATGCCCGGACATTTGCCACAAAGCTAATTTCAGTTGATTCCAACAACTTCAAAAATTGTTCTTTTGAATGGTTATAATGTCCAATCGTATAGACTTTCATAATCATCTCCCCTTATACCAAAGACTTTCTTAACTCCTTGGCACTCGCTGGTCCTTCGCTGCAATAAACCGGTGTCAATATGTATCATTAAACATAGTCAAAACTAAATCGGCCACAACTTAAATTGGCACCTGTGTTCATATTAATGTAACAGGTAGTTATCAATCTCTTACCTATGAATATGGCTGCACGCTGAGAGCAAAGTACATGTTGCCTCAGCAAAATTTCTTCTGATGCTCTTTTTTTGCTTAAGATATCCTCATCCTCTCGCTCGAGCTGCCTTTTTCTATAAAGATGGACGATTCTGCATTCTCCGAATAAAAGAAAAATGAACTTACCGTTCTGCTAGTTCATCCGATTTATAAGGTATTCCACCAGATGTTGTTTGGAAATTGGAAGATTTCGTTCAAGTATACCTGTAGTGTTCTATATAAAAGCTACCCAACAGCTTTAAAAACGTAAAATAACACTTTTTTTGACTCTATTTATGATACGGTTCATACAAAATCATTGGTAATATATTTGAACAACTTAAAATTCTATTATTATGTATAATATTACTATGGAAAAATAAGTTATCTACTATGGAGATTGTATTATGACAAAAAATGAATCTACCAATTTCGTGTTGCATGCAAAAAGTGAACAGTTTTACTGGGAAGGGATTGGTCAATTGTCTCTTAAAACATTCTTTAATGGTAAAGCCCATTATAAGACTAACAAAGGCTTTTTTGCTGTTGAAGAGAATAGATACCTTCTCCTCAATGAGGGTGAATACACTATATCAATTGATGAACCTAAAGTTGTAGAATCCTTTTGTCTTTTCTTTAAAGATGGGTTTGCAGAAGAAGTCTTTCATTCCTTAAAAGAAACAAATGATCGTCTTCTAAGCGATCCGTTTAAGGATACAAGTTCTATTGGTTTTTTTGAAAAAACCTATCATAAAAATAATACTCTATCTTCTCAACTGGAAAATTTTATGCAGATATTACCAAGTCTTGAGATTGATTCCGTTGGTTATGAGGAACAATTTCATAAGATAATGTATTCTATTTTGAATGAACACTTTAATACATATAAAGAAATTGAATCATTACATGCAATTCGTAATTCTACACGTGAAGAATTATATAGAAGGGTAAGTATTGCACATGATTATATTAGATCATATTTTAATCAACCTATAAAACTAGATGAAGTTGCTAGAGTTGCTTGTTTATCACCTAACCATTTATTAAGAACTTACAATCAAATATACGGTAGAACACCTCATCAGCATATTTCAGAATTTAGAATACAAAAAGCAAAGCAACTATTATCAAAAGCAGATAAAAATATGACTGATATAACCTTTATACTTGGATTTCAAAACCCTGTGTCCTTTAGTAAAATGTTTAAACAACATGTTGGTATATCTCCTATAGAATATCGAAAAAAGGTGATATTGGATAAGAAAAATTAGAGGAAATTATTTATGCTTATAATGAATAGATATTTGAAAGGAGAATTGTAATATGGAAATGACAATGGTTCAAAAAGTTGGACAGATTGGTGTACCTGTTAAAGACTTGAATAGAGCATTAGATTTTTATAAAGAGAAATTAGGTCTATCCCTTTTATTTAACACTGATAGTATGGCATTCTTTGAATGTAACGGGTTGCGGCTAATGTTATCACTACCTGAAAAAGATGAATTCGCCCATTCAAGTTCAGTTATTTATTTTCATGTAACTAATATTAAAGATACTTATGAACACTTAGTAGCTAAAGAAGTTATCTTTATTGATGAACCACATGTTGTAGCGAAAATGGGACAAACAGAAACATGGATGGTATTTTTTAAAGATACAGAAGATAATACTCATGCATTTATGAGTGAAGTACAAGTTTAAGAAAACCAAAAGGAGACCTTCTAAATAACACGAACGGTCTCCTTAATTTAAATTAGCCTTTTTAATACTTCTTTATCCAGAGTTACTTCTACTCTCTGGTTTACCACTATTTGTGGTACGGTTCATTCCGATTAATCCGAAATGCCCTGTAAATCTGCTCAACTAAAACAAGTTTCATAAGCTGGTGCGGATACGTAATTTTTCCGAATGAAATTTTCTCATTAGCCCGCTTCATCACGGCTTCACTAAGTCCTAGAGAACCTCCGATAACGAATGCCACTTTACTCTTCCCGTACGTCGCCAGCTTATCTAGGTTTTCGGCAAGATCTTCTGAAGAAACTGCTTTTCCCTCAATTGCCATTGCAATGACATGAACATCTTGCCCGATTTTTGCTAAGATCCGTTCACCTTCTGCATTTTTCACCATGATCATTTCCTGGTCACTTAATGTTTCAGGTGCTTTTTCATCGGGAACTTCTATAATATCTATCTTTGCGTATGGTCCAAGCCTTTTTAAGTATTCGTCTATTCCTTGTTTTAAGTATTTTTCTTTTAGCTTCCCTACGGAAACAATTGATATATTCACTTGTTGAAAACTCCTTTTCGCAATAAGTTATCCCCAGAACTTATCCACATATGCACAATTAAGCCCATATATTGTAGGCGTTCATATGTTCGATACTTTATATACACCTGGTTCATTACAGTATTCACACGTTGTTGATAACTCATCTTTTCCTGTTAATAACGCGACAACTGGTGCTGTTTCAAACTCATCCACAATGATGTCAATCGCAAGCTCAGCATGCTCTCTGCAACAAATAATATTCATTTCACCATTCTCCTTACTTATCCACAATTCTCTATCTTACACTACCGAATTCTTTGTCTTCTGTAAACGAAATACATGTAAAAAGTTGTCCACATATAGCGCTTTGTGTTCAAAATAAAAACAGGGGGTAGTTCACCCCCTGTTTTTATGTTTGCTTACCTAATTCAACTTTAGCTGATTGTTTTTTACCATCTCGATAGAAGACGACTTCGACTTCTTCGCCGATTTTAGTCTTTGTATAAAGGAATTTACGAAGTGCTATAGGATCATTGATCTTTTCGCCGTCCATTTCAACGATAACATCCATTTCTTTTATACCAGCCCGAGCTGCAGGAGATGTTGGTGTGATCTCCATGACTACGATGCCGCCTTTAACACTCTCTGGAATCTTTAATGTCTGTTCACGATGATAGGTGTTAACTTGAGAAAGAGGGATAATATTTACTCCTAAGAATGGTCTTCGGACTTCTCCATACTTTTCAAGATCTTCAATAATGGGCCTTGCTACATCAGACGGGATCGCAAAACCAATTCCTTCTACTTCCTGCTGAGCAATTTTTGAGGAATTAATCCCAATTACCTGTCCAGCTATATTGATCAGCGCTCCTCCGCTGTTTCCGGGGTTAATCGCTGCATCAGTCTGAATAACTTCTGCCTGCCAGTCAGGGTTCCCATCTTGGTCTAAGTCTACAGGAATCGATCGGTCGGCACTTGAGACAATTCCTTGGGTGACTGAACCAGGGAAGTTGCCTAGAGGGTTTCCGATTGCAATTGCCGGTTCCCCTCGTTTTAAGTCACCAGATGTACCAAACTCAGCTACATCCTTGATCTTGCTTCCATCGATTTCTACAACCGCTAAGTCCATTAAAGGATCTGTACCGCGAAGTGTTCCTTTAAGCTTTGTTCCATTGCTTAAAGTGATTTCGATCTGGCTTGCATCAGCTACCACATGGTCGTTCGTTACAACATATGCTTTATTGCCTTCTTTTTTATAAATAACTCCTGACCCAGTACCGGCTGGCTGCTGGCTCCAAAAATCGGTTTGCTGAATGTTCACCACTTCTACCACTGCATCTGATGCTTTGTCTACCGCATCGGTTACGTTTGTAGTAAGATCAACATCCATGTTTCTCTCAATCGCGTTTTCATTAGCACCAAGACCGTTTTCCTCTTCATTTGAAGGATACAGGTTATCCGGAAGCAAACCGGCGCCTCCCAATGCTGGCACTGTAAATAATACAAGCAAACCGCCTAGAATCGCTCCTAGCAAAGCTGGTAGAAACTTTCCTCCACGGTTTCCCTTTTGTCGAGATGAGGATTCATGATCTCCATCATAATAACCCATGTAAGTCATCACCGTTCCTTTCAACAATGAAGTGTTCGAATTCATAACCCATTATAAGTAATAAGTCCTTAAATTATGGACATTTTGGGTTATTTTTCATAATTTCCCACACTTATTGTTATTTCCTGAAACGGTTTACTTTAAACAAGTAAGTTATTTAAACGACTGCCAGCTTTGTTGGCTGACTGGCATCTGTATCATGTAAAAAGACTTGATCTCCAGTCAAGATATCATGGGTTTTCAATGTTTGTTCAACTGCAAGTCGTGCGATGTCTTTCATGTTGTTATCTTTGCTTAGATGAGCTAAATATATATGTTTAGTGCCGTCACCAATTACATCAGCTAGAGCATGTCCGCAATCTTCGTTCGAGATATGTCCATGGTCTCCTAGAATACGGCGCTTAATGTTCCATGGGTATCTCCCCATCATAAGCATATTAATATCGTGATTGGATTCGATAACAAGAGAATGACTGTCGCGGATAATGCCTTTCATACGGTCGCTTACATACCCTGTATCCGTCATAAGAGCAAGCTTCCTGCCGTTATGATGAAAAACATAGAACATCGGCTCCGCAGCGTCATGAGACACGCCAAATGACTCTACCTCGAGGTCATTAAACGTTTTGACCGTTTCCATCTCAAACTCAAACTTCTGTTCCGTATTCACTTCCCCAATTAATCCGTTCATCGCGTTCCAAGTATTTTTATTTGCATAGATTGGAAGCTTAAACTTTCTGGCCAGGACACCCAGCCCTTTTATATGGTCGCTGTGTTCATGAGTGACTAAAATACCGTCAATATCTCCTACTTCTCCACAAGCGGCTTTTTCAAAAAGAATCTGTATCTGCTTGGCGCTCAGTCCAGCGTCAACAAGCAGTCTTGTTTTCTCTGTTTCTACGTAAATCGCATTCCCCGAGCTCCCGCTGGCGAGAACACTGAATTTTAAACTCATAACCGCATGTTCCTTTCTACTCCTCTTTTTCAGATAAAACTTGAATGGAACTGTCAGTTGCATTGACTAAATATTGTCCTTTTTCGGTTTCAATAAACCATGTTGGGGCATACACTTGAAGGTCGCCGATTGCTACAAGACTGTAATATCCAAGCTGAATATCATGAATTTTATGACCCTTTTTTAAATGTGAAGTATCCAAAATGCGTTCTAATGCTTTTTTAGGAGTAATGATTTCTTGATATCCTCCCTGACGCATAATATTTAGATAGGTTTGGGTGAATTTAGATAAATTTCCTTTTTCATCGAGTTCAAATTTTATCATTCCATTCGGAGCTTGATAATCTAGCTCTGAGCCTTCAAGTTTTTCAAAATTAGAAGAATTGTAAAATATCGGTTTCTCAAAATAGTTCTGATTGAACCAAATGATATTTTGCTCTTTATCCCATTTAAAGTACGTATAATCCTTACCGCGTGTAACGTTCTCTTCTAAAAACTTTTCCAGCTCTGCAATCAGATCTTTTGTATCTTTTTTAGGCAGATTAAGCGGTTTGGTTAACGCATAATGAAGTGTAATATCTGTACTAACTTCCTCTTCAAGGCTAATGGCTTTCGAATCCAGTTCCTTTTCTTCCTCAGTAAACTCATAACGCTGTGCACTGATTAAGGTTTGTTTATCTTTATACTTAGGAATTTTATCCTGATAAGCTATGTTACTAATCGCGAGCTTTTCCTCAATCGGTTGTTCTGATAGGTACTCAATATTGTTTAAATCATTTTTTAAATAAAGCTGATACCCCAAAAACAAATTCAAGACAAGGAAGGTTAGGATAAAGATGCTTTTTGTTTTCTTCCAATCCAATTAAAACCCTTCCTCTCTGTCTTCTTTAAATGTTAATTGAACCCAGCCCGTTGTTTCATAGTTTATGAACCAGCGTGGAACGAGCGTATAAAGGGTTTCATGCTTTTCCATTGTATATCCGATGCGTATATCGTAAACGTTATTCGTGTTAAATTCTGACTCAATCAGTTCTTTGACCTCTTTTCCCGATGGAAGCGTGACTTCTGCCTCGGAAGAAGGTATTTCGTTTAAATAAAGCTGGATCATGGACCGGTTATATTCTTGAAGTTCACTATAATTCCACTTCAGACTCATGTGCATGTTTGAATCAAGGACAGGCAAATTCTCCACAAACAGCCAAAACTTCGTCTCTGTCCCTATTACATCTGATAGGATGTATGGATTTCCCCATCCTGCATGTGTATTGATGTATTTAATTGATTGTGAAAGGGGAGATGTTACCGTTGGATTTGTATTGGACAAACCTGCAAAGCTTTTATATGAAAAGCGGTTTTGCTGGGTATTGACTACCATCGCTGCTGTTCCATCTGCATAAGTTATTTGATTGTCAGTGGTAGCACTTTTTACCGCTAAAGGGTCTTTAAAAAGTGCTTTTTTATACTTTTCATAAGTATCTTGGTTAGGAGCATTAGAGATATAGTTATACTTGTTAAGCTGAATTCTTTCAGACGGAAAATAAAATCTCTTCTTAATCTCACTTTGGCCATTATCTTTTCGTTCTTCGATATCATAGGTGATATAAGGAACGAGTTCACCTTTTTCAATGTTGCTATTCATCCCTTTTATAAATGGGATGAGAGCATTATTTAATGCTTTAATTTTTTGTATTTTTTTTGGATAATAAGATACGAGATATCCTTCTATTCCATCTGTATCTTTATCTTGGTATAGAAAAACTCTGTCTACATTTTGAGGTCCTTTAGCGGAATCAAATTTGAATACACCTTTATAGATTACCTGAGACATGCGTGCGGGATAAATAACTTCAATGTAAGTATTATTTACGCCAATCTTTTCATCCGGATCAAAAGTGTCCTTTTTGTCTGTAACGATCGTAAATTTTGTATCCTTCAAACCTCTATGAAATTCCTCTATGATCGAACTCGCTTCAGCTCCATATAACTGACTGCCCTTATGATAAATAACTTGAGTAGGTCTAACTACGTCTGTAAGTTCTTTCTCGTCTGCTACTTCTTGTTTTTTAACCGTTCTGGCATCTTCTATAATGGAGTAGCTTGGCTTGAACGTCCAGAGACTCCAAGTCAGGACAAGACTTAATAAAATTAACACTGTTAACGTGATAGATTTAATAAGTTCATAGTTTTCACGGAAAAAATTTATGATTTTTCTGGCATGTGTAATCCATTTCAACCAGTTCATCGCTGCCCCTCCTTAACTTTTCTTAAAGGAAGAGTAAAATGTATTGTCGTTCCTTGTCCCCATTCACTCTCAGCCCAAATGTCTCCTCCATGTGCTAAAACAATTTCTTTTGCGATCGCAAGACCGAGTCCCGTACCACCAAGGTCTCTAGAACGAGCTCGGTCGACACGGAAAAAACGGTCAAAGATTTTCGATACATTATTCTTCGGAATTCCAACACCCTCGTCAGAAATGCTTACTTTTACTTTTCTGCCGATGATAGTCACAGATGCGGTTATCGTACCCCCTTCAGGAGAGTACTTCATTGCATTAGAAATAATATTATCCAGAACCTGAGTCATTTTATCAGTATCTAACTGAACAGGTATCACACTGTCAGGAAAGGAGCGAGATAATACAATGTTCTCTTTTTCAAGCATCTCAAAACGCTCAATAATACCATCAAGGAATTCTACTAAATCAATTTCACGGAAGTTAAAACGATAGTCTTTACTGTCCATTTTTGATAACTGAAGCAAATCTGTAACGAGACGGATCATACGCTCTGTTTCGTTTTGAGTCACCTCTAAAAAGCGCGGTGCGATGTTTTCATCCTGCCATGCACCATCCGCAAGAGCTTCCAGATAACTCCTCATCGTAGTAAGCGGTGTTCTTAATTCATGTGATACGTTAAAAACGAACTCTCTTCTTTCATTATCAATCTGCTCTTGTTCCGTAACATCATGCAATACACAAATTAGACCGTTAATCGGCCCATCGTCTTTTTGAATGGTTGAAAAGTTTGCCCGGACAACATAATGAAGATCCTCTGTACTGAAATCGAGAAGCATGGATTCATATTCGTTATAGAGCTCTTCCCACGTGTAATTTGTATTTAATCGCAATAGCTCCATTAGTGATGTGCCAAGAGCGTTTTGTCTTGAAATATTCAACATTTCTTCTGCACGGTCATTCATTAGAATGATTGCTCCATCTCGGTCGGTTGCAATTACTCCATCTGTCATATAGGTTAGGACCGAACGAAGCTTTCTTCTTTCACTCTCTGTAATAGCTGTCGCTTCCTGAAGCTTTTTCGTTAGGTTATTGAACGTCATGGCCAGCTGGCCGATTTCATCATCTCCGTAGAGCTGTACTTTACGAGAAAAGTCGCCTCTTGCCATCACGAGGGCTTGTTTTCTCATATCTGCCATCGGACGCGTAATCGTGCGCGCCAAAAAGACACCGAGAAGTCCCGTAATAATAAGTGCGATTACAGTTCCGGTAACCAAAATATTATTAATTCGCTGGATTTGTTTAAAAATACTCTCTATGGAAGCTTCTAAGTAAATCGCGCCAATTGTTGACCCGGTATCATCATTTATTATCGGCTTGGCTAAGACCATCACACGCTCTCCTCCAGAAAGCATGATCTCGTCATCCATGGTTCCTTCAAGTGCTAATTTAATTTTTGGGTTGAAGCTGATCTGTCCAACTAATCTTTGATTGCTACTTGCAAGGACAACTCCTTCTTTATTTAAAACCTGGACTTCTTTCTCCTCAAATTCCTCGTCAATTAACGCTTGAATATCCTGTTCAAGCGTTTTGACATCTTCTTCATTCTCTTCATTTTCCGCTTTCAAATCTTCGTAGCTCTTTTCGTCCTTCATTTTCTGCTCAATATTAAACTCCAGCAAATTCACTCTGTCATAAAGTGATTTTGTGAAGTTCTGCCGCAGATCAGTCTCTAAATTGTTAATAAAATAGACGCTGATCACCTGCATGGCTATTAATATAAGCAAAACATAAATCAATACGAATTTAACATGTATTGATTTAAAAAAATTGACTTTATCCATGATGATTACTCCTGGTCAGGATTTCTTAGGTAATACCCCACTCCGCGTCTAGTAATGATCCATAATGGGTGACTCGGATTGTCTTCCACTTTTTCACGCAGACGTCGAACCGTAACGTCCACAGTACGAACATCACCAAAATAATCGTAGCCCCATACTGTCTGCAGCAAGTGTTCACGTGTCATTACTTGTCCGATATGTTTAGCTAAATAATGAAGCAGTTCAAACTCCCGGTGTGTCAGTTCGATCGTTTCTCCGCGCTTTGTAACAATATAAGCGTCAGGATGAATCGTAAGAGAACCAATGGTAATTTCGTTGTTCTCATCTACCTCGCGCTCAGATTCCTGCTGGTGCCGGCGAAGATTGGCTTTAACACGCGCGATCAGCTCTCGTGTACTGAATGGCTTCGTCACGTAATCGTCTGCACCAAGCTCAAGCCCAAGTACTTTATCTATTTCTGAATCTTTTGCAGTCAGCATAATAATCGGCATATCGTGTTTTTTGCGTATCTCACGGCATACTTCCATACCATCCTTTAATGGAAGCATGATATCGAGCAGAATCATGTCTGGCTTCTCTTTTTCAACCTTTTCCAGCGCATTGATGCCATCGTATGCACACATAACCGTGAAGCCTTCTTTTTCAAGATTAAACTGCAGAATATCTGCAATCGGTTTTTCATCATCCACAACGAGAATTTTCTTATCCATGGGAACGCTCCTTTTTCGGAAACTCTATTTAATGTAAGCCTGATTGAATTTTGACTTTTAGTATTATATAAATTGCTGTATCTCTACTATTTTATCATAAGTGAAACTTTCTCCATAATACCGGGAAAACCTTTTAATTCAAATAAGAAAAACCTCCCAGGAAAAAATCTTTCCCAGGAGGCAATGCCTTATTTTTACAAATAGTCTTCAGGATTTTGCAGCACTCCGTTTTTGTATACTTCAAAGTGCAGATGAACACCTGTTGACTGGCCTGTTGATCCCATAACACCAATTTTAGAACCTTTTTGCACAACATCCCCGGTTGATACAGAAAGTGAACTTAAATGTGCATAGATCGTTCTCATCCCATTATTATGGTTGATGATGATTTTGTTGCCGTAATCCCCATCCCATCCTGCAAACGCAACGGTTCCGTTATCTGCTGCAAGGATAGAACGATTCGATGGACGGGCAATATCCATCCCTTTATGCTGGCGTCCCCAGCGTGAACCCATATGACTGGAGATATAACCCCCAACAGCTGGCCACGATAAGCTGCCTGTCCCTTTAGAAGGGATTACTTTCGTTCCGATCTTCTGAATCTCTGTTATAGGCGCTTTCACTTGTTCTTGGTTCAAAATATCTTTTTGGATCGTTTTTCCGTTCGTTTTTCTAACGGTATACGTTATATCCTCTAATCCTTTTTGACCTTTTTGAACGGTTTTAGTTTCGCCTTTTTCAAGCGTATTATCATCTTGTTTTTCTATTTTAAAAGGAATCTCATTTTGAGTCCTGCTTGCTTCATAAACGAGAACTTCTGTAAAAGGTTTCTTCTCTGTAACCGTTACTTTCTCTGCGATACGGATAACAGGTACTAATACAAGACGCGGATTTAACGTGAAAAACTGATCCATTGTCAGATGATACTTTTCTGTTATGGATTCCACCGTTTCGCCTTCTTGGATGATGTGGTCCTTTTTCTGAAGCGTTCCTTCCTTAATTCGAGTAATCGCTTCATCGACAGAAATCAATTCACTTAAAGAAGTTTGAGCTTTTCTAACTAAAATAGGCGATGAAAAGTCTATGTCTACTACTTTACTTTCACCTGGCTGTAGTTCAGGAATTTCAACTTCCTTATTTTCAGCCTTGCTTTTTTCAATCGCGTCAAGTTCCTCTTTTGAAACATGCTCCAGTTTCATTTTCAACAGAATATCTTCCGTTTCTTTCTCACTGGAAACATAAGCTACAGTTTGCCCATCTATCACGAGGCGATAAGCTTCTAATGAAACTGACAGCGCTTTCGATAACGCTTCTCTTACCGCTTCATTATCAAACTGCGGTCTAAACATCTTTTCTGGCTTAAGTTCAATAGATTCATTTAATGTAAAAGCAAAATCACCTTTTTTGCCTTTTGCATTTTGAATAAATTGTTCTACAGCGCGGTCCACGACGCTTTTTTCACGAACTGTCCCGATTTTCTTCCCATCTACATAGACATGAAAGACTGTTTTAATTAATTGGTTATCGTCATGGTGTGCATATGTTACCGATGAATTCATCGTAAAAGTTGTTAGTAATAAGATAACCGCCACAAAAAATGGCACTGTCTTTTTTATAAATCTTTCAGTGGTTTTTCGATTTCGCACCCTTCTAGTTCCCCCTAAAGATCCTCTGCTATATCTCAGCTAAGTCTATTGTCCTATGACAAACTTCTCCTTAATCCCTTTTGTATCCTATCATACTAAAATTCCATTTGTCAGATTTTCACGGATTTTGTAATGCAACTGTAAAAAACCGGATGTTTAAAAAGGAAAAAGACCGGGTATTTAATTTTCTCCAAAAAAAAGAGCAATAGTGATTTTCTCCTATTGCTCTTAACTATTTTATTCCCTTAACATGAGCCGTTCTTTAATATCATCCTTTTGTACATATACAACTAGCAGACTGATTGGAATGAGGATAAGAGTTTCTAGCCATTGCTTTTCTAACAGCCAATAAAAAAATGGAGCAAGTGCAAATGCAAAAAGACCAGCTACTGTAAGACTCCTTTTAATGGAATAGAACAGCAGGAACGCAACTCCCACTAGTACGGCAGACAGCCAATTAAAAACTAGCAATCCCCCTATAAACGAAGCTACTCCTTTTCCTCCTTTAAATCGAAGGAATATTGGATAAAGGTGTCCTATGACTACTGCCAAAAATCCAAGCAACTGAATATTGGGTGGAAAACCTAATTCAATTCCTGCCCAGACTACCGCAGCTGCTTTAAGAATATCACCGGCTAATGTTAGTACAAAACCAGATGGTCCAAGAACACGTCCAGCATTTCTTGCACCTATGTTGCCGCTGCCCATCACTCTTAGATCGTGGCCTCTTAACAATTTCGCTACAAGAAATCCTGTCATCAAACCACCGACAAGATAACTTGCGATTAAATACAACACCCATTGGAATTCCATTTGTATGATCATCTGCCTTCCTCATCCCAGTTTGATAACAATATATTCGAAGCAAGACGCGTATAAACCTGTTGGTAAAAGAAAAAGTCCTGCTTTCATTTGTATGCTTTTAAAACAAGCTTTAGTATATAAAAAAAGCATGCCTCTAGAGGCATGCCGCATGATTTAGGATATAAAGTAAAAGTAAAATGGTGGCTCGAGACGGAATCGAACCGCCGACACGAGGATTTTCAGTCCTCTGCTCTACCGACTGAGCTATCGAGCCAAGTTATTATACTGTCCGTTGGTACCCTGTCTCTTCCTCTAAAAGCGAAGTGTTAAGGCGTATCCGTCGAGACAACTCGCAGCTAAATCGTGCTGTAGCACTCGTAGCTACCGAGCCAAAAATTTACTGAAGAAAAAATGGCGGACCCGACCGGGGTCGAACCGGCGATCTCCTGCGTGACAGGCAGGCATGTTAACCACTACACCACGAGTCCATTTGAAGCTGAAAATTATTAATATAAAAAATGGTGACCCGTACGGGATTCGAACCCGTGTTACCGCCGTGAAAGGGCGGTGTCTTAACCGCTTGACCAACGGGCCACTTTTGAAAAAAAGTGGTGAGCCATGAAGGACTCGAACCTTCGACCCTCTGATTAAAAGTCAGATGCTCTACCGACTGAGCTAATGGCTCTTAGAATAACAATGTCGTTTTTTCACGACAAGTGTTACTTTATCACGATATTGAGGGTTTGACAATATGTTTTTGTTTTATTTTTCATAAAAACTTTCAAGGTTGCTGTTTTTATATACAAACAGCTCTAGGAGGGTTGCTATCAAATGTCTATTTGGCAAATAATGTCGAAAATCGTGTTTATTGAAATTAACGTGAGATTTTTTAATTTAACGTGGGAATAAACTGGATTATCGTGGGATTTTCTCGTTTAACGTGGGATTAATTTCTTATGTCCGCTTCACAAGGTCATTGTCTTGATTAATCCTCTCTATATATACACCTACAAAGAATAAAGCCCCTGTAAAACAAAAAAAGAAGCTCCTTGCAAACAAGGAGCCTCGATTTTGTATATTTTTAAGCAAACACGCCTCTAACCATGTTTGTTTGTGCACGGTCAGGTCCAACTGAG
Organism: Fictibacillus arsenicus; assembly: GCF_001642935.1. Classification (NCBI taxonomy): domain Bacteria; kingdom Bacillati; phylum Bacillota; class Bacilli; order Caryophanales; family Fictibacillaceae; genus Fictibacillus; species Fictibacillus arsenicus. The sequence goes on from NZ_CP016761.1 coordinate 4,016,364, forward strand.
AAGATGGATAGCGGAATACCTGTTACTTGTGAGATGCGTTCTACATAATGACGCGCATTTTCAGGAAGTTCTCCAAGGTCTTTTACGCCTGTAATGTCTTCCGTCCAGCCTGGCATTTCTTCAAATACAGGCTCACATTCAGCAAGCACTTTAAGGCTAGCCGGGAACTCATATGTTAATTCACCTTTGTACTTGTAAGCTACACAGATTTTCAATGTTTCAATACCTGTTAAAACGTCGATTGAGTTCAGAGAAAGATCTGTAATACCTGAAACACGGCGAGCATGACGTACTACAACAGCGTCAAACCATCCAACACGGCGTGGACGTCCAGTTGTCGTACCGTACTCACGGCCAACTTCACGGATTTGATTTCCGATTTCATCATGAAGTTCAGTAGGGAACGGGCCATCACCGACACGTGTTGTGTAAGCTTTTGAAACACCTACAACGTGATTGATCTTAGATGGACCTACACCAGAACCGATTGTAACTCCGCCTGCGATCGGATTTGAAGATGTTACGAAAGGATATGTTCCTTGGTCGATATCAAGCATAACGCCTTGAGCCCCTTCAAATAGAACACGGCGGCCATCATCTAAAGCATCATTCAATACGACAGATGTATCCACAACATACTTTTCGATTTGCTGGCCGTATTCAAAGTACTCGTCCAGGATTTCTTCTTTCGTAAAGCCTTCTGATTCATAAATACGCTCAAACAAGCGGTTCTTTTCAGCTAAGTTGCGCTCAAGCTTTTCTTCAAATACTTCACGGTCTAATAAATCCGCGATTCGAATGCCGATACGCGCTGCTTTATCCATATATGCAGGGCCGATACCCTTTTTCGTAGTACCGATCTTGTTAGCACCCTTGCTTTCTTCTTCTAAAATATCTTGTCGAAGATGATAAGGAAGGATAACATGAGCACGGTTTGAGATACGAAGATTATCTGTACTTACCCCATGGCTGTGAAGATATGCTAGCTCTTCAAGAACAGCTTTTGGATCAACAACCATACCGTTTCCGATTACACAGATTTTATCCTTATAAAAGATTCCAGATGGAATCAGGTGAAGCTTATATTTTTTTCCTTCAAATACAATTGTATGACCAGCGTTGTTTCCGCCTTGATATCTTGCTACTACTTCTGCTTTTTCTGAGAGATAATCGGTAATCTTACCTTTTCCTTCATCTCCCCATTGTGTTCCCACTACTACTACTGATGACATGGTTGCACCTCCATCAAATTAACGACCGGCGATATTATCACCTAATCTTGAAAACCATGCTTAGTTTAGCAATAACTTTCGCGAAAGTCAACGAAAAACACGAACATTAAATCAATAATTAATATATTTGTTCGTAAAATTTTCACATTCCCATAGTCAAAAGATGATAAACTCTAACGTATTCTTTAGTATTCACCTTGTCTAGGAGGTATGATTCTTTGTTTATTGAAAAATTAATGGTTGCTTATATGGATAACGCTGCTGACCACATTTACTATTTAGATAAAAATGAACAAGTAATTCTTCTCGATGCGATAGAACCAGGAGGATTGCCTAATTTAGAGTTTTTAGATGCTGATGAGCCAGAACGTTTTATTGAGATCCCAAAAGTGATGAACGTTGAGTCCTTTAGCTGGATGGTCGAATTTGAAAGTCAAAATCAAAATAATGAATTATTGCATGCACTTAATGAAAATAATCCGTTTGAACGATTTAATGAAACGATCGAACAGCTCAGTTTAACGGAAAAATGGCATGCCTTTCAAAAAGAAAAAGTGAAAAGCCGCATCGAAAGTTGGCTATCCGAAAAGCAGATTACAGAATTGGAAAAGCAGCTGGACTAAAAATCCAGCTGCTTTCTTTATGCGCCTGGCGGAATGGCACTTTCATCGTGCCGCCGGTCCAGGTTAACGAATTTATTATATTCTTTTACGAATGCTAGCTCTACCGTTCCAGTTGGACCATTACGCTGCTTCGCAATAATGATTTCAATGATGTTCTTGCTCTCAGATTCTTTATCATAATAGTCATCACGATACAGGAAGGCTACGATATCGGCATCCTGCTCGATGGAACCTGATTCACGGATATCAGACATCATCGGGCGCTTATCCTGACGGGATTCAACACCACGGGATAGCTGAGACAAGGCAATAACAGGCACTTCCAGCTCACGCGCAAGTGCTTTTAGTGAACGGGAGATTTCAGAAACTTCCTGCTGACGGTTCTCACCGGATTTCCCGCTTCCCATAATAAGCTGCAAGTAATCGATAAGAATCATCCCTAAGCCTTTTTCCTGCTTCAAGCGGCGGCATTTTGCACGGATGTCATTGATTCTGATTCCCGGTGTATCGTCGATATAGATACCAGCAGCTGAAAGACTTCCCATCGCCATCGTAAGCTTTTGCCAGTCCTCCGGAATCAGTGCACCTGTACGCAGACGCTGTGCATCGATATTTCCTTCCGCACAAAGCATACGCATGACAAGCTGCTCAGCACCCATCTCAAGACTGAATATCGCAACGTTTTCTTCTGTTTTGGTAGCAACATTTTGAGCAATATTCAAGGCAAAGGCGGTTTTACCAACTGAAGGACGTGCTGCAACGATAATCAGATCGTTTCTCTGGAAACCAGCAGTCATCCTGTCCAGATCATTAAAGCCTGTCGGAACCCCAGTGATATCCCCTTTACGGTTATGAAGAGCTTCAATGTTGTCATAAGCATGTACTAAAACATCTTTAATCTGAGTAAACGCGCTCGTATTTTTTCGGTTCGCAACCTCTAATATGGATTTCTCCGCTTCATTCAAGATCGCTTCTACTTCTTCTTCACGGGCATAACTGTTCGCTGTTATATCAGTAGCAGTTCGAATCAAACGACGCAGCAAGGACTTCTCTTCTACAATTTTGCTGTAGTATTCAATGTTTGCCGCAGTTGGAGCACTGTCGGCAAGTTCTGTTAAAAAGGATAAGCCGCCTACTTCATCCAGCTGATTATTATCGGAAAGCTCAGAAGTTACTGTGATGAGGTCAACGGGTTCTCCTTTTGCGTTTAAGTCCAGCATGACACGATATATTCTTTGATGTGTAGCTCGGTAGAAATCTTCTGGAAGCAAAATTTCAGAAGCAGTAATCAGAGCTTCGGGCTCCAGAAAGATAGCACCCAGCACCGCCTGTTCCGCTTCAATATTCTGCGGCGGTATGCGATCGGCAAATAAATCACTCATTCTTTTTTCCTCCTCTCCTCTTTTTTTATGGCTGTTTTTGTAAACATTGCCGCCATTAGAAGATGTTGATTTCCGCTCCAGGATACTCGCTTTCCGCGGGGCGTGCGGTGAGCCCCTAGGCTAATTAAGCCTGCCGTGGTCTCACCTGTCCCGCTGATCCCGCAGGAGTCTCGCACCTTGCGCTCCAATCAACTAGTCGAAGTAGCGTACTCAACAAAAGGTTAAGCAATAAACGTTTAGAAAGTCTTTTTATAAACACCGAAAAAACCGGGGAAGCCCGGCTTTTTTTATTCTTCCGTTACGTGTACTTTAACTGTTCCTGTTACTTGCGAATGAATTTTAATAGGTACATTCGTGTAGCCTAGTGATTTAATCGGGTCAGCAAGCTCGATTTTACGCTTGTCGATTTTAATGCCTTGTTCTTTTAATCCGTCAGCAATCTGTTTGCTTGTGACAGAACCAAATACTCGGCCGCCTTCACCTGTTTTTGTTTTAATGGTGATGGTCATTTCAGCTAGCTTCGCTTTAAGTGCTTCAGCCTCTTCTAGCTGTGCCTGCTGCTTTTTCTCTTCACTCTTCTGCTGCCCTTGAAGTGCTGCCATCGCACCTGCCGTTGCTTCTGAAGCTAAGTTTTTAGGAAAAAGAAAGTTTCGTGCGTACCCCTCAGAAACGTTCTTTACTTCCCCTTTTTTACCTTTGCCTTTTACATCTTGAAGAAAAATTACTTTCATTCCTCTTCTCCCCCTTCAATATACTCATCAATGATCTGCTTTAAATGTCTTTCAGCTTCATCAATCGTGCTGTTTTCGATCTGGCAAGCGGCATTTGTCAGATGCCCTCCGCCTTCTAATCGTTCCATGATCATCTGCACGTTGATATCCCCAAGTGAGCGTGCACTGATGCTTACTTTCCCATCAATGCGGTTTGAAATAACAAAGGACGCCTGAATACCGTTCATCGATAATAAAATATCTGCTGCTTGAGCGATAACTACCTGATTATAAGCATCCTCAGGTGTACTTTTTGCGATTACAATACCTTTTTTATAAACTTCAGCGCTCTCAATGAGCTTCGAGCGTCTTGTGTACGTATTTAAATCTTCTTTTAAAAACTTTTGTACGAGAATCGTATCGGCTCCGTGCGCCCTTAAATAAGAAGCAGCATCAAACGTGCGAGAACCGGTTCTAAGCGTAAAACTCTTCGTATCTACAATAATCCCTGCAAGAAGGGCTGTCGCCTCAAGCATGCGCATTTTCAGCCTCTTAGGCTGATATTCTAAAAGCTCTGTTACAAGCTCAGCCGTTGAGGAAGCATAAGGCTCCATGTAAACGAGTACAGGGTCTTTAATAAACTCTTCACCGCGGCGGTGATGGTCGATAACAACGACATGATCGAGCTTGGTTAACAGTTTTTCTTCAATAACCATCGATGGTTTGTGTGTATCGACTACAACAAGGAGCGTATCTCGTGAAGCAATCTCGAGTGCCTCTTCAGGCGTGATAAAGAACTTCCAGACGGATTCCGTTTCTTTGATCTCATCCATCAGGCGCTGAACACCAATATCGATATCTGACTGATCCAGTACAACATAACCGTCTTTCCCGTTGACTTGAGCCACTTTTAAAATACCGATAGCAGACCCGATAGAATCCATATCCGGGTTCTTATGCCCCATGATCATCACTTTATCGCTGTCAGCTACTAATTCGCTCAGCGCATGGGAAATAACCCTAGCACGAACACGAGTCCGTTTTTCTACAGGATTCGTTTTGCCTCCATAGAAACGCACCTTTCCGTTCGTCTGCTTGATTGCAACCTGGTCGCCTCCGCGTCCAAGAGCTAGATCAAGACTGGATTGGGAAAGCTGGCCCAGTTCAGGAAGCGAAGATGTTCCGGCTGCGACACCGATACTTAACGTAAGAGAAACATTCTGCTTTGCCGTTGATTCTCTGACTTCATCTAGAACACTAAATTTATTCTTTTCTAATTCATATAAAATCCGCTGGTTAAAAACAGCTAAAAAACGCTCTGATGACGTTCGTTTAAGGAAGATGCCATGTTCGTTCGCCCACGCATTCAAAACAGAAGTTACTTTTGAGTTGATCGTCGAGCGGAATTGATCGTCCAACCCTTGTGTAACTTCATCATAATTATCAAGATAGATAATCGCCATAACCGTTTGTTCTTCATCATATAAACGCTCAAGATCAAGCTGCTCGGTTACGTCAAAAAAGTACAGGAGCCGGTCTTCCTTCTTGAAATTCACTTGGAATTTATGTGTATTAATCTTAATAACTTCTTCCTTAGCATCACTTTTTAAATAAGGAATAAGTTCTTCTGAAACATGGTTTAGAGAATGCCCGATAAAGGATTCTTCTTCAATCAGTGCCCCCATGTATGGGTTCGCCCACTCAATCTTGAAATCCTCATCATACAAAATAATCCCGATCGGCATTTCCATCAGCGCTTCTTCGCCCACTTTCTTTAAGCGATGCGAAAGCGTAGAAATATAGTCACCTAGTTCCTCCTGAAAACTTGCTTCGGCTCTCATGGCATAATAAAATAAGCCGCCTAATAGCACGAAGCCTGCCATTCCGATCATCCATTGAAAATATGTGATGATGCTCACCAGTACAACAGAAGTAACAAATAAGGCGATGACGGGATAACCATGCCACCGTTTTAACAAAAACTTTGGCATATTTTCAGCTCCTACTGTTTTGGTTTCAACCGTTTTTTTATCATAAAGCCTAAATCAATTATACCTAAGAATTTCACGACTTCCAGAGGAATTGGCAGGAAAGAGTTCAGCAAAAATAATAGTATAATCAACAATATGATTCTTTTTCTCTTCCAATTCTTTATCCAGGCATAATAAAAAATGACTGTAAAACCTTGTATAATTAGTACAAACGATAATATCATATACAAATTTATCGTTACAATATATAAAGCAGTGCCTTTGTCAGGCGTACTGAATGTTAAAACAATCGCTACAATATAATACCACAAAAATGATTTCGGCAGGTTCCACTCCCGAAATGGAGGAAACGAAGGGATATCATACCTGAGCCTCTTCATCAGCATTCTTGCTGCGAGATGTGTTAAAAAGGCAAGAATGACTGCTCCCCCTATAATATAAGTAGGCAGCATCATCGGAATCAATTCCGCTTGTTCTTTAAACTTTTCAATTTGTGAAGGATCTTGTCCGCTCGATCTATAGAAATCTTCTGCAGTCCCTATGGCACTCTGAAACTGAGTCTCTAGCTCTTTAACAAAATTAATGCCCATCACTACTTGTGCAATTATAATTGTACCCAGCATGTTTAAAAGGTTCGCTAAACTGGCACCAAGCAGAACAGCAAAAGCAGATTTTTTTCTTCTATAAAGTTCCCCCATCACAATTCCGGTCAATCCAGAAAAGAGGGTTACAATAATACCGTTGATCCCCCCAAACGCAAGGGATACACCAAACGTTACTGCCCAAAGAAGCAGGCCGGCTTTCAGATTGTGCCGGTAAAGATAGATAATAAAAGGCAGGGGCAGAATAAATAAAGAAAACAGGCTAAAAAACGGTATGTACATACTCATTAAAAAAAGAAGAGTGTAAATGCCTGAAACGACAGCACCCTCTACCAACACTTTAGTATTGCGCATGATTCACCTCATAAAATTCTTCATATGCTTTAATTGTAGTAACATAACCGCAGTAATTCAACTTTAACGATAATTCTAGCATAGACGTACTTTAATAGATGTAAACAGAAAGTGACATTGTACACATGTATAAAAGAAAAAACAGCTTTTAGCTGTTTTTTTGGAAAAATTATTTAACTTCCTCTGGCCATCCGCCCCATACGTGTGAAGCATGCCCATCTGGGTCTCTGACGATAAAGTTATAACCCCCGTCAGGCTTAAATGTCATTTCTTCCGTTTCAATTCCCTGAGTTTGAAGTTCTTTATAAAATGTGTGGATATCATTTATTTCAAACGTAAGAACTGCCTGCCGCTCGCCTTTTTTATTCATAAAATCAAAGCTTGGAATTTCTACGCATTCGATTAAACCAACAGCAACATTATCACGATACATCATATATGCTGCACCGTCTTCAGGATTATAAGGAAAAGAAAATTCCATCCCGAATATTTTTTGGTAAAATTCAGCAGATCGAACAGGATCTTTTACCGGCAATTGAAGATATGGAATTTGAAAAGGCGTTACTTTCGTTTGCTGCATTAAGAAATCGCTCCTTTATACATAATCTCCCATAAACTCTTCTCGAAAACAATGCAGGTATCCTTCAAAAGCAAAAAAGAAGCAGCGAGAAATTCCCGCTGCTCCTTTTATTCGATCTTATTCAGATACATATGGTAACAAAGCCATGTAACGCGAGCGTTTGATCGCACGAGTCAATTGACGTTGATATTTAGCAGATGTACCAGTTACACGACGAGGAAGAATCTTACCGCGCTCAGAAATGAAACGCTTCAAAAGATCAGTGTCCTTGTAGTCGATGTAAGTGATCTTGTTTACAGTGAAGAAACAAACCTTACGACGCTTTTGGCGTCCACCACGACGTCCAGCCATTGATGGTCCCCTCCTTTAATTTTTTATTTTTTATATATACCGATTCATAGTTTACGTTAGTTGTTTAGAATGGCAGATCGTCATCAGAAATGTCGATCGGCGTGCCATCATTTGCAAACGGGTCATCGTTGAAGTTATTACGTTTTGGGTTCTGCTGCTGTTGCTGCTGTCCGCCAAATCCGTTGTCACTTCCATAGCTGCGGTTCTGATTTTGCTGCCCAAATCCGCGGTCATTTGATGGTCCACCAAAGTTGCTGCCGCCTTGATATTGCTGGCCGCCTGCGTTAGCGTTTTTAGGTTCAAGGAATTGAACACTTTCTGCCATTACTTCAGTAACATAGACTCTTTGACCCTGCTGGTTATCGTAAGAACGTGTTTGTACACGTCCATCCACTCCGGCAAGAGAACCTTTTTTCAGGTAGTTTGCCACGTTTTCAGCGGGCTTCCGCCAAACGACACAGTTAATAAAATCTGCTTCACGCTCACCTTGCTGATTCGAAAAAGGACGATTTACAGCAAGTGTGAAATTAGCTACTGCCACACCGTTTGGAGTGTACTTTAATTCTGGGTCTTTCGTTAAACGTCCCACCAGTACTACACGATTTAGCATTCAGAACCACTCCTTAAAGGATTAATTTCTTTCGTCTACGATTGTCATAAAACGAAGAACATCTTCGTTGATCTTCATAAGACGGTCAAATTCATTAATCGCTTCGTTTGGAGCTACAACATCTAAAAGTGTGTAGTATCCATCGCGGAAGTCATTGATTTCGTAAGCTAAACGCTTCTTACCCATTTCCTTTTCGTTCGCGATTTCCGCACCGTTATCAGTTAGGATGCTTTTCGCACGCTCTTTTGTTGCTTTAAGAGCTTCCTCTTCAATATTCGGACGGACGATGTACATGATTTCGTACTTTTTCATTCCGTTCACCTCCTTTTGGTCTAAGCGGCCCAAAACATTCATTCCGGGCAAGGAGAAAATCATCAAAAACAATATTTGTTGACAATTAACTCACAATAAAGAATTATATCAAAACATATTGCATAAAACAAGCTTACTTTAAAATAAAGCATAAAAAAGAGAAAAAGCGACTGCTTTTCCTCCGTTTTTCACTATTTTATTTTGATTAAATGCTTTTGAATTGTTTTTTAAAGAAACTTCGTTGATAAGTTGATTGGAGCGGAAGGTGCGAGACTCCTGCGGGATCAGCGGGACAGGTGAGACTTCTAATGGCGCAAAGCGCCAAGAAGGCTCACCGCACGCCCCGCGGAAAGGGAGCACCTGGAGCGGAAATCAACACTTTCTAAAGCCTTTTTTATTAAACATTAAAACGGAAATGAACAACATCTCCATCTTTCATCTCGTATTCTTTACCTTCTAGACGAACTTTCCCTTTTTCTTTAGCAGCAGCCATGTTGCCTGCAGCCATAAGGTCGTCATAAGCTACAACCTCTGCACGGATAAATCCTCTTTCAAAGTCAGTATGGATGATTCCAGCACATGCAGGAGCTTTCATTCCTTTACGGAACGTCCAGGCACGTACTTCCTGTACACCTGCTGTAAAGTAAGTTGCTAACCCTAATAGTGAATAAGAAGCACGAATCAGCTTATCAAGTCCCGCTTCTTCAATACCAAGCTCACCAAGGAATGCCATTTTTTCATCCCCATCAAGCTCAGCGATCTCTTCTTCAACTTTTGCACAGATCACAATAACTTCCGCATTTTCACGAGCAGCATATTCTTTTACCGCTTCAACGTGCTCGTTTGTTCCTTCAAGAAGCTCATCTTCACTAACATTTGCGACATATAAGATCGGCTTCATTGTCAGCAAGTGCATCGCATGAACAATCTTTTTCTCTTCAGCTGTTAAGTCCACACTTCTTGCAGGAAGCTCTTGCATTAGTGCTTCTTTAACTTTTGAAAGAACAGCAAATTCAGCTACCGCTTCTTTGTCCTTCGATTTTGCCAATTTCTCAACACGTGCAATGCGCTTATCGATAGACTCTAAATCAGCAAAGATTAACTCAAGGTTAATAACTTCAATATCATCGATCGGATTTACTTTTCCGTGAACGTGTGTGATGTTTTCATCATCAAAACAGCGAACAACTTGTAAAATTGCATCTGTTTGACGGATATGGGATAAGAATTTGTTTCCAAGTCCTTCCCCTTTACTTGCCCCTTTTACGATACCTGCAATATCGGTAAATTCAAAAGTTGTCGGAACAACTTTTTTAGGCTGCACAAGTTCCGTTAACTTTTGAAGTCTGTGATCCGGTACTTCTACGATCCCTACGTTAGGGTCGATCGTACAGAATGGATAGTTGGCAGATTCCGCACCTGCCTGAGTAATAGCGTTAAACAATGTTGATTTACCAACGTTCGGCAAACCAACGATTCCAGTTGTAAGAGCCACTGTTATTTCACTCCTCTGTTTTATATGAAGCTCGGGAAGCCGAGACTTTTCAGTTAAAAAAATATCCTTCCCAATTATAGGTTTTATCACTTTAAAAAACAAGAAGAACCGGGACATGATATACCCGGTTCATTGTCTGCTGATTTTTTCAAATCAACCTTACAATCATAAAATGTACTTTCTTCCAGAAGACGGACCCTTTCCAATACTTTACTCTCCTGGTGATGCTAATACTTTCTTTATTTTCTTCGCAAATTCGGATCTAGGCAGCATTACACTGTGCTGACAACCCATACACTTAATCCGGATATCTGCACCCATGCGAATAACCTTCCATCGATTCGTTCCACATGGGTGCTGTTTCTTCATTTCTACTTCATCATGAAGGTAAAATTCTTTTTGCTGCATTGTCAGCCCTCCATTTTGTTCTTGTTTTCTTTCGAATTTGCCTCTTTATGATACGTGACCATTTTCGGATATGGAATTTCGATACCCGCTTTTTCTAGTTCAAGTTTTAATGTTTTTCTAAGCTCTCTTGCTATCTTAAAATGAGTCATCGGGAGTACTTCAGACGTTACACGAATGATCACTTCAGAAGCCCCGAGCATTTGAACGCCGAGCACTTCAGGATCTTTCACCATTTCAGGATAATCAGGTTTTACTCGTTTAACAACATCTTCAATGATTCTTTGTGCTTTATCGATATCTTCTTCATACGCAATGCTTAAATCGACTACGGCAATGCTGTTATGAACGGAAAAGTTTGTTACTTCTGTGATAGACGAATTCGGCAGGATATGCAATTCTCCTGTCCAGCTCTTAATTTTTGTTGTCCGAAGACCAATTTCTTCTACCGTTCCTTCAAAACTAGCAATCCGTACCGTATCCCCGACAGAAAACTGATTTTCAAAAATGATAAAAAACCCTGTAATGATATCTCTTACGAGGTTTTGAGCACCAAAACCGATTGCGAGGCCTAAAACCCCTGCTCCTGCCAGTATGCCTCTGACATCCATAAATTCACCTAATATCGCTAAGATGGCTATAAAATATATCACATAAGTAGCTACGTTATTTAAGAGCCTAAACAATGTGTTTTCTCTTTTTTCACTAAGCCGTAAAGGCGATTTTAATCTGACCTTAAAAATATTAGCGACTGCAGCTTTAATGATGTATTTAAAGATGACTGCAATAACGATGATTGCTACAATTTTCAGTCCGGTAGCACCAATCCCAGCCCACCATTCTTTATCTGAAAATATAGTAACTGCTTGTTCTGCTGTTTTAGGTAAATCTGTACCTGCCAATGAAGTCTCCATCCTCTCATTGATTATGAAATTATTTAATCAGCTTTTACATAGAATTACAATGTCATTCATAGAAAAGCGGTATGAAAAATTTATTCGGTTACGAGCATGGCTTAAACGGGTATAGTCCATAAACAAAAGTCTGATTATTCTATTCTACCATGTATAGGAAAAGGAATTCTTCCGTATACTAAGTAGTACCATAATAAAGGAGAGGATGTCATGTTCCTCAAACGGAAGCTAGGACTAGGTAAACCCATTCAATATAAATTGCACCACGAAGAAAAGGAAGCCACACTAAGAATTACAGAACAAATTTTACCTATGCTTCCGGAATCGAGCCGCCAGCCAGTCGTTATCGTATGCATTGGTACAGACAGATCAACCGGCGACGCACTTGGCCCCCTTGTTGGCACTAAGCTATACAATAAAGATACTTTTCCCTTTCATGTGTATGGAACCCTGGATGATCCCGTTCATGCGGTGAATCTCGAAGAAAAACTTAAAATGATTGAAGCTGAACATCCAGGAGCATTTATCATTGGAATTGATGCTTGTCTGGGACGGTTGAATCATGTTGGAATGGTTTCCATTAATGAAGGTCCTGTCAAACCTGGAGCAGGAGTGAACAAACAGCTTCCGCCTGTCGGAGATATGCATATTACCGGAATTGTAAACGTGAGCGGTTTTATGGAATATTTCGTTCTGCAGAATACGAGACTCAGCATCGTAATGAAAATGGCCGATTTAATTGCAGACTCGCTGCACATGGCTTGCCTGAGAAAAAAAATTCAGCAAAAAAACATGATGCACCAAACAGAATCTCGTTCACAAGACATCTATAAAATTCAATAAGAAACAAAGCCGCTCATATCGATTGATACCAGCGGCTTTTCTTATAGAATTCCCTGTGAAAAAGCTAGAATGCTATCCCATTTTTCTACAATAAAAACAAGTATCCCTGCGATTAAAAGTCCAGGAAGCAGGTTAGCTACCCGGATTTTTGCTACTCCGAGCAAGTTCAGACCTATTGCGACGATCATAATTCCACCTGTGCCAGTAATTTCAACAATCAGCGCGTCCATGAGCTCTTGTGGCACAAACCGGTCGATTTGTGTGGCTAATAACGTAATGGCACCCTGATATAAGACAACCGGGATCGCAGAGAACATCACACCTATGCCAAGTGCTGAAGTAAATAAAATGGCACAGAATCCGTCAATCAAAGCCTTTGTGTAAAGGACATCATGTTCTTGTCTCAATCCACTGTCTAAAGCGCCGACAATAGACATTGCTCCAACAACGAAAACGAGTGTAGCTGTAACAAACCCTGTTGCAACAGATCCTTTATCCTGTTTGCCCACTTTTGTCTCCAGCCATTTCCCAACTGAGTTCAGTTTTTCTTCAAGATTCCACCACTCGCCTAACGCTCCTCCAACAGCCAGGCTGGCGATTACGATAAGAAATTGTTCGCTTTTAAGCCCCATGCCTATTCCTAAAATCGTGACTGCTAGTGCCATTGCCTGAAGAATGGTGTCTTTTATTCGATCTGGTATAGCTGTCCAAAATAAACCTAAAAAGCTTCCAGAGATGATTGCGATACCGTTAACCAATGTTCCTAAAAGTGACATATCTTTTATCTCCTATCCAAGTAGACCTTCGATGATTTCCCTATAGCTCTGATCTTTACTTCTTCGGTATAACCGAAGCTGATCCGCAGAGTTCCTTCATTGTTTTTATTTGTCCGGCTGCTTCGTAAATATGACAGACTTAGCAGACTTACAGCCAAAGATGGAAGGAATCTCATATCCTGCATCAGTTACAACTGTCGAGGCTTTTTTGACAAGAAACAGCCGCTCCGTTCAAGAGTTTCCTATGTAACCGGATGTACAACAGGTTCGATGTTCAAATATTCTCCCTCTTTGTAGGTTGAGAGAACTACTTTTCAGATAACCCATAGTGTAAAAAAGAAACCACCTCATCGATGGTTTCATGCTACTTTTCTAATAGATCTAAAATCCGTTCTAAATCATCCTGAGAAAAGAATTCTATTTCAATTTTCCCTTTGCGTTTAGACTTTTTGATAGAAACGCTCGTACCAAAACGATCTCGTAATGATGATTCTTTCTCTTTAAAAAACACGTCCGTTTGTGCAGTTTTCTTTTTTGTTCCACGTGAAACATTCATATTGATGTCTTGAATGAGCTTCTCGAGTTGTCTTACATTTAAACCGTCATCTGTAATCCGCTGAACAACCTGCTGCATTTTTGATTTCTTCTTAAGTCCGAGTAATGCACGGCCGTGTCCCATCGTAATCATGCCATTGGACAAAAGCTCTAAAACGGGTTTTGGCAGCTGCAAGAGACGGATATGGTTCGCAATATGCGGACGGCTTTTTCCGACTCTGGAAGCCAGTTCTTCTTGTGTAAGTTTAAGATGGTCTATTAGCTTCTGGTAAGCCTGAGCCTCTTCCACAGGATTTAAGTCTTCCCGCTGAAGGTTTTCGATCAGCGCTACTTCCATCATTTTTTCTTCTGAATAATCTTTTATGATAACCGGAATATTCTTAAGTCCTGCTTCTGATGCAGCTCGGAACCTTCGTTCTCCAAGGATAATCTCATAGCCCTTTATGCTTTTTCTAGCCAAGATCGGCTGCAGTATTCCATGTTCCTGAATCGATTCCTTCAGCTCGTCAATCGCTTTTTGGTCGAAAACTTTTCGGGGCTGATACGGATTCGGCCTGAGCTCTTTTACACTGACTTCTTGGACTTGTTCTTCTTCATTTTGTATTAACGCTCCAAGCCCTTTACCTAACCCTTTCGCCAATGCCAATCACTTCCTTCGCAAAATCTAAATAAACATCTGCACCCCGGGATTTCGGATCATAAATAATAATCGGTTTTCCATGACTTGGCGCTTCTGATAGTCTAACATTTCTTGGTATGATCGTTTCATACACTTTATCTTGGAAATACTTTTTCACTTCTTCGATTACTTGAATGCCTAAATTCGTTCGTGCATCAAGCATTGTAAGCAATACACCGTCAATCATAAGATCAGTATTTAAATGCTTTTGCACAAGACGTACCGTGTTTAACAGCTGGCTAAGCCCTTCAAGTGCGTAATATTCACATTGAACCGGTATTATGACAGATTCTGATGCCGTTAAAGAGTTGATCGTAAGCAGACCAAGAGATGGAGGACAATCGATAATGATATAATCATAAATCGGACTTACCTTCTCTAATGCTCTTTTTAATCTGACTTCTCGAGAGATAGTCGGTACAAGTTCGATCTCCGCTCCTGCCAGCTGGATAGTAGAAGGGAGAATATGTAATCCTTCACAGATCGTTTCCACAATTACATCTTTAACTTCCACATCCTCAACTAAGACATTGTAGATACATTGATCAATATCTCCTTTGTCTACTCCTACACCGCTTGTCGCGTTACCTTGAGGATCTATATCTACTAACAATACTTTTTTTCCGAAATATGCTAAGCATGCACCAAGGTTGACTGACGTAGTCGTTTTTCCGACTCCGCCTTTCTGGTTGGCTACTGCAATGATCTTCGCCACGTTGTCACCTACCTCACTTAATGAACAATCAATTATCTATTATTCTATCATGAAGATTTTAAAATAACTTATTGAAATAATAAAAAAAAGATTTTTTCTGAGGCATTATTTTTTAAATGTAAAATTTTTTTAGAAAGGCTGTTTGAGTAAACTTCGCTGCTCTTGGAAGTGGTTGATTTCCGTTTCAGGTGCTCGCTTTCCGCGGGGCGTGCGGTGAGCCTCCCTATCGCTTCGTGCTGGCGGGGTCTCACCTGTCCCGCTGATCCCGCAGGAGTCTCGCACCTTACACTCCAATCAACCTGTCAATGAAGATAATGAACAAAATAGGTAAAAGCAACAAGCTTTTAGAAAAAATCAGCACCGATATTTTTGAGGAAATAATACAAAAAACCACCAGCTTTAAACAGCTGATGGTTTTAACTCTTAATTTTTAGGAATTCGAATGGTAAACTGATAGAATTCTTCGTGCTCTTCTTCTTCCGTATCAATAGAAAGTCCGCTTTGAACGACCATATCTACTGATTGTCTTACCGTATTGATGGCAAGGCGCATATCCTTGCTGTATGACTTGCGGCGTGCTTGAGGTTTTTTCTCTGCCGTTTCAGACTCTATCATTTTTTTCACTCGGTCTTCCGTCTGTTTAACATTCAATTGCTTTTCAAGAATCTCCGCTAGGACCAGTTCCATTTTTTCTGGCGTCTTTAAGACAATTAAAGCCCTGGCGTGGCGTTCTGTAATCTTCTTTTGCAAGAGAGCATCTTGAATGGATTGCGGAAGCTTTAATAATCTAAGCTTATTTGCAATCGTTGACTGGCCTTTGCCTAGCTTTTGCGCCAGTCCTTCTTGTGTAAGTCCATGTAATTCCAGCAGCTTCGCGTAGGCCATTGCTTCTTCAATCGCCGTTAATTCTTCCCGCTGAAGGTTTTCAATAAGAGCTACAGATGCTGTTTGTGAATCGTCCATTTCCTTTACAATAGCCGGTATCTTCTCCCAGCCAAGTTTCTGGACAGCTCTCCATCTGCGTTCTCCCGCAATCAGTTCATATTGGTTTTCTCCAATGCCGCGAACAACAATAGGCTGAATGATGCCGTGAGTTTCGATGGTTTGTGATAATTCTTCAATTCGTTCATCTATAAAAACCGTTCTGGGCTGAAACCGGTTTGGAATAATATGCTGAACCGGAATTTGAAGTACTTCTTCGTTGTCGTTTTTTTCAGCTGGTTCTGGATCTAATGTCTGCTGGCTCTTTTCGCCGATGCCGAATAAACGTGAAAAAGGATGCTTCATGCGAATACACCACCTTTTGTAATCTGCCTGTTAATCTATTTCGTCCCACTAGTCCTAAAATCCTGCAAGTCTGTAAAAATCTTTCTTTTATGTAACACCTGTGTTTCACGTGAAACACAGGAGGTTTTTTATTGTATCGGCGACTTGTTAGGAGTTCCAGGTTTACGCGGAAATTTCTTAGGCGTCTCATTAACTTTTTCGATAATGACAATGTTTCGTTCGCTTTCTTCGATCGGAAGCAAGAAAGAATGAACATCTTCAATCTTTCCTCCCAAAAGTTTAACCGCTTTTTCGCCGTCTTTTACCTCTTCAGTAAGGTTTGCACCTTTCATCCCTAAAAAGTGTCCGCCTTTTTTTACAAGCGGCAGGCAAAACTCAGATAAAACAGAAAGTCTGGCAACTGCTCTTGCCATAACAAGATCAAACTGCTGCCTGAATTCTGGTCTGTGAGCAAATGTCTCGGCACGATCATGGTACATTGAAACATTCTCTAATCCAAGTTCATTTACAACATGCTCTAAGAACCCAATTCGTTTATTCAAAGAGTCCACAACCGTTAACTTGATCTCAGGAAAACAAATTTTGAGCGGAATAGCAGGAAAACCAGCACCTGCTCCAACATCACATACAGTAATGTCCTGATTAAAATTAAAATAAAACGCGGCTGTAACAGAATCATAAAAATGCTTTAAATACACTTCTTCTTTTTCTGTAATTGCCGTTAAATTCATTTTTTCATTCCATTCAACAAGCAAATGAAAATATTTTTCGAATTGTGATAGCTGCTTTTCTGATAACTCAATTCCCTTTTCATTTAGGGAAGCTTGAAACATCTCGATATTCATTTGTTGCGTTCCCCCTTAACGGGCAATCTTAGCCAATTTGCCTTGTTCAAGGTAAATCAACAGAATAGAAATGTCTGCTGGGTTTACCCCGGATACTCGTGATGCCTGTCCTACAGAAAGCGGACGTACTTCGTGCAGCTTTTGCTTAGCTTCTGTTGCTAATCCGTTTATCGCCATATAATCAAGGTCAACAGGCAGTTTCTTGTTTTCCATCTTGCGCATTCTTTCTACCTGTGCGAGCTGTTTATCAATATAACCAGCATACTTCACTTGGATTTCAACCTGCTCTGAAACAGTTTCGCTTAGAGGTGCTTCGGCAGGTGCTAATCTTTGGATCACAGGATAGGTTACTTCTGGACGTTTAAGCAGGTTTGCAGCAGTCATCGGTTCTTTTAGCGCTGAAGACTGAGCCTCTGCAAGAACTTGCTGAACCTCTTCAGATGGTTTAATGGAAACATGTTCTAAACGCTCAATTTCCTTCGCAATCTGTGCTTTTTTCTCCTCAAAGCGTTCGTACCGTTCTTGCGGTATCAGTCCGATTTCAAAACCTTTTTTCGTTAATCGGAGATCAGCGTTGTCGTGTCTTAATAAAAGACGGTATTCAGCTCTCGATGTTAAAAGTCTGTATGGTTCATTCGTACCTTTAGTAATCAGATCATCGATCAGTACACCAATATAAGCTTCCGAACGATCAAGAATCAGCGGTTCTTTACCCTTTACTTTTAATGCAGCGTTAATACCTGCCATAAGCCCTTGTCCCGCTGCTTCTTCATAGCCGCTTGTACCGTTCAGCTGCCCTGCAGTAAACAAGCCGCTCACTTTCTTTGTTTCAAGTGATGGCCATAGCTGTGTAGGAACAATTGCATCATATTCTATCGCGTAGCCTGCACGCATAAGTTCAGCTTTTTCAAGACCAGGAATAGTAGCAAGAATTTTCTTCTGTACATCTTCAGGCAAACTAGTAGATAAGCCTTGCACATATACTTCCTCAGTGTTTCTTCCCTCTGGCTCTAAGAAAATCTGATGCCGCGGCTTGTCATTGAAACGGACAATTTTATCTTCAATTGACGGACAATATCTAGGACCTGTTCCTTCGATCATTCCAGAATACATCGGTGAACGGTGAAGGTTGCCGTTGATCAGCTGATGTGTTTCATCCCCCGTGTAAGTCAGCCAGCAAGGAAGCTGATCTGTAATGTATTCTGTTGTTTCATATGAAAAAGCTCTGGGAACATCGTCTCCAGGCTGTATTTCCGCCTTGGAATAATCAATCGTTTTGCTGTTTACACGCGGCGGAGTACCTGTTTTGAAACGAACCATATCAAATCCAAGTTCCTGCAGATGATACGATAAGTTAATAGAAGGCGCCATATTGTTTGGACCGCTCTCATAAGCGAGTTCACCTATGATGATCTTTCCTCTTAAATAAGTACCCGTTGTTAATACAACAGCTTTTGCCTCATATTCTGCCCCTGTCTTCGTAATAACACCTTTACAAACGCCGTCTTCCATAATGAGGCGTTCAACCATCCCTTGACGCAATGTAAGATTTTCAGTATTCTCCATTGTTTTCTTCATTTCATGTTGATACAGATATTTATCTGCCTGAGCACGCAGTGCACGTACCGCAGGACCTTTACCAGTATTCAGCATCCGCATTTGAATATGCGTCTTATCAATGTTCCGAGCCATTTCGCCGCCAAGTGCATCCACTTCGCGCACTACAATCCCTTTTGCTGGTCCGCCGACAGACGGATTGCAGGGCATATAGGCTACGGTATCTAAATTTAACGTCAGACAAAGTGTTTTCGCACCCATACGAGCTGAGGCGAGAGCCGCTTCAACACCTGCATGGCCAGCGCCAACGACAATAACGTCAAAAATGTCTGCTTTATATCCCATGTGTTCTTACCTCCTTCTTTTTTATTTTCCGAGACAAAATTGAGAGAAAAGCTGGTCGATCAAGCTTTCTGAAACGGTATCCCCTACAATTTCACCAAGTATCTCCCATGCTCTTGTTATATCAATCTGAACCATATCAATCGGAAGGTCAGCTTCAATGCCGCCCAATGCTTCGTCAATATGATGAATGGTCTGCTGCAGCAATGCAATGTGTCTTGAGTTTGATACGTAAGTAAGATCTTGTGCTTCGATTCCGCCTGCAAAAAATAGATTCGCTATCGCTTGTTCTAGTTCATCTATTCCCTCCTCTTTAACTAATGATGTAGCAATAACAGGTGAACCTTCCGCTAAAACTTTAACTTGATCAATATCCAGATTTGTTTCTAAATCTGTTTTATTTATGATTACAATCTTATCGAGCCCAGCGGCTGCACGGAATAAGTTTTCATCCTCATTGGACAGCGGTTCATTTCCGTTTAAAACGAGCAGGATCAAATCTGCTTCTTTTAACACTTTGCGTGACTTTTCAACACCGATCTTTTCAACGATATCTTCTGTTTCGCGGATACCTGCTGTATCTACAAGCCTTAAAGGGACACCTCTTACATTGACATACTCTTCTATAACATCCCTTGTTGTCCCAGCTATATCTGTAACAATGGCTTTGTTTTCATGAACTAACGCGTTCATTAACGAAGATTTCCCTACGTTCGGACGTCCAATAATAGCCGTAGATAAACCTTCACGAAGAATTTTCCCTTGCTGAGCTGTCTGCAAAATGGATTCTACTTCTTTTTTTACCGTTAAAAGATTGTTATTTAATAAAGAATGCGTCATTTCTTCAGCATCGTATTCTGGGTAATCAATATTTACTTCAACATGGGCAATGGTTTCTAAAAGTGTTTGTCTTAGTCTGCTGACTAAAGATGAAAGGCGGCCTTCCATCTGATTAAGAGCAACATTCATGGCCCGGTCTGTTTTCGCTCTGATCAAGTCCATAACTGCTTCCGCTTGTGACAAATCGATTCGTCCGTTCAAAAAAGCACGCTTTGTAAACTCTCCTGGTTCTGCCAGACGTGCTCCCTGCTGCAAAATGAGCTGAAGCACCCGGTTAACAGAAACTAATCCGCCGTGACAGTTAATCTCCACAACATCCTCACGCGTAAAAGTTCGCGGAGCTCTCATCACACTTACCATGACTTCCTCTACAGCCTGGTTCGTTTTCGGATCAACCAGTTTACCGTAATGAATCGTGTGAGTGTCGGCTTCTTCAAGCATTTTAGAACCTTTATAAACACGGTCAGCGATCGACACCGCTTCCGGACCGCTAAGACGAACGATTGCAATTGCCCCTTCACCCATCGGGGTTGAAATAGCTGTAATTGTATCGTATTCCATTAATTTCACCTCAACTTCCCTATAAAACGCTCTATATATTTATCATTTAGTATGACCTATAATGGCTGCTGTGATAATTGGTAGTTAAAAAAGGACATAAATATCCACAATAAAAAATAGTGTACCGTATTATGTGCCCGCAGTAAATAAAAAGCCCCAGAGGAATACCCTCTGAAGCTTCATTATCTTTTAATTGTATTCTTAGGACGGATAACCACTTTTCGAAATGGCTCAACCCCTTCAGAAGTTGTTTCAACATCCCGGTTTTCTTTGAGTGCTAAGTGAATCACTTTTCGTTCATTAGCAGGCATCGGTTCAAGCGCGAAGCTCTTTTTTGTAATGAACACTTTTTGAGCGGAATGCTCAGCAAGACGTTCCAGCGATTCCTGCCGTCTGGTACGATAATTTTCAGCATCAAGAACAATTTTCACATGCTTAGCTTCTGGATCTGAGTTTGCAACCATATTCGTTAAAAGCTGAAGCGCATTTAGCGTTTGTCCGCGTTTTCCAATTAAAATCGCAATTTTTTCACCGGTTAAATCAAGCACTAGATGATCGTTTTCCTGCCGCTGAGAAATGGTAACGGGCACCCCCATCTTGGATGTTACATCCTGAAGGTATTCGATCGCGGTTTTAACAGGATCAGCTTTCACTGTTACTTCAACAACTGCCGGCTTCCCGCCGAGTCCAAAAAAACCTTTTTTGGAATCCTCAAGAATTTTCACTTCTACTTGTTCTTTTGAAGTCTGAAGTTGTTCTAGTGCTGCTGCTACTGCTTCTTCAACCGTTTTCCCTGTTACCTGTACCTTTTTCACTTTTTAGCTCCCCCATCAACTTGATTTTCTTTCTTTTTCATTGGGGTCGTAATGAAATATGTTTGTGCAATCATGAAGATGTTACCGATCACCCAATATAAAGATAATGCAGCTGGGAAATTAATCGCAAATACAACGATCATGACTGGCATGATGTATAAAAGCATCTTCATTTGCGGATTTGGGTTATCCATTCCGCCCATCATGATTTTTTGCTGCAAGAATGTTGTAAGACCTGCAACTATCGGCAAAATAAAATAAGGGTCTGGATCTCCTAGATCAAACCAAAGGAAATTGTGATTAGCAATTTCTTCTGTACGCATGATTGCATGGTAGAAACCTAAAAGAATAGGCATCTGGATAAGTAATGGTAAACATCCGGCTAATGGATTTACACCATTCTTTTGGAATAGTGCCATTGTTTCCTGCTGCAATTTTTGCTGTGTGTTAGCATCTTTTGATTTATACTTTTCACGCAGTTTTTGAATTTCAGGCTGAATTTCCTGCATCGCTTTAGAACTCTTAGTTTGCTTTATCATTAAAGGAAGCAAAGCCGTTCTAATCAATAAAGTAACAATAATGATAGCTAGTCCATAATTTTCACCAGTCAGATCTGCAAAATATGTGATCAGCCATGATAATGGATAAACAAAATACGTGTCCCAAATTCCCGTGCTGTCTTCTGTGACAGGATCCATCGTTCCACATCCTGATAGGACAGCCATGAGTGCGAAAAGGGCAATGATTAAACCTATTTTCTTGCGCACACTCTTATCCTCCTTAAAATCATAAATCTCATCTCAATTATTTATTGTCTCTTTTTTCAGGCACGAGGTCAACGCCCCCGGGATGAAAAGGATGACACTTCAGAATTCTAATAACCGTCAGCCAAAGTCCTTTTATTGCACCATGCTGCCTGAAAGCTTCTATACCGTAATGCGAACAAGTCGGATAAAAGCGGCATGAAGGCGGAGTCATCGGAGAGATCCACCGCTGGTAAAAACGTATAATCCCTATAAATAAGGATTTCACTTCTTACACCCTCTTTTTAAGTACGTTCGCTCGGTTTAATACGTGGAGTAAACTTTTTTCAATTTCATGAAAATCCATATTCGCTGTCGGTATTCTCGCAATAACAACATAATCCCTGCCTGGCAGCAATTGTTCGCTGTATTTATGAAAAATCTCTTTAACCGAGCGCTTGATGCGATTTCGCGTAACAGCTTTTCCTACCTTTTTACTGACAGAAAGACCAATACGGAAAACCTCTTGATCTTCTTTTTTTAAGCTGTATATAACAAATTGGCGATTAGCCGTTGATTTTCCTTTTTTGAAGACTTCTTGAAATTCCTCATTTTTTTTGATGCGCTGCTCTTTCTTCATTCCATTTAACACTCCATCAATTTAAGCAATCTCATTCCATTGTCCTGCGATCTCTTCCAGTATCGGTTTAATTTAGTTTTGTAAAACATCGTTTAGACAAAAACTGAATTATTCGTACTAAAAGATACGAAACGGAGTGAGCGGATAGGTCTATAAAAGTAAAAAAAGACCACTGATGTCAGTGGCCTATGCGGATAACACTTTTCTTCCCTTTTGACGACGGCGAGCTAGAACTTTACGACCGTTCTTAGTAGCCATACGTGCACGGAAACCATGTACCTTCTTACGCTTACGGTTGTTCGGTTGAAATGTAGGTTTCATGTATATTACACCTCCCTGAGGATATCTCTTATAAAAGACAGTCTAATAAAGTATAATGACTCACCACTTCATTTGTCAAGGTGGTTTTTACTTTTAATAAATGTTAGACGTTTCTCTCCGATCTTCTCTCTATTCTACAACCTTTTACTCAAACCGCATTTTTCATTTTTTATCTTCCTGTGGACATTTTTTTCGACATGTTTTTCATTATCCACACCAATTATCGACATCTTTTACACAAAATCTTGTGTTGTGGACAACTTCTTTACACAAGGTATGGGCGTTGTGGATAAGTAACAATAATCCGTTGCCAAGCTTACTTTTTTTTGATATGCTTGTTGTGTTTTAACTCGTTAATAACATCTCAGCTATACAAAGTTATTCACATGCTGTGGATAAAGTTGTGGACAGTTTAAATTCACTGTTTAAAAGGTTGTCCACAAACACTGTATGGCTGTTTATAATCCTATTATCTACTATATTAATTATCATTCACATATCATGTGGACTTTTATTTTTATGCATAGGTATTCACTGCATGTACAAACCTTAAACAACAGGGAAAACGACTGCTGAAATAGGATGACTAAAAAGAGATAAGGGGGGTAAATTGGTTGGAAAACATTAATGACCTATGGTCCAAAGCACTTGCGGCTATAGAAAAAAAAGTTAGTAAGCCCAGCTTTGAAACCTGGTTAAAATCAACAACAGCCCATGCATTGCAAAATGATACGCTTGTCATCACAGCACCTAATGAATTTGCGCGTGATTGGCTGGAATCAAGGTATGCTGGCATTATTTCGGAAACCTTGCTGGACGTTACTGGTGCGGCATTAGATGTAAAGTTCATCATTCCACAAAATCAGTCAGATTTAGATTTAGACTTGGAGCTGTCGATGAAAAAAGCACCAAAAGCGCCAAATGAACCTCACGAAGAAGTTTCTCAAAGTATGCTTAATCCAAAGTACACGTTCGACCGGTTTGTAATCGGTTCTGGAAACCGCTTTGCGCATGCTGCATCACTAGCTGTAGCAGAAGCACCGGCGAAAGCATACAATCCGCTATTTATTTATGGTGGAGTCGGGTTAGGAAAAACGCATTTGATGCATGCGATCGGACATTATGTACTGGAACATAATCCAGGGGCAAAAGTTGTTTATTTGTCATCAGAAAAATTTACAAATGAATTCATAAATTCTATTCGAGATAATAAAACAGTTGAATTTCGCAATAAGTTCCGCAGTGTGGACGTGCTTCTTATAGATGATATTCAATTCCTTGCGGGAAAAGAACAGACGCAAGAGGAATTTTTCCATACATTCAATGCACTACATGAAGAAAGCAAACAGATTGTAATCTCAAGTGACCGTCCTCCAAAGGAAATTCCTACATTAGAGGACAGACTCCGTTCACGTTTTGAATGGGGATTGATAACGGATATTACGCCGCCAGATCTGGAAACAAGGATTGCAATTCTGCGAAAAAAGGCGAAAGCTGAAGGTCTTGATATTCCAAATGAAGTTATGCTTTATATCGCAAATCAAATCGATACAAACATTCGTGAACTTGAAGGTGCACTTATACGTGTTGTAGCTTATTCTTCTTTAATTAATCAAGATATGAACGCAGATTTGGCTGCAGAAGCACTGCGTGATATCATACCGTCAGCAAAACCAAGGACTCTTACCATTCATCATATACAAGAAGTAGTCGGCAAACATTATAACGTTAAGCTCGAAGATTTCACGGCGAAAAAGAGAACAAAATCAGTTGCTTTTCCAAGACAGATCGCTATGTATCTTTCACGTGAGCTAACTGATAACTCACTTCCTAAAATCGGGGAAGAATTTGGTGGCCGTGATCATACAACTGTTCTTCATGCACATGAAAAGATTTCAAGATTGCTTATTACAGATCAAGTGCTGCAAAAGAAAGTACAAGAAATTCATGATCAGTTAAAATCGATCTAAATAGCAACCTTGAATACTGTGAATAACTACTGTTGCTTTATACACAGTCTGTCCACATGTGGATAGGCTGTTCTATCTTTGTTTGAACGGGTTATCCACACATTCACAGCGCCTAGTACTATTACTACTATTTTTTTAAAAGATTTTAATTAATATCAGGGGGGTAAAACAATGAAAGTTAAGATTCAATTAAACCAATTGATTGAAGCAGTTCAGGATGTCATGAAAGCCGTCTCATCACGAACAACAATTCCGATTTTAACGGGAATAAAAATGGAAGTGACTTATGACGGAGTGCACTTAACTGGTAGTGATTCTGATATTTCCATTGAACGATTGATACCGACTGAAGAAGGAGATCTTGTACATATTGAGGTAAAGCAAGAAGGAAGTGTTGTTCTTCCAGCACGCTATTTCTCTGAAATCGTTAAAAAGCTGCCAAATGATTCAGTAGAGATCGAAGTTGGAGAGCGTTTCGAAACAACTCTTCGCTCAGGTGCATCTGAATTCAGCTTATTGGGACTCGATCCTGAAGAATATCCGCGTTTGCCGCAGATTGAAGAAAATCTTGTTTTTGAAATTCAAAGCGATCTGCTTAAAGCAATGATCCGTCAAACTGTCTTTGCGGTGTCCACCTCAGAAACACGCCCGATCTTAACTGGTGTCAACTGGACATTATCTGATGGGTTGCTTAACTGTATTGCAACAGACAGCCACAGATTAGCAGAGCGTAAAATGCCAATTGATTCACAAGCAGAAGAGTTATCTTTCCAAAACGTAGTTATTCCAGGAAAGAGCTTGAATGAACTTTCTAAAATTCTTGATGAATCTGCAGAGAAAGTTCAAATTGTTGTTACGAACAATCAGATTTTATTTAAAGCAAAGAATATTTTATTGTTCTCCCGCTTATTGGATGGAAACTACCCAGACACTTCAAAGCTGATTCCATCTGAAAGCAAAACAACATTTGTTTTAAAAACAAAAGAGTTTTTGCAAGCGATCGACCGAGCTTCTTTATTAGCAAGAGAAGGAAGAAACAATGTTGTTAAACTAGCAACACTGGACAACAAAACGATCGAACTATCATCGAACTCGCCTGAGATCGGTAAAGTTTTTGAACATATGATCGCTGAAGACATTGAAGGGGAAGAACTTAAAATTTCTTTCAATGCAAAGTATGTGATGGAGGCGCTTAAGGTTATGGACTGTTCTGAAATCAGCATTCTTTTCACAGGTGCTATGCGTCCATTCCTTATCCAGCCTGTCTCAGATGACACTATCCGCCAGTTAATCCTGCCGGTAAGAACTTACTAAAATATTAAGCTGCCGGATGACCGGCGGCTTTCTTTTCTTTTTCTAAGAGACTCGTTTTTTGGGGATACTAGTAAGAACGATAACGATCTTTTCTAAAAAATTGTTGCTTTTAGTCATTTTTATTCATTCTCATCACTGACAGGTTGATCGGAGTGCAAGGTGCGAGACTCCTGGGGGATCAATGGGGACAGGTGAGACTCCTGAAAGTGCAAAGCGCTTAGGAGGCTCACCGCACACCCCCCGGAAAGCGAGCATCCTGGAACGGAAATCAGCCACTTTCAAGAGCAACATTGATTATAAAAGCAGGAGGTTTTTGAAATGGAAAGCGTAAAGATCAATACAGAATTTATAACGCTTCAACAGCTGCTGAAAACAACCGATGTCATCCAATCGGGCGGCATGGTAAAATGGTATTTAGCAGAACATGAAGTTCTTGTGAACGGAGAACATGAAACACGCCGGGGGAAAAAACTATATGCGGGTGATGTCGTGTCCATTCCAGATATAGGAGAGTTCAAGGTAACAACGGAATAGGGGGTATCCCTTTGCATATTGAAGAGCTTTATCTGAGGAACTACCGGAACTATAAAGATCAGTCTTTAAGATTTGAAAATAAGGTCAATGTTTTCCTTGGAGAAAATGCCCAGGGTAAAACGAATGTCATGGAATCGATCTATGTTTTGGCCATGGCGAGGTCTTATCGGACGTCAAAAGATAAAGAGTTAATAACTTGGGACGAAGAATATGCTAAAATAGAGGGTAGCATCAAAAAGAAAAACAGTTCTTTTGATTTGAGCCTCGTCATATCACAAAAAGGAAAAAAAGCGAAAATCAGCCGCATTGAACAGCGACGCTTAACAGATTACGTCGGACATTTTAATGTGGTCATGTTTGCACCTGAGGATTTAAATCTTGTAAAAGGCAGTCCGCAGGTGCGTCGTCGTTTTATTGACATGGAGATTGGCCAGGTAAACGCTGTTTATTTGAACGATTTATCTGTGTATCAAAAGATCCTGTCTCAGCGAAATTCTCTTTTAAGAGACATGTATCGAAATAAAAGCACCGAAAATATGACGATGCTTGAGATATTAACAGAACAGCTTATAGATAAAGCGGCAAGAATTACAATGAAACGCATGAAATACATGGAGAAGCTGCAAGGATGGGCAGAACCGATTCACCATGGCATATCGAGAGGGCTCGAAAGCTTAAAAATTCATTACAAACCTGCCGTAGAGGTATGCGATGAACCCGATTTGTCGAAAATGATAGAAGCGTTTCATTCGAAATTTGGTAAAATAAAAGAAAAAGAGATTGAACGGGGTACATCATTATTTGGACCCCATCGGGATGATCTGCTGTTTTCGGTAAATGGGAAAGATGTACAAACATTCGGTTCTCAAGGACAGCAGCGCACGACAGCTCTTTCACTGAAGCTCGCCGAAATCGATTTAATTCATTCAGAAGTTGGAGAATATCCTGTTCTGCTGCTGGATGATGTACTTTCTGAATTAGACGACTTCAGGCAATCTCATCTGTTAAATACCATCCAAGGGAAAGTTCAAACCTTTGTTACTACGACCAGTGTTGAAGGAATTCACCATGAAACATTGGAAAAGGCCGCAACCTATCAAGTTCATTCAGGCTCCATAGAACGTTTGAAATGAGGTGAGGGATTTGCTTTTGCATTTAGGTGATGAAGAAGTTATTCATTCTAAAGATGTACTAGCTATATTGGATATCAATGCGTTAAAGACTTCTGAGCTTGCGAAGGAATTTCTTAAAAAGCATGAAAAGAATCAGACATTGACCGATTTGAGCGGGAATGCTGCAAAATCCGTAATTATTACTGACAAAACGATTTATTTGTCTCCCCTTTCTGCCTCTACGTTAAAAAAGAGAGCCTCTGATCGCCTCGAACTTGAAAATGGCTGGAATATAAAATAAAGGTTTTATAAATAAAGCGTTTTTAAACCGGAATGAAGGTGAACCAATTGACGACTGAACAAAAGTTAGAGCATCAGCAAAATTATGATGAAAGTAATATCCAGGTACTTGAGGGGCTAGAAGCTGTCCGTAAACGTCCTGGGATGTATATTGGTGCAACAAATGTACGCGGTTTGCACCATCTTGTATGGGAGATCGTTGATAATTCAATCGATGAAGCGCTAGCAGGATACTGTGATACGATTCGCATTACGATTGAAGAGGACAACAGCATCACTGTAGAAGATAATGGACGCGGTATTCCTGTTGGTATGCATGAAAAAATGGGAAGACCAGCGCTGGAAGTTATCATGACTGTCCTGCATGCCGGCGGTAAATTCGGCGGCGGCGGATATAAAGTATCCGGAGGTCTCCATGGTGTAGGTGCATCCGTAGTTAACGCGCTGTCCACAATGCTTGAGGTTACTGTATCCCGTGATGGGAAACTGCATTATCAATCATATGAGCGCGGTGTACCGACTGCAGACTTGAAAATTATCGGCGAAACAGATAAGACGGGTACACGCACACACTTTAAGCCAGACCCAGAAATTTTTACTGAATCATTAGAATATGATTTCCCGACTCTTTCTAATCGTATTCGTGAACTTGCTTACCTGAACCGTGGTCTTCGCATCATTGCAGAAGATAAACGCGGGGAAGAGCCTGAAGTGAAGGAATACCACTATGAGGGCGGTATTAAGTCATACGTTGAGCATATTAACCGTACTCGCGGAGTACTTCATGAAGAGCCGATTTTTGTTGAAGGTGAAAAAGATGGCATCTCAGTAGAAATCGCGTTCCAATACAATGACAGCTATGCAAGCAATATCTATTCTTTTGCGAACAACATCAACACACACGAAGGCGGAACGCACGAATCTGGTTTTAAAACAGCTCTCACTCGTGTGATCAACGATTACGGCCGAAAGAATAACTTGTTTAAAGACAATGACACGAACCTTACTGGTGAAGATGTTCGTGAAGGGTTAACAGCGATTATTTCGATCAAGCACCCGGATCCGCAGTTTGAAGGGCAGACGAAAACAAAGCTTGGAAACTCTGAAGCAAGACAGATCACTGAATCTATTTTTTCTGAGACGTTCTCATCTTTCATGCTTGAGAACCCGGTTGTAGCAAAGGCAATCGTTGAAAAAGGTATGATGGCGCTGCGTGCACGTGTTGCTGCGAAAAAAGCGCGTGAACTTACGCGCCGCAAGAGTGCATTAGAGGTTTCTTCATTACCGGGGAAACTGGCAGATTGCTCTTCTAAAGATGCAAGCATCTCTGAACTGTACGTGGTTGAGGGTGACTCTGCCGGCGGATCTGCAAAACAGGGACGTGACCGGCACTTCCAAGCGATCTTGCCTCTTCGCGGTAAAATTATTAACGTTGAAAAAGCAAGACTGGATAAGATTCTTTCAAATAACGAAGTCCGTGCAATTATCACGGCTTTAGGTACAGGTATCGGCGACGAATTTGATATTACAAAAGCCCGTTACCATAAAATCATTATCATGACCGATGCCGATGTCGATGGTGCGCATATTCGTACACTGCTTTTAACATTCTTTTTCCGCTATATGCGCCCGATCATTGAACACGGATATATTTATATCGCTCAGCCGCCGCTTTATAAAGTGCAGCAAGGAAAGCGTATAGAATATGCATACAATGATAAAGAACTTGAGAAATTATTGGCTGAACTTCCGCAAATTCCAAAGCCGCAGCTGCAGCGCTATAAGGGTCTTGGTGAGATGAATCCTACCCAGCTGTGGGAAACGACAATGGATCCGGAAACACGTACATTGCTTCAAGTTGAAATGAAAGATGCAATGGCTGCTGACGAAACGTTTGAGATCTTGATGGGAGATAAAGTAGAACCCCGCCGTGATTTCATTCAAGAAAACGCACAGTACGTAAAGAATTTAGATATTTAGTTAAGAATGTTTCAGCATTTATTTTTAGGTGCTGAAGCTGAACATAGAAAATGCTGAAGCTGGACTAGGTCCAGTTTCGGTTCGTTTAAAAGCCGAATTAGGGGCTTTAAAAACCTGTTTTTCAAGAGGTTATGGAGGTAAAACGAATGTCTGAAATGGAACGTTCCCGGGTTAAAGAAATAAATATTAGTACGGAAATGCGTACATCTTTCATGGATTATGCCATGAGCGTTATCGTCAGCCGTGCATTGCCAGATGTACGTGACGGATTAAAGCCTGTTCACCGGCGTATTCTTTATGCCATGAACGATCTTGGTATGACAGCGGACAAAGCTTATAAAAAGTCTGCACGTATCGTTGGTGAAGTAATCGGTAAGTATCACCCTCACGGCGACTCTGCTGTATACGATACGATGGTTCGTATGGCTCAGGATTTCAACTTCCGCCACATGCTGATCGATGGCCACGGTAACTTCGGTTCTGTCGACGGCGACGCTGCGGCAGCTATGCGTTATACTGAGGCGCGTATGTCGAAGATCGCCATGGAAATGGTGCGAGACATCAACAAAGACACAATTGGCTACAAAGATAACTATGATGGATCTGAACAAGAACCGGTTGTATTGCCTGCACGTTTCCCAAATTTGCTCGTTAATGGTGCTGCTGGAATCGCGGTTGGTATGGCAACGAATATTCCGCCGCATCATCTTGGAGAAGTAATTGACGGAGTTTTAGCAGTAAGTGAAAATCCAGACATCACAATCCCTGAACTGATGGAAATTATTCCAGGCCCTGATTTTCCTACCGCAGGGGAAATTTTAGGACGTGAAGGAATTCGCAAGGCTTATCAAACCGGAAGAGGTTCAATTATTATCCGTGCAAAAGCCGAAATCGATGAAATGCCTAGCGGAAAGCAAGCAATCATCGTTACGGAGCTTCCTTACCAAGTAAACAAAGCCCGTCTCATTGAAAAAATTGCTGAACTGGTTCGTGATAAAAAGATTGAAGGTATCACAGACCTGCGTGATGAATCTGACCGAAACGGTATGCGTATCGTGATGGAAGTCCGCCGTGATGCGAATGCAAATGTTATTTTAAATAATTTATATAAACAAACAGCTCTTCAGACAAGCTTTGGTATCAACATGCTTGCACTTGTTGACGGGCAGCCGAAAGTTCTTAATATTAAAGAATTTCTTTACCATTACCTGAAGCATCAGCAAGTGATCATTCGCCGCCGTACGGAGTTTGACCTTAAGAAGGCTGAAGCAAGAGCTCATATTTTAGAAGGTCTGCGTATCGCACTTGATCACTTGGATGAAGTAATCGCATTGATCCGTGGTTCCAGAACGACTGACGTTGCTCGTGAAGGATTAATGGAGAAGTTTGAATTAAGCTATGAGCAGTCTCAAGCAATTCTAGACATGCGTTTGCAGCGTTTAACAGGTTTAGAGCGTGACAAGATCGAAAACGAATATAGTGAATTGGTTGCTTTAATCGCTGAATTAAGAGCGATTTTAGCAGATGAAGAGAAGATTCTTGAGATCATCCGCACCGAACTTATTGAAGTTAAAGAAAAATATGATAACCCAAGACGTACCATTATTTCGGTCGGATTCAACAGCATCGAGGACGAAGATTTAATTCCGCGTTCGAATATCGTAATCACGCTGACGAACAAAGGCTATATTAAGCGCCTTCCAATTTCCACTTACCGTTCACAGCGACGCGGCGGTAAAGGGATTCAAGGAATGGGCACTAGTGAAGATGATTTTGTTGAACAGCTGTTTACAACAAATACTCATAACTACATTCTGTTCTTTACGAATAAGGGGAAAGCTTACCGCTTAAAAGGTTACGAGATTCCTGAGTACGGAAGAACAGCCAAAGGTATTCCGATCATCAACCTGCTGCAGATCGAGCAAGGTGAGACCATTTCAGCTGTTATCCCTGTTGAGGATATGGAAAGTGATGAAA
This sequence comes from Fictibacillus arsenicus, assembly GCF_001642935.1. Taxonomy (NCBI): domain Bacteria; kingdom Bacillati; phylum Bacillota; class Bacilli; order Caryophanales; family Fictibacillaceae; genus Fictibacillus; species Fictibacillus arsenicus. Next base: position 4,048,631 of record NZ_CP016761.1, read on the forward strand.
TTTACCTTAACTTTATGACGAAACAGGGAATAACGAAACGTTCTCCATTATCTGCATACAGCAATATCCGCAAAGGTGGTCTGTTTGCTATTAATCTTCGGGATGAAGATGAACTGATGGGTGTACGTTTAACAGACGGTACGAAAGACATTATTGTCGGTACAAAACAAGGAATGTCTATCCGTTACCAGGAAACAGACGTAAGATCTATGGGACGAACAGCTACAGGTGTTAAAGCTATTACTCTAGGTGAAGATGATGCAGTTGTTGGAATGGAAGTATTGGATGAGACACAAGACATCCTGATCGTTACAACAAGAGGTTACGGCAAGCGTACACCGATGAGTGAATACCGTCTGCAGTCACGCGGCGGTAAAGGGATTAAAACAGTTAATATCACTGAAAAGAATGGTCCTGTCGTTACCTTGAAGACTGTAACGGATGAAGAAGACTTGATGATTATTACAGCTAAAGGAATCATCATCCGAATGAACATCTCTGGCATTTCGACAATGGGCCGAAATACGCAAGGTGTAAGATTGATGTCTATGAATGACAGCAATCATGTTGCTACGGTTGCCGTAGTAGAACGAGAAGAAGAAACAGAAGATGAACTGTTAGATGAAAATGGTGAACCTATCGTAACTGAAGGGCAAGAATCGCCAGCTTCTGAGAATGAATCTGAAGAGAACAACGAAGAGAATAACGAATAATTTCTTAAAAGAGGAAAATGAGTATACATTTTCCTCTTTTTTATATGTACAATTAAACTATGAATTTTCGGACAAAAGGAGTTTATTGTATTATGAAAGTTAAAACGAGTCAGGCAAAGATTGGCCAAATGCTGGTTCAAGATGTTTTCTCGATGACGAATCAGCCGATCGTTAATAAAAACACTGTATTAAATTCAGAACATTTAAGAGTACTTACTCGTTTTAATATAGAAGAGATTGATATCCTTCATGATTCAGGTTTCAACGCAAACAGCATAAAGGAAAATGCAGCAACTCCTGCTGCTAAACAAGAAGAGAAAACGTCTCTGCAGCTAAAAAAAGAAGATATCTCTTCATTTCCGAGCTTGTACCTGCAAACGGTCAAACGCTATAAGCAATTATTTACGAATTGGCAGTCAGGAAGCCCATTAGATATGCTGGAAGTTCGCCAAGCTGTTTTACAAGTTCTTGAAGAAGGTTCAAATTTTCCTAGAGAGATTTTATTGCTGCATCACTACGCCACAAGTGCAGATTATATTTATCACCATGCAATTTCTGTTGGGATATTGAGCACGTTTTTAGCAAAGAAACTTAATTATTCAAACGGAGACTGTATTCAAATAGGCCTTGCCGGGGTTTTATCTGATTGCGGAATGGCCAAAGTCCAGCCGTCAATTTTGAAAAAAAGCGGCGCGCTGTCCCCTGCAGAGTTTGATGAGGTTAAGAAACACACCATCCATGGATATAATATGCTTAAAAAAATCCCATCTATAAAAGAAGGGGTTTTGCTCGGTGTTCTGCAGCACCATGAGCGGGAAGACGGTTCAGGCTATCCGCTAAAAGTTCAAGGAAGCAAACTTCATCCATTCAGTAAAATACTTGCTGTAGCAGATGTGTACCTGGCGATGACAGCTGAACGTCCGTATCGAAGCAAGCAATCTCCATTCAAAGTACTCGAAATGATGATGAAGGATCAGTTTGGCAAGTTCGATCATCAAGTAATTCGTGCCCTGTTATCCGGCCTATCAACCTTCTCAACAGGCAGCCGTGTTAAACTTACTAATCATGAAGTAGCTGAAATTGTCTTCATTGAAGAAAGCCAGCCTACACGTCCGATGGTCAAATTAGACTCAACTGGTGAGTTCATCGCTTTAAAAACACGAAATGATCTCTTTATAGAAGAGCTTTTATCTTAGGATAGAAGCTTTTTTGTTTTAATGTATTGTAACCTGGCTTTATCCGTGGTAGACTAATCAAGCTGTCTTAAGAACAGCGCTGCAACACTTTAAGTTGATAACGAATTGATTTGAAAAAGTTTTAAAAAGTTATTGACTCTGACAGTTTAGCGTGGTATATTATTAAAGTCGCTAAAACAAGTGACGCAAACAAGTTCTTTGAAAACTGAACAAAAGCAAAGGTAAGGAATTAAGAATTAATTCCGTCAGTAACAAATTAGAGCAAGTCAAACACTTTTATGGAGAGTTTGATCCTGGCTCAGGATGAACGCTGGCGGCGTGCCTAATACATGCAAGTCGAGCGAATGAAGAGGAGTTTGCTCCTCTGATTTAGCGGCGGACGGGTGAGTAACACGTGGGTAATCTGCCTGTAAGACGGGGATAACTCCGGGAAACCGGGGCTAATACCGGATAATAAGAAGAAACGCATGTTTCTTTTTTGAAAGTCGGTTTCGGCTGACACTTACAGATGAGCCCGCGGCGCATTAGCTAGTTGGTGAGGTAACGGCTCACCAAGGCGACGATGCGTAGCCGACCTGAGAGGGTGATCGGCCACACTGGGACTGAGACACGGCCCAGACTCCTACGGGAGGCAGCAGTAGGGAATCTTCGGCAATGGGCGAAAGCCTGACCGAGCAACGCCGCGTGAGCGATGAAGGCCTTCGGGTCGTAAAGCTCTGTTGTTAGAGAAGAACAAGTACGAGAGTAACTGCTCGTACCTTGACGGTACCTAACCAGAAAGCCACGGCTAACTACGTGCCAGCAGCCGCGGTAATACGTAGGTGGCAAGCGTTATCCGGAATTATTGGGCGTAAAGCGCGCGCAGGCGGTCTCTTAAGTCTGATGTGAAAGCCCACGGCTCAACCGTGGAGGGTCATTGGAAACTGGGAGACTTGAGTGCAGGAGAGAAAAGTGGAATTCCACGTGTAGCGGTGAAATGCGTAGAGATGTGGAGGAACACCAGTGGCGAAGGCGGCTTTTTGGCCTGTAACTGACGCTGAGGCGCGAAAGCGTGGGGAGCAAACAGGATTAGATACCCTGGTAGTCCACGCCGTAAACGATGAGTGCTAGGTGTTGGGGGGTTCCACCCTCAGTGCTGAAGTTAACACATTAAGCACTCCGCCTGGGGAGTACGACCGCAAGGTTGAAACTCAAAGGAATTGACGGGGGCCCGCACAAGCAGTGGAGCATGTGGTTTAATTCGAAGCAACGCGAAGAACCTTACCAGGTCTTGACATCCTCTGATCACTCTAGAGATAGAGCTTTCCCCTTCGGGGGACAGAGTGACAGGTGGTGCATGGTTGTCGTCAGCTCGTGTCGTGAGATGTTGGGTTAAGTCCCGCAACGAGCGCAACCCTTGACCTTAGTTGCCAGCATTCAGTTGGGCACTCTAAGGTGACTGCCGGTGACAAACCGGAGGAAGGTGGGGATGACGTCAAATCATCATGCCCCTTATGACCTGGGCTACACACGTGCTACAATGGATGGTACAAAGGGTTGCGAAGCCGCGAGGCCAAGCCAATCCCAAAAAGCCATTCTCAGTTCGGATTGTAGGCTGCAACTCGCCTACATGAAGCCGGAATTGCTAGTAATCGCGGATCAGCATGCCGCGGTGAATACGTTCCCGGGCCTTGTACACACCGCCCGTCACACCACGAGAGTTTGTAACACCCGAAGTCGGTGGGGTAACCCTTTTGGGAGCCAGCCGCCGAAGGTGGGACAGATGATTGGGGTGAAGTCGTAACAAGGTAGCCGTATCGGAAGGTGCGGCTGGATCACCTCCTTTCTATGGAGATTATGAAACAGCTTCGACTGTTTCGTAAGTACACCTTTTGCCTTTTGTTCAGTTTTGAGAGAACTCTCTCTCAACTAAATAACACTTTTCTAAGATTTTTTATGAAAGGGTTATTTTATATGTTCTTTGAAAACTAGATATCGACATCCAAACAAAGTAATGCAAGGCAGATAGATTATTTATCTGCGCCAAAGCAAGAATCTTTGATGTGTAAACATCATATAAGGTTAAGCTAGAAAGGGCGCACGGTGGATGCCTTGGCACTAGGAGCCGAAGAAGGACGGGACGAACACCGATATGCCTCGGGGAGCTGTAAGTAAGCACTGATCCGGGGATTTCCGAATGGGGGAACCCACCATCCGTAATGGGATGGTATCCATATCTGAATACATAGGGTATGAGAAGGCAGACCCGGGGAACTGAAACATCTAAGTACCCGGAGGAAGAGAAAGCAAATGCGATTTCCTGAGTAGCGGCGAGCGAAACGGAAACAGCCCAAACCAGAGGGCTTGCCCTCTGGGGTTGTAGGACACTCTACATGGAGTTACAAAGGAACGAAGTAGGTGAAGCGGTCTGGAAAGGCCCGCCAAAGAAGGTAACAGCCCTGTAGCTGAAACTTCGTTCCCTCCTGAGTGGATCCTGAGTACGGCGGGACACGTGAAACCCCGTCGGAATCCGGGAGGACCATCTCCCAAGGCTAAATACTCCCTAGTGACCGATAGTGAACCAGTACCGTGAGGGAAAGGGGAAAAGCACCCCGGAAGGGGAGTGAAAGAGATCCTGAAACCGTGTGCCTACAAGTAGTCGGAGCCCATTAACGGGTGACGGCGTGCCTTTTGTAGAATGAACCGGCGAGTTACGATCCCGTGCAAGGTTAAGTTGAATAGACGGAGCCGCAGCGAAAGCGAGTCTGAATAGGGCGACATAGTACGTGGTCGTAGACCCGAAACCGTGTGATCTACCCATGTCCAGGGTGAAGTTCAGGTAACACTGAATGGAGGCCCGAACCCACGCACGTTGAAAAGTGCGGGGATGAGGTGTGGGTAGGGGTGAAATGCCAATCGAACACGGAGATAGCTGGTTCTCCCCGAAATAGCTTTAGGGCTAGCCTCGCGGCAAGATTCCTGGAGGTAGAGCACTGATTGGACTAGGGGCCCCCACAGGGTTACCGAATTCAGTCAAACTCCGAATGCCAGAGAATTATCCGCGGGAGTCAGACTGCGAGTGATAAGATCCGTAGTCAAAAGGGAAACAGCCCAGACCATCAGCTAAGGTCCCAAAGTATACGTTAAGTGGCAAAGGATGTGGAGTTGCCCAGACAACCAGGATGTTGGCTTAGAAGCAGCCACCATTTAAAGAGTGCGTAATAGCTCACTGGTCGAGTGACTCTGCGCCGAAAATGTAACGGGGCTAAACGTATCACCGAAGCTATGGCTTGTACCTTTAGGGACAGGGGTAGGGGAGCGTTCGAAGTGCAGTGAAGTCAGACCGGAAGGACTGGTGGAGCGCTTTGAAGTGAGAATGCCGGTATGAGTAGCGAAAGACAAGTGAGAATCTTGTCCATCGAAAGCCTAAGGTTTCCTGAGGAAGGCTCGTCCGCTCAGGGTTAGTCGGGGCCTAAGCCGAGGCTGAAAAGCGTAGGCGATGGATAACAGGTTGATATTCCTGTACCACCTCCTTTCCGTTTGAACAATGGGGGGACGCAGTAAGGTAGGGTGAGCGCACTGATGGAATAGTGCGTCTAAGCAGTTAGGCTGTTGGATAGGCAAATCCGTCCAACGTGAAGGCTGAGCTGTGATGGCGAGGGAAATTTTAGTACCGAAGTCCCTGATCCTACACTGCCAAGAAAAGCCTCTAGTGAGGAAAGAGGTGCCCGTACCGCAAACCGACACAGGTAGGCGAGGAGAGAATCCTAAGATGATCGGGAGAACTCTCGTTAAGGAACTCGGCAAAATGACCCCGTAACTTCGGGAGAAGGGGTGCTCTGATAGGGTTTATCGCCCGAGAGAGCCGCAGTGAATAGATCCAAGCGACTGTTTAGCAAAAACACAGGTCTCTGCGAAACCGCAAGGTGAAGTATAGGGGCTGACACCTGCCCGGTGCTGGAAGGTTAAGAGGAGGGGTTATCCCTTACGGGAGAAGCTCTGAATTGAAGCCCCAGTAAACGGCGGCCGTAACTATAACGGTCCTAAGGTAGCGAAATTCCTTGTCGGGTAAGTTCCGACCCGCACGAAAGGTGTAACGACTTGGATACTGTCTCAACGAGAGACCCGGTGAAATTATAGTACCTGTGAAGATGCAGGTTACCCGCGACAGGACGGAAAGACCCCATGGAGCTTTACTGCAGCTTGATATTGGATTTTGGTACAGCTTGTACAGGATAGGTAGGAGCCTGAGAAGCCGGAGCGCCAGCTTCGGTGGAGGCGTCGGTGGGATACTACCCTGGCTGTATTGAAATTCTAACCTTGAACCGTGATCCGGTTCGGAGACAGTGTCAGGCGGGCAGTTTGACTGGGGCGGTCGCCTCCTAAACAGTAACGGAGGCGCCCAAAGGTTCCCTCAGAATGGTTGGAAATCATTCGCAGAGTGTAAAGGCACAAGGGAGCTTGACTGCGAGACCTACAAGTCGAGCAGGGACGAAAGTCGGGCTTAGTGATCCGGTGGTTCCGCATGGAAGGGCCATCGCTCAACGGATAAAAGCTACCCTGGGGATAACAGGCTTATCTCCCCCAAGAGTCCACATCGACGGGGAGGTTTGGCACCTCGATGTCGGCTCATCGCATCCTGGGGCTGAAGTAGGTCCCAAGGGTTGGGCTGTTCGCCCATTAAAGCGGTACGCGAGCTGGGTTCAGAACGTCGTGAGACAGTTCGGTCCCTATCCGTCGCGGGCGCAGGAAATTTGAGAGGAGCTGTCCTTAGTACGAGAGGACCGGGATGGACACACCGCTGGTGTACCAGTTGTTCCGCCAGGGGCATAGCTGGGTAGCTACGTGTGGACGGGATAAGTGCTGAAAGCATCTAAGCATGAAGCCCCCCTCAAGATGAGATTTCCCATCACGTTAAGTGAGTAAGACCCCTTAGAGATGAT